>CALJUX010000014.1 GCA_937978655.1 uncultured Chromatiaceae bacterium
AGATGGTGATTCGTGACTGGAGTTCAGACGTGTGCTCTTCCGATCTCGCCGTTGCTGATGCGTTGTGGCAACTGGCGCACCGTTAAACGGACGGCGAGAAAAGTTGCGATCTGGATCACCAGGGCAAAAGCGCCCCAAATGGCACAATCTGCCAGCGAAATGGAGTGCTCGATGGCGCTGGCCAGCGGCAGGGCAAAGCCGATTAAGGCGCCGACAAAGGCAATAGCCGCTGCCGGATTATTGGCACGGATCAGCGCAAATTCGTCGTGTGGCGTCACCCAGCTGTAAAAACGGCAGAACAACAACACCAGCAAAATCGCCAGCACAAAAAAACTCAGAAAAGCGGGCAAACCGGCTACCGAGGCGAGAATGGAATCAGTCATGCGGAAATCCTTGTCGACAGAATTAAACGGGTTTTCGCTATCATCCTGAAATTTCACCACAAACGCAATCATTGTGCTCTGGGCGCTGCCGGCTGCCTCATTGCTGGTTTGCGGATAAGGCGCAGCGCCGATGGCATGGCCGCAGTCATGCCATGACAAGCCATCGGTTTTGCCCTTGCGTTCATAGCAGCTAATGCTCTGTCCGTCGCAGATTGGCTCTGCGCCCGCCGCTCGGTGCTGGACATTCAGATCCGCCTCACTACACTCGGAACAAATCTCATCGTTGTTCCGGGAAACTTTTATGTCGCAAAAAACCGTGATTGCATTGGCCGTAGCTGCCGCGCTGACTTTTCATCTGACTGGCTGTGGCAAAGCGCCGGAAACAGTGGCGCCGCAAACTCAGGCGCAGGCTGTGCAGCTGAAATCGGGCATTGAACTGGGCAATCTGGACACGCAGATGAAGCCGCAACAAGACTTCTTCCGTTATGTGAACGGCAACTGGCTGAACAAAACTGAGATCCCGGCCGACAAATCGCGCTGGGGCAGCTTTGATGAACTGCGTTATAACGCCGAAAAGCATGTGTTGGAGCTGGTGCAGCAACAAGCCGCGAGGCCGGCAGAACCCGGCACTGATGCGCAGAAAATCGGTGATTTGTATCGCGCTTTTATGGATACCGCCGCCATTGATGCGCTGGGCCTGACCCCGCTGCATGCTGATATTGCCGCGATTGACGCTTTAACAACGCCGGCCGAGCTGGCTGCATTCTGGGGCAAGCTGCAGTCGCAGCGTTATGGCACACCGGTGACGCTATTCGTCGGACAGGACCAGAAAAACTCCACTCAATATATCAGCTTGATCAGTCAATCCGGTCTTGGCATGCCTGATCGGGATAACTACCTGAAAACTGACGAGAAAGCAGAAAAAATCAAGCAGCAGTACCGCTGGATGATCGCCAAATTCTGGGAACTGGCCGGCTGGCCGGACGGTTCTGCTGCCGCCGATCGGATTTATGCGATTGAACAGCAACTGGCGACTATTCAGTGGAGCCGGGTGCAAAACCGCGATCGCACAGCCACCTACAACAAAATGACGCCGGCTGAACTGGCCACTGCGGCGCCGGGTTTTGACTGGGCGGTCTTTTTGCAAGGCGCCGGACTGCCGGCACCGGACAGTCTGGTGGTGCGCCAGCCGACGTATTTAACTGAGTTTGCCAGATTACAAAGCCAGATTAGCCTGGCAGACTGGCAGCTCTACCTGAAATTTCATTTAATCCGCAGCCATGCCGCGTTGCTGGCCAGCGGCTTTGAGCAGGCCAGCTTTGATTTTTACGGCCGGGCTTTAAACGGTCTGCAGCAACAAAAACCGCGCGAAGAACGGGCGGTGGCAGCGATAGATGAAGCCTTAGGTTTTATGGTAGGTAAATTGTATGTGGAAAAACACTTCAAACCGGAAGCCAAAGCGCGGATGGAGCAGCTGATCAAAAATCTGCGCGCCGCATTTGAGCAGTCGATTAACGGCCTGGAGTGGATGAGTCCGGAAACGAAACAACAAGCGCTGGCGAAGCTGGCGAAATTTAATACCAAAATTGGTTACCCGGATGTCTGGCGCGATTACAGCTGCCTGGAGATTAAAGCCGGTGATTTGGTCGGTAACATGCAGCGCGCCAGCGCCTGCGAATATCAGCGTAATACCAGCCGGCTTGGCAAACCGGTCGATCGCACCGACTGGGGCATGACCCCACAAACGGTGAATGCTTATTACAGCTCGACGATGAACGAAATTGTATTTCCGGCCGCTATTCTGCAACCGCCATTCTTTAATGTGGAAGCCGACGACGCGGTCAACTATGGCGCTATCGGCGGGGTGATTGGCCATGAAATTACCCACGGCTTTGACGATCAGGGCCGCCGCTCCGACGGCGACGGCAATCTGCGTGACTGGTGGACGCCGGACGACGAGCAGAAATTTAAGCAACGTGCCCAGCAAATGATTGACCAGTACAGCGCCTTCAACCCGATTGACGATTTGCATCTGCAGGGCGCGCTGGGGCTGGGTGAGAACATTGCTGACCTTGGCGGTCTGACGGTGTCGTACCGTGCGTATCAGAATTCGCTTGGCGGTCAGCCGGCAGCGGTGATTGACGGTTTTACCGGCGAGAAACGGTTCTTTATCGGCTGGGCGCAAGTCTGGCGGATCAAGTTCCGTGACGAAGCGCTGCGTCAGCAAATTATCACCGGGCCGCATTCACCGGGCATGTACCGCGTACTGGGCGTGCTGTCGAATATGCCGGAATTTTATCAGGCCTATGACGTCAAACCGGGCGACGGTATGTACCGGCCGGATGAGGTGCGGGTGAAGATCTGGTAACTGCACCACTGCGACAACCAAACGGGACTAAGGTCCCGTTTTTATTGGTGGCACTGCAGAGCGTGAGTGGCGCCGAATTGTGCTGAAATTGTACAGGAACGGCGCACTGGCGTTTGGACAGTGCGTCTGGCTGTGTATAATCGGCGGATCTTTCTGCGAAGGGACTTCATTTTGAAACTGCTCTCTGTGTTAATTGGCTGCGCTGCAGCAGTGTCGGTGCCGGTGTCCGCCGGCTGGTGGATTGAGCCCGATGATCTGGCGCTGCGCAACGACATCCAGTTGCTGGCCGATTTGGGGTATGTGCAACAACCGGTCAACACTTTCCCGCTGATGTGGAGTGGCATCGTGCAGGACCTGCAGTCGCTGAACCCGGACCAGCTGGATGCAGACGCACGTGATGCACTGCAGCGGGTGCTGATGCTGTGGCAGCGTGACCGGCGTGACACGCAGGCCAGCCTGAGCCTGGCCGGTGAAACTGAACAGCCGGCCGTGGTGCGGTTTGGTGATACGCTGCGCGACAAAGCTCAGGCGCAGGCCAGCGGCAGTTATCAGACCGAGCATGTCAGTGCCCGGCTGCAGGTCAGTCAGGTCAGCCAGCCGTTTGATCAGAACCGGACACGGCTGGATGGCAGTTATGTGGCGGTGAAAGCCGGCAACTGGATTGTCAGTGCCGGTGCGCTGGAAAAATACTGGGGCCCGTCGTTTGATACCAGTGCCATTTTGTCGACCAACGCCCGGCCGGTGCCGGCGGTAACCCTGAGCCGCAATTCCAGTGTCGCAGGCGCCGACGACTGGTTGCCGGCCTGGACCTTTACCACCAGCTTTGGTCAGCTCAGCAGCCGCGCCCATGTGCCGGACGCCAAACTATGGCAGGCGCGGTTGGGCATCAAGCCGTTGCAGTCACTGGAAGTGGGGTTCAGCTGGGTGATGACCTACGGCGGTCAGGGCTACGGCAATGGTCTGAAAGACTGGTACGACGCGCTGTTCCGCGGCGGCACGCTGGAAGGCACGGAAAATATGCTGGCCGGATACGACCTGCGCTGGAGTACCCGCCTGCTGGACCAGCCGGTCGGCATTTACTGGTCGGCGATTGCCGATGATGTCAGCACTAAAAGTTTCCAGCTGTACAAAGTATCGTACCAGCTGGGGGTCGACACTTATGTCCGCGCGCTGAGCAGCCGGGTGTATCTGGAAGCTATTGATACCGCTATCGATTGCGACGATACGCGTAAATTTAACTGTTATTACGAACACAGCGTGCATCAGGACGGTTACCGCCGCTACGGCCGGGCCATTGGCACCAGTTATGACAATGACAGTAAGGCACTCAATTTAGGCATTCTGACCCAACTCGACAGCCAGACCAGCTGGCACAATAAACTGGCCTGGTTGCGGCTGAATATCGACGGCGGCCGGGTGAATTTGCCCTCGCAATGGACGCAAACTCAGCTGCCAGCCCGCACAGTGTTGTTATGGCGGACCGAACAGCAATGGCGCGAACAGGCAGATCAGTGGAAATGGGGGCTGGAATTCAGCAACACCCTGGATAAAGCCAGCCAGAACCGTGACTGGCAAAGCGAATTATTCCTCAGCTGGAGTCGTCAATTCTGACGACCCGCCAGCCCTGACTGCATACGTATGCAATTTGCCGGTCGCTGATCGGCCAATTGCGCGGTGCAGTGCCAGCCCGTTGTAGTGCGATCTGCCTGTCCTCTCCACACCATCATCCTTGTGCGCTGTTCTGGCTAAAGTTCGCCATATTTTTCACAAAACATCCGCTGTTCGTTACATTTCGCTGGCTGCAGCCACGACACATTTCAGTGCGGCTGGTCGCAGATCCGGCGCACATATGCGCCGGTTTGCCCAACACAGGTGCAGTCATCGCCGTGCCTGCACTGCGGTAGCGCAAAAGCATGATGATGAATACGTATTCATGTTGTGTCGGGGTGAGGTTCCACATAGAAATAGCAAAGTTGTTTTACTTCATGCCGCGCGGTATGGAGCGCACAACCAAATAACTATGAAACACCACACCGGGGATGAAGGGCAATGACACACTATAAACTCAGCGTACTGACGCTGGCACTGGCTGCGGCCGGTTTCAGCACTTCAGGCTTTGCAGCACAAGAAGCTGCTGCAGATGCCGGCAAAAAACTCACACCAACCGAAGCCCGCGCTAAAGCCAAAGCCGAAGCCGCCGTCGAAGTTATCGAAATCAAAGGTTTCCGTCGTTCAGTGGTTGAATCTATCAACACCAAACGCTTCTCCACCAACGTGGTGGAATCTATCTCTGCTGAAGACATCGGTAAATTACCGGATTCCAGTATCGCTGAATCGATTTCCCGCCTGCCTGGTCTGGCGTCACAACGGCTGGACGGCCGCGCCAGCAAAGTCAGTATCCGTGGTTTCGGTGAAAACGAAAGCGCCACCACTTTTAACGGCCGTGAGCAGGTCTCTATCGGTGACAACCGCGGCGTAGAATTCGATTTATACCCGTCTGAAATCATGAGCGGCGTCACGGTGTATAAAACACCAAACGCCACACTGGAAGCCGAAGGCATCGCCGGTGTGATCGACATGCAGACGGTCAAACCATTAAGCCGCGAGCGCACTATTCAGTTCAACGGCCAGTACGAAATGACCAGCCTGGACAAACTGAACCCGGACGGTAAAGACGCCGGTGCCCGTGGCACTTTCTCTTACATCGACAAGTTCGCCAATGACACTATCGGTGTAGCTTTTGCTTATTCAAAAATGAGCTCGCCAAACCAGGAAAAACGCTGGAACGCCTGGGGTTATCCAGACTTTTCTGTCGATGGTAAAAACTACTCTGTCTTGGGTGGTGCCAAGCCGTTTGTCCGTTCATCGGTGCTGGACCGTGACTCTGCCTTGTTAGTGGTGGAAGCGGCGCCAAACGACAAACTGAAAATGACCTTTGACGCGCTGTATGTGGATTTCTCTGACGAGAAAATCCTGCGCGGGATCGAAATTCCATTCGCCTGGGGTTATCCGTCTGGCCCAACTGACAGATCTCCGATGAATGCAGTGTCTGTTGATCCAGCGACCGGCTTCGTCACCAGTGCCACAAAGAAAAATGAATACCTGGTCGTGCGTAACGACCTGGAAAACCGCGATGCCAAAATGAACGCATTTGGTTTTAACGCCGATTACAACCTGAATGACAACTGGACATTAAACTTTGATGCCAGCCAGTCAAAAGTGGAACGCGAAATCTGGTCTTTTGAAAGTTATGCCGGGACTGGCCGTGGTGACAAGCTGGGTGTCGGTGACAACCTGAGCTACGAATTAAGACCTGGCAATTCAGGCGCAGTCTTTACACCAAGCCTGAACTACGGCGACTACAACCTGATCAAACTGGGTGGCCCACGCAGCTGGGGTGGTAGTACAGCGCTGAACCAGAAATTTGGTGTGGTCGGCAACGACTTGTACGAAAACACCGCACAAGACGGTTTTATCAACGCGCCAACCGTTGATGACGAAATGAGCGCCTTTAAACTGGCCGCCACGCAAATGCTGGAAGACGCCGGTATGTTTACCAAAATGCACTATGGCGTATCTTACAAAACCCGTGAAAAAGACAAAAAGTCTGAAGGTTATTTCATGACTTTAAAAGATTTCCCGGCCATGGTGACCGTACCTGAACAATACCGCATGGGGACTGTGAACCTGGACTTCATCGGCATGGGCAATATGATTGCTTATGATTCAGGCGCCATGTTAAACGACGGTTATTATTTGCTGACGAAAGAAAGTCTGACCAACCAAAGTCACTCATTCAAAACCTGGACTGTTGGTGAAGACGTGACTGCGCTTTATACCCAGGCGGATTTAGAAGCCGAAGTGGGCGGCATTCCGGTCACCGGTAGCGTTGGCGTGCGTTATGTCAAAACTGAACAGGATTCACAAGGGACTGCTTTCGGTACTGTGAAAGGTTTGGTTGTGGCATCGCCAACAGATATCAGCCATAGCTACAGCCATGTGCTGCCAAGCCTGAACCTGATTTTTGATGTTGCCGAGAACCAGTCTGTACGTTTTGGTGCGGCAAAAACACTGTCTCGTCCACTGATGGGCGACATGAACGCATCTGTAGGCGCAACTTACAATCAACAACCGGACGGCAATGGTAACAACTGGAGTATCAACGGTGGTAACCCACTGCTGGAACCAAAAGAAGCACTGGGCATCGACTTATCGTACGAGAACTATTTCTCTGATGAAGGTTATTTCTCGGTGGCTTATTTCTGGAAAGATCTGAATGAATGGATCTTTGACGGTACTTACGAGGTTGACCTCGCTGGTGTAGCAAACCCAAGCACCGGAACAGTACCGGCGACTTCACAGGCTTCAGGCTCCGGTAAAGTCAATGGCGGCGGTGGTACATTACAAGGTGCTGAATTCTCTGTAACTTTACCGCTGAATATTGTCAGTGAAGTGCTGGATGGTTTTGGTGTGATCGCTAGTTACACAGCGGTTGAGCAGGATGTGAAAGACCCATTGGGTAAAGACTACGAGCTGCCAGGCCTGTCAAAAGAAATCATGTCTGCAACCGCGTTCTTTGAGCGCAATGGCTTCCAAGCCCGCGTCAGTGCCCGTAAACGCACCGACTTTAAAGGTGAGGTTTACGGCATCGGTTTTGATGCGCAACAAGTGGATATCCAAGGCGAGACCATTGTTGACGCGCAAATTGGCTACGATTTCGGCGAGGCCGGCTTTAAAGGTCTGGAAGGTCTGTCGATTTTCCTGCAAGGCCAGAACTTAAGCGACGAACCATTTGTGTCAACCCAAGGCGACGCGCTGAAGATCCGTGACTATCAGCAATACGGCAAAACCTACCTGTTAGGCTTCAGCTACAAGCTGTAATTTCTGCCACAATCAAAGCCCTGGTTCGCCGGGGCTTTTTTTTGACAAACGGAGTCGTGATGCAAGTAAACAAACCGGTGCGTGAAGTAGTGATTTTAGGCGGCGGCACTGCTGGCTGGATTTCAGCGTCGCTGCTCGTGAAGTTACTGGGTAAATCCATTCACATCACTTTGGTGGAAAGTGATGAGATTGGCATTGTTGGCGTTGGTGAAGCGACGATTCCGCCGATCATGACCTTTAACGCAGCACTCGGCATCGATGAAAAGGCCTTTGTCCGCGCCACCAAAGGCACTATTAAACTCGGCATTGAATTTGAAAACTGGCGGCAAATTGGCGACCGTTACATGCATGCCTTTGGCAGCATTGGCAAAGAATTCCCCAGCTGTAACTTCCATCATTTTTGGGTGCGCAGCCAAAAGCTCGGCATGCCTTATGACTTCTGGGATTTTTCGCTGGGCTATCAGGCGGCCGTGCAACATAAGTTTGGCCATCTGGCGAAAATTGACGGCGTAAATCTGCCGGGGTTGTCTTATGCCTATCATTTTGATGCCGGGCTGTACGCGCAGTTTTTACGTCAGTTCAGTGAAAACCTCGGTGTGCGGCGCATTGAAGGCAAAGTCAGTCAGGTGCTGCGTCATGCCGATAGCGGCGATGTGGCAACGCTGGTATTGCAAAACGGTCAGCAGGTGCATGGTGATTTGTTTATTGATTGCAGTGGTTTACATGCGCTACTTATCGAAAAAACCTTAAACACCGGTTTTGAAGACTGGAGCCACTGGTTGCCGGCCGACAGCGCGCTGGCGGTGCCTTGTGCTTCGGTTGAGCCCATCACGCCGTACACCAAATCCATCGCTCATGCCAAAGGCTGGCAATGGCGTATTCCGCTGCAACACCGCATTGGCAATGGCTTTGTCTATTCCTCCAAATATTGCAGCGACGAAGAAGCCAAAGCGACTTTATTGGCCAATCTCGATGGCGAACCGCTGGCCGAACCGCGCAAAATCTCGTTTAAAACCGGGCGGCGGCGTAAACAATGGAGCCACAACGTGGTCAGTATCGGTTTATCCAGTGGTTTCCTCGAACCGCTGGAGTCGACCAGTATTCACCTCATTCAATCCGGTGTGCTGCGGTTACTGAAGTTTTTCCCCAACAACGGTATTTCACCGGCGATGCGCGACGAATTTAATCGTTTGTCGCAGATAGAATTCGAGCAAATCCGTGACTTTATTATCCTGCATTACAAACAAAACGAACGCACCGACAGTCAATACTGGCTGGACTGCGCACGGATGGACGTGCCGGAAACCCTGCGCCGGAAAATGGCGATGTTCCGCGACACCGGCATGGTGCAGCGCGAACAGGACGAGCTGTTCGCCGAAATCGCCTGGCAACAGGTGATGATTGGTCAGGGCGTGATCCCGGCGGATTATCACAGTATGGCCAACGCCATTGATGAAACCGCGCTGAAAGAGCTGCTGGATAACCTCAAAGCGGTGATGCAGGTGACGGTCAACCGCTTGCCGCCGCATCAGGACTTTATTGATTTCTGTGTACGCTGAGGGCTGGATGCATAACACGAACAAAGGACTCATCTGGCTGACGATGCTGGCGATAAGCAGCGCCGCAGCAACTGCTCAGCCAGGACCTTTACAGGTGCCGTCACCGGACTGGCGCGATCAGGTGATTTATTTTGTGCTGACCGACCGTTTTGCCGACGGCGACCCGGCCAACAACGATCAGGGCGCCGGCGAATACAATCCGGTGAAATCCAGTCACTACAGTGGTGGTGACCTCAAAGGCATTCAGCAGCAACTGGATTATATTCAGGGGCTTGGCGCAACTGCTGTCTGGCTGACGCCGCCGGTGGCGAATCAGTGGTGGAGCGACAAAGCGCAATATGGCGGTTATCACGGCTATTGGGCTACCGACTTTGCCAACATCGACGCGCACTATGGCACGCTGGCGGATTATCAGGCGCTGTCACGTGATCTGCATGGCCGTGGCATGTATCTGGTGCAGGATATTGTGGTCAATCACACCGGCAACTTTTTTGGCTATGACGGCCCTTATGCTGCGACTGACACGGCGAAAAACTTTGTGCTATATGAGGGCGACAGCAGCGCTCAGCGCGCGCCGGTGCAGCCACCTTTTGATCAGATTAACCGCTTAGATCCGGCACATGCCGCAGCAGACATTTATCACTGGACGCCGCCAATCAGCGACCCAACAGTGCCAGGTCAGGAATTTCATTATCAGCTGGCGACACTCGCCGACATCAACACCGCCAATCCGCGCGTGCGCCAGGCGCTGAAACACAGTTACCGCTATTGGCTGGAGCAAGCCGGGGTAGATGCCTATCGCATTGATACCGCTAAATATGTAGAACACGAATTCTGGCAGGATTTCCTGCACGCACCTGATGGTGTGCTCGCCAAAGCGCGGGAGCTTGGCAAACAGCATTTCCTCGCTTTTGGTGAAGTGTTTGAAGCGTCAAAGCCTTTTGCTGCAGACGGAGAAGCCAAACTACGGCGTTTTCTTGGCACTGCGGAAAAACCGGAACTGAATTCGGTTATCGCGTTTCCGCTGTATTTTGAGCTGAACCGGGTGCTGGCAGAAGGCCAGCCGGCGGCGCAGCTCGGTTACCGGCTACAGCAGCATGTCAGCCAATTTCCGCAGCCACATCTGTTGCCGACTTTTTTGAATAATCACGATACTAAACGCTTTCTGGCGGCCGGCAGCCCGGCGGCATTTTTGCAGGCTTATGCGCTGCTGTTTACTATTCCCGGCATTCCGGTGATTTATCAGGGCGATGAACAGCTATTGCCGGAAAGCCGTCAGGCGATGTTTAAAGGCGGCTGGGGCGCCACAGGGGATGCTTTCCGGCCAGAGCACAGCATGTATCAGCAGATTCGCCAGCTGGCCGATTTACGCCGGCAGCACCACTTATTCAGCCGCGGTGAGTTCAGCCTGTTACAGGCCGAAACAGCCGGCGCCGGCATTCTGGCTTATCAGATGCAATACCAAGGGCACAAGGCTGTGGTAGTGATGAATACCGCCGACAGCCCGCGGTTATTGGCCGGATTAAAGCTTGGTACCCGTCAGGCGCGTGTGTTATGGCAAAGCCCGGGCGCTGTGTCTGGGCCGTTACTGTTCAATCCCGCTGGCGAGTTAACGCTGCAATTACCGGGGCGTGCTGTTTTGGTGCTGCAAGCAGAAGGTGAGCCGGTGAGTGCTGTTACTGTTGGCAGCAAATTACAACTCAGCAAATTACAGCTCAGCCCGTTACAGCAGGACGTCTGGCTGCAAGGCCGCACAGACAGGCCTGATTTACCGGTTTGGCCGGTGCTTGATGGTCAGTTACATCAACTGCCGTCAGTACAGGCCGCGGCGGACGGCAGTTTCCGCTTATTGCTGCCGGTGCGCGATTTGGGCTTGCAGCAACATCGCTTACAGCTGTATCAGGCCGAAACCGGCGCGCTGAGCCCGGTCTGGCAGTATCAGACTGAGGTTAAAACCGCCAGCTGGGCCGCCGAAGCTAAAGACCCGTCAGGTGACGATAAAGGCTTCGATGGCCAATACAAAGGGCCAACTCAGCCGCACGCCCAGCAACAGCGCGATATCCGCGCCCTGAGTGCCCGGGCTGGCGGCAATGTGCTGGAACTGGAACTGCAGATGCAGCAAATCAGTCAGTTTTGGGCGCCGGCCAACGGCTTTGACAATGTGCATTTTGCGCTGTTTTTCCATCTGCCGCAGGCGACACAACTGCCCGGAGCTACTGTGTTGCCGGGGCTCAACCGCAGCATGCCGCAAGGGCTTTCCTGGCAACTGGGTCATTTCCTGTTTGGCTGGGGCAATTCGGTGTTTAATGCTGAGGGCGCCAGCGCCACTGCGACCGGGCACAAGCTCGGTGCGGCGCCCGAAGTGACAGTGGATGCGGCGAAGGGCTTGATCCGCATCCGTTATCACGCCGCAGCGCTGGGTCTGCCGGGCTGGGATGGCGCGAAAATTTATCTGTCAACCTGGGATAAAACCGGTGAAGGCGTGCTGCGCAGTATCGAACTGACACCGTCGCCGTGGAATTTTACTGCGAAGGCTACAGATGCACCCAAAGTGATGGACGACCTCTGGCTGGAACTGAAAATGGTCAACAGCTCTGACCACTGACAAGATCGGGAACCTGCGGCGGTTCCTCCAGTCACATTCAAGCCCGTGTTTGTTTCGGGTCTGACAGTGATGCGAGGAGAAGAGGATGTTGTCAAAAATCCGCAGCCGGATCATCCGGTTTTTGCAGCTCAGCCAATGTCGTTTTGATGTCGATGGTCAGAAAATTCATACCTGCAACGCCTGCCTGACTTTTCAGGAACAGGCGCTGCTGATTGAGCGCCCAGGCAAACCGAGCCGGTTGATGCCTTATGAAAAGCTCAATCTCGACCGTTTATTGTTTTTGATTAATCCTGCAATAACAGTCCATTAGGTGCTTGCTCCCGACTGTGATAACGTCAGAGAAAATGTCCGAGTGAAGGAGTCCGGGCTTGGCTGAACTGCGTGTCGCCACCTTAAATCTGCTGAATTTTGCCGCGCCGCCGCTGGCTTGTTATGAATGGGACAATATTTATAGTCAGGCGCAGTGGCAGCAAAAAACCAACTGGCTGAAAACGCTGTTGCTGGAGCAGCAGCCAGATATTCTGGCGCTGCAGGAAGTGTTTTCGGTTACAGAATTGCGTGAATTATTGGCCAGCCTGGGTTACGCCTGGTTTGCCGTGGTGGAACCAGCGGAATTACGCGACCAGCACGTATTTACCCGCCCGGTGGTGGCCATCGCCAGCCGTTATCCCATGCTGCAGGTTGCAGAAATCAGCGCCGACGCGACCGGTCTGGCGCAGCTTGGGCTGAATAGCTTCCAGTTCAGCCGCAAACCGGTGTTGGTGCAACTGGACACGCCACAGTTTGGCAAGGTTTGGCTGGCGGCTGTGCATCTGAAATCGCGCCGGCCGGCAGAGTTGCCGGATGCTGCCCTGGCACTATGGGCGTCTGAGCTGCAGCGCGGTTATGAAGCCGCCTTGCTGCGTCAGGCGCTGGCAAAACATAGCCGGTCTGCACAAGGTCTGGCGGAGCCGCTGATTCTGGCCGGTGATTTTAATGATGTGCTGAGTTCGGCGTTATTGCAGCCGTTGCTGGCAACAGATCGCAGCCAACAGCCGTTATTTCTGTTGCAGGATGCGGCGGAGCTGGCGGCTGAGGCAGACCGCGCACCGACACATTATTATGGCGCCGGCGGTCAGGTGCTGGATTATCTGCTGGTGTCTGCTGCATTTGACCCGCGCCACCATCATGCCTGTGGCGAGGTCAGCAGCTATCGGGTGGTGGACCGGCATCTGGTCAGCCCGGTATTTGCGCGTGATGGCTACAGCAGCGACCACGCTTACGTGCAAATCAGTCTGAAACCGCTTAAATCCCGCTAGTGGCAGGTTCAGTCGCGGTGGTGGTTTCTGCGGCCGGGCTGGTTTCAGTGTCTGCTTTTTGTTTCAGCCGGATCGAATTTTTCACCTGAATATTCTTCTTCTGTTTGGCGCGTTTGGCGATTTTCTTTTTCAGGGCTTTGGCTGAGCTCATGGCAGGGTTCCGGTACAAGTCATCAAAAGCAGTATTCTAGCGGATCGGCGGCGCCACGCCCAGCTTTGCTTGTCCGGCAAGTTGTGCACGCAGCAGGGCGGGCCGGTAACTCTGTTCCAGTTGTGCCAGTTCACCGCTTTGCTGCAGGCGCCGGATGGCTTTATTCAGTGCTGCCATCGTTGCCGGATTGACGGTGCGCTGACTGGCCATCAGATGGGCCGGGGTAATGTGCAGCCGCGGGCTGGCCTGGCGGATATCCATCACCCGGTCCGGGCCGACAAAATGATAAAACAGATCAGCGTCGATCAGCAGCAGTTCGCCGCGGCTGGGGGTGGCAAACAGCAACTCGGTGCCGACCTGGGCATCCGGATAAGAGGTGTAACGTTTTTCCTGACGAAATCTGTTGCGATACTGTTCAAATTCAAGACCATACCAACCGCTGGCCGGACCTATCAGCCGCAACCCGAGCCGCAGGGCGTCGGCGAGCGTTAATATCGCCGGCAGGTCGCTGCGGACTCTGGCGTACATCCCGACAACTTCCTGGCGGTAGGGCTGGCTGAAATAGGCAAAACGGGCGCGGTCCGGGGTTTTCGACGCACGGATCATCAGGTCAATCTCGCCGTCGTGCAGACTTTTGACAATCCGGGCGCCGGTCATCGGCACCACATGCCAGCGCCACTGACAACCCGCGGCATGCATAATCGCCTGAACCATCTCGACATCCATGCCACGCAGTTGCCCGGTCGTATCGTAAAAAGCGGAGGGGGCATGTAAATCCAGGTGGACCCGTAGCGGCTGTGGGCAAATATCGCCAGCCGGCATCGCCGCCTGACAGCTCAGGCCTGCGAGGGATATCATCAATAAAATCAGTCGCTTCAACACATCATTTCCAAAAGTATGCGCCGGAGACCGCAAGACCGGGCGCGCGCCGCGATTATCCGGTATCTGCCCGTGCAGACTGGTCTTATCTGCAGATTTGGTAATTGTCGGCGGTTCTGGCTAAAATGTCGCCCTTTTTCTGAGAACTGGCGCAATTATGCGGATTATTCTGGCCCCGATGGAAGGGGTGGTCGACCATTTGATGCGCGATATGCTGACGCAGATTGGCGGATTTGATTTGTGCATCACCGAATTTGTCCGGGTGGTTGATCAGCTGTTACCGCGCCGGGTTTTCACCCGACTTTGCCCTGAACTGCTTAATGGCGGCAAAACACCGGCAGGCACGCCGGTGCGCGTGCAGCTGCTGGGGCAGGAACCACAATGGCTGGCAGAAAATGCTGCCCGTGCCGTGGCGCTGGGTTCGCCCGGTGTGGATTTAAACTTTGGCTGTCCGGCCAAAACGGTGAATAAAAGCAAAGGCGGCGCTGTGCTGCTGAAAGAAACCGAGACGCTGTACCGCATCATGCAGGCGGTGCGCAGCGCGGTGCCGGCTGAATTTCCGGTCACCGCCAAAATGCGCCTGGGTTTTGATGACACCAGTCTGGCACTGGATAACGCCCGGGCGCTGGCCGAAGCCGGCGCGTCGGAGCTGACGGTGCATGCCCGCACCAAAGCCGATGGCTATCGCCCGCCGGCCTATTGGCCCTGGATTGCAGAGATCCGTAAAGTCATCAGCATTCCGGTGATTGCCAACGGCGAAATCTGGCAACCGGCTGATGCAGCGCTCTGCCGAGAGCAAAGCGGTTCCAGCGATATTATGCTCGGGCGCGGTGCGCTCGCGCAGCCCAATCTGGCGCTGCGCATTCGTGATGGCGTGCCCTTGCTGCCCTGGCCGGACGTGCTGGCGATGCTGATGCGTTACTCCGAATACGAAATCGCCGGCGACAAAGGCCTGTATTACAGTAACCGCATCAAACAATGGTTCAGTTATCTGCGCCTGCAATACCCGGAAGCGGAGGTTTTATTTCAGCAACTGCGACTGCTGCGCAAAAGTGCCGACATCGTCGCGCTGTTGCAACAGCAGCTGCAGGTTCTTGCCCGCTGAATTTGTCAGCTGGCCTGTTCTGGTGGCGCCAGCCGGCTCTGGCGGAACCACAGCGCCAGCCCCATGCCACAGACACCGCTTAACATCAGCAGCGCAAACGGCAGCACCGACGTCTGACCGCCCAGCGCCAGCAAAGGCCCGGCGGCGGCACCGGCACCAAAACGTAAAGTACCAATCACGGCCGTCGCGGTGCCGGAATGCTCTGGAAATGCCATCAAAATCAACGCATCGGCGTTGGTAGCGCAAATGCCGAGGCTGGCCATCAGCGGGATGATCGCCGCCACCACGGCCCACAGCGGTGCATCAATCAGCCCCAGCACGGTCAGCAGCAGCGCCCAGACCCCGGCGCTGGCAAAAGCGACATGCAGCAAACGGGCGCTGCCATGCGCCACGACGAGCCGGGCATTGGCAAAATTGGCGCCGATCAGTGCCAGCACATTACAGCCAAACAAAATACTGAAGGTGGTGGTGTCGACATGGAAATGACCAATGTAGATAAAGGGCACTGCGGTTAAAAAACAGAAAAAACTAAAGGAAGCGAACATCGACACGGCAATCAGCGGCTGCGCCATTTTTCGGCTTAACACCGTGCGATAGGCGCTGAAAAACTCCGGTTTGCGTTTACTGTCCGGGTGAGTAGCCGGAAAAAACTTTGCGCTGCACAGCAAAATTAACAAGCCATAACCGGCCAGCGTCAGAAAGATCCAGCGCCAGTCGCTCAGCGCCAGCACAGCACTGCCAATGGCCGGTGCCAACAGTGGTGCCAGCATCATCATCATCGACATATAAGACATGCCCTTGGCGGTATGTTCCTGATAGAGCTGGCGAATCAGGCCCGGCACCACCACGGTTGCCGCAGCGCCAAAAAATGCCTGCAGCGCGCGGCCGGCCAGAAAACTCTCAATGTCGCTGCTGCGGCTCAGCCAGATGCTGCTAAGGACAAAACCACTGAGGCCCAACAGCGCCAGCGGCCGGCGGCCGACCGCATCGGCCAGTGGGCCAAACAACAACATGCCCAGCGCATAAAAAGCTAAAAAGATACTCAGCGACTGCTGCACTGCGCCGGAGTCGGTCGCGAGAGCCTGACTTAACAGCGGCATCGCCGGCAGGTACATATCAATAGCCAGCGGCGTGACCGCGACCACGGAGGCAAAAAGGGCAATTAATGCCAAGGCAGGACGTTTGGCCATAGTTCAGATTATCTGTTCGGAAAAAACGATATTTTACGCCATTTGAGGCCGTAGAATGATCGTAAAACCTGAACGAAAGGCACGGCTTCAATGCATAATTGTGAATTGTCGCCGCGAAAAAACTGTGTGCAACTGGCTTACTTCGGCAGTGCTTTTATCAGTCTGGCCGGCTGACCGGCCACTAAGGTGTAAGGGGCGACATCGCGGCTGACCACAGCGCCGGCTGCAATCACCGCGCCTTCGCCGATACTGACGCCCGGCAGAATCACTGCGCCGCCGCCAATCCAAACGCGGTTGCCGATAGTAACCGGATGCGCCTGCTCTGCACCTGTCACCCGTTCGCTGGCCGCCAGCGGGTGGCTGACGGTGTAAATCTGTACGGCCGGGCCCAGCATCACGTCGTCGCCAATAGTGACAGTGGCGGCATCTAAGATCACACAATGATGATTGGCATAAAAGCGTTGCCCGAGATGAATATTCACCCCGTAATCGCACCAGAAATCCGGTTCCAGGTAGCAACTGCCGACAGTCGCAAACAGTTGCTTCGCCAGTTGCTGATGGGCTTTAAACGGCTCCGGCCCTTGGTTGTTCAACTGGCGACACAGCTGTTTGGCCCGGCGGCGCAGTTCGGCCAGCTCGCGGTCACGCGGGTCAAACCAGTGTTGTTGTGCCATTTTTTCACGTTCAGATGTCATTTCGATGCTTCGCCTGGCAGAGGTCAGTTTTGTTGCAGTTCGTTGCGGTTCCACAGGTTTTGTTGTTTCGGGTCGGCAAAAAACTCGTCCGGATGCCAGCAACGTGGTAAGAAATGGCGCAGCTGCGCCGGTTCAAAGTTCGATGACAATTTACTGAGGATCTCCTGCAGCCGCGCTTCCGGGATCACCGCCAGCTTTTGCCGCGCCGGTTTAAAATACAGATTATGCTCTACGCTGACCGCCAGGTTCTGGCCCGAAGTGCGGTAACGCAAATTGCGGGTCACGCTCCGGCACAACGGCGTTTCGGGGCTTGGCGGATACAACGAATTGACGATGGCAAATTCATAGCGCTCGGTGCTGGCCGCTGTTTTTTCTTTTGGCAGATACACGATGCCATAGCCCTGCGGGAAAATACCGGTAATAGTCAGCAGCTGGTCGACCATCCGTTCATCATACTGGCCGGCACGGGCGCCATTTTTTAAGATTAAAGCGACTTTGGGCAGCGCCTCGTAGACAAACCGGGCGCGCCCCGGCAATACCGCTGAGGCATAGACCTGTGGAATGCGCAGCAGATTGCCGACCCCGGAACCCGGTGCGCCGGCGGTGCGCAGCACGGTCGCGGCAAAAGCCATTTTTTCCTGTTCGTTTTGCTGAAATTCGGCGCGTTCACTTCTGGAGTTGCCGCGATAGGCCGGCATCCCGATGCCTTTGAGCAAAAAGCGCACACTGGCCTGCAGGCTAATGTCCAGAAACGTCTGCCGTTCGGCACTATTGAACTGCAGGCGGTAATTGGGCTGGCTGCCGTCGGCCTGCAACAGCCGCATCGCGTCCGGATGATAATGTCCGACGTCCTGCAGCAGCACCGCCATCAGCAGCGGGATTTGCACGTCGTCGCGAAAGGGGCAATACGCCTGCTGATCGGGCAACATCAGCATTTCCTGGCGCTGCGCTACTTTTTTCAGGATGTAGCTGTTGGTGATCAGGTTCTGTTCCAGCAAATGATCCAGTAAACGCAGGCTCAGCACGGCTTTGTAAAAAGGTTTGTATTTTTGCTGCATCGCGGCCATTAAATCGCCTTCACTGGGCGCGAGCAGTTGCAGGGTGCCCAGCAAACGCGACGAGCGCAGGATGGTTTCCTGCCGGTGCTGGCCTTCGGTCAGTTCCAGCAGTTGCTGGCAAATCAGATACAGCTGGCTATAACGCTGCTGTTGCAGTTGTTCATATTGGTATTCGGCATCAAACAGCTGCTGCCGTTTTTTTTGCGCATCGGCGATCAGCGCGGCCTCCGTTTTGCGGTTGGCCTGTGCCAGTTGGGCCTGGCTTTGTTCAAAGGCCTGGTGCAGCAGGGCGATGTGGGCCGTGTCCTGTTCGTCACGGCTGAAAAAACGCGCAGCCATGCCATAGACCGACAGCTGAAAGCGTGAACCAGAGAGTAAGCTACTGATTAATTTGCTTAAATTTTTGCTGTAACTGTTTGCAACTGGTGTTTTCGGGTCGGTGGTCATCCACGCTGTTCCCTGTGCTGGCGGCGCGTATCGCTAAAAGTACACGATAGCTGAAGTTGTGGCTGACGGGAAGCGGCGCTGTTGTGGTGGCGGAATTTTGGAACAGAGTTGCGCGGCGCTGCGGGCTGGCATAGTATTCCAGAAATACGTCCAACGGCTAAGTTGTTCTTGTGACTATCAAACCTGCGACAATTTCTTAGCTGCAATCTGGCCCAAACAGGAGCCTTCATGAGAAAGAACAAAGTTATTAATACCGACGACGTGCTGCTGACGTTGTGTACGTCGGTGACGCAAGTATTTGCGGCTGCCGGCAACTCACAAATTGCCTATTCGCCGATGGTGCAAAAGATCCACAAAACTTGTCTGCGTCCGGATTTAGGCTGTTTTGTGCTGTTCGACGGTGGTTTTTCTGGTCTGGTGGTGATCAATTTCACTGCGGAAGCGGCCATGGAAATTTACCGGAAATATATGATGAGTATGGGCATGCCAGAGACCGAGCTGGCGCAGTTCCATACCTCCGATGAAGTTGGCAACGTGATGGGCGAACTGATGAACCAGATCGTCGGCGATTTCACCAATCGCGTGCGTCAGGAATTGCAGACTTCTATCAATCAAAGCCAGCCGAAAATGATGGCGATCAACAAACAAGTGCAAATCCTGATTAATACCCAGCTGGACCAGCCGCAAGCGCGGCGGGTGACCTTTAATACGCCACTGCACAATATTTTTTATCTGGAGCTGGCGATGGATAAAACTGAATTTATTCAGTTACATGACTTCGAAACGGCCGAAGAGGAAAATGTCGACGATATTCTGGCCAATGCCCACAGTCAGCCAGCAGCCAACACGGCATCAGCCGGCGGCAATGACGTGGATGATGATTTCCTCGCCAATCTGGGACTATGATCCGGCGCCGGTAACCACCGGATGTGATGCAAACCGCGGCCTCAAACCGCGGTTTTTGTTTTCTGGCCGGCCGGATCCTTTGGCAACGACAGACTAAAGCGGGCGCCACCCAATAGTGAGTCATCAATCCGCAGCCGGCCCTGATGCCAGCCCAGGATACGGCTGACAATCGCCAGCCCGAGGCCAAAGCCGCCTTTGTCACGGTTACGGCTCTGGTCGACCCGGACAAAAGGTTGCAGAATGGCTTCGCGCTGGTCTGGCGGAATACCGGGGCCGTCGTCTTCGACCACCAGTTGCAGCCAGTTGTCGTGTTGCTGGACTGAGAGCATCACCTGACTGCGCGCATAACGTTTGGCGTTCAGCAACAGGTTTTGCAACGCGCGCTCCAGATAATGGCCGTCGCAAGTCCAGCGCAGGCGGGCCGGCCGTTGCAACAGAATGGGCGCGCCGGGCAGTGGTGCCAGCTTTTCCAGCAGGTTTTCCAGCAACTCCACCAGATCGACATCTTCGAATGTCAGCCGGACGGTTTGCGCTTCCAGCCGGGCATAGTCGAGCATTTCGTCGACCAGTTGATCGAGTTCGGCCAGGTCCTGCTGCATCGCCTGCTTTTCTGCATCGGCCAGCGGCTGAAGCTCCAGTGCAAACTTGAGCCGCGCCAGCGGTGTGCGCAGTTCATGTGACACGGCATGGGTCATTTCACGTTGCAGCGACATCAGCCGGATGATTTGGCTGGCCATTTGCCGCACGCTGCGGGCAATAGGCGCCAGCAGGGAGCTGTCGGGTAATGGCGGATCTGGCAGCTGCATACCCTGACCAAACTGGTGCAGCTGACGTTGTAATACTTCAATATCGCGGGCCACCGGCCAGAGCCAGCCGGCCAGCGCGATGCCGAGTAACAGAAAAAACAACAGGGTAAACAGGTAAGTATGGTGTACCGGCGCGTCCACCTGCACCGGGCCGAATTGCAGCAACTGGTCCTGCCGCGTCTGATAAAAAAACACCTGATGGTCACTGAACAGCGGCACCAGCTGGCCCCGGTCCAGCGCCTGTTGCTCGGCGTCAGACCAGGCGATACTTTGCGCCGGTAATGGCTGCAGCGGCAGGTTCAGCTGTGCTGCAATTTGTTCGGCACTGAGTTCTGGCGTGGTCAGCTGGTAGGCGAGACTTTGCCCCAGCAGTTCGACCCAGCCCGGTACCTGCGGACTTTGGCTTTGTTCCCATAAGCGTTCGACCGACCAGCCAATCGCCAGCAGTACCAACAAAATAAACAGGTAAAACCGCAGGAACAACCGGCGCATCGTCAGTTCCAGGCGTCCGCGACAAACAGATAACCTTTGCCCCAGACCGTTTTGATCCGAAATGGTGTTTCGGCGTTGTCGCCCAGTTTACGGCGCAAATGCGACACCCGGACGTCGACGGTGCGGTCCAGGCCATCATATTCACGGCCAATGATTTGTTTATGGATGGCTTCGCGGCGCACGGTCTGGCCGGCATGTCTGGCCAGCATCCACAACAGGTCGAATTCGTAACTGGTCAGTTCGACCAGCTGGTCGTCGTAGTAGGCTTCCCGCGCCGACTGATTCAGTTTGAGCTTGCCAAATTCCAGTCGTTGCTGGTCGGCTGCTGTACCACCCTGGGTACGACGCAGCAGGGCATGAATGCGCGCCAGCAAGACCCGCGGTTCCACCGGCTTGATCACATAATCGTCGGCACCCAGTTCCAGGCCAAGCACCTGATCAATATCGCTTTGTTTGGCTGTCAGCATCAGAATGGGCTGTTTGTACCAGCTGCGCAGTGCCCGGCATACGGCAAATCCGTCCAGACCGGGCAGCATCAGATCCAGCACCACCAGTTCAGGGTCAAAAGTTTTACAGGCCTGCTCGGCCTGCAGGCCGTTGTCACAGATCTGCACACTGAAACCATGTTGTTGTAAAAAGCTCTGTACCAGACTGGCCAGGCGTTGATCATCTTCAACTAACAGGATTTTACTCATCAGAACACACTCCAGGGGGCGACTAAGCGGCGCTTTCGGCCCGGTTGACGGCTTAATACCGATAATTGCTGTGTCAGACGTGGCTCGCCGTTGACACTGAGTTGTAACTGTCCCGGGCCTGCTAACTGGGCCTGATAGCGCAGCTGGCCCGAGGTTTGCTGTTGCCAGCAATGTAACGGTTGACCGGCCAGTTCAGCACAAACGGACACCGGTTCTGAGTGTTGCCAGGACAGGCGAAAATCCAGCTGACAGCTGTCGGTACTCTGATTGGCGATACACACCACCGGCTCGACCTGCCAGCACAGAGCCCGGTCGCAGACTGCGGCAGGCTCAGCGGCCTGTAACCAACCGCAGCAGAACAATGGCAGCATCCCGCTCCGGCGCATCAGAGGAACCGGTAACTGAAGCCGATAAACCAGCTTTGCGCCACAGATTCCTGCAGCAGCGGGCTTTGGATCCGGCCCGTGCTGGTCGGCAGCGCCACATCGGTATTCAGCCAGCGATACCGCCACAGGCTCAGCAGTTGCCAGCGGGCTGTCAGCGGATACTGCCATTGCAGGCTGAGTTCAGGTTGCCAGCTGGCCAGTGCCCGGTATTCCAGCCCATCACCTTCCTGGGTGTTCAGACCATAATAAGTATTCATTAAATGCTGATCCTTCCATGCCAGCGCCGCGCCCAAATGCCATTGACCAATACGACTTTGCCAGCCGGTACTGGCTGCCAGTCGCAGATGCTGGCCGTCATATTGCTGGCTGATATCATGCCACCAGTTCAGTTTCAGCTGCAGTCCGGGTAAAAACCAGTTGAGCTGCAGACCCCCGTCCAGTGCCAATGGCCTTTTGTCTGCCTGTGCGATAGAAAGTTCTTGTTTCATCGCAACTTTTTGTACCGGTCCGGCCACGCCGGCACTGGAAATAAATTGTGTCTCAAACAGGTTGACGGGAGACCGTCGGCGGAAATACCCTTGTTCGTCATTCAGCCGGCTGACCAGGCTCAATTGCAGATCAGGGCTGAGTTGCCAGCTATAGCCGAGCGTTGCATTGTCAAAAAACCAGTGTTCGCCGTAATAACTGACGTCCGGCATCAGCCAGAGCGGAAAATTGTGGCCACCATATAATGGATTTGAGCGAAATCCGGCGCCGACAGCCAGACTGACCTGCCATTGCGCCGTGGTGATGCAGGAGTCCTGCGGATTGCTGCTGTCCGTGCAGTTGGCTTGTACAGGGGCGGAGACACCCAAAACCAGAAGAACAAAGTACAATGCTCGTAATATCATGACCAGAGCCTGTGGTGCTGCAATTGCCGGCACTTTAGCATCGTGGCCGGGGTCAGGCAGCAAAAATAACATAGTTTCACAAAATGGCCGGGGAATTGTCACAGAAGCGTCGTATCGCTTTGCCTAGACTGGCCGCAGCTTTGTGAATGGAGAGACAGACTGTGCAAAATGAATTTGATGCACCAGCACCGGGGCGCTTTTGTCGTCAGCAAATTCTGGCGTTTCTGGTCCTCAACCTGCTGGGCTCTTGTGTGCATATTCCGCCCGCAGCGCCGGTAAAAGAGGGTGTCAAGGCCAGCGCCAATCTTGTTTCCGCACCCGCTCAAACGAGCACCACCACCCCCTGACCGCCATGCCCTGAGTGGTTTCTGCCGTCGCTTTGCTTGCCCGTTGAGGCCCGTTGTGGCACCTTAGCAGCCTGATGACAGGTCTGACCGCGCCGCTGCCCAATGGCGCGTTGCGAAGACCCGCGGTAACCAGGCGTTGCAGGCCTATGGGGATTTTGCAGTATGAAAGGAAAAGCCACTTCGTTTGATATTGCCTATCTGGCGGGCGTTTCACAATCAACAGTGTCCCGGGCTTTGCGGGACAGCCCGGCGGTAAACCAGGACACCAAAGACAAGATCTTCGCGATCGCCAAACAGCTCAACTATAAAGTCGACAAAAACGCCAGCAACCTGCGTAAGCAACGCAGCGGGACTTTGGCATTGTTGTTGTTTGAAGATCCGACGGTCGATGATTCGCAAATCAACCCGTTTTTTCTGTCGATGCTCGGCAGTATCACCCGCGCCTGCACCAAACGCGGCCATGATTTATTGATTTCATTCCAGCAGCTCAGCAATGACTGGCACGCCGACTATGAAGACAGCAAAAAAGCTGACGGCATTATTCTGCTGGGCTATGGCGATTACATCGATTACGAAGAAAAGTTGCAGCAGTTGCTGGCGCAGCAAACCCACTTTGTCTGCTGGGGCGCGCAGGTCGAAGGTCATCCGGAATTTACTATTCGCAGCAATAACCGCGAAGGCGGCCGGCAGGCGGCCAGCCATTTGCTCAGTCTGGGCTATCGTAGTTTTGCTTTTATCGGGATTGCGTCCGACCATGCACCGGAATTTTTGCAGCGGTTTCAGGGCTATCTCGAAGTGCTGGCCGAACACGGCATTACACCGGATCAGGTGCCGCAGTTTGATGCGATTTCCACCGAACAGGCCGGTTACAGTGCGACGCAGCAGCTGTTCGCGGCCGGGCACAGACCCAGAGCCATTTTTACTGCCAGCGACCTGATTGCCATCGGGGTGATCCGGGCGGTGCAGGCCGCCGGCCTGCGGGTGCCGGAGGATGTGGCGGTGGTCGGCTTTGACGATATTCCGATGGCCAGTTTCTGCACGCCGCCGCTGACGACTATCCAGCAAAACACCACGCTGGCCGGTGAAATGCTGGTGGTCAATCTGCTGAAACTGATCGCACAGGAAGGCATCAGCCAGACCGAAATTGAACCCAAGATGATTGTGCGCCGCTCCTGCGGCAGCACCCCGGCCAGCAGCACATTGAAATGACCGCAGTCAAAACCGCCTTACATCCGCTGAATCCATTTGCTGCGCCTTATCCGCTGGCCGAGCTGGTGCAGCTGCAACCGGCGCTTGGCGCCTGTTTAACAACCACGCCAGACGGGCGTGACACGGTAAATTTTGCCGATCCGGCAGCGGTTCAGTTGCTGAATACCGCATTGTTGCAATGGCAGTTTGGCCTGTCTTATTACCAGATCCCGCCGGGGTATTTGTGTCCGGCGGTGCCGGGGCGGCTGGACTATCTGTTATATCTCAATGATTTACTGACGCAGAGCCATCAGGGTAAAAAAGTTCCGGCGGCGGCAGTGCAGCTGCTGGATATCGGCTGCGGCGCCAACCTGATTTATGCATTGCTGGCGGCCAAAGCGTTGCGCTGGCAGGCGATTGGATCTGATATCGATGCCATCGCTTTGCAAAATGCGGCGTCGCTTATCGAACAAAATGGCTTGCAACGCCAGCTGTCGTTACGCCAGCAAGCCAATCCGCAGGCGATTTTCCATGGTGTGATTCAGCCGGGTGATTATCTGGATTTGACCTTATGTAATCCGCCGTTTCATGACAGTCCGGAGGCTGCCGCAGCCGGCAGTGCCCGCAAACAACGCAATTTGGGTCTGCAGAGTACGGCACCGCTGAATTTTGCCGGCCAGGCCAATGAGCTGTGGTGTGAAGGCGGCGAGCCGGCTTTTTTACGCCGTATGCTGGCGGAGAGTAAAGATTTTGCCCATCAGGTGTATTGGTTCAGCACGCTGGTGTCCAAACAGCAGCACCTGCCGAAATTACAGCAGCAATTGCAGCAGTTGGGCGCGACGCAGGTGCAGGTGATTTCGATGGCGCAGGGCAATAAACAAAGCCGGATTTTAGCCTGGAGTTTTCTGACGCCTGAGCTTGCAGCATTATGGCAGCAACATCGCTGGCGGCGCCGTTAATTTCCGCACGCAGCATCGTTCGTCCTGTCTGAAAACTGTGCAAAAAACCACAAAGAAAAACTCCCGGCCTGCTGCATCGCGACAGCAAACCGGGAGCGGGAGAGACGTGCGGTGCCGGTGAACCGGCCCGCCGCAGTGTGTTATTTAGCGTAACGCTGCGCTTTATTTGGCGTAGCGCTGCTCTACCAGCGGATAACGGTCCCAGACTTTCTGGTCCTGCAATGACCGTAACAGCTTGATATATTCGGCATGGGTCCAGGCCAGTGGCGTCGCGCCGTTGGTGCCTTCACCCGGCTGATATTGATAATGGCTGTTATTACCAACACCATCAAACACCTGCTCCGGTAACATCAAACCTGCGTTGGCAAAATGCTCCATCGCGCCAACATATTGCGCCCGCAGCGGTGCCAGTTCCGCCTCGCCTAACTGTGGTTTTTGCAACAGCGCCCGCGCCAGTTCAAAGTGACCACGTTCACCGGAGAAAAACGGCCAGACGCGGCCACGCTGGCCGGCCGTGTTGGTCTGGCCCGGTCCGTTGGCATAAGCCTCGCCACTGACGATATCTTCGCCATAGCCGTCAATACCATAACGGCGCCAGCCGGAAACAGTCTGACCGCTGGCAGTTTTAAACTCGTAGCGTACCCGCGTCAGGTCCGGCAGCGTCAGGTCGTCCATTTCGCCTAAAGTCGCCAGTACCGCCGGATGGTCGGCTTTACGCACGCCATAACGCACCAGCTCGAGGAAGCCGCCGTCCACCACGTGGCCTTCGCGGGTATCAGCCTGACCGTTACGCAGCTCCAGCGGGCTGTTGTCGTTTGGATCTTCATTGCTGTTGATGCGCAGATAATATTTGCCGTCGCTGTGGGCGGTTTTCAGCTGGCCTTGTTCGGTGTAAGTCAGGGCTTCAAGTTTGCCAGCAAACTCGTCGGCTTTTTGCTGATACAAAGCGGCATTGGTGTTGTCACCGGCCTTGGCCGCGATATCAGCAGCGCTGACCAGGCCACTGATGATGGCGGCCATCGTCGATGGCGAATAACCGTATTGTTCTTCCCAGCGCTCTTGTTGGGTCGCCGGCGATTTTAAATCGATGTCGTTCCAGTCCAGTTTGACTTTGCCGCCGTGGGCGAGGAAATCCGCCGCCGGTTTTAACATGCTGTGGTACCAGCTGGTGATCTCGGCGTCAGATAACACGCCGTCCTGCCACAGCCGCCAACCCAGCATCACTGGCATGGCAGTCTGGTCCATCTGAATGCCGACCCATTCCAGCGTGCCATCGACATGGGTTTTTTGCAGGAACCAGCCTGGTGTGCCGCTATAACCCGGCGTTTTGGCAGTGACCTGCACTTTTTGCAGGTATTGGAAGGCAACTTTTGGGCTTTCTTTATCGCCAAGCGCTAACAGCGCCATCGCCACCTGATAAAAATCGCGTGGCCAGACCGCTTTGTAGCCGGTTTGTGCCTGTTCAGCCGATTTGGCTTCGCCCCACGGATTGGATAACGAAGCGATAAAAGCGCCGGCGTGGGTTTTATCTTCCTGCGCTTTGAGCACCAGCGCACTGGCGTACAGCAGTTTGCCCTGGTCCGTGCTTTGGCCGGTCAGCTTTGCCAGCTCCGACAGCTGCGCCAGATAATCCTGCCAGCCGATGGCATCGCCATCGCCCTGATAGTGGGCCAATACGGTATCCAGGCCGCGCTGCAGCGTTTGTTGCGCCTGTGTCTGGCTTTGTGCGGCGTCGCTGCCAAAGCCAATCACCTGATCCCAGCTCGCCGTTTCGCCTTTCTTCAGCGTGGCGTGAGTCAATAAAGCGGCGACGTTGCCGGTTGCCTCGCCGGTGCTGTGGTAAGTCGGGATTTGGCCGGTTTTTTTCAGCTCAGTCAGACCGTCCGACACGCCGGCGAAACCGACGGTGGCATGCAGAGGTGCCGGCACGGTCAAAAGCGTCAGACTGCTGTTGCCGTCCTGTGCCTGCAGCATGCCGTTTTTGAACGCTGCGCTGTCATTGCTGCCGGTATTGGCGAGCGCCGGGTCGATATAGGAATAGACAGTCAGGCCATCAGCCAGCGCTTTAAATCTGGTGCGCACCACCATGGATTGCGCGGTTGGGTCAGTAAAATATTGTTTCTCAATCTCGTATTGGCCATTTTTGGCGCTGTTAGTTACCCGGTAGGACAGCGCCAATGGGCGACCGGCGGCATCTTTGAGCAGGTAATCGGTCTCACTGTTCGTCGCGGTTTTTTCTTCGTCAACAAAACCCTGGCCTTGTACCACCAGCTGTAATTCGCGCAGCTGAGCTTCATGGATAAGCCCAGCCATGGTTTCGGTCAGAATGCCTTGTGCCAGCGAAAACCAGACTTTGGACACCACACCAGTACTGGCGCTGTTGGCATAATGGCCGTCCTGATATTGCTCATAGGAAGTGCCGATGCCGGTTTTACCGGCATAAGACCAGGTGGCTGGCTGACCCGGTGCGCCCGGCGCCGTCGCGGTGGCAGGCGCTTGCTGCGGCTGACAGGCCGACAACAAGAAGGCGGCACCGAGCGCCGACAGACGAAACACAGCTTTCATCAACAGTTTCTCCATTACTTAGCGGCCTTTGCGCAGCGGCAGTTGCTCAGCTGCGCTCAGTTTTTACGGTCAGCACATACACAGCCGCAATCAGCAGACTGACAGCACCCAGCGCCAGCGCATAAATCGCTTCGGCATTAAACAGATGGTTGACCAGCGAGCCGAGAATGGTCGCGGCCAGCAACTGCGGCAATACGATAAAAAAGTTAAACATGCCCATGTACACGCCCATTTTGTGCGACGGTAACGCATCAGCCAGCATGGCGTAAGGCAGCGATAAAATAGACGCCCAGGCAAAGCCAACACCAATCATGGAGATCCACAACAATGCCGGATCTTTGATCAGCAGAAAGGAAAGGTAACCGGCCGCGCCCAGGACCAGATTGATGCAATGGGCAATTTGCAGCGAGGTGCGGCGCACGATGTAGGGGATCACCAAAGCGGCCAGCGCAGCAAAACCGTTGTAAAACGCAAACAGCATACCGACCCAGTCGGCGCCGTCGTTATAAGCGGCAGATGTCGGATCTGAACTGCCGTAGTGCACTGAAGTGACCGCTGCCGTGGTGTAGATCCACAGCGCAAACAGGGCAAACCAGGAAAAAAACTGCACGACGGCGAGCTGGCGCATCCGGCCTGGCATCTGGTACAGGTCATCGACAATCTGTACCACCATGCCGCTGTTGCCCTGACCTTTGACGCTGGACACCCAGTACTGCAGCAGACCAAAGGCCAACAGCGCGCCGCCAAGGATATATAACTGTTTATCAAGATTAAATTGCCAGACCAGCGCCAGTGCAACAACACCGACTATCGCAGCGATACTGCCCTGACGCCAGTAACGGCGCTGGTTCGCGCCCGGCACCTGGTCTTCATGTGCCTCGCCAAAGGCGGCCAGTTGCTGTGGACTGTATTCGGTCGAGCGCAGTACGGTCCACAATACGGCGATAAACAGCACAATACCGCCGCAGTAAAACGAATAACGTACCGAATCCGGGATCTCACCCGGCGCCGCCGTATTGGCAACGGCAAACCAGTTGGTCAGCATGTACGGCAATGCAGAAGCCACCACAGCGCCAATACCAATGAAAAAACTCTGCATCGAAAAGCCGAGCGGCCGCTGCTGTTCATTCAGATTGTCGCCGACAAAAGCGCGGAACGGTTCCATGGTGATATTGATGGAGGCATCGAGGATCCACAACATGCCGGCAGCCATCCACAATCCTGGTGCATTCGGCAGAAAAAACAGCGCCAGCGTGGTCAGTACGGCGCCATAAAAAAAATAAGGCCGACGCCGGCCAAGCCGGTTCCAGGTGCGGTCGGAGTAATAGCCTACAATCGGCTGGACCAACAAACCCGTGAGCGGGCCGGCGATCCACAGGATTGGCAACTCGTCGATACTGGCGCCCAAGGTCTGAAAAATCCGGCTGACGTTGCCGTTTTGTAAGGCAAAACCAAACTGAATGCCTAAAAAGCCGAAGCACATATTCCAGATCTGCCAGAAGCTCAGATTGGGTTTGGCTTGCTGCTGCATAATAATTCCCCATGATTTTATCGATGTATCTTGTTGTTTTATCAGCCGCTGGCTGCGGATCCAGCATAGCAGAGCACGATGAAGCCAAGCGCTTTCCCGGAAAGACTGCTGAGTGAAAACGCAGAAAAAAGGGGAGTTCAGGCTCCCCGTTGCGGTGTTTCCCGGCATCTGTCGGTGTTGCCGGTAACGGAACATAAAATGTGGGCAGCCAACCGGCTGTCTTTGATAACGTGCTTTGCTTGCAACAACAACATGAATACGTATTCACGCCACAGCCGAGGCGGTCTGGCGTGTTGCCCGCTGCTGAAAAAACCGGCCAGCGGGCCGGTCCGGAACCTGCGGTTGTGTGCTGTGACCGGCGTGCCGGTACTTAGCGATGGAATTGGTTTTCTACGCCGTTTTCCAGCAAAAAGTCGCCTAAATCCAACAAATGCATGTCGTCCAGTTCCAGCGTATCAAGCACAGTGTCGGCAATCAGGTCCCATTGCGCGTCGTCGGCGACGTCAAACAGCTGCTGTTGCTCACCGACCATATGTTCGGCCAGTTTTAAGATGGCAAACAGCCGTTTTTCGTACAGATCGGTGGAGTGCAATAATAACTCAGGCTGGTGATGACAGGCGATCACATGACTGATCTCCGGCGCCAGGCCCCAGCTTTGGGCAATCATAAAACCGAGCGTTTCGTGGCTGGTATTAAAATAACGCTGCTCAATGTCAGCAAAACGCATCTGATTGCTCAGACCAACTTTCAGGACCTTTGGATAGTCCGGAAACTGAGCGTGGATCAGCGCCATACCGGCGTTGTGAAACAGCCCGATGGAATAACAGTCGTCGGCACATTCAGAACCAAGCCGCAAATGCTGAGCGATCAGCATCGCCGCACTGCCGACATCCATCGCACTGTTCCACTGACGCAGCGTAAAAGGATCAGATTTACCGTCGCTCAGGGTAAAACGCAGCACCACACTGGACACCAGCTTGACCACCCGGTTCAGCCCAAGAAATTTGCAGGCATGTTCAATCGAACTGATTTTACGGCGCAGGCCGAAATACGCTGAATTCACCACTTTCAGCGTGAAACCGGCGATACCGATATCCATATTGATTAAGGTGGCGATGGTATTCACGTTCGGATCTTCCAGCTCGATTTCCTGTTTGATCCGCAGTAGTACTTCGGGTTGCGGGGGAATAGTGAAACCGGCTAATGCATTTTCAACCGCTTTCATATCAATAGGTTTGACCATAAAGCCGGACTCCGGAAGGCAAAGGACTGATCTGAATAAGTCCCTAGTATATCCGCTCCGGAGTTGAACTGCAGTGTCTGTTTAAGGAAAACCGCCGGGCATGCGCCCAGCCGGTTTTCTTATTCAACTGCGTTAGCTTTTTAGCTTACTCAATTGTTTTTGCAAAGATTTTAGTTCTTTTTCCAGTTTTTCCGGTTTATCAGCCAGCGCCAGTACCGGCTGCAGACTTTGCTCTGCCGCAGCTTTGTTTTGTTCCAGCAGGTGGATTTGTGCCAGCCTTACCCGTGCCCAGGGCAGTTGCTGATTTTCGCCATCCTGGTAGTAGTCGATAAACTGCTGCAGCGCTTGTTTGCCCGCGGCTTTATCTTGTTGCTCTACTGCCGCCAGTCGCCCTATCTGATACAGGTAGTTATATTTCTGGGCGGGTTTTTCGGCGAATTGCGCCGCTTGCTGATACAGCAGCGCAGCATCTTTCATCTGCTTTTTACTGACCAGCAGTGCTGCTTTTTGCGCTAACAGCCGGGCCTGTTGTGGTTGTTGTACCAGCGCCTGTTCAATCAGTTTTAAGGCGTCGTCGGTTTTGTCGTCGTTGTTCAGCACCATGGCCTGTGCCAGCGGGCCTGCCACCGGATCTTTGGCGACCAGCGCCTGCGCCAGCCGTTTCGCTTCCTCTTCATCGCCGCCGGCAATGCCCGGCGCCTGCAGATAAAACCCGATCAAACTTAATTGAATGTCGCTGTCATCCGGCGCCAGCTGCGTTGCCTGTTTTAATAATGCCAGGCCGTCTTTGGCATGGCCTGCGGCGGAAAAGATGCTGGCCTGCTGCGCCAGCGTAAACTGGTTCATTGCCGCCAGTTGCCGTAATTCCGCAGCTTTGGGAAAGGTTTTGCTGGCCTGTTGCAGGAATTCCGCTGCGGCTTCGGCCTGATCCAGGCCGATTAAGGCTTCTGCATGCGCTTGTTGTAACTGCAGGTCTGAGGCAAAAGTAGGCAGGCTGGTGACGTGTTTTTCGATATTTTTATACTGGTCTTTTTCCAGCCAGCGCTGGATTTGGTCGGCTGTGACGTCGGGCTGGCTGTGCAGTATGCCGGAGAATATGGAAGCACATAACAATAAAGCGGTTTTCATCAGTGTATCCCTGTATTTTTAGTGTAAATGGATATTAACCTGATGGTTACAATTTGCGCAAACAGGCGGGGTCAGGTCTGACCTTTCCCCTGGCGCCTACAGCGTTCTGAACAATATTTCACCGCTGCCCAGTCGCGTTGCCATTTTTTGCGCCAGGTAAAAGGGCGCTGACAAACCGGGCAGATTTTTTCAGGTAAAGTTAATTTGTGGTGGGGCAACTGAATCGCTCCTGAACTGATCAACGCCATGGCTACGGTTCAGCACAGGCGCCGGATCGGCACAGGCGGGGTGGGGCAGTAAAACGCGGCAGTCCTACGAATCCAGATAAGGCCTGCCTGCCATCATTTTCTGCGCCAGCTGAATTTCGGCCTCTTTGTCGTCGAGCTGCAGGTTGGCAAATTGCACATCAAACTGAATTAAATCATCTTCCGGCAGGTTCAGTGCAATGAGCCGGTCTGGTACATGGCCGACCTGGCGATAGGCGTTGATCGCGACCTGCGCCGCCTGCTCCATCAGCATAAAGAAATAACCCAGTGGGAAGTTTTGCAGCTCAGGTGCGTCCAGCTGTGCCCAGCCGAGTAAATCGCCGCTGATGCTTTCGTCGGCATGATCGGTAAACAGCAATGACACGGCGGCGAACGGCGGATTTTCGCCGGATTTGTATTGTTCAGCATCGGCTTCATTAAACAGCAGCACGTAACCAAAGGCCGGACAGCCTTCTGCGTCCATATCGTCAAAGGCGGGGTCGTACACTAAAAACAGGCGATTGTCAGACATGGCAGGCACTCAAAACACAACAGGCTGGCTATTGTACCTAAGGCCGCCGGGTTGCAGAAGCATAAATTTGCAGCAAACCGCGCTTTGCCCCAACGACTGGCTGATCTTTTAGTGCAGCTGGGCTACCATGCGCGCAGCAAACCAGTCGAAGAGGCCTTGTGATGACCCAGTTTAAACATATTTCTATCAGCGACACCTTCGCCGCGCTGCAAGCCGGGCAAGTTGTGATCGCCGATATCCGCGATGAGCAGAGCTTCAGCAGCGCCCATATCGATGGTGCTTATCAGCTGAACAACGGCACTTTACATCAGTTTATGCAAAATACCCCGCCAGACACGCCGGTGGTTGTAGTGTGTTATCACGGCCGCTCCAGTCAGGGCGCCGCCCAATATCTGGCTGAACAAGGCTATGACACTGTGTACAGCATGGATGGCGGCTTTGAGAGCTGGCGCCTGCAATATCCGTTTGTCAGCGCACAGGAATAACGCTGATGCAGCAACTGGCAGTGCTGAATTCAGCCGCGGCGGCGCAGACCTTTGCTGATTATTGTCTCAGTCAGCACTGGTCGGTCAGTGTCGTGGCGCACGATGCGGAACATGCGGTGTTGTATTGCGCTGAGGCGGATCTGACAGCCGTGGCGGCGGAACTGGAGCAGTTTTTACGCCAGCCCGCGCTGGACAAATATCAGGCTGCGGCCTGGCAGCGGAATCAGCCGGTGGCAGGCAGCGGCAACAGCGCGCTGGCCGGACTGGGGCAAGGATTTTTGCAACAAACCGGTCCGGTGGTCTGGTTGTTGACGCTGCTGGCGGTGCTGGTGGTTGTGGCGCAACAAATCTGGCCTGAGACTGTGTTTCATCAGCTGCGTTTTTTCACAGCCGACGAGTTGAGTCTGTTCAGTTATCGCTGGTGGAGCCCGATGTTGTTGCATTTCTCCGCGATGCACCTGATGTTTAATCTACTGGCGTTGTGGATTTATGGCGGCAGGCTGGAAGTGTGGCTCGGCAGCAGGCAGTTATTGTTGCTGACGCTCTTCGCCGGCGCGGTCAGCAACATCAGCCAGTTTGTGCTGGTCGGGCCGAACTTTGGCGGTTTGTCCGGTGTGGTCTACGCGATTTTTGGTTTTGTCTGGATTTACGGCTGGCGGCATCCGGCGCAACCGCTGCAGTTGTCACGGCCGGATTTAATCATGGCGCTGGGCTTTCTGGCGCTGGGGTTTGCCGATTTACTCTGGGTCAACACGGCAAACTGGGCGCATCTCAGCGGTCTGATTTGCGGCATGCTGCTGGCGACGCTGGCCGGGCGGCCAGCACGCAGCTAAGACGTTATTGGTACAGGTATTTGGTGAACAATACGTCCTGTACCAATTCGTTCCCGGTTTCTTTTTTCATCAGTTCATTGATTTTTTTCAGGATTTTAATGCGGATCTCTTCGCGGCCCTGCAATGACTTAATGGCGGTATCCGGCTCTTTGCCAAATACACCGACAATCGCATCCAGAATGAGTGGTTCGTGATGCTCGATAAATGTCAGAAACTTCTCATCTTTGATCATCAGTTCCATCGTCACCCGGACATAACCCAGAGATTTTTGCCCGTCGGTCACATAGTTGGTGACGATATCCGGATCAAAGCCGTGATATACCACTTTAGGTTTGGCTGGTGCGGCCGGCGCGGGTTCCTGCGCCTGCAACAAGGGGACAAACAGCAGAAACAGAAAGCTAAACAGAGTCTTGTTGGATAACACGTCAGAGTCCATCAAATTGGGTTGTTAACAAGTTTACCCGAGAGCACTGCAGAACACTATCCTGCTCCGGCGCGGGAATGATGAAATATTCGCTGTTGGCCATGTCATGGGCACAGGGATCTATGGCCGATTTTTCGGCAGCTGTCAAAGCGGGCTTTGTACCTATGGCAATGCCGGGTGAAATTGTCTGCCAGAACTTGTTATGATGGCGGCGGAGTTCAGGCAGCAAAGATGTGGATATTTCATTGAGTAATAGCGAAGTCGCGCCCATCTGGCAGGCAAACTGGCAGGCTCAGCCGTCGCCCGCTGTCAGTAGTGTGTTATTGGACTGGTTACTGGAAGCCGGCTCGCTGACGGCACGGTTGCAAAGCACCGGCAGAGCCTTTCAGCTGCAGCTGATGTATCAGCAGTCTCAGACCTTACCGGCATTTTTGCAGCAGCGCTGGCAAACCACGAGTGGTTTAGTGCGGGAAGTGGTGTTGTATCTGGATCAACAGCCTTGTATTTATGCCCAGAGTTTTCTGCCGCAACATACCGTCGACGCCTTGCAACCACTGGCTACGCTGGGAGAAGTGCCGCTTGGCCATTATATTTTTACCCAGCCGGATTTAAGCCGCAGTCACATTGAACTGGCGTATTTTGCCGAAGGCCTGCGCTTGCCGGAATTGGGCATTCAGCCGGCGCTGTGGGGCCGGCGCTCTTATTTCACCTTGTCCCGGCATGAAATGCTGGTGCAGGAATTGTATCTGCCTGCCCTGACGGAGTTTATTTCGCAATGACCTGGCAACTGACACCTGCGCACTGGCCGCAATACCGGCAACTGATGCGGCTGGATAAACCTATTGGTATTTACCTGTTGTTGTGGCCAACCGCCTGGGCTTTGTGGCTGGCGGCGGATGGGTTTCCGGGCCTGACCATGTTGCTGGTGTTTGGTCTGGGGGTGGTGCTGATGCGCTCGGCCGGTTGTGTCATTAACGATTACGCCGACCGCAATTTTGATGGTGCTGTGGAACGCACCAAAAACCGGCCGCTGGCGGCAGGGCGGGTCAGCAGTGCTGAGGCTTTGCAATTATTCGTGTTGTTGCTGGTGTTGTCGGCTTGTTTGCTGCTGTTTTTAAACTGGCAAACGGTGTTGTTAAGTGGTGTCGCTGTGCTGCTGGCGGCCGTTTATCCTTTTATGAAACGGGTCACGCACTTACCACAAGTAGTGCTGGGCGCCGCATTCAGCTGGGGCATGCCGATGAGTTTTATGGCGATCCAGGGCCAGCTGCCGTTGCTGGTCTGGGTGTTATATGGCGCCAACTTGTTGTGGACTGTGGCTTACGACACTTTTTATGCGATGGTTGATCAGGAAGACGACGTCAAGATCGGTGTCAAATCCACCGCGCGGCTCTTTGGCCGTTATGGCCTTTGGATAATTGCTTTACTGCAACTGGCGACGCTGGCGTTGCTGGAGTGGGCCGGCCAGCTGGCGGGCCTCGGTGAAGCATACAGCTACGCGCTGCTCGCGGTGCTGCTGTTGTTTTTTTACCAACACCGGCTGGCCCGGCAGGGCAGAGACGGCTGTTTCCGCGCCTTTTTGCACAATCATTACGTCGGTGCCGTGATCTTCGCCGGCATAGTGTTGGGGCAATGATGGCGTGGTGATGGTGTCGTGGTGGTATTTTTCCGGCGGTTGAGCGGACTTCGGTGCATGCTGTCATCAACTGATGTTATGGTGATGCGATCCAATTGCCACCCAGTCCCGTAAGGCTTTGCTATGCAACATCACCAAAACGCTGATACCCCTATGCCCGCTTTACATATTCTCGGTTATCTCGGTTTATTGCCATTTCTGGCTTTAAGCCTGCTGACATTTTTCCCGTTGGCGGGTTTTGATGCCTTAGCGATGTTTCAGCGTTACAGCGCCATTATTCTCGGTTTTATGGCCGGCGTATTATGGCCGGTCTGGTCGCAGCGGCTGTCGGTCTGGCCTTTGGCGGTGTTTGCCGTCAGTTTACCGGTGCTGACCTTTTTGGCGGGTTTTTTACCGCAAGGCGCGACTTTAACCGTTGAATTACTGCTGTTTATTGCGCTCAGGCTCGGCGAGCGCTGGTTTGAACTGGACCAGCAATATCACCCGGCTTATCTGCAATTACGCAAACAACTGACGGCTGTCGTGGTGGCCTGTCACGCCGCTCTGCTGGTATTTTTGCTGATGTAATAGCGGCGATATAGCTGCTGCAATTTTGGTATCCTGTAGATAAAACAAACCCGGCTGGCGCCGGGTTTTTTTACTGCGGTTTTCGACGTGATTAGTGCATATGGCGATGGCCGGTTCTGGCGCCGCCGCTGGCCGCTTTGCTGGCAGGTTCAGCAAAATCGCGGATGCTCACTGTGGTTTTGGCAAATGGCTGCACGCCGATGCGTTGATAAATCTGCGCTGGCACCATCGCTTTGCCCTGCGTCACGACCAGCGCCAGCTGGCGAATGTCGGCGATATTTTTCGTCGGGTCACCGTCAACCAGCAGTAAATCAGCATCAAAACCCGGTTTAATCTGGCCTTTGCTTTCCGCCACTTTACTGAATTTTGCACCGTTTAACGTCGCAACCTGCAGCGCCTGCGCCGGCGTTAAACCAGCTTTCACCAGCAGTTCCAGCTCGCCTTGTAAGGTGAAACCGGCCAGTTCATCAGTGCCTGCCACCACCGGAATGCCGGCTTTGTACATCAGACCAACAAATTCGACCATCTTGGCGTAGGACCTGGCGTAACGCTGCGCTGTGGCGTCATCCGGAATATCCAGCTCGGCGCGGGCATAACGACGCTGTACGTCTGGCGGCAGGTTTTTCACGATAGCACGCCAGGGTTCGCCGACTGTGCCGTCGACTTTCTTCAGGAAATCAAAAGTCGCCAGCGTCGGGTCGACTGACAGGTTGTTGTCTTTGAGTAATTTAATGAAATCCTGCACTTTTTTGCTTTGCAGGTCTAAATCGGCGACTTGTTTGGCCGGTAAATAAAACCGTTCCAGCGTACGGGTGTCGGTCTCAGGTTTGACTAAGAAGTTCAGCAATAACTGATTGATGTGCTGAATTTCATCAAAACCGGCGGCAACCACATCTTCGGCTTTTAAAAATGCCGGCACATGGCCGCTGACACGCAGGCCACGGCTATGCGCATAAGCGACAGTGTCTTTTAAGATGGCTTTGGGGAACGAGTTATAAATCTTCAGCTGCGGATAGCCGTGGGCGGCGTACCAGTCAATCGCCTGTTTCGCACCGGCTAAGTCTTTCACCACAAAGCCGCTGCGCGATGAATACGGGCTTTCACCTTCGAGGAAACCGGTCGGCACTATAGTTGGCGCCAGTAACTGGTCGTGGGCGATTTCGTCGATCATCAGCTGCATATTGGCGTTGTCGTTGCCCATATCACGCAGCGTAGTCACGCCAGCCGCTAGGTGTAATGGGCCTTCCCAGCGGGAGATATGGCCATGCATATCAAACAGGCCAGGCACCACGATGCGGTTCGCCGCGTCGATTTCATGCTGTACCGGGCTTTGCAGTGAGCCGGCCGGTACCACAGTGGTGATTTTACCGCGCAGCAGATAGATGTCGCTTGGCGCGCCGACCTGCAGCGTCACGCTGTCAAAAATGCGTGCGTTACGCACCACGGTCAGGCCGTGCAGCTCTTTTGGCAGCTCAGTGGCCATTTTTTCCAGCAACGTGGTTTCGGCTTTCAGTTGCATTGCCAGCATCGCATCAGCGTTACCCTGCCAGCCTTCTTCAATCAGTGTCAGATAACCGGGTGCAATGCTGGCAAACAGGCGTGGCGTTTCGCCTTTGGTGGCCCAGACAAAATTCGGCTCAAAGCCAACACCGGTCTGCACTAACAACTGGATTTGTTGTTTTTCACCGGCATTTTCGACAATCAGTTCACCAGCGACTTGCTGTTGCAAGGTGCCGCTGGGTAATAACGGCAGACTGTTTTTACCGCTTTTTGCCATGGCTGCGATAGCAACTGTCGCCAGCTGTGGCGTGCCGTCGACCGGCAGATACAGCGCGTTTTGGCTGTATTTGGCACTGCCTTGTTCTTTGCCGGTGCTCCAGCGCGCGGTGCCGCCTTCAACTTTAAAACTTTCACTGACCACAGAGCCAAAAGTGGTGGCGCCTTTCGCCTGATAGTCGGTGATAAAGCCGTCTTTATTCAGTTTAATGGTTTCGTTAATTTCCGGGCCGCGGCCGTTGTCTTTAAAGATAAAGCGGACCGACATTTCGCCGTTGTCTTTGATGTCGACGATTTGCTCGCCGGCTTTCACGCCGTTGTCGACCAGAATAGTGTATTTGTGTTGTTCTGCGGCCAACGCTTGCTGAGCACAGGCCAGCATCGTCAGCAGACTGAGGATTTTTATTTTCATTAGAGGTTCCTGGTTTATGCCATGTTCACCGCCAGCATAATGCAATTTGCCGGGCGGTACTTAATTTAGCGGCGCAAGGTGAGCGGACTTTTCCGGTTATTGGTCGCTTTTGCCCAAATGCCGCCGCGCGCATGACTGCAGAAATCGGCCAAAGTACCAGCGCGACGCTTTGGCATCCCGGCACATTCCGGTAGACTAGCGGTTTGCCTTTTTTCCGCGAAGGAATAATTCTGCTGTGTTTCCGATAAGTCCTGTGCAATTACAACTCTGGTTTGACCCGGCCACCTTTCAGCGCGCCCGTGCCTATTGGCAGGCAGGCAAGGTGATCAAACTGGAGTACAACGAAGATTTATCGTCCGTCAGTGCGCAGGTCTGGGGTGAGGCTTTAGCGCCTTACCGGCAATATCTGTCTTTAAAACAACAGGATGGCGACTGGTCGCTGACCGATTCCTGCAGCTGTCCGGTTGGCGGGCGTTGTAAACACGTGCTGGCGGTATTGCTGAAATTAAAGCAGGCCTGGGAACAGCAACAGGTCGATTTGCAGCATATGCCGCTGCGCCAGCTGACCCAATGGTTTGCCGATGCTGAACGTCAGACCGGTCAAAGTGCCGACAGCGCCAAACTGCGGGAAGTGGTGCTGTATATCCTGAGCTATGGCCAAAGCGGTTTGCAGCTTTATCCGCGCCGGGTCAAACAGAGTAAAAAAGGCGGTTACAGCAAAGGCACTGCGATTGGCGGCCAGGATTTCTCCGGGTACCTGCAGCCTTATTGGATTGAAGAGGCCGATTTTCGCTTGCTGAATTTATTCCGCGCGCAGAATTTAAAAGATCAGGCCTTGCTGGAAGACGACTGGGGTTATGCGCTGTTACAGCAAATGCTGGCAAGCGGCCGGTGTTTTTTTGGTGAAGGCCGCCATCCGCTGAGCTGGGGCGCCCCAAGGCCACTGCAGCTGCGCTGGTTGTCGGGCCGCGAAGGTTATTTGCTGGAGTGGGATTTAGGTGAGGACGCTGAACTTGAAGTGGTCTTCACCCAACCGCCTTGTTATCTCGACACCAGCAATTATCAGCTGGGTTTGCTCGACACCGATTTAACCGGCCGTGAGCTGAAGTTATTGTCGCGGATGCCACCGATCCCGGCCAATGCTGCGGCGGACAGTCTGGTACGGCTGCAACAACTGTTTTCCCGGGTCAGTCTGCCACTGCCACGTGGGGTGGGCTTAAGCCGGCTTGAAGCCGATGCGGTTCCGGTATTAAAGCTCGGGCAAACCGCCGCCGGTCAGGACCGGGCTTTACTCAGTTTTGACTATGGCGGTCACCGGCTGCCATTAGATTTGAGCGTGCATCAAACGGAGATCCAGCAGGATGGCGAGCGGATCTTTATCAAACGCCAGCGTGTTATTGAAGTACAGGCATTAGAACAATTAACAGCGCTGGGTTTGGTGCAAACGGACCCGCTCACTGACAAAGCCAGTTTTGGTACTGGCGCAGGCCCAGATAACCCATTGCTTTGGCAGCAATTATTGCAGGCGTTGCCAGAACTGCGCACGGCAGGCTGGCGAATTGAACAGGACAGCAGTTTTAATCAGGCGATTTTAAGCGACCGGCCTTATCTGAAAGTGCAGGACAAAGCCAAAGGCGGTTTTGGCGTTGCTATTGAAGTGGAAGTTGACGGCGTGCAGGTGCCGTTGTTGCCACTCATCAGCCAATGGTTACGCCAATATGGCTTACCGACGGCGCAGCAGGAGATTTGGCTGAAGTTGCCGCAAGGCCAGCTGGCGCTGCCGGTGAGTCTCATCCAGCCGCTGATCGACACTATTGTTGAACTGCTGAACTTGCAAAAAACACCGCTGGAACTGGAGCTGCCGGACTACAAAGCGGCCATTCTGCCACCGCCCGGCGCTGCTGAAGTGAAATACTTAAACGCCAGCCGGGTTGCCAGTTTAAGTACTCAGCTGCAGCAGTTTGACGGTATCAGCGAAGTGCCGGTGCCGACGCGGCTGCAGGCGACGCTGCGGCCTTATCAGCAACAAGGCCTGAACTGGCTGAGTTTTCTGCGCACTTATGGCCTGGGCGGTATTCTGGCCGACGATATGGGCCTTGGCAAAACGCTGCAGACGTTAAGTTTTATTCAAAGCGAGCGTGAAGCCGGCCGGCTGAACGACCCGGTATTAATTGTCTGCCCCACCAGTTTACTTGGCAACTGGCAGCAGGAAGCGGCGCGATTTACGCCGGAACTGCGGGTGCTGCAAATCTACGGCGGCAAACGCCAGCATTTGTTTGAACAGCTCAAGGATTACGATTTACTGGTCACCACTTATCCGCTGATTGTGCGCGATATCAAGGTGTATCAGCAGCTGCGTTTTAGTCTGGTGGTGCTGGATGAAGCCCAGCATATTAAAAATTCCGGCAGTCAGGCGGCGCAGGCGGTGCGGTTACTGAAAGCCGGCTTCCGGCTGGCCTTAAGCGGCACGCCGTTGGAAAACCATTTGGGTGAGCTGAAATCGCTGTTTGATTTTGTCCTGCCGGGCCTGTTGGGTACCGAAACTTACTTCCAGCAAGTGTTCCGTAAACCGATTGAAAAACAAGGTGATATGGAAAGGTCCAATGCGCTGAAGCAACGTATTGCGCCTTTTATGCTGCGCCGCACCAAAAATCAGGTCGCGACCGAACTGCCGGAAAAAACCGAAATCATCCAGCTGCTGGAACTCGAGCATGACCAGCGCAACTTATACGAAAGTATCCGGCTGGTGATGGAAACCAAAGTGCGGGAGTTATTCCTGAAAAAAGGCGTGGCGGCCAGTCAGATTGAATTCCTCGATGCGCTGCTGAAACTGCGCCAGGCCTGCTGTGACGCGCGTCTGGTGCCGATTGAACAGGCGCAGTCAGTCAAACACAACGCCAAATTAGAATGGCTGCGCGACAACCTGCCGGAAATGATTGAAGAAGGCCGCAAAATCCTGCTGTTCAGTCAGTTTGCCAGCATGCTGGGCCTGATTGAGCAGGAACTGCAGTATCTCGGCATTCCGTACAGCAAGCTGACCGGCCAGACTAAAAACCGCCAGCAGCAAATTGATGATTTCCAGCACGGCGACAAGCCGATTTTCCTCATCAGCCTCAAAGCCGGTGGCACTGGGCTGAATTTAACCGCGGCCGATACTGTCATTCACTACGACCCCTGGTGGAACCCGGCGGCGGAAAATCAGGCCACTGACCGTGCGCACCGCATCGGCCAGGACAAAGCAGTGTTTGTTTACAAACTGATCGCCCGCCACACCGTCGAAGAAAAAGTGCAGCAAATGCAGCAATACAAACGTGGCCTCGCCGACCAGCTGTTCGCCGGCACTCAGGGCCAACCGTGGCAAGGCAGCGCGCTGGATTTACTGGCGCTGTTTGGCGAGGGCTGATGACTTACCCAAAAATGCCTTTGATGAAATTTTGATAAAAATCTGATTTTTGGTCAGGGACGGTTGCTGCGATTCTCATAATTCACCAATATCCAATTTGGAAACAAAAAGAAGTTTTGAAGTGAAAAAGATGTATCTCAGTGCTGCTGTTTTAGGTGTTTTCTCCGCATGGGCCAATTCTCAATCGCTGGAGTTCACCCCTACCGTATTTGCCAATGAAATAAACACGGCATGTAAAGCGAAATGTCAGCCCGCCGATGAGATTGCTTTTTTTAAGCAGAAATATGCCGGTGAGCTGTCTGGTAAAGTCGTAAACTTTATCGATCCGAAAATGAATCAGGTTTCGTTTTCTCTACCAATTGAGGACATTGCATCGCGTCCAACAGCCTTGCCACCGACAGATGTCCCTGAAAACAGGGTGATGGATGGTGGGCTGGATTGTAACATCGGCTCCAATGAACCCTGGTGTGACCCTGGCTGGAATACTAGTCCGGAATGGGAAAATTACATAATTGCGGTGAATAATGCGATCTTGCAGACGAGGTTTGAACACACTGTCACTTCTGCTGATGTTGCGAATCTTAGCTTGTTAAACAATGCATTATGGGACATAGCAATTTTTGTGCCATCAGGGTTTACCACCTCGACAATTTTGAAAATGATAGAAAAACTTGGTGTTCATGCTGTCAATAGTGCCGCGCTGCAATCTTTGTTTTCTGGTCTTTTGTCCACCGCAATTAGCGAATTGACAACCTATGACGGTTTGAAAGCAGGCGACAAAATTGTGATTGAAAATGGCAAGCGTAAAATTATTCGAAACGGTGTAGTGATCTTTGAGCAAGATCTAATCCCACCGGGCGCATCTGGAAGTTCTATGGTTGGTGGCGGCGGCGGAGAAGGTTATCCAGGTTTTCCTGGTCATACCGGACCAAGGTCTTTTTGTATGATAAGGTCCTGGGGAACCGTGACGACAGGTGGAGGGGTGACGTTTTGGGTCGATTACACTCCATGCCCTGAAGGGATCCATCAACCGTAAATTTAATAATTAGATAAAGACCAGCTGCTTATTGGCGTCTTTGTGGCTGGTCGCAATATTCAGGCGATTACATGGATTTCTTTTCTTATGCACACGCGGTAATTTTTTTGCTCTCAGTGGTTGGGTTGTTTATTTTGAGAACAAAGAATCCATCATACGAAAAATAGCTTTTGGTTTCAGCTTGGCGGCGTATTTTGTTGGTTGGCAGATAGCCGGAGATGGCCTCAGTGCACAGGATTTCTTGTTATTAGCAGTGTTGATATTCAGTAGCTTTGCTGGGGCAGCAATAGGATGGTGGCTGAAATTACGCCGGCAAAAAACTCTCCAGAACATTATTAAAGGACAAAAAATGATTATGCCGCAGGTAATCCGATGATTTTTTTCTTAGCTGTAATCGCTTTTTGTTGCCTGATATATGGAGTATTTATCGGCGGTGCTGAAGACTCGAAGTCGGCAAAAAACAAAACGGCCTTCGTAGTGCATTTTGTGGTGTTTTACACGATCAGTCAGTGGCTGACAGATCGTTTGGCGTGGGTTGATTTATGGTTGTTGCTTACCATAGTGATGAGTTGTCTCGTGGGGGCCACAATTGGCCGATTGATCCAACAACATTATCGGAAGACCAAGCACCCTTAGAGTAGAACAGCATCATGGATATCGGGTACTGTTTTGGCAAAGGCCTAGTTTGCAGGCGGGACGCTGGATTCCACCAGAAGCGGGAATTTGAAAAAGCAGGCGCACCTTGGTCGTTGCACAATTTTGGTTGACCTCAATCTGAGAATTTCGGACTGGGTCAAGCCCAGCCCGTGCACACCATCAAATGTCCGCTGCGCTCAAAGCGGCGCATCGACATCTTTAATCGTCACATTGCCATTGAGCCGGCGTTCAACCGGTGCCAGTAGTTTCACCACTTTGTGTGCCTGTTCGGCGCGGGCGAAGTCCATTAATGGCTGCGCATTACATACCACTTTTTTCACCGCATTGTCTTTGCTGATGCGGTGGGCTTTTAAAGTCTTTATCAGGCCATGAGTATCATCTTGTGCAGCTTCGACACAAACGCTCAGCACCGCTTGGTCGATATACGACATCTCGCCTTTACTGGCGGTCGCGGGCATGGTCAGGCTGGTGGCAACTGTGATGGTCAGAGCGGCAGTGCGCAATAAGGTCAGGCAGTTCATCGGATATCCCTCTTAGTCATTGGCGGTATCAGGTCGTGGCGGCATTCTGTGTGCAGACGCTGAATGCGCGGCCATGCGTTGATTATTACGCTGTCGCTGCGGCCAGTCTGAGCAAAAGGGATGGCAGGTGAGGCGCGGGTGATAAAGTGACCAGCGCCCGTGTTCCAGGGATAAACGGCAGATGTTCGGCGCAGAAAAATGGCGACGAGCGCGCGGCGATCGTCGCACCGGGATTATTTTTCCAGTTTCAGCGTGTAACTGCCGCTGCCACTGACCGCTTTCACTACCGCACGGTAATAACCGTTGTTGGCGGCGTAACTGAGTGACTCTTTGGCCGTGGCTGACGTCGACTGAGCTACGTTGACCCAGACAGAACCATTCCAGCGCTGCAGATACAAATCAAAATTCGCCGTCGCAGGCCCGGTTAACGTGAGCCGGATAGTGCCGCCGCCGTACTGAAAATAACTGTTGTTTGGCACGACGGCCTGCGCGCCGCTGGCCAGCGTACCACTGTAGGTTTCGCCGCTGCTCCCGGCCACCAGCTGAAAGCTAATCGTCGGCGCTGGCGTGCTGATTTGCGCCAGGGCAAAACCGGAATCGCTGCCATCCCACCACAGACTGTTGGTGCCTTTGCTGGTCAGGGCATTCGGGAAGTTACGGTTAAATTCAGCGCTGGCGATGCCGTCGTATAAGTCGGTGGCGTCACTGCGGTTGCGTTTGTTTTCCGGGTCGCGCTTGCCGTCAGCGTGTTCCATCTGGATATAAGGTTTCCATTCGTTGGAATTATCGCCGCTGGGGTCGACATGCCACACGGCCAGGCCCTGATCCGGCTGGTATTGTTGCTGGCCGCTCTGATGAATGGCTTCCAGATAAAAGGCTTCTTTGCTATTGGCCGGATTACTCCAGCGATACAACTGATGGCTTTCTGAGGTGTGGCTGAGCAGGCCGGCAGGCGCCTGACTGTTCAGTTTCGGGTTCAGTTCAATCACACTGTCCCAGCCGGCCAGATGGCGTAATACTCCAACCGGCGGCGTCGGCTTAAATTTGTTCTGGGCGCCGATAGCGCCGTAGCCCATCAGGCAAAAAGACGCAACAGAGCCTTCAGAGCTGCCGTCGTAGTCATATAAATCGGGCCAGCCAAATAATAAATGGCCGCTTTCATGGACAAAGGTGCCGATGGCCATATTTGTGCCCATGTTGGTGATCTGATAACGCGAGGTACAGACGCCGTCGGCACAGAACTTCGGCGACAGGCCGCCCATATGTGGCCACAAACCTTTGGACCAGGCGCTGTCGGCTTCGCCGGCGTAAAAGAAATTCAGCCCGAGGATTTGTTTGCTGCTGTTGGTGGTCAGCGTAGAAAAATCAAAGCCTTCGGTTGTTTCCAGCCAGTTTAACGCTTCCGAGATCAACTCCATCGAACGGACCGACGCCGACAGGCTGTTGTCGGTGTAATAGGCTTTGTTTTTCTTGGCGGTGTAATAACGGGTTACGCTGTTCTGGTAGTCCAGTTTGCCAGCAGACACGGTGCGGAAATAGCCGCGTACCGACTGGGCATTGCCAAAACCGCTGTAATTCAGCTCATTCAGGAAACTCTCGACCTGAGTTTTGCTGATAGTGCCGGCCTGGTCCGGGAACTGAATAATTACGGTCAGGCCTTTGACGGTAGCCGGTAATGCGCTGCTGCTGATATCGGTCGCCAGCATGGCGGCATCGTCGGCCGGCTCGTCGTGCAGATGCAGCGCTGCCTCATCCGGCTGTTGGCCAAACAACAGTTGCTGCGCTTGCCTGACCAAGGCCGCTCGTGCCGCCGGAGTTAAACCCGGCTCCGCCAGCGTTTCTGCTGCGGACTGTGACTGTTCTGCCTTGGCTTTGGCCGTCGGCAGTGCCAGCTGCCCGGTGGATTCAATACGGCTGCCGTCCGCACTGACCCGGCCATAAGCGTAACCTTTTAACTGGTTGTCGTAGATCACCAGCCGGCCGTCGGCCAGGCGTTGCTCGGCGAAATAACTGTTACCAGACAAATAGATAGTTAATGTGGTTCCGCCGGGCTGGCGAAATGCAAAGGGCTGATTAACATAAGGCACAGCGGCCTGTGCCGGGCTGAACCACAGCGGTGCAGCACCACACAGCAGTGTGCTGAGCAATAACGCAGTACGGGCGCAGGTGTGCGGCCGCAGAGAAAACGGATAAGGCATGGTGGATGTTCCTGTTGCAAATGGGTTGGCAAAGGCAGCTCTGTGGCTGCTGGATGGTCTGTACTGACAGATCCGGCTCCAGCCTAGACGCTTTCAATGCGCCGATGTGGCAACAGCAGTCGGATAAAAGTGATATTTTTGTGATATTTTTTTGAACTTCGAATGAAAAAGGAACAGGTTTTGGTTTTTCGGAGTCTTTCGTTCTGTGGTGTAAATTAATTTCGAAGGTAAATGAAGTTTATCCGGGCACCGGACCTCCGCTGCCCGGCCTGTCATAATTCTGCCAGCCGGCCTTCCCAATTTTGTTTATAGCGCCTGGACGCATTGACCACTTTGCCGTCGGACAGCGTGAACTGATAGTCGTTGTGGTGGGTTTTCACCTTATGCACATGATGTAAATTGACCAGAATAGAGCGGTGAATTTGCACAAAATGCGCGGGCAGGCGCTGCAGCAGTTCTTTAATGGTTTCACGGATCACCAGATTTTCCGCCAGCGTCTGCACACACATATAATTGCCGGCCGCTTCGATGACCCGCACGTCAATATCATCCAGCAGCAGCGTGGAGGCTCCGGTGCGAAAGGTCAGTTTATGTGGTGGTGCTACGTCACTCAGCGGCTGGTTTTTATCCAGCGTGGTGCGCACATCCAGCAGGCACTGCGCCAGGCGCTGGCGCGACACCGGTTTGAGCAGATAATCAAAAGCAAAATGTTCAAAAGCCGAAAACGCGTATTGTTCATAGGCGGTTACCAGCACCAGCAGCGGCGGGCTTAACGCTGAGGCTTTATTCAGCTGCTTCAGAATATCGATGCCTTTGAGGCCCGGCATCTGGATGTCGAGGAACACCAAATCCACCTGATGCTGCTGCAGATAAGCCAGGGTGTCGTCGCCGTTATCAAAACAGGCGTCGATCTGCAGGTTCGGGTAAGTGGCAAGTTTGGCTTTTAAGTTACTGATTGCCAGCGGTTCATCGTCCGCGATCACCAGCCGGATTGGCTGCATATAACACCTCCAATGGTAAATTCAGCCGGGCATAAAAACCATGCGCGGGTTGTAATAACGTCAGGGTCGCCCGGTCACCAAACAGCAGCTCCAGCCGTTCCCGCAGCTGGTGCAGGCTGGCCGGCACTGTTGGCAATGGCCAGGGTGGGTCTTCTGAACTGGCCGCCGCGCTTTGTATGGTGAACTGCAGCGATTGTGCGCTGCACTGCAGGACAATTTGCAAATGGATTAAACCACTTTGTTCCGCGACGGTATGCAAAATGGCATGTTCAGCCAGTGGCTGAAACAGCAAGGGCGGTAAAGACAGCCCTTCGACGGGCATCAGCTGCCATTCCAGCACCAGCCGCTCGCCAAAACGGACCTGTTGGATCGCCAGATAGGCTTCCAGCGCTGCCAGTTCTTCTTTGACGGGCACCCACTGATCGTCCTGGTTTTTCAGTGAATGCCGTAAAAATGCCGACAGCTGTTGGATCAAATCCTCGGCTGCCAGACCTTTGCGGCTGACAATCAGCGAATTCATCGCATTGAGCGTGTTAAACATAAAATGCGGATTGAGCTGATAGCGCAACACTTTGAGCCGCGCCTGCCGGGCCTGTTTTAACAGTTGCTGCCGGGTTTCCAGTTGTTGCGAGGTGAAGTAATTCAGTTTCATCAGGATAAATACTGAAATCCAGCCACAAAGTGGCAGCAGGACTAACGGGATCCCACTTAGCAGATAGTGGCTCCAGTGGCTCATGCTCTCCGGCCCGCTTTTCATCGCATATTGCAGCAACAGGTATTGGCGCAGCGGGATCAGCAGCAATAACAGCGGCAGCAGAAATACCGCCAGTCGCTGCAATTGCTGGCAGGGGCTGGCGGGACGTGCCAGTTCTCTGGCGCCCAGCCAGCCGGTGACACTCATATTAATCACGGTGATCAGGGTATAAGTCGCCAGATAAGGAAAAGTCGCTTCCTGCTGCAGTGGGATCAGCAGGGCCAGATGTGTGTATTTCAGCAGCAAATAACCGAGCCAGTACAGCAGGTGCCAGAACCAGAAACGGGTGAGTTGCAGCACTTCGGCTTGTGTCTGATTTCTCATACCGGTTGACTCTGTTGTGGTGGCAGGGCGATGGCGACGCGAAAACCGGCCGGCAGGCTTTGTACCATCAACTGGGCACTGTCGCCAAAATGCTGGAACAGCCGGTCACGAATATTGCGCAGACCCACACCGGTGCCATGACTGACATCCGCCTGCACGCCTGGCCCATCGTCCTGCACCAATAATTGCACTTTACCATCCAGCGCACTGCCGGAAATGGTGATAGTGGCACCACTCTGGCGCACCGCGACGGCATATTTAATGGCGTTTTCCACCAGCGGTTGCAACAGCAGCGCCGGCACCAGTTGCTGTTTCACCTGCTCATCGACTTGCCATTGCACCCGGAGTTTGTCGCCGAAGCGGGTTTTTTGCAGCGTCAGATAAGCCTCAATCGCAGCGAGTTCATCGGCCAGCCGCACCAGCGAGTCGGGCGAGTGACTCAGTGAATAACGCAAAAATGTCGAGAGTTGTTCTGACATCAGCTCGGCATCGTCAAAACGTTCCGCTTCCAGCAATGCACAGACCGAATTCAGCGCATTAAAAGTGAAATGTGGATTCAGCTGATGGCGCAGCGCCTGCAATTCCAGTTGCTGAATATTCTGCGCCAGCCGGTGCGATTCCTCGAGCTGTGCCTGCTGCTGGCAATAGCGATTAAAACTGAGAAAACCGGCGGCCCAGACAAAAAAAGCCAGCGCATGGGTGTCCAGCTGGCCGAGCAATAAATTCAGATGGAAATCGTACTTTTTCCATAACACCATAGTGGTCAGGTTAAACAGCGGAATATAACAAAGCGCCAGCGCAGCGGTGGCCAGAAACAAACTCAGGGTCGATAGTTGCCGGCGTTGACTGAGGCTAATCAGCATGCTGGTCAGCAGCAGCTGCACCACCGCCGGGCACAATGCCAGCAGCACATATTTCAGTGCCAGTTTTTCGCTCCAGACCAGCGCTTCCAGCAGGACGTTCGCCAGCTGGAATGTCGCCACGAGGCACCAGAACCACAGGTTAAAACGAAATAAACGCGCTAAATCCAGTGGCATTAACATCACCCCGCAACTGCCGACAGGCCTCAGTATAAGAATAATGCAGGGGCAAAGCGCAAGTGCGGGGTCAGCGGAGGCCGGGCTGGGATAAGCAGGGACAAGCGGGGGCGACCCCGCAGGTCAGTGTCGTTGCGGTTCATTCGCGTAAATACCTCAGTAGTTTATCAAAAGCCCGGTAGCTCAGCGCTTCCAGCAAATGGGCTCTGCTGATCTGATCAGCCTCTGCCAGATCGGCCACAGTGCGCGCCACTTTCCACAGTTTGTGAAAACTGCGGCTGGACAGCTGCAACTGTTGCACCGCCTGCTCCAGAAAAACGCTGTCGCTGTCCTGCAGCGGGCAGTGGCGCTCCAGTTCACCACTACTGAGCCGGGCATTGGGTTTGCCCTGGCGTTGCAGCTGACGTTCGCGTCCGGCAAGGACCCGGGCCGCCACCAGGTTACTGCTGTCGCCGTTGCGGGTCTGACTGAGCTGGCCTGGCGCCAGCCAGGGCACTTCGAGTTGCAGGTCGATACGGTCAGTCAGTGGCCCGGAGATCCGCGCCAGATAGCGCAGAATTTGTTCTTTGCTGGCCCGCCCGTCCAGATGGTGACCACTGGGGCTGGGATTGAGTGCCGCCACCAGTTGAAACTGTGCCGGAAACTCGGCCTGACGACCGGCACGGGAAATATGCACCACCCCGGTTTCCAGCGGTTCGCGTAATGCATCCAGCACATGGCGCTGAAATTCCGGCAGCTCGTCTAAAAACAGCACACCATGGTGCGCCAGTGAAATTTCACCCGGTTTGGGCAGTTTGCCACCACCGGCCAGGGCCGGCGCAGAACTGGTATGGTGGGGCTGGCGAAAGGGCCGCTGGCGCAAACCAGCTGGCGCCGGCAGTGCTGCAATCGAATATAAAGCGGCGCTTTCCAGTGCTTCGGCGAAGGTCAGCGGTGGCAGAATACCGGGCAGACGTTGCGCCAGCATGGATTTTCCGGTGCCGGGCGGACCAAACATCAATAAGTTATGTCCGCCACAGGCGGCGATCTCTAAAGCGCGTTTGGCATGTTGCTGACCTTTGACGTCGGACAGGCATAATGTGGTGGCTGGCGGCTGCACAGCCGGTGCCGGGATCTGTGGCAGGGCCTGCTGACCCAATAAGTGGCTGTGAACCTGCAGCAAATGCCAGGCTCCCAGCACAGTGACATCAGGGATCTGCTGCGCGATGATGGCATTTGGCATCGGCAGCAACAGGGCGCGGCCGGCCTGCTGCGCAGCCAGCGCCAGCGGAATTTCACCGACGACGGGGCGGATCTCGCCGGACAGTGCCAGTTCGCCATAAAATTCGGTGTTCTCGACGGCACAGGCCGGCAGCTGTCCACTGGCGACCAGAATGCCGACGGCGATCGGCAGGTCAAAGCGGCCGCCTTCTTTGGGTAAATCCGCCGGCGCCAGGTTCACGATAATTTTCCGATCCGGAAATTCAAAGCCGCAGGTGAGCAGTGCGCTGCGCACCCGATCCCGCGCCTCCCGAACTGTCGTTTCTGCCAGCCCAACCAGCTGAAATGCCGGTAAGCCGGCCGACAGATGCACTTCAATGGTGACTGGCGGGGCATCCAGCCCAAGCCTTGCCCTGCAGTGGATCAGTGCCAGCGTCATACTCGTCCTTGTTGATGATGTCACAGCTAATGTTTAGCGGAAGGTTAATTTATTGCAAATTAAATTAACGCCTATGCCTGGCTGGCGCGCTGACTTCCTTCTTGCATTGGAAGCCGCTACACTGGTCGCATATCCTTTATCTCGCTGTTTTTTCTGACCGCATTTCATCCGGGCTCCCATGATCACAGAAGTTCATACCGCTAAAAGTCGTTATCTGTTTTTTCGGGTGATTGGTTACCTGCTGGTGATTTTGTCGATGTTTATGCTGCTGACAGCCGGTGTCGCGGTCTATTTTAACGAGCAGAGTTTCTGGAGTTACCTGATCAGCAGCCTGCTGACTATCAGCGTTGGCTACAGCCTGGTCTATAAAGGCCGGCATGATTTTGTGCTGATGAAACGCCAGTTATTTTTGCTGACCACCTTGTGTTGGGTGTCGATTTGTCTGTTTGCAACCTTGCCTTTTGTGCTGGTGTTGCCGGGGATCAGTTATGTCGATGCGGTATTTGAAACTGTCTCCGCGATCACCACCACCGGTGCCACAGTGTTAAAGGGCCTTGATACCATGCCGCGTGGGTTGCTGTTCTGGCGCGCCGTGCTGCAGTGGATTGGCGGTGTCGGTATTATCGTGATGGCTATCGCCATTTTGCCGGCGCTGAAAATCGGCGGGATGAAGCTCTTTAAAACGGAAAACTCGGATATTTCCGAGAAAATTCTGCCACGCAGCTCCAGCTTATCGCTGATGATCGGCGTGGTGTATCTGACGATGTCAGCCAGCTGCATGACATTGTTTTATCTGTTTGGCATGAATGGTTTTGATGCGATCACCCATGGCATGACGACGGTCGCGACCGGCGGTTTTGCCAATTATGATGCGTCTTTTGGGCATTTTAACGATCAGCCGGCGCTGTTGTGGATAGCGTCGCTGTTTATGTTGTTGTCGGCGTTGCCGCTGGTCTTACTGGTTGGCACTGTTCGTGGTCATAAATGGTTGTTGCTGCGTGACCCTCAGGTGCGGGCCTTTCTGACGATCACTGCATTTTGTGTGTTGTTACTGACCTTGTACCAGTATCACCATAACGCCCGCCCGCTGCTGGATGCGCTGACCCACACCACTTTTAATGTTGTTTCTATTATCACCACCTGTGGTTTTGCCAGTGAAAACTACGCCGCCTGGGGTGGCCTTGCGCTGATTATCTTTTTCTATCTGACCTTTTCCGGCGGCTGCTCCGGGTCAACCACCGGCGGTTTAAAAGTGTTCCGCACCCAGCTGGCCGGCCTGTTGTTGATTAAACAATTTAAACTGCTGGTGCATCCGAATGCGGTCTGGGTGCAGAAATATGGCAGCAAACCCGTCAATGACCAGCTGCTTGGCTCTGTGCTGGCATTTTGTTTTATTTATTTTGCCTCGATTGGCGCGCTGGCACTTGGCCTGTCCATGTACGAACTGGATTTTGTCACCGCGCTGACCGGTGCTGCGACAGCCATCAGTAATGTGGGGCCAGGCCTTGGGCCGGTGATTGGCCCGGATGGCACTTTTGCCAGTCTGCCGGATGGTGCCAAGTGGCTGATTAGCTTTGGGATGTTATTGGGCCGGCTCGAAATTCTGACCGTTTTATTATTATTCACCCCGATGTACTGGCGGTTTTAATGTCGTCGCTGCTGGCCGGCAGATTTTTCCGGTATTGCCTTGCGTTGCCGTGGTTTTCACCTAAAATGACGATCCGTCAATAATCTGCGGCCACTTTGATGACAGATGCTCTGCCAGCAGCAACGCCCTCGCCAACGGCCCGCAGCAAAGCCCGGCAACAACGGGAACAACAGTTGTTGCAGCTGGCACAACAAATCTTGCAACAGGATGGTTTTGCCGGCCTGACTATGGACCGGCTGGCAGCCTTGTTAGATGTCTCTAAAGGCACACTTTATAATCACTTTTGCAGCAAAGAAGATGTGTTAACCGCGCTCAGCGTTGACTCGTTACAACGGCTGTTATTACGTTTTGAACAGGCTGCGGCATTTGCCGGCCATAGCCGCGAGCGCGCGCTGGCGCTGCATCATGCGTATTCAGACTTTGGCGCGGCCGAGCCGACGTTGTTTTTATGTCTGCTCAGTGCCGCCACGCCGGCCGTGGCCGAGAAAAGTTCTGCCGTGCGGCTGGAGCTGCGTCAACAGCTGGAAGCCGCGTTGCTGGCGCAATGTCAGGCGGTACTGGCTGCTGCAGTGGCCGATGGCAGTCTGCGCTTACCCGCAGGTGTGGCCGCGGAGCAATATGCATGTATCAACTGGGCACTGGCGTTTGGCTGTAATGCATTGTGGGGCGCGCAGCGCCAGCCCGGCTTATTCGCCGGCGTGCAGGCGGCAGAGGTCCATCTTTGCAGTCTCAATCTGCTGTTTGACGGCATGGGCTGGTTGCCTTTGTCATCAGACTGGAATTATCAGCACAGCTGGCAGCAGTTCAGTCAGCTGTCCTTCAATCCGGCATCACCGCAGCCCGCGGCGCCCGGCCCTCAACATGCACAGGAGAACGCATGAAACATCCCTGGTTAAATTACACATTGCAACGGCCGTGGCTGGCGACCGCTTTGGTGTTGCTGGTGACCATTCTGTGCAGTCTTGGGGCAAAAAATCTGTATTTCCGCGGCGATTTCCGGATTTTCTTCTCGCCGGATAATCCGCAGATGCAGGCGTTTGAGCGGATGCAGACCCAGTTTAATAAAAGCGACAACATCATGATTGCGGTGGTGCCTGCCGGCGGCACCGTTTTTAACGCTGAAGTGCTGACGGTGGTGAAAAAACTGACCGATGCGGCCTGGCAGACCCCTTATTCAATCCGGGTGGATTCAATCACCAACTTCCAGCACACCGAAGCACAGGACGACGACTTACTGGTTGAAGATCTGCTGCTGGATGTGGCTGATCTGAACGATGAAAAAATAAAGAAAATCAGCACTGTGGTGCAAAATGAACCAGCGTTACTGAAACGGCTGGTGTCGGAAGACCTGCAGATGACGGCCGTGAATATTACGGTGCAGCTGCCGGAGAAAAATCAGAATCAGGAAGTCAGTGATGTCTATGATCATGTCGAAGCGCTGACGCAGCAACTGGCTGCAGAACATCCGTCGGTCCGCTTTGAACTGGCCGGTGTCATCGCGCTGAATAATGCATTTACCACCGAGGCGCAGCATGACGCCGGTTTGCTGGTGCCGATGATGTTCGTGACGATCATTCTGATCCTGGCGCTGATGCTGCGTTCGGCGCTGGCGGCCTTTGCCGTGGTGGTGATTATTCTGCTGACCATTGGCGCCACGCTGGGGCTGGCGGGCTGGGCGGGCATTTTCTTAAGCACTGCGACCGTCAATGTGCCGACGCTGGTGATGACACTGGCCGTGGCCGACAGTGTGCATCTGATTGCTTCGACTCAATTTTTACTGCGCCAGGGACATAGCAAGCCGGAGGCGATCCGCCAGGCGATGTTGATCAACGCGATGCCGGTGTTTATTACCAGCGCCACCACCGCGGTGGGCTTTTTAACGCTGAATTTTTCTGAAGTGCCTATCCTGCGTGATTTTGGCAATATGGTGGCGGTGGGCGTGATGCTGGCCTGGTTACTGACGATTTTGTTACTGCCGGCGCTGCTGGCGCTGCTGCCGATCAGCGCAGGTCATCAGTCGAAAGATTTCTCCGGAATGGACCAGCTGGCTGAATTTGTGATCCGCCGGCCAGGCGCCATTGTGGTCGGGACTGTGCTGCTGACGCTGGCGGGTGGTTACCTGACCATGCAAAACCGCATTAACGATGAGGCGGTGAAATATTTCTCGCAGGATACCCATTATCGTCAGGCGATGGACACGCTGGAGCAGCGTTTTGGCGGCGTTTCCGCCATTGATTTTGCCATCGACAGCGGCCGGGAGTCCGGCGTCAATGACCCGGCGTTTATCGCCGCCATTGATGCCTTTGGCGATTATCTGCAAACGTTGCCTGAGGTGAAACACGTCAGCCGCATCAGCGACACCTATAAACGGCTGAACAAAAGTATGCACGGCGACGACCCCGCTTGGTATCGTCTGCCGGAAAGTGCCGAGCTGGCGGCGCAATATCTGCTGATGTATGAAATGTCGCTGCCATTTGGCCTGGATTTAAGTAATCAGCTGGATTTAGATAAAAGCGCCACCAAAGTCGGCATCACGCTGCAGAATTTGGGCAGCAAAGAAATGACGGCGCTGGAACAGCAAACGGTTGGCTGGTTCAGGCAGCATTACCCACAATACACGCTGGAGGCCTCCAGCACGTCGCTGATGTTTGCCCATATCGGCGAGCGGAATATGGCCAGTATGATGCAAAGCCTGCCACTGGCGGCGGTGTTGATTTCGGCACTGCTGATCTTAAGCCTGCGTTCGTGGAAATTGGGTACCCTGAGTTTGCTGCCGAACGTGGTGCCGGCCTTGCTGGGCTTTGGCGTCTGGCAATTATTGTCCGGTGAAATCAATCTGGGGCTGTCGGTGGTCGCGTCGATGAGTCTGGGCATTATTGTCGATGATACGGTGCATTTTCTGGCCAAATATCAGCATGCCCGTCAGGAAGGACGCAATGCCGAAGACGCGGTGCGTTATGCCTTTCACAGTGTGGGCTGGGCCTTGGTTGTCACCACCGTGGTGCTGGTGATAGGTTTCTCGGTGTTGCTGTTGTCCGATTTCCGGCTGAACTCAGATATGGGCTTGTTAACCGGCATCATTCTGCTGATTGCGCTGATTGTTGATTTCTTGTTTTTGCCGGCGGTCTTGCTCAAACTGGATCGCAAAGCCTATCAAACGGCACCTTCTTCTCATTCGAACGGAGTCTGATATGAATACCTCTGAAGCATCATTTGTGATCCCGGCCCCGCGGCGTTTCTGGCGGCATGTTTTAACCGGCTTATGCTGTCTGGGGCTGCTCAGTGCCGTGTTGCCGGCGTCAGCCGACGATGGCGGCAAAGGCCTGACTATAGCAAAAGAGCGCAAAGTCCGTGACGAGGGCTGGAAAGACAGTGAGTCAAAAACGACGATGGTACTGCGCAACGCCCAAGGTGAAGAAAATACCCGCGAGATCCGCAGTATTAATCTCGAGGTCGCCAATGATGGTGATAAAGGCCTGACCATTTTTGATGAACCCAAAGACGTGCGTGGCACTGCGTTTCTGAATCACTCGCACACCGGCAAACCAGATGACCAATGGTTGTATCTGCCGTCGGTGAAACGGGTGAAACGTATCGCGTCACGCAATAAATCCGGTCCATTTATGGCCAGTGAATTTTCTTATGAAGATCTCAGCTCATTTGAGCTGGAGAAATATAAATTCACCTGGTTGCGTGATGAGCAGCTCAATGGCGAAGCGGTTTTTGTGGTTGAACAGCTGCCGCTGGACGAATTTTCCGGTTACAGCAAAAGTGTGGTCTGGCTGGATCAGGCCGAATACCGTGCCCGCAAAATCGAATTTTATGATCGGAAAAATACCTTGTTAAAAACCCTGGTGATGAGTGACTACAAGCAGTATCTGAATAAATACTGGCGGCCACTGAAATTGCAGATGACCAATCATCAGACCGGTAAAAGTACTGACTTGCTGATCCGTGAGATTGAATTTGGCAAAGGCCGTACCGATGCTGATTTTGATACGAATGCATTACAACGCAGCCGTTGAGGTCAGGTGCTGGCTCGCTCTGGCCTGAGAATTGCTGAATGAGTTGTTTTGAACAGGCGTCTGGTTGGTAAGTGGGCTGATTTCAGCCATGCTGAAATCAGCTGAGACGGCGGCAAGGTCAGATCCCGGAATTAGATGATGCAATTAAATATCTGTTGGGCTGTATGTGCGGCGGCTATCGCTGCGACAGAGCCACTGCACGCAGCGACGCTTGGACCGGTCACGACCCAGGATACCTTATGGAGCCTGGCCCGCGCGGCGCGTGGCGATGCGCCGTATTCGATGTATCAGGCGATTGTGGCGCTGCAGCAGAAAAACCCGACGGCCTTTATTGGTAATAACGTACACCACGTCAAACTGGGCGCGGTGCTGGAACTTCCCACCGCTGCAGAAATTGCTGCTGTTGATGCCCTCAGTGCTGAGCAAAAAGTGGAAGCGGACGCTGCCGCCTGGCGGCAATGGGTTGCCGCCCGACAAGCCGGTGGCAGCACCAATCCGCCGGTGCAGGGCGCTGCCGGCAAAACGATTGGGCTGTCATCGCAAGCCACTGCCGCGTTGGCCAGACAGGTGCAGCAACAAACTAAAGCCGTGCCGGTACTGATGGCGGCACCGGTTGCTGCTATGCCCGCAGCGGCCAGTGATGTGCAGGCGCCGCTGCCGCCGGAACCTCCGGCACCGGATATTGCCGAAGCACCTGCAGTATTGCCCCGCGACGACCACAGCGACTGGTCAGAACGGCTGCAAACGGATACCACGCTCGGCCTCGACTGGCGCTGGTTTGCCAATCGCGGTCTGCAAGGGCAAAGTCGCAGCGCCCTGAGCGGCAGTGCGTTGGTGGAATGGTACTGGCAGTCTGAAGATGAACGCAGCAGCTGGACCATCAGTCCCTATCTGCGCTGGGATCAGCGCGACAGCGAGCGTAATCTGGTCGATTTGCGCCAGGCTTACTGGCAAACGGTCGGTGACGGCTGGGAAGTCAAAGTGGGCGTCGACAAAGTCTTCTGGGGCGTGACTGAATCAATCCATCTGGTGGATATTATCAATCAGACCGACTGGGTGGACGCGGTCGACGGCGAGTCCAAATTGGGCCAGCCGTTGCTGCAACTGACCCTGAGCGGGGACTGGGGCAACCTGCAAAGTTTTGTCTTGCCATATTTCCGCGAACGGACCTTCAGCGGGGTGGATGGCAGACTGCGCTTACCGCTGCCGCTGCTGACCGACGAGGCGGTGTATCAGTCAGACCGGAAACAGCAACATCCGGACTGGGCGCTGCGGTACAGCCAGCAGATAGAGCAGGTGGATGTTGCCTTGTCCTATTTCCGCGGCACCAACCGTGAGCCAAGGTTTTTGCCGGTCGGTCAGGGCATGGCATTACTGCCGTATTACGAACAAATCAGCCAGCTTGGGGTTGAAGGGCAATGGATTGTCGACAGCTGGATTTGGAAGCTGGAAGCCATCCGGCGTAGCAGCGATATCGAACAATTCAGTGCAGCGGTTGCCGGTTTTGAATACAGCAGCGTTGGTGTGTTTGACTCGGCGGTTGACCTCGGCTGGTTGTTGGAATATCAGTATGATGACCGTGGCGCGCTGGCGCCGGTACCGGGACAACGTGATCTGTTTGCCGGCGTGCGCGTAGCACTGAATGATGAAGCCGGCAGTGAGTTATTATTTGGTATTGCGCAGGATCTGCAGCAGGGCGGCACCCGCAGTGGCATGCTAGAAGCGTCCATGCGGTTTAGTAATAATCTGCGCATCCGGCTTGATGCCTGGTTTTTTCAGACGGTATCAATGCAACAACCCACCTGGTGGTTGCGTCAGGACGACTATATCCAGTTAGGCTTTGATTATTATTTCTGAGGCGATGTCACCTCAGCAGTCGTCGGGGTGTGTGGTATGAAATACTGGATAGCCGCAGTCGTGATGTGCTGCACCGCGCTGGTGAGAGCCGATGAGCCCCGCCAGGTGGTGGTCGGCATTGAACAAATCGATTATTACCCGCATTACGACTTCAGTGCCGGGCAGCAACGTGGTTATTTTTATGATGTGATGCAGCTGTTTGGCAAAACCAGCGGCTATCGGATCCGTTTCGCCGCGCTGCCAGTCAAACGCCTGTATCAGGAAGCAAATGACAGTGTGGATTTGGTTTATCCGGATAATCCCAGCTGGCAACAATATCTGATCGCCGATTACCAGAAAACCTTCAGTGACCCGCTGATTTATACACTCGGCAGTACTATGGTGTTACCGCAGAACCGGCTGATGTCGCTGGATAATTTCCGTTCGCTTGCGGTGATCCACGGTTTTGCGCCGCATCGCTGGCTGGAACTGCAACCCCGCTATAAATTCCGCATTGTCGATGTCGCGGACAGTGCTTCGGCGCTGGGGCTGGTGCTCAAAGGCCGCGTCGATGGCGCGTCGATAGAACTGAATGTGGCCAACGAATATCTGCGCCGGCGAGGTCAGCCAGGCGCTCTGGTGGCGGCCGAACATCTGCCGTTTACCGAGTTGCCGTTTTTATTGTCCAGCGTGCATAAACCGCAGCTGATTGTCGAATTTAACCGGTTTTTACAATTGCACCGCAAAGAGATCCGGCAGCTGAAACAGAAGTATCAGCTGCTGGAACCGCGTGAACAACCTCATCAGCCCTGACGGCGCGGCTTAGCGGGGCGCCTGCAGCAAATCCGTCAGCGCGCGGACCGTCGCTTCGACACCGGTGCGAACGGCCGGCTCAGGTTCGATTTTAAACAACGGGCTGTGATGGCTGGGCACCGCTGGCCCGCCATTTTTCTCGGCAGCAAAAGCCGCTGCCGGGGTACCACCAACGGCAAAATACACACTTGGGATATAAGGGTCTGTAGTCAGGAACGGAAAGTCTTCCGCGCCCATGCCCAGCCGTTTGTAATTCTGATCAAAAATATCCGCACCCATTTGCTTGGCCCAGGTGGTTTTGAGGCGTTGCGTCAGCGGGATGTCATTGACGGTCGGCGGTGTGGTGCCATCACGCACTATCACTTCCGGCAGTTTATCTTCCGGCAAGCCAGCAACCCGGCCCATATTGACCGCTACGCGTTTAATCGCATCGATCAGCTGATTGCGCGTGTCCATATTGTCGTTGCGCACTGTCAGCTGCAGCACGGCCTGGTCGGAGATGATGTTGTGCTTGGTGCCAGACTGAAACGAACCGACCGTGATAACGCCCGGCTCTTTCGGCGGTAATTCCCGGCTGATGATGGTTTGCAGTGCCAGCACAATTTGCGCGCCAAGCACTATCGGATCTTTGCCGCGGTGCGGGCTGGCGCCGTGCGCGCCGACACCGTGAATAATAATATCAACACTGTCGACGCCGGAATAAGGGGAGCCTTCCACCGCGACCAGCTTACCGGCTTCGATTTCGCTCGACACATGAAACGCCAGCGCATAATCCGGTTTACCGAATTTCTGATACAAACCATCTTTCATCATGCCTTCGGCGCCGCCGCTGCGCTCTTCTGCCGGCTGTCCTATTAACATCAGCGTACCGGACCAGTCTTTTTTCCGCGCCGCCATCTGGCGAGCCGTGCCAACCAGGCTGGTGATATGCACATCGTGACCACAGGCATGCATCACCGACACATCGTGGCCGTCCCAGTCTTTGGTTTTCACTTTGGACGCATAAGGTAAACCGGATTTTTCCTCGACCGGCAGGCCGTCCATATCAGCCCGCATCATCACCAATGGCCCCGGGCCATTTTTCAGGATAGCGACCACACCGGTTTTGCCGATGCCGGTGTGCACCTCAAAACCTGCCGCTTTGAGTTCCTTCGCCAGCCTGGCGGCAGTGTTGACCTCCATATGCGACAGTTCCGGGTTCTGGTGAAAATGGGTAAACAAAGCCCCCAGATGTTGTTGATAATCGCTGGCTACTGATTGTGGTAATGCAGTGGTTGCATCAACGGCGGCTTGCGCGGACACAGCATATAACGCAGTACTAAGCAAAGTGAGAGAAAAGGCACGCATCAGGTTGTTCCCGGAACTGTTGAAAAATCCAGCATAACAGAGCGAACAGGATTGCATCGCGCTGTTCAGCGCTTCAGTCCTGATATTCACCGCAGCAGGGGGGAATGGGCGGCAAAGCCACGTTTTCATTGGCAGGCCGGGGCTTCGCAAGTAAACTAGCCGGCAGTTTTTAGCTTAACTTGTGAGATCGATATGTTTGAGTGGATTGCAAGTCCGGAAGCCTGGATTGCGCTTGGGACCCTGGCGGCGTTAGAAATCGTCTTAGGTATTGATAATATTATCTTTTTATCAATTCTGGTTGGCCGGTTACCGGAAAAACAACGCGCTTTTGCCCGTCGTCTGGGTTTGGGCCTCGCGATGTTTGCCCGGCTGGCGCTGTTGTTCTCGATCTCCTGGGTGATGGGCCTGACCGAAACCTGGTTCACGGTGCTTGGCAATGATATCTCCGGTCGTGACGTCATTCTGATTGGTGGCGGTCTGTTCCTGCTGGCGAAATCGACGCAGGAAATTCACCATAGTCTGGAAGGCGCCAACGAAGAGCCGGGCGCGCCCAAAGTGGTGGCCAACAGCCTGATGATGGTGCTGATCCAGATTATGATCCTCGATATCGTGTTCTCATTAGATTCGGTGATCACCGCGGTCGGCCTGGTCAATAACATCGAAATTATGGCGATTGCGATTGTGGCTGCAGTAGGCGTGATGATGTTTGCTGCCAAGCCGATTGGCGATTTTGTTGACGCGCATCCAACCATTAAAATCCTGGCACTGTCGTTCCTGATTTTAGTCGGCGTCACGCTGATGATTGAAGGCTTTGATGTGCATGTACCAAAAGGTTACATCTACTTCGCGATGGCGTTCTCTTGTTGTGTTGAGATGGTTAATATCCGCCTGCGCAAGAAGTCGAACCCGGTACAGCTGCACAAAGATTTGCCGTAACACCGCAGCTCTCTGCTTCTGTAAAATCAAAAGCCCGCAGCTGCGGGCTTTTTGCTTAGAAACGGCAGCTTATTTGCCAATCTGGCCGCTGCGGCCAAACACCGGAATGGTCAGGTGCCAGCGGATGGCGGCCAAGCGTAGCAGCAGGCAAGCCAGCATGCCGGCCAGCATGGCAGGCAGTGGTGCAACCTGCAGTGCCAGCAACTGGGTATAGACCAGACCGCCAAAGATACAGGTCACTGCGTACAGCTCACCACGAAACACCAGTGGGATCTCGCGGCACAGTACATCGCGGATCATGCCGCCACAAACACCACTCATCGTGCCCATCATAATGGCGACAAAATCTGAAGTGCCGTAGGCCAGCGCTTTTTGCGCGCCCATCACGACAAAAAAGGCCAGGCCTACTGCATCAGCGATTTGTAACGCGTTATTGGGGACTGTCAGCCGTTTGCGCACCAGCAGGATGGTCAGCGCGGTCGCGCCGAAAATGGCGTAGAAATAACTGTTGTCGGACAGCCAGATCACCGGCACATCCAAAATCAGATCGCGGACTGTGCCGCCACCAATGGCGGTGACGGTCGCGAGCACTATTACACCAAAGCCGTCCATTTGTTTGCGCCAGGCCGCCAATGTCCCGGCGATGGCAAATACCGCAATGCCCATTAAATCAAACCAGTGAAAAAGCTGTTCCATGCGTGACCTCTTGCGGCAAAAGCGCCATCTTAACGCAGAAATCCCAGTGCTGCAGCGCCAGAACACTCTGAGCGGGATGACCGCCGTACCAGCGGCAGTTGATAAGAAATTTATAAATTACTGATATTAATATGATGTTAATTTTAAACGTTTTTTCTTGTCTATCTTAGCTTGGCTGCAGAACTTCACTGCAGTATTCAGGAACATATTGATAAAAATATACAAGAGGAAACCTCATGAAACCACAACATCTGAGTCCATTGGCGCTGGCTGTTACGCTGGCGTTTTGCGCACCGCTGCAAGCCGCCCAGGTCGTGCCGGCGACAAACATTCTCAATGGTCAGACTTTCAGTACGCTGGATGGCAGCTTAGACGACCGCTCCGCTGAGCCGATGAGTTTTAAAGCGCTGCAGCAGGTCAAACGTTTTGATGGCAAAGTAAAAAGCCGCTACCAGCAACAATTCCGCGGCATTCCGGTGTGGGGCCACAACGTGGCTGCGATCAATGCCAACGGCCAGTACAGCGACATCAGCGGGACTGTAGTGGCAGGGATTGAAGATGACCTGCCAACGGCCAAACCGTCAATGGCGCCGGAGCAGGCGATTCTGGCAAGCCGCGGCAGCGACAGTCTGCAGGCGATGGATGCTGAAGCACAAACGGTGTTGCAGGCCGAACTTGCGGCACAATCGGCCAATGCAAAACTCTGGGTCTATCTTGATCAGAATGACACCGCCCGGCTGGTGTACGTGACTCATTATGTCACGCAGCGCGGTCAGCATCCGAGCCGTCCCTACAGCATCATTGACGCCAACAGCGGGAAAGTGCTGCAAAGCTGGGATGGTATCGCCCATGCCAACGCGACAGGGCCTGGTGGCAACACTAAAACCGGTCAGTACCAATATGGCACCACTTATGGTTATCTGGATGTGGACGCCAACTGCCGCATGACCAACACCAATGTGGATACGATTAACCTCAACGGCGCCACTTCCGGCGGCAGTATCCACCAGTTTACCTGCCCGAATAACACGGTGAAGGCGATCAACGGGGCCTATTCTCCGCTGAACGACGCGCATTATTTCGGCGGTGTGGTGTTTAACCTGTATAAAAGCTGGTTTAACGTCAACCCGTTAAATACCAAGCTGAAAATGCGGGTGCATTATGGCAGCAACTATGAAAATGCGTTCTGGGATGGGACCCAGATGACCTTTGGTGACGGTGCCAGCCGTTTTTATCCGCTGGTCAGCCTTGATGTCTCTGCGCATGAAGTCAGTCATGGTTTTACCGAGTTTAACTCAGGTCTGGTTTACAGCGCCCAATCCGGCGGTATTAACGAAGCCTTCTCCGATATGGCCGGTGAAGCCGCCGAATACTTTATGAAAGGCAGCAACGACTGGCTGGTCGGCGCCGACATTTTTAAGAGCACCGGCGCGCTGCGGTATATGGACGACCCGACCAAAGACGGCCGGTCTATCGGACATGCCAGCAACTATACCAGCGGCATGGATGTACACCACAGCTCCGGCGTGTTTAACAAAGCGTTTTACCTGCTGGCCAAAACAGCCGGCTGGAATACCCGCAAGGCATTTGAAGTCTTTACTGTGGCCAACCAGGTATACTGGACTGCGAACGCCACATATATCAGTGGTGCCAATGGCGTCTGCCGCGCGACTAAAGACAAGGGCTACAGTACTGCAGATGTGCAGGCCGCCTTTGCTGCAGTGGGCGTAACGACCTCAGATTGTGGCACTGTCACACCGCCGGACGGTACCTCGGGTTCATTGCCGAATCTGGCTGCAACGACCGGCAACTGGACGCGGAATACCATCACAGTGCCTGCCGGCAAAACCCAACTGACGGTGACCATCAGTGGCGGCACCGGTGATGCGGACCTGTATGTACGTTTTGGCAGTCAGCCGACCACCAGCAGCTACCAATGCCGGCCGTATAAAAATGGTAATGCGGAAAGTTGTGTCATTACCAATCCACAAGCCGGCGTCTGGCATGTGGGGATTCGTGCGTACAGCAGCTTCAGTGGTGTTACGCAAAACTGGTCTTATCAATAAGATATTGTTTTAAAAGTGAAAGCCCGCAATTGCGGGCTTTTTTTTATCCAGCGTTTGCTGGCGGCTGCGTGGTTTGGCTCGCGGGCACCTGGCGCAGCAAGGCCGCCAGTAACTGGCAATCCTGTTGCTGGCGGAGCGCATAGTCCTGACAGGCGCGCAGCAACGCATCCTGGCTGTCCGCCATTACACTCAGCATCTGCTGCGCAAAGCGGGCGGAGCGCCGATCTGCTCTGTTGTGCGCCAGTGCCAGCGCATGGCCGCAGGCATCGGCGTACTGGCTGAGGGTTTTGCCCGGATCCTGCGGATGCAGGCAAATGTCTTCCGGGTCCACATCGACGTTGGCGTGATGTAAAGAGCGTACCAGATAATGCGCGCCCTCAAACTGCACCTCGTCCAGCACTGAATCCGGCCGCCGTTGCATCAGCCGCTGGCAATCCACTGTCAGATGGGCGTCATTGAGCCGGTTGACCGGGCTCAGGTCCGGAAAGAAAAACAACGGCGCTGAGCGGCGTTGCTGCTTGACTTCCACTACCTGACACAATGCCAGATCGGCGTCAGTTTCAAAGGTTTGCGGCCCCACCAGCAGATAAAAACGCTGCATATTCAGCGAGCCGGTCCCGGCGCCATGCCGGGTCACGATATCGAGGATCTCGTCGTGGACATAAGGTGCAAAGGCTTGTTTGATCTGCTGATAACGGCTGGCCTCCAGCCGGCTGAATTTCTGACTGTCCTGCTTAAACTGTAGCGGCTGCTGACGCAGATCAACCGACTTGGCCAGCGTACTTTTGCTGAGAAAATCGCTGCCGGCGGCGGAGCGTTTAATCGCCTTTTTCAGGAATGGTTTTAAGACATGGGATTTGGCGAAATCATCCTGCGTGCTGAAGCGGAATTCCGGGTCTGCTGCCACGGCGGCACAGCAACGCAGATAGGCCTGCAAAAAACTATGGCTGGCGTGGATGGCATCGGCGGCGCTGGCGGCTTGCAGGTCGCTGAGATCGGCCGCATCGTCGCTGTGGTAATCACCACTTTTTAAGCCACGACAATAGTCTGCGGCCAGTAGCAGGCTGACCACATACCGACTTAAATCCCACACTGCCGGCCCGATACAGGCATCGTCGAAATCGTTGGGGGCAAAAATGACGCGGGCACCGTAGCTGCCATCTTCGGTAAAAAAACCAAAATTGGCGATATGGCAATCACCCATCACCGTTGTCAGCGGCACCTGGGTCAGCAGCGCGGATGGCAACTGCAGGACGCCCGCCTGAATATCTGCGTAAAACAAGCCGGAGCTGCCACGCAAAAACCGAAACGGATTCAGCGCCATTTTCTGGTGTTTGGCTAAAAGTTGCTGACTGGGGTCGACCTGATCGGTTCGGCTGAATTCGGCGATCAATTGCTGCTGGCGTTGCATCTGCATGCTTCCTTTCATAATGGGTTATACCTTGATGCTAAAACAGTTTTGCCGCAGAGGCGACCTCTGACGGGCGGGAATTTGTAACAAGCTGGCCGCGACCGGGCCGATCAGCTGCCGCCTGGCGCCAACATTGAAACTTGCTGGCAGGCAGTCAGTCCATTATTCTTGCGCAGTGTTCCCGTTATGAGTAGCCATGTTTTGTCTTATCGCCAGAAATATATCATCGTTGTGGTTTCGGTTTATCTGGTGTTGGCACTGGCCTGGATCCTGTTGTCCGATCGGCTGTTGCAGTTTGTGTTTGACAGCCGCCAGATGATGACGGTGTCGATGATTAAAGGCATGTTATTTGTGCTGGTGACCGCCGCCGGGCTGTCACTGGCGTTAAAGCATATGCCGGTAGCCGACAACGCTGCAGACCCCCCATTACCGCTGACTTACCGGCGCAGCAACTTCGGTCACTATCTCCTCGCGGTGTTGCTGGTTGGACTGATGATGTGGTTCCGGCTGGCGCTACCTATCGAAGTGGCGGAACGGCCGATGATTGTGCTGCAGCTGTTCCCGGTGATTCTGGCGGCGGTGCTCGGTGGTTTTGGTCCGGGTTTGCTTGCAACTGTGTTGGCGACGCTCGCCGTGGGGTGGGTGACCCGGCACAATCTGACCGGCCCGGAACAGTCGTTTTATATCCAGCTGCAATGGTTATTCCTGTTAATTAACGGTGTGACGGTCAGCTGGTTGTGTCAGTTACTGCGCAATTCTGCTTTGCATACCACCACACAGCGGCATCTGCTGCAGCGGGTGCTGGAAGGTTCTGAACAAGGATTCTGGGAATGGGATCTGCACAGCGGCCGGATCCAGGTCAGTGCCCGCTTTGAAACCATGTTGGGCTACAACCCCGGTGAAATGGATTTGCGCGGTGACACCTGGCTGGAATTGTTGCATCCGGCAGATGTCGCTGCGGCCCAGTCATCTATCGGGCAGCATCTGCAAGGCCTGACGCCGTTTCATGAAGCCGAATTTCGGGCCCGTTGCAAAGACGGCAGCTGGCGCTGGATTTTAACCCGCGGCAAAATTGTGACCCGAAGCGCCGATGGCCAGCCGTTGAAACTGGCCGGCACTCATACCGATATTGAACAACGCCACCGCAATGAAGAAGCGCTGCATCTGGCAGAGCTGATGTTCGCCGGCAGCTACGACGGCATGATGCTGGTGGATGCTGATAACCGGGTTATCCGGGTCAATCCGGCGTTCAGCCGGATCACCGGTTACAGCGAAGCGGATGTGCTTGGCAAATCCCCGGCGTTGTTATCGTCGGGGCTGCACGAAAAAAATTACTACCGGCAGATGTGGTTGCAGTTGCACCAGCATGGTTTCTGGCGGGGTGAGATCATCAACAAACGCAAAGACGGTTCTGTGTATACCGAAATGCTGTCGATCTCCGTGGTGCGGGATGGCGATGGCCAGATCAGCCAGTACATCGGGATTTTTGCGGATATCAGCCAGTTTAAAGCTCATGCTGCAGAACTGGATAAAGTGGCCAATTTTGATGCCCTGACCGGCTTGCCAAACCGGCGCTTATTGCTGACGCGTTTTAATCAGACGTTGATCCGGGCGCTGCAGATGGATCAGCGTTGCGCCGTCTGCCTGATTGATATTGATGGTTTTAAACAAATTAATGACAGCTACGGCAGCGCCTTTGGCGACAGAGTCTTGCTGGTACTGAGTCATCAGCTGCAGTCGACATTGCGTCATGACGACACCCTGGCCCGGCTGGGTGGCGACGAGTTTGTCGTGTTGTTGTCGGATATGCCGCCGTTGCCGGAGGGCAATCTGATTGTCAAACGTCTGCTCAAGGCGGTGAATAAGCCGCTGGAGCTCGATGGCATCACGATCACGCTGACCTGCAGCATCGGCGTCAGTTTATATCCGGACGACAATGCCGATCCGGACAGTTTGTTGCGTCATGCTGATAAAGCGATGTTTCAGGCCAAGGAAAGCGGCCGCAACCGTATTCAGTGGTTTGATCCGGCACATGAACGGGAAGCGCAGGAACATCGCATGATGCTGGAACAGTTACGCGAAGCGTTGCAGCAACAGCAGTTTGTGTTGTTTTATCAGCCCAAAGTGAATTTGCGCACGGGTCAGGTCGTCGGGATGGAAGCATTAATCCGCTGGCAACATCCGCAGCGCGGTTTATTGGCGCCGGCGGCCTTTTTGCCTTTTATCGAAGGCAGCGAACTGGAAGAGCGTTTTGGCCGTTTTGTGTTGCGTGAAGGCATTCATCAGGCCGCGATGTGGCAACAGCAGGGCATCCATCTGGACGTAGGCATTAATATCAGTGCCAGCCATTTGTTGGCCAGTGATTTTGCCGAAGAGCTGGCCAGTTTACTGCAACGCTGGCCTGAACTTTCGCCGCAACAAGTCGAACTGGAAATTCTGGAAAGCACGGCGATCCGCGATTTAGCGGCGGCCCGCGAGGCGTTGTTGCGTTGCCGCAGTCTGGGCGTGCGTTTTGCGTTGGATGATTTTGGCACCGGTTATTCTTCGTTGACCTATTTACGCCAGCTGCCGGTACATTGCCTGAAGATTGATCAGAGTTTTGTCCGCGACATGCTGGAAGACCCGGACGACCACAATATTGTCAGCGGGGTGGTACAGCTGGCGCAGGTATTTGCCCGCGCGGTGATCGCAGAGGGCGTCGAATCGATGGCACATGCCCGCGCCTTGCTGGAGATTGGTTGTGAGCAGGCGCAGGGCTACGGGATTGCCCGGCCGATGCCGGCGGCCCAGGTCGCTGGCTGGATGCAGGACTGGCAGGCCAGACAAGACTGGCAGCAACTGCAGCGCTGAAATTATCGCCATTGCTGCTATGGCTCACTGGCTCCGGCGCCGAATGCTCCTGCTGCGGCGTTCCCGCCAGGCCGGGGCAAACTGCCCGGCAGCGCTGGCAACTGCCTGTGATGCTGGTGGCTGGTTTTTACCCTGAATGATGCAATGAATTAACATCGCTAGTAACTTTTTGTTATCATGCGTCCGTCTTTATGTGAATTCGATCAGGAGTCCGGGATGAAACAACCTGTGTTATCCGGCAGCACCTTGCTGCTGAGTCTGATGCTTGTCAGCGCTTGTGGCGGTGGCGGCGGTTCTGCCGGTACGACTCCGGGCAACGGCACCACGACGCCGGGGACAGGCACAACACCGCCGGCAGTGCCGGGCTGGGTCGCCGGTCAGTATGCCGCGGAAGCGTCGCTGAAAAATTTTTGTGCCACGCCACGCACCGGCACCGACCCATTCAGCGGTACCTCTTATCCTGACAAAGCCGGCGATGTGATGCATGAAAAGCTCTGGCTGCGTTCGTGGAGTAATAATACCTATCTGTGGTACAAAGAGCTGCCGGATCTGAATCCTGCCGGCTACGGCACTCAGGCGTATTTTGACCTGCTGAAGACCAGCAACCGCACCGACTCTGGTGCGTTAAAAGACAATTTCCATTTCTTTCAAAGCACTGCGGAATACAAAAAACAAACCCAATCGGCCGTCACCAGCGGTTATGGCATTGAATGGGTCTTTGCGTCGGTACGGCCACCGCGTCAGCTGACCGTAGCTTACACGGAACCCGGCGGGCCTGCCGCAGCCGCGACTTTGGGTCGTGGTGCCAGATTGCTGGAAGTGGACGGTGTTGATTTTGTGAACGACGATACGCAGGCCGGTGTGGATAAGCTGAACGCTGCCTTGTTTCCGGCCAAAGCCGGTGAAAGCCATCAGTTCACTTTTGCCGATGTGAATGGCAACCGTAAATCTTATACCCTGGTATCGGCCGACGTCGCGACAGTGCCGGTACACAATGTCAAAGTGCTGAACAGTGGCAACAAAAAGGTCGGTTATCTGCAATTTAATACCCACATTGCTGCAGCACAACCACAGCTGATCAGCGCCGTGGAACAGTTCCGCGCTGCCGCGGTGAATGAACTGGTGGTCGATCTGCGTTATAACGGCGGTGGCTTGCTGGCGCTGGCGTCGCAGTTTGGTTATATGGTCAGTGGTCCGAACCAGATCCAATCGCGTTATTTTGAAAAACTGCAGTTTAACGACAAATACCCAAACACAGATCCGGTCACCGGGGAAGCGTTAGCACCGACGCCATTTTACGATCGCGGTATTGATTACAATGCCGGTCGTTTAACCACACAAACCTTACCGAACCTGAGTCTGAACCGGATTTTTGTGCTGACCAGTGACAACACCTGCTCTGCCAGTGAGGCCTTTATTAATGCGCTGCGTGGCGTTGATGTGGAGGTGGTGCAGATCGGCGGCAAAACCTGTGGCAAGCCCTATGGTTTTTACCCGACCGACAATTGCGGCACCACCTATTTCACTATTCAGTTCAGCGGCGTGAATGCCAAAGGTTTTGGTGATTATGCTGACGGCTTCACGCCAACGCCGGCACCGAAGTTTGCCGCCGATCTGAAAGGCTGCCCGGCCACTGATGATCTGAGTAAACCTTTGGGCGACCCGCTGGAAGGCATGTTAAAAACCGCGCTGTTTTATGCCGGCAATAACAGCTGCCCGCTGGTGAGCGCTGCAGCACCCGCTGCGTTGGCGGCAGCGCCGGTTCAAGGTAAAGGTCTGGCGATCCGGCAACCGCACACCGAACAATTACTGCACGACATCAGTATCCGTCAGCCGATTGATAGCGGACTTTGAGGCGGATAAACGAAACGGCTGCTGTGGCAGCCGTTTTTTTCAGGCAAGATGCCGGCGGGCGGCCGGCGTTCATTCCGGCTTAACCTAACCAGGGCTGCGCTGCGCGGCGGCGCGCTTCATACTGGTCAATCTGTGGGCTGAAGGTTTCGCTTGCACCGATAAAATCCAGGCCGCTGAGCAGGCGCTGTTTGATATCCGCATCAATGCTAAAACCAATAGCGGCATTGTTACCCAATAAGATTTCCTGATTGGCCAAATCAATTTGCCACTGCTGCGGCCCTTGTTTGCAGCGGTTAAACAGGAAATCGATATTGGCGGCGCTGAGGCTGATCAGCAACATGCCGTTGTTGATGCTGTTATTAAAGAAAATATCCGCAAAACTTTCGGCGATGATGACGTTAAAACCATATTGCTGAATGGCCCAAGGCGCGTGTTCGCGGCTGGAACCACAACCAAAGTTGGCGCGGGTCAGCAGCACAGATGCGCCCTGATACTGCGGCTCATTCAGCACAAACTCCGGGTTCGCACTGCCATCGGCCAGATAACGCCAGTCAAAAAACAGCGCTTCAGCAAAACCGTCACGGCTGACCGAAGTTAAAAACTGTTTTGGGATGATTTGGTCGGTATCAACGTTATTTTTGTCCAGCGGGCACACCAGGCCCTTGGCGAAGATCTCACTCATGCGCTTGCTCCGGTTAAAGTGGCCACATCAACAAATTTGCCGTGAATTGCAGCAGCGGCGGCCATCGCCGGGCTGACTAAGTGGGTGCGGCTGCCACGGCCTTGCCGGCCTTCAAAATTACGGTTTGAGGTGGACGCGCAGCGCTGACCGGCGTCGACGCGGTCATCATTCATACCCAGGCACATCGAACAGCCCGGTTCACGCCATTCAAAACCAGCGGCTTTAAAAGTGTCGGCTAAGCCTTCTGCTTCCGCCTGACGTTTCACCTGGCCAGAGCCTGGCACTACTAAAGCACGCACGCCGGCAGCGACGGTTTTACCAGCCACCACAGCAGCGGCAGCGCGTAAATCTTCAATCCGGCTGTTGGTACAGGAACCGATAAACACCACATCGACGCTAACATCAGTCAGCTTTTGACCCGCTTCTAAGCCCATATATGTCAGGGCGCGGCGGGCGGCGTCGGCTTTAATCAGGTCAGTAAAAGATTCTGGAGAAGGTACCGGTTGGTCAATGGCAATCACTTGCTCAGGGTTGGTGCCCCAGGTCACCTGTGGTTTGATTTGGTTGCCGTCGATGCTTACGACTTTGTCGAACTGCGCGTCGGCATCTGAATACAGGCTTTGCCAATAGCTAACCGCGGCATCCCAATGTTCAGCTTTTGGCGCAAAACGCCGGCCTTGTAAATAGGCAAAAGTGGTCGCATCCGGCGCAATCAGGCCTGCTTTGGCGCCCATTTCGATGCTCATATTACACAGCGTCATCCGGCCTTCCATCGTCATGCCTTTGATCGCATCACCACAGAATTCGGCGACATAACCGTTACCACCGGCAGTACCCAAAGCGCCAATCACCGCCAGGATCACATCTTTTGGCGTAACAAAAGGCGACAGGGTGCCAGTCACTTCTACTTTCAGCGTTTTCGCCACTTGCTGCGGCAGCGTTTGTGTCGCCAACACGTGTTCCACTTCAGAGGTACCGATACCAAAGGCGATAGCGCCAAAAGCACCATGGGTGGACGTGTGTGAATCGCCGCAGACGATGATCATGCCGGGCTGAGTCAAGCCAAGCTCAGGGCCAATCACGTGCACAATGCCCTGATCCGGGTGATACAAATCCAGCAGCTCAATGCCGCTTTCGGCGCAGTTGGCGGCTAAGGCTTCCAGCTGTTTACGCGAGGTTTCGCCGGCGGCGTCGTAGCTGCGCACTTGCGTCGAGGTGTTGTGGTCCATAGTGGCGAAAGTTAAATCCGGCCGGCGTACTTGACGCCCGGCCTGACGCAGCCCGGCAAACGCCTGTGGACTGGTCACTTCGTGAATAAGATGGCGGTCGACAAACAACAAATCTGTGCTGCCGTTTAAGGCGCCGACCACGTGGCTCTGGTAAATCTTCTGATATAAAGTCTGGCCCATGGTGGACTCCTTAAGCTGCCTGAATAAAACGCACTATGGCGTTGCCGATATCCGCGGTGTTGTAGCCGGACTCTGCGTTGATATCGCGGGTGACAATGCCTTGTTCCAGGCTCTGTTCCACTGCGGCTTCAATCGCACGCGCTGCCGCCTCTTCACCACAGCTAAAACGCAGCAACAACGCCGCACTTAAAATCTGCGCCACCGGGTTGGCAATGCCCTGGCCTGCGATATCCGGCGCGCTGCCACCGGCCGGTTCATACAGACCAAAGTTAGAACCGTTTAAGCTGGCGGACGGTAATAAACCTAATGAGCCGGCAATGGCGGCTAATTCATCGGATAAAATGTCGCCAAACAGGTTGTCGCACAGCAGCACGTCAAACTGCTGCGGTGAACGAATCAGCTGCATCGCGGCGTTGTCGATATACATATGATCCAGCGCTACTTGCGGATAGTCTTTCGCAATGCGGCTGACCACTTCACGCCATAACACGCTGGTCGCCAGCACGTTGGCTTTATCAATCGAGGTCACTTTATTGCTGCGTTTTGCTGCCGCTTCAAAAGCGACGCGGGCGATGCGTTCAATTTCCGCGACGCTGTAAGTCTGGGTATCAAAAGCTGCAGTCTCAGTGCGGCCTTTTTCACCAAAATAAATGCCGCCGGTCAGTTCACGCACACACAAAATGTCCATACCTTTTGAGCTGGTGCGTGGGTGAATAGGCGACAAGTCAGCAAAAGCCGGGTAAATCTTGCCAGGGCGCAGGTTACAGAACAGATCGAAAGTTTTGCGCAGCGGTAATAACGACGCACGCTCTGGCTGTTGCGCTGGTGGCAGGCTGGTCCATTTCGGGCCACCGACCGAGCCGAATAAAATCGCATCACTTTGTTTGCACAAATCTAAAGTGGCGGCCGGCAACGCTTCGCCGTGTGCGTCAATGGCGGCGCCACCGACTAAGGCACTTTGCGTTTTGACGGCAAAACCAAACTTCTGGCTAACCGCATCCAGCACTTTTAATGCTTCTGTCATCACTTCAGGGCCGATGCCGTCACCGGCTAATACTGCAATGTTGTAAGTCTTCATCATCTGTCTCGGAAAAAGTTAAAGCGAATTATTTTTCGATAGCGCTGTCGGCGTTTTTACGCGCCAGCTTCACTGCATCAATGCGTTTGCTGCGTTCAATCAGATTCAGTACATGCACATAGGCCAACACGGATGAACGCACGATGTCGGTGGCCAGGCCTGCGCCGTGATAACGCCGGCCCTGATATTCAATAATAATGTCGACCTGACCCAGTGCGTTTTCACCTTCGCCTTTGGCCTGCAGGTTGTAGTCGACCATTTTCAGGTCCAGTTTGGCGATACGGTGGATGGCCTGAAATGCCGCTTCAACCGGACCATTGCCGGTGGCTGCTTCAGTGAAGGTTTCGTCACCGGCAGTCAGGCCAACGGTGGCACTGGCAACATGGCCGGTATGGGTGCTGGAACTTAAAAACGCCAGCTTGTAATGCTCGTCATCGTCCTGCAGATTCTGGAAGAACACTAAGGCTTCCAGATCGTAATCAAACACCCGGCCTTTTTGGTCGGCCAGCGTTAAAAACGCCTGATAAATCTGGTCTAAATCATAATCTTCTTTGCTGTAACCCATTTCGGTTAAGCGGTGCGCAATGACGGCGCGGCCAGAGCGTGAAGTCAGGTTCAGTTCGTTGGTGCGAATGCCGACTTGCTCCGGCGACATGATTTCATAAGTGTTTTGCGCTTTTAACACGCCGTCCTGGTGAATACCGGAGCTATGCGCAAAAGCGTTTTCGCCGACAATGGCTTTGTTCGGCTGAATAGGCATGTGGCAAATCTGGCTGACCAAGTGGCTGGAGCGGTAGATCTCGGTGCTTTTGATATCGGTATAAAACGGCAGATAGTCGCCGCGGGTTTTGATGATCATCGCCACTTCTTCCAGCGAACAGTTACCGGCGCGCTCGCCGATGCCGTTCACCGTACACTCAATCTGGCGGGCACCGGCCTGAATGGCGCTGATGCTGTTGGCGACCGCTAAACCTAAATCGTTATGGCAATGCACCGAAATCCGTGCCTGATCGATATTCGGCACTTTGTGCATCAGCTGGCTGATGATCTGGCCAAATTCGTTCGGAATGGTATAGCCGACAGTGTCCGGAATATTGATGGTATTGGCGCCGGCTTTGATGGCGGCTTCGACAATGCGGCATAAATCATCAATCGGCGTGCGGCCTGCATCTTCACAGGAGAATTCCACATCGTCGGTATAACGGCGCGCATGCTGAATACAGGCGACGGCTTGCTCAGTGGCTTGTTCTAAAGTCTTGCGTAATTTGTATTGCAGGTGCAGTGGGGAAGTAGCAATAAAGGTGTGGATACGACGGCGTTCGGCAGCTTTTAACGCCTCGCCGCAGGCGTCGATGTCGGCGAACACCGCGCGCGACAGACCACAAATCACCGGGCCTTTCACGCTTTGCGCTATCGCCTGCACTGAAGCGAAATCGCCCGGCGAAGACACCGGAAAGCCCACTTCCATCACGTCGACATTTAAGCGCGCAATAGCATGGGCCAGCTGGATTTTTTGTTTATGGCTTAAGCTGGCGCGCAATGCCTGCTCGCCGTCGCGTAATGTCGTATCAAAAATCCAGATTTTATTGTTTTCGTGTTGGGCGCTGCTCATGTCCTGTTCCTCTTGCTGAAATTTTCACCCATCAGACCTTGAGGTAACAAAAAACCCCGGCCTGTGGCTCGGGGTTTGTTTGCTGGATCCGTATTTACACTACGACCAATGCACAACACCCCGAGGTCCGATTAGGAGCACGAGGAGGCTGAGAAGAATGGCGGTCATAGTGTTTAAGTGATTCATTGCTCTGTCTTTTTTTGGCGCTCAAGCAAATGTGCCGGCGCATGGTGCTGCAGATACACGACTGAACAAAGCTGCAGCGTTTCTAGTAATATCACGACAAAATGCTGAATGCAACAGTATAGATGGCTAAATGGATACGACTTTAGGCTGATGAATTATTAAGCTGTTGGTTTTTATATGGATCTCTGGATGGCCAAGTTTTAGGTCGGAGCACTGCCTGTCAGCTTCTTCACTCAGCTGTGATGGCGAAAAAAAGCACAACTGCAGTAAAAAATTGGCCGGCATTGCAAAAAGCACATGACAGTGAGCTAAAAGCCAGCGTAAAATCGCCGCCGTTCTGCCAAGTGCCTCTGCACATGCGACTCTGCCCGGGTGGTGAAATCGGTAGACACAAGGGATTTAAAATCCCTCGCTCGAAAGGGCGTGCCGGTTCAAGTCCGGCCCCGGGCACCACTTCTCTGTATTCTTGCCAATATCACCAGCCCTGTTTCAACAATAAGAAACTTTAATCAACATCCCAATGCCGTGTGATATGGTCACTGTTCTGTATTCACCCTACAGCGCCGGTTGTATCGTCAGCAGTTCTTGTGCCGGCTGTGGCAAAGAGCCCACGGCCTGATTACGGCCCTGAGTTTTTGCGCGATACAGCGATTCATCAATCTGGTTCAATGTATTCTCCAGCGCCTGAAGATCACTGAGTGTGATCAGCGCAAAACCGGCAGATATCGTCACTGTCAGTTGCGTATGCGCTAATTGCACCGGCGTGCTGGCAACTTCGCTCAGCAAGCGTTGCACCAGTGCTGCCGCATTCGTGCTGTCGGCGGGTTTTTCAATAAAAATCAGAAACTCCTCACCGCCCCAGCGGATGATTCTGTCGTTATCCCGCAGTCTGCCGGCCAGGCGTTTACTGACGATTTCCAGCACCTGATCACCGGCATGGTGACCATAAGTATCATTGACCTTTTTAAAGTGATCGATATCAATCAGCAGGAACAGGGCTTCGCCGCCTTGCACCAGTTTTTGTTGGATAAACTGATTAAAGTAGCGCCGGTTAAACACTTTTGTCAGTGGATCATGGGTGCTTTCGTAATCCAGTTGCTGGTTTTTGGTCGCCAGCGCCTGATTCGCCTGACGCAACCGCACATAAGCCCAGAGAATGGTCAGGGCCAGCAACAGCAGCGACGCCACAATCAGCTGAAAGCTGCGTTGCTCAAATTCCTTGCGGGCCAGTTCTGCAGTTACTTGCTGATGGGCCTGGTGCGATTCCAGTAACGCCTGTTGCTGACGAGCCACTTCGAGCTGGGCATTTTGCAGCGTGGCATCGCGCAGCCGGCGCTGTTCATTGAGTTGGTCACGTAACTGTTTGTTATGCTGACTGGCCTGATAAGCCTCGGCAAAATAACCTTTTTGCGCCAGCAAATCGGCCCATTGCTCCAGCGTGGGAACCAGATATACCAGCCATTCGTTTTGCTCAAACCATTGTTGTGCTTCAGTAAAAAGTGGTGCCGCGGCCTGATATTGATCATTGTTCAGCAACGCTATTGCCCGCAAAGTGGCGGCCTGAGCGAAGGAATAAGGGTCTTGTGTTTTATCGAGCCGTTGCAGCAGTTGTGCGGTCAGTTGCAGATTTTCAGCATGACGCCGGGTAGCCTGATAGATTGCCGAGATATTGAGTGCTGCCGTGATATAGACCTGCTCATTGTCTGGGCCTGCCTGATAAAGCAACCGCTGATAAGCAGCCAGCGCTTCGTCATAGTGTTTGGCCTGCTTCAGCACAAAAGCCTGCCGCAGTTGCAAAGTTTCGCGATTCAGCGGGTCTTTGGCCTGTGCCAAGCCTTGTCGTACTGTTGCCAGCGCCTGTTGATACTGGCCCAAATCACTTTGCAGCAGGGCCAGCAGGCCCAGACTTTCGCTGACCCATTCGGACAAGCCGTTTTGTTTGGCAATAGCCAGCGAGCGCTCAATGGCTTTTAACGCTTCATCGATAAAACCGGCATCCATCGCGGCATTGGCAAAATCGAAAGACAGCCACATCTGCATCAAAGGGCCGTCGTTTGCATTCAGCCCATAATAGGCGGTGTTTTCCAGCTGCAGGATTTGATTCGAGCTGGCGTCCAGCATGGCATGATATTGCTGGCATTTGGTCAACGCTGCCGTGCCAATCCCCCTTTCTGCGCCAGCCAGATGTAATGTGCTCAATTGTTGCAACAACGCCGGTTGCGGCGTTTGCGATTGCCGCACGGCAGGCCGGCACTGATGCATCAGCAGTAACGCTTGTTCTGCCGGTTCAGCAGTGGTGCCCTCCAGCGCTTGCAAAGCAACGAGCGGCTGTTCAGGCGAAGAGTTTTGGACTATGTGCCAGATGCGCTGCTCGAATTCGCTGAATTTCAGCCCGTCGCGATCCTTGGCAATAGTCTGTGGACTGAACCCCAGAATTAAAACAACCAGTGCATATTTAACTTTGGCGGATACAACCATTCAACCTCCGGTTTTGCAGGGCTGCAAACTCAAAGCCTAGGCCAGCAGCAGGTCTATCGCCAGATCAGGAACAACTGTTTGGCTGAAAAACCAACGGTTGCGCAATCTGCATAACGCCCTGAATGCGATGGTGCTAAAGGCAAATCAACATCCAGGTGCCGATTTTGCTAAACTAGCTGCAGTCGTAAGCTGCTCAGGGACTCTCTATGCCTTTTTATTCCGCTGATTTTATTAAAGAAATGCCAAAGTCTGATCTGCATCTGCACCTCGATGGCAGCTTGCGGCTGGAGTCTTTGATAGAGATGGCAAAGCGCAGCAAACTGGTGCTGCCGTCCAATACTGTTGAAGGCATGAAAGCGCTGGTATTTAAAGAGCGGTACAACAACTTAGGCGAATATCTGCATGGCTTTCAGTACACCTGCGGTGTGCTGCGCGATGTAGAAAATCTGGAGCAGGCGGCTTATGAGCTGGCGCTGGATAATCAGGCCGAAGGCGTCAATTACATTGAAGTGCGGTTTGCGCCACAGTTATTAATGGACCCGGCGGCGGGTATCGATTTTGACCGGATTATGCATACCGTCAACAACGGCCTGAAACGGGCGATGCAGCAATACAACGCCCAGACGCCAGTGCAGCAGGGGCTCAAACCGCCGTTTGCCTATGGCATTATCAATTGCGCGATGCGGATGTTTTCCGGCAAAGGTTTTTCACCTTATTACACCAACTTATTTCAGCTGATGCGTGATTTCGAACCGATGCAGGTGATCAAACTCGCAGCGATGGAACTGGTGCGCGCCAGTGTGCGCATGCGTGATGAAGCCGGCATTCCGATCGTCGCACTGGATTTGGCCGGGCAGGAATCCGGGTTTCCGGCGCATAACTTTAAAGAAGTCTACGAATATGCCCATCAGCATTTTTTGCTGAAAACCTTACATGCCGGCGAAGCCTATGGCGCCGAATCGGTGTTTGAAGCTATCACCGAATGTTATGCCGACCGCATTGGTCATGGTTATTCGATGTTTATTCCGGAGATGATTAAAGACCCGGCTATCACAGATAAACAGAAATATATCAAAGAGTTGGCATCCTACATTGCCGATAAACGTATCGCGGTTGAAGTCTGCCTGACCTCGAATTTACAGACCAATCCGGCGATTGCTGATATCAAACAACACAAGTTTAAAGATATGCTGGAAAATCGTATCGCGACTGTGATTTGTACTGACAACCGGCTGGTATCGAATACCACGGTGAGCCGTGAATATCAGCTGGCGGTGGATAATTTTGATATTCCGCTGAAACGGCTAAAAGACATCGTTGCTTACGGCTTTAAAAAGAGCTTTTTCCCGGGCAGTTACGTCGAAAAACGTGAATACGCCAAACAATGCCTGAATTACTTCGATGTGATTTCCCGCAAGTACGGTTTTATTAATTAAAGGGTTTGTCCTGACCAGTAAAAAGCGCCTGCGGGCGCTTTTTTGCGTTTCTGCGTCTGGCGAATGTCAGGCGCAATCACGGCAAATCGTGCTGCGGCACAACTTCAGCTGAAATTCGTATGGTTTAGCATGCTGGTAAGTAATTGAATTTTAAATTATTAATTGAGTTTTTCTGTTCATCGCTAAAACTGTCGCAAAAAAGATACACTGTAAGTCTTTGATTTGTATATATAAAAAAATAGCCTGCTTTTTGCTGTCGCTATTTAGCAACAGATCCTCAGATCCAAAGAACGCCCTTGTGCTGATCTTGTACGGTGAAATAAAATAAAATGCATAAAAAACAACAAGATAGTATATTCATTTTAAGTTGGCACACCAGCTGCATATAGATTATCAAGCAGGTAAATAACGCAAGTGATACAGCGAGTTCCACTTCCGTTTTTTACCTGAAACCCAAGGTAATCACAGTATTAAATCCGGCAGAATCCGGTGATGTAACGAGGTGCAAGATGGACACATTTTTAATCGCAGCAGCAGCTTTCTTCGTGGTTAATGCTTTTGTGTTTGTAACTTATCTGCGTAAGATTGACCTGAACGGTGAAGCTGTACGTAAACTGGAAAAAGCTCAGTTCACAGATGCGTACAACCGTCAGGCGGCCAAAGTGCGTAAAGCCCGTGCAGCTGGTGTAACAGCAAACGCTTAAAACATTAAATTCATCAGAAAAACCGGCCAATGGCCGGTTTTTTTTCGTCGGTAAAACAGTCTGAACCCAGCAGAAAACCACAGGTTGGTGCGGGCGGCTGAGCGGAATAATGCTGCTGCAAGCCAGCGCACCGTGGCGATGTAGACAAAACTGCAGAATTGACCGTGAGTTGTCGGGCACAAATCCGCTATGATAGGCGCCAGAGTCCCAGACCGGCGCCTGTTGCGCCAGAACGACGCGGAGCCTGTGGCATGCGAAGTCCAATCCAGCCGGCCTCATTGCGGCAATTTATTTTATTGAGTTTTTTCCTGGCGTTGATCCCGCTGGCCGTGCTGTTGTGGCAAAGCAACAGCGCTTTGTCCGATGTCAGCCGGTTTGCGGTGGCAGAAGCAGAGTCTTCAGTGGATAGCGTGAAACGCGCTGAGAATATGCAGAATCTGGTGATTGACATCGAGCGGGCGGTGCGTCAGTTCGGTATTTTACGCACTGATTCATTGAGTTCACTGGCTACGACCCATTTGCAGAATTACCAGCAGATGCTGCAGCAGGTTTGTCTGGATCTGGATGCGCCGCTGTTGTGCCAGGCCCAATCGACGCAAGTCACCACCTTATTGCAGAATTTCCTGCATGCTAGCAACGAAGAACTTTCCCCCACCTTGCAGACGTTGCGTCAGCAACAACAGCAGCTGACCGAACAGATCTGGCAACGGCTGGAGCAGCGGCTGCAAACTCAGCAGAACTTTGTGGTGGATGCGCAGAATCAACTGGCCTGGCAGTCGGTGGCGCTGGTGGTGTTGACGTTGCTGCTGGTGTTATGGGCGCAGGCGCGCATTGCCTCGCCGATTAAACAACTGGATACGATGATCCGTTCGATTGGCCAGGCCAGCCATCATTTTCCGCATGAGCAAGTCGTCGGCCCGCGCGAACTGACCGAACTTGGCGAGCAGCTGCGCTGGCTGGCGTCGCGTCTGCAACAGCTCGAAGCACTGCGGCTTATTTTGCTGCGGCACGCCTCGCACGAACTGAAAACCCCGTTATCGAGTATCCGCGAAGGCTGCGCCTTGCTCAGCGAGCAGCTGGTCGGCCCGCTGAACGCCCAGCAAATGGAAGTGGTGACGTTGTTAAATGGCAGCGCCGATCGGCTCAGTCAGCTGACCGAACAGTTACTGGATTACAACCGCCTGTTACAGCAGGCAAAACCTGAATTTGGCTGGCATGACAGCGCCCAGTTACTCGACAGCTGTTTTGCTGATCATGCCCTGTCGTTGCAGCAGCGTCAGCAGTTTATCCAGCTGGACTGTCAGCTGCCGCGGATTTATACCGATGCGATGTTATTTCGGCGTATTCTGGATAATCTGATTAATAACGCGCAGGCCTACGGTGCCGAGGGCAGTCCGGTGTGGGTGATCTTGCGGCCGCACGAAAAATTTATGTTACTGGATGTGGCGAATAATGGTACGCCGATCCCGGCAGAACTCAGGGCTAAGCTGTTTGAACCCTTTCAACGTGGCAAAGCGCCGCGGTTTGATGCGGTACAGGGCTCGGGACTGGGGCTGTCGATAGTGTCCGATTGCGCACGTTTATTGGGGGGTATGGCTGAGATCGTCGACGTAAATTATGCTGACGTTTGTATCCGTGTCCGCCTGCCTATGGTTGAGGAACAAGTATGAAAAAGTGGACCCTGGTTGGGGTGAGTCTGCTGCTGGCCGGTTGTCAGGGCGTGCCGGCCCCATTGCCGGTGATTTTAAAGCCAAAGCCGGCCCCGGAAAAAGTGGTGGAATTGCCCAAAGAACAGCCGGCTCCCAGCAAGCCACAACTGGCATTGTTGGACGATGCGCTGACGCTGAGCGCCTGGCAGGGGTATCGGACCGACGTGCTGCAGATGAGCGCAGCACAGCGCGACACTGCGGCAAAAGCGCTGGGTAAAACGCCGGTGGAAGAACTACAGGCACTGTTATTACGCATGCATCCGGACACCCCTTATGCCGTGCGGTTCCGTGCGCAGAATCAACTCAGTGAGCAGTTGGTCCGGTTGCCTGCCGGCCTCGCAGCGTTGCTGCGCTGGGACTATGCCTTTAACCAGAAATTGCTGGAGTCTGAATCTGCCGTCAAAGCGCTGGGCCGGCTCAATGGCCAGCAGCAGGACAATCTGGACAAACTGCAAAAACAAAATGCGGATTTGCAGAAGAAAATCGAGGCGTTGACTCAAATCGAAGCCAAGCTGAACCAGTCAGGCGGAGGTTAAGATGTCCGGCAGCAACACAGGAAACAATGCCCGTTTATTGTTGGTCGACGACGACCCGAGTTTACTGCGGCTGATGACGCTGCGCCTTGAGGGCGAAGGTTATCAGGTGACTTCGGCCGATTGCGCCGAAACTGCATTGACATTGCTGGCGAAACATCCGGTTGATGTGGTGCTCAGTGACTTGCGCATGCCGGGCCTTGACGGCATGGCATTGTTTGATGAAATTGCCAAACGCAGCCCCGGCTTGCCGGTGGTGCTGATGACGGCACATGGATCTATTCCGGAAGCGGTCGCCGCCACACAGCGTGGTGTGTTTGGTTTTCTGACCAAGCCGCTCAATAACGTCGAACTGCGCGATATCCTGCAAAAAGCGGTGCATCAGTCGCATGTACCCAGCAAAGACAGCTGGCGCCAGGCCATTGTCACGCGCAGTAAAACGATGGAGCAGGTGCTGGAGCAGGCGTATCGCGTGGCGCAACGTGATGTCAGTGTGCTGATCACCGGCGCCAGCGGTACCGGTAAAGAGCTGCTGGCCAATGCCATTCATCAGGCCAGTCCGCGCGCCCGCCGCAATTTTGTCGCGATTAACTGCGGCGCTTTGCCTGAGCATTTACTCGAATCAGAACTGTTTGGTCATGCCAAAGGCGCCTTTACCGGCGCTGTGACTGAACACGCCGGTTTATTTCGCGAAGCCGATGGCGGCACGTTATTTCTCGATGAGATTGGCGACATGCCATTGCCGCTGCAGGTTAAGTTATTGCGCGCGCTGCAGGAGCGGCAGATCCGGCCGGTCGGCAGTGCCAAATCCATTCCGATTGATGTGCGGCTGATTTCAGCCACCCACCGCGATTTAAAGCAGGCCATGCAGGAGCAAAGTTTCCGCGAAGATTTGTATTACCGGCTCAACGTGGTGAATTTGCAGTTACCCACACTGCGGGAGCGCGCGGAAGATATTCCGTTGCTGGCGCGCCATGTGTTGCAGCAAAGTGCCGAACGTCATGGTGTGCAGGTGAATCGTTTTTCCGAAGATGCGATGCAGGCCTTAGTCACGGCGCAGTGGCCTGGGAATGTGCGTCAGCTGGTCAACGTGGTGGAACAATGTGTGGCGCTGACCAGCAATCCGGTGGTGAGTCTGGCACTGGTCAGTCAGGCGCTGGAGCAAAACCGCAGTTTCTGGCCGACGCTGAGTGAAGCGCGCGACCAGTTTGAGCGGCAGTATCTGGTGCGGGTGCTGAAAATGGCGGAAGGCAACGTGACCCGGGCGGCAGAACTGGCTGGCCGGAATCGGACAGATTTCCATAAGTTACTGAAAAAACATGAATTAAGCGCGGCTCAGGTGTCTGAGCAAGGCGATGAACCTGAATAACAGGCCATAATGAGTGAGTTATGCACGACAATTTTGATACTGAACCTGAAGTTTTAAAAGCAAAAATTACCGGCGAAACCGCCCGTATTCACTGGCATGAACTGCAAAAATTCTATGCCGCCGGCGCTGTGATTGAAGTGGCTGCCGGCCTGGATTTGGTGGCTGTGGCCTACGCTTTTGCTATTGATGACAAAAACCAGGTGGCGGGCTGGCTGCAAGAGGGGCAGTTGCAGCGCGTGGAAGATACACGCGCCAGTCACTGGCATCAGCACAATGCCCAATTATGGGCCGTGGTGGTGTCGCCCTGGGTGTTAGTGCAGGACCCACATATTCACTAAAGCCCGGGCTGGTCCGCCCGGCGCGTCTTTGCGGGTGTCAGCTTTTCTGACAACCCGCTGTCAGTCCGTCTGTACTTCAGACTACACTAAAGTATGAGCAGTATCCGCGCAACAAGAGGCGCCCGCAATGAGTGAAATCAGAGGCCTGCAGGCCTGGATGAAATTAATTCTGCACCAGCAGATGCCGGCACTGGATTTTGTCGTGCAACAAATTTGTCAGCTGGATGAGCGCAATGAAGGCAATGCTGACGACCTGGCGAAAATTGTCCTGCGCGATGCCAGTCTGACCGCCAAAGTGTTACGGGTCGCCAATGCGGTGCACTACAACCGCTCCGGCAGACCGATCCAAACCGTGTCGCGCGCCATTATTCAGGTTGGTTTTGTCGAGATTAAAAACATCACGCTGGCCAGCAGCCTGATTGACAGCTTTTTACAAGGCAAACCGCGTCAGTTGCTGTTACAACAACTGACGCAATCCTTCCATGCCGCAGTGCAGGCGCGCGCGCTGGTGCCACGTGCCGACGCCGCCAGGCGTGAGCTGGTGTTTATTGCCGCGCTGCTGCGCCATCTGGGAAAACTGGCGTTGCTGGTGACCCGGGAGCCGGCCGCCGAACATTTTGTCCGGGAGTGCCGGGAGTATCCGGATGACGAGCACGCCATTGCGATGAAATATCTCGGCATTGGCATCGACAGCCTGACGCGGGAGTTAGTCCGGGAATGGAAGCTCGGTGACCATATTCTCGAAGCGGTGCAGCAAAACGCAGCGCCTGGCTCGGTTGGCGCGCTGGTCAATCTGGCCGACAGTATCAGTCAGCATCTGGCCGAAGGCCTGCAATCCGTCCGGATGCTGGACAATTGCGCCCAGGTGGCGCAGTTGTGTCAGCTGACACTGGAAGAAAGCCAGCAACTGGTGCTGCTGACGGCCGAAGAAGCGGCACTGACGGCCAACCAGTACAATGCCGAAAGTCTGGTGCCAATGTTGCCAAGCCGGGCGCAAATTCTGGCGCAAAGTGAAACACAGCAGCGCACGGGTTATGAATTCAGTATGCATCTCAATACGTTACTGAAACTTCAGCGGGTCAGTGACAGTATGTCGCGTTTATTACATGCCACCGTGATTTGCCTGCAGGAAGGGGTTGGGCTGCCAAGAGTGGCGTTATTGCTGATGGATTATCACAGTAAGAGTTTTGTGCCCAGTTATGTCGCCGGCCGCGATACACAATTGTGGCGGAATCAGGCGGCCATTTCGCTGGAGCAGTTGCGCAAAGGTGAAGTGTTATATGAACTGCTGCGCCAGGATCAGATGGGTTGGCATAAAAAGCAGCAATATGCACCGGAGCTTGGCGCGCTGAGCCAGTTTCTGCCATACGACGGTGATTGTTTTGTCGCGTCAGTGCGTGTGGACAAACGCCTGTTTGGGCTGTTGTATGCCGATGCGGCCGGGAAAACGCTGGATGATCGTCAGCAAACCGAGTTTGAACTGACCGCGCAGCTGCTCACGCTGATGTTGCAGCAAAGCGATGGGAAGGCGATCGACTAAACTCTCTGCGTCAAATAAAGAGTGAGCGCCATGGATGGCAGCGAATAAAAAAACGGGGGACGGCGCAAACGTCCCCCGCAAAAGTCACTGCAGAACAGCAAACACCCAATCAACGACTGGGACTACCGTGGAGTGGATCCCTCCATGCACCGGGCAAGTATCGGTGTGTCATCCTGACGTTGCATACAATAACTGCTCTTTTTTCTAATTGCAAATAATTCTCATTTAAATTATTTTGCTCTGAGGATTTAGCCTCGGGAGCGGCAAAATGCTGGGATTAAGTTTGTGGGTCATTTGGCCGGCGTTGCTGGTCTGGAGTCTGGACTGGTGGTTGTACCGGCGGCCGGATGCCCGGATGCTGGCTTTGGTTGGCGGCTGGTTATTGCTGATGTTGATCAGTACTTTATGGTCAGTTCATCAGCGCTGAGTTATTGCAGTGGCAGGCAAAAGCAACAATACTGCTGTCACAGGTTTTTCTTTCCGGTAGAGACAGATGCAAAGCTGGCGGATTTACTGCCTGATCATCATGTTATGCAGTGTTTCGCTGCGGCTTGGTGCTGCGCAGTCAGGCACTGATGCCGTCAGTGCTCATGCTGAGGTGTACAGTCGTTTTCTGAATCTGACCCGCGTGTCGCCCCGTCTGGCTCAATCGACGGCGCTGGTGCAGGACCAGCAAGGTTTCCTGTGGATTGGTACGCAACACGGTTTGTACCGTTTTGATGGTCAGCAGCTGAAAACGTATCAGGCGGTGCCGGGGCAAACGAATACGCTGTCGGCGGACTGGGTGTCCAGTCTGCTGGTGGACCGGCAGGGCAGCCTGTGGATCGGCACCCGCTATGGCGGACTGAACCGGTTTAATCCGGCGACGGAACAATTCAGCCGGGTGCCATTGCCGGCGGCGCAGGGTGAACAGCAGCAAGTCGAAATTTCGGTGGTGTACCAGGACCCCAAAGGCGAGTTGTGGGTCGGAACTTATGGCGGCGGCCTGCTGCGCTGGAATGCCAAAGAAGCCCGGCTGGAAAACGTGACCCTGCCGCTGCCGCCAAATGAATTAGACAGTCTGTACATCAATACGCTGTTCCGTGATGCCAGTGGCTATCTGTGGATTGGTACCGGCAATGCGCCGCTGCGCAACCGTCAGGTACAGCAGGGCGGCGCTATCCGTTGGCACCCGGAACAGGGACATAAACAACTGTTCAGTGTGCGCAGTTCAGTGTTATCGGTGGCGGCAATTACCGCTGTGACCGCCGATGCACAGGGGCAAGTCTGGCTGACCAGTTATGGTGGCGGTTTGTACCGGTTTGACAGTGCCAGCGGTGTGTTAACGGCGGAGCGGGCGCAGCCGGATATGTTGCAACAGGGCTTGCTGACCGATATCGGTTTTGACCGGTCCGGCGGGCGTTGGGTCAGCAGTTACGACAACGGTCTGTGGTACTTGCCGCCAGGCGGCACCACCTGGCAGTTGTTTAAAGCCAACCCGCTGGTCAGTTATCAGTTACCCAGCAATAACCTCACCGGATTATTTTTCGACCGGCAGCAGTCGTTGTGGCTGAAAACACCGGTCGGTGTTTTTGGCTTGTCGGCACAGGCGCAGCAAGTGCGGAATATTCCGCTGGGGCCCGGCGATACCGGTTTGCTGGCACACGGTGATGTGTTTGGCATCTGGTATCACAATGACAAACAGGTCTGGCTGGCCAATCGTGATGGCGGCCTGGCTGAGCTGGACCTGACGCAGTACCGGGTCAAACGTTGGCCGTTACCACAACTGCCGGGGCTGAAAAAACAACCGACGCTGGCCCGGCATGTGGTACAGGATAAAGCGGGCATGGTCTATGTGGGTACTGACGCCGGTTTGTTCCGCTTTGACCCGGTGACGTCGCAATGGCAGCTTGAAACGCTGCAAGCCGGCTTGCAACCGCATATCGGTAATTTGCATCTGGACAGCGCCGGCCGGCTTTGGATTGGCACCCGTGGCGAAGGCTTGTTTGTGCTGCAGGATGGCCAGGCTCGCCAGTTCCATCAGGCCGTGCGGCCGGGCGTCAGCCTCGACAATGCGGTGATCTCGATTCTGGCGTCAGATCTGCAGGATGACCTGTGGGTTGGCCTCGCCGATCAGGGCCTGGTCCGGCTGAATAAACACAGCGGGCAACTGCAAAGCTGGCAGGCGTCGGATGGGGCAGGTTTGCGTTTTAATGGGGTGCAGCTGATTTATCCGGAAGGGGGGCAGCTGTGGATCCGCGCCGGCAATATTAACCACCGTGTGCTGCGCGACCCGCAGCAGCCGGACAAAATCACCGGTTTTAAAGCCTATCTGAGCCCGGCTGATCAGGATAAATATCTGGAAGATGCCCGTCAGTTTTTGTTGCTGTACCGCAATAAGCTGCAACCGGGTGGTCTGGTACAGTTTGGCGACATGCATGGTTTTCAAAGCACCACCTGGATCGGAGCCTGGTTTATCGACCCCAGCCAGCGGCAATATCGTGGCGGCAGTCAGGGACTCGACATCTATCCGGCCACCGCCGTGTTGCAGGCAGCAACCGAATTACCGGTGCGGCTGACCGGTTTTAGCCTGTTTAACCGGCCGGTTCAGGTCGGGGACAGCAGCGGCGTGCATTTGCAAAAATCAGTTGGGTTTGCCGAGCAGATCCAGCTGCAATACGAGCAGGATATGTTCAGCCTGAACTTTTCGGCGCTGAATTTTGTCGACCCGCTGGCGATGCAATATCGTTACCGCCTGACCGGCTTTGACCGCGACTGGATTGAGACCGATGCCGTTAATCCGGTCGCCACTTACACCCGGCTGGCGCCGGGCCGCTACCGGTTTGAGGTGATGGCGCGGGCGCCGGGGCAGGCCTGGCGCGATCAACAAACCAACCACATCAATATCGATATTCTGCCGCCCTGGTGGCTGACCTGGTGGTTTAAAGGGCTGATGGTGGCCCTGACCTTCAGTCTGATTTGGTTTGTGATGCAATACCGCTTGCGGCATGAACGTAAGACCCGGCTCTGGCTGGAGAAAGTGGTGGATAAGCGCACCAGTGAGCTGAAAAACCAGCATCAGGCGCTGAGCAATTCCTACCGCGATTTGTCGTTGTTGCAAACGGTGGCGCGCCAAATTACCGCGTCGCTGGATTTGCAGGAGATCTTGTTGCTGGTGCACCGCAGTCTGAATGATCTGATGGACGTGCATGTGCTGGCGATTGGGGTGTACAAAGATGAGCAGCAGGTGCTGGAGTTCAGCCACTGGCTGGAAAATGGCCAGCTGATGCCGGCGTTTGAGCTGGTCTTGCAGGGCCAGGCCAATCTGGCGGCGGTGTGTTTTGCCCAGCAGCGGGAAATTCAGACGCGCACCCGACAGGACTTTTTGTTGTATTTACCCCAGTTGCCGCAGCCGCTGGTCGGCGAGCCGATGCAGTCCGTGTTGTATTTCCCCTTGACAGTCAAAGGTGAACAGATTGGCTGTCTGACCATCCAAAGCCCGCAGCAACATGCCTTTCTGGCCGAGCAAACCGATTTATTGCGCACCTTATGCAGCACTATTGCGATTGCGGTTGCCAACGCCAATGTGGTGCACCGGCTGCAACAAACCCGTGAGCAACTGGTGATGCAGGAAAAAATGGCCTCGCTTGGTGGTCTGGTTGCCGGTGTCGCACATGAAATTAATACGCCGTTGGGGATTTGTGTCACGGCGGCCAGTCATTTACAACATGAGCTGGCACAACTGCGCGAACAGCAGAAGAATAAACAGCTGACTATTCAGATATTTAATGAGTACCTGGACACCGCAACCTCAACCTGTCAAATGCTGACGGACAATACCCAACGTGTTGCTGCGCTGGTGCAAAGTTTTAAACAGGTCGCGGTGGATCGCACTGCAATCAGTGTGCGTGAAGTGGAGTTAAGCAGTTACTTTGCGGAAGTGTTGCAGGCACTGATGCCGGAATTGAACAAAGCCGCTTGTCAGGTTGATTATCAGCCGCAACAAGGACTGGTGCTGTTTGCCGATGCCGGTATTCTGGCCCGGCTGCTGGAACATCTGGTGATGAATTCGCTGCAGCACGCCTTTTTGCCGCAGCAAACCGACCGGCAGCTCCTGCTGCGGCTCAGCCAACAAGGCAATCAGGTGCTGATCCAATATCAGGACAATGGTCAGGGCATGGCTGCTGAACTGATCCCGCGTTTGTTTGAACCTTTTTTTACCACTAAACGTCATCAGGGTTACAGTGGGCTTGGCAGCCACATTATTTACAATCTGGTGACGGTGGAACTGAACGGCAGCATTCAGGTGCGCAGCGAGGCGGGGCAAGGTTTAAGTTACCGCATCCTGCTACCGCTGCAACGCCGGCCTGATTAAGTGGCAAGGCGAAATGCTTGCAATAATATTTCGAATAGATAGAATATCTTTCGAATCGAAACTTAAACCGAAATTTAAGCGCGCACACTGATGAATAAACGTAATACACAACAAAGACGCCGCAGCATTCTGGATTTGCTGGCCGAACAGGGTGAAGTCAGTGTCGACGATTTGGCGCTGCGCTTTGAAACTTCGGAAGTGACGATTCGCAAAGATTTAACCGCACTGGAAGACAACGGTTTGCTGTTGCGCCGCTACGGCGGTGCCGTGCAGCTGCCGCATGAGCTAATCAGCGAAGCTGTGCCTTCCGCGATTTCGGCGCGTAAACAGGCGCTGGCCAAAGCCGCAGCGGCGCTGATTAAAGACCACTACCGCATTATTCTCGACAGCGGCAGCACCACGGCAGCCTTATTGCCGGAGCTTTCCGCCAAGCAAGGCCTGGTCGTGATGACCAACTCGCTGTTCATCGCCAACAGCCTGCGTGAACTGGAACACGAACCCAAATTATTAATGACCGGTGGCAGCTGGGACGCGCAGTCTGAGTCCTTTCAGGGCCAGCTGGCGGAACAGGTGCTCAGGGCCTACGACTTTGATCAGCTGTTTATCGGTGCTGACGGCATCGATTTACAACGCGGTACCACCACCTTCAATGAACTGACCAGCTTAAGCCGGGTGATGGCTGAAGTGGCACGCGAAGTGGTGGTGATGGTGGAATCGGATAAAATCGGCCGCAAAATTCATAATCTCGAACTGCCGTGGACGTCGATAAAAATCCTGGTAACAGACGACAAGTTACCCGACACGGCAAAAAGGCAAATAGAACAGCAGGGCGTCCGGGTGATCTGTGCCCCTGTTTCAACTGAACATACGACATCGGAGTAAATATGTGTGGAATAGTAGGCGCAGTAGCGCAACGTGACGTCGTCGACATTCTGGTCGAAGGTTTACGTCGTCTGGAATACCGCGGTTATGACTCAGCCGGCGTTGCCGTGGTGAGCCCAACCGGTGAGTTGCAGCGCATCCGCCGTTTAGGCAAAGTGAAAGAACTGTCCGACGCGGTGAAGTTAAACCCGACCGTTGGCGGCACTGGCATCGCGCACACCCGCTGGGCGACGCACGGCGAACCTTCTGAGCGCAACGCGCATCCACACGTCTCTGACAAAATCTCTGTCGTGCACAACGGCATCATCGAAAACCACGGCCCGCTGCGCGAAATGCTGAAAAGCAAAGGTTATGTGTTTAATTCCGACACAGACACTGAAGTCATCGCGCATTTAGTCGAAGAAGAATTCAAAACCGCTGGTTCGTTACTGGCTGCAGTACAAACAGCAGTAAAACAATTCAGCGGTGCTTACGGCACAGTGCTGATGGACAAAACTGACCCGTCGCATTTAGTCGTCGCGCGCTCTGGCAGCCCGCTGGTGATTGGTCTCGGTATCGGCGAAAACTTTATCGCTTCAGACCAACTGGCGCTGTTACCGGTCACCCGTCGTTTTATGTTTTTAGAAGAAGGTGATGTAGCGGAAATTACCCGCTTTGATGTCACTGTTTATGACAAACACGGTAATAAAGTGGAACGCGCTGTGACTGAGTCGAACGTCAGCTATGACGCCGGCGACAAAGGCCAATATCGCCACTTTATGCTCAAAGAAATCTACGAACAGCCACACGCCATCATGAACACGCTGGAAGGCCGTTTGGGTTCTGATTCAGTGTTGGATGAGACTTTTGGTAACGGCGCCGCTGAGCTGTTTAAGAAAGTGAAACATATCCAGATCGTGGCCTGCGGTACGTCGTATCACTCTGGTATGGTCGCCCGTTACTGGCTGGAGTCTTTAGGTGGTATTTCCTGTAACGTCGAAATCGCTTCTGAATTCCGTTACCGCAAATCTTTTGTGCAGCCTGGTTCGTTGCTGGTCAGCATTTCGCAGTCCGGCGAAACGGCGGATACTTTAGCCGCGCTGCGTCTGGCCAAAGAAGCCGGTTACTTGGGCAGTCTGACGATTTGTAACGTGGCCGGCTCTTCGCTGGTGCGTGAATCAGACTTAGCCTTTATGACCCGCGCCGGTGCTGAAATTGGCGTGGCATCCACCAAAGCCTTCACCACGCAGCTGGTTGGTTTAGCCATGCTGACGCTGGCGGTGGGTAAGTACAACGGCTTAACCGCAGCTGCGCAAAAAGACATGGTAGAAGCGTTGAAATCGCTGCCAGCCAAACTGGAAGAAACCCTGACGTTAGCCGGCAAAATCGAACAGCTGGCGGAAGAGTTCGCTGATAAGCACCATTCATTGTTCTTAGGCCGTGGCGACCAGTACCCAATCGCAATGGAAGGCGCACTGAAACTCAAAGAGATTTCTTACATCCACGCTGAAGCCTACGCCGCAGGCGAGCTGAAACACGGCCCGCTGGCACTGATTGACGCGCAGATGCCAATCATCGTGGTAGCACCCAACAACGAACTGCTGGAAAAACTGCAGTCCAACGTCGAAGAAGTGCGCGCCCGCGGCGGTATCCTGTATGTGTTCGCTGACGTCAACGCGCACTTTAAATCGGATGCCAACCAGCGCGTGCTGAACGTGCCACACGTCCACCCACTGATCGCACCGATCATCTACACCATCCCGCTGCAACTGCTGAGCTACTACGTCGCCATCATCAAAGGCACAGACGTCGACCAGCCACGCAATTTGGCGAAGTCAGTGACTGTAGAATAAGTTACTGATTTATTTTAAAAACCCGGCTTGGCGCCGGGTTTTTTATTACCTGAAATTCAGTGCTGTAAAACTTGTTGCCGCGGAAAGTCCGGTGCTATGGTAGTGACTCATGGGTCATCACAGGGACGTAAAGCATGTGGGCACTGCTTGGATTTATCGCCGGTTATAGTCTGGGGGCGTTGGAAGGCGAGACTATCATGGGTGCCATCCTCGGTCTGGCGCTTGGGCTGGCGCTGGACGCCTGGCGCAAAGCGGCTGGGCTGGAAGCGAAGCTCGAGGAATTGCAGCAACAAGTGGCCAAGTTGCGCGGCCGTGAGACTGGCGCCAACTCAGAACTGGTTGCAGCGCAACCTGCAGCAACCACAACAAGCGCCAACCGAGATGTGCTGCAGGGCGGCTGGGCTGATCCGCATGGGGTGCTGGCGAATAACGGATTTACAGCCGCTGCGCCAGCAAACACCGCCGCCACTTCTGCAATGCGCCCGGCAGAAAGTCCCGAGCCTGCAGATGTCTCCGCGCCTGCGCTGCAGAGCGCAGATCAGGCAGCTTTCGCCAGCCACAATGCCGCTGCCTGGCAGCAAAGTGCAACCATTTCATCGCCGTCAGTACTGCAACCTTTGTTTGATCTGTTCCGCAATGTCAGCCCGCTGGTTTTGGCTGGCCTCACCGTGTTGTTTTTAGGCCTGAGTTTTCTCGCCACTTATTTTGCTCATCAGGGTTTGTTGTCGATGGAGCTGCGGCTCGGTTTTATCGGGCTTTGTGGCGGAGGTTTGGTTGGGCTTGGCTGGTGGAAACGGCGTCGGCTTGGTGACAATGCCGCTCTGCTGCAAGGCGCCGGTTTTGCCGTGGTTTATCTGACTTTGTTTGCCGCCTGTAAATATTATCCGATGATTGGCGGCACTACGGCTTTTGCGCTGATGTTGCTGACGGTGTTGGCCGGCAGCGCGATGGCGTTGTTGCAGCAATCACAGGCACTGGCCATTCTGGCTACCGCCGGTGGTTTTCTGGTGCCTTTACTGACGTCAGACGGCTCGAATCGTTTTGTCGGTCTGTTCAGCTACTACCTGCTGCTGAATGCCGGTGTGTTGCTGCTGGCCTGGTACCGGCAATGGCGCTGGTTAAACTGGACTGGTTTTATCGCGACTTTTGCCATCGCGCTGGCCTGGCAGCTGGTCAATTACCACAGCAGCGACTACGCGCTGGTGCAGCCGTTTTTCGCTGCGTATTTCCTGATGTACTTGCTGATTGGTTATCGCTTTACGCTGCGTCAGGGTCATCAGAGCCGCGGTTTTATCGATGGCAGTTTAGTCTTTGGCCTACCGTTGTTGTCCTTTAGCCAACAGCTGTTGTTGACTGGCCATTTTAGCCAGGGCGACAGCGTCAGCGCCGCAGTTTATGCGTTGGTGTATGGCGGGATGTACATGCTGGTGCGCCGGCAGCAGCGTGATGACTTACGCCGGTTTGGCCAGATCCAGCTGGGCCTCGCGCTGATGTTTGGCTCTTTGGTGTTGCCATTTTCGCAAGGCGCCAGCTGGACGGCTTTTGGCTGGGCCTTAGAAGCGGCCGGGTTGTGCTGGCTCGGTTTTCAGCAGCAAAGTCGTGCCAGCCGCGCCGGTGCTTATCTGCTGATGATGGGGGCGCTGGTCGCTTTTGCCAGTGAATTGCCGGTCCAGACCGGCCGCTTGTGGCTGGTGCAGGGTGACTTTATCAATATTCTGGTGCTCGGTCTGTCGCTGTTATTGCTGTCAGTCAGCAGCGACCGCAAGCCGGCGGACACCCGCCTGCTGCCGGGGGAAACCGCTTTGTCGTTGCTGTGGTGCGGCCTAGGCTGGTTATGCTGGCATCTGGCGTTTTTTGCCGAACTGGATGGTCATCTGGCGCAGCCTTTAGCGGCGCAGATCGCGGTGGCGGCGCTGTCGTTGCTGTTGGCGTCCGCGCTTTATCAGCGCTGGCCGCTACCCACCTTGCAACGTTTTGGCTGGTGGCTGTTACCGCTGTTGTATTGCTGGTATGGCGTCGAGTTTTTCTCACAGCTCGACAGCGGCCACTGGCAAGCTGTGTTGTCTTTGAGCGGTAGCGTCGCGCTGGTGTTGGTACTGCTGAGTTTCTATCACTGGCTGCGGCAGGCGCAGGTCACCAAGCCCTTGTATTTACTGACGATGCCCTGGCTGGTCGGGGCTTTAGTGCTGTGGCAGGCACGCTATCTGGCAAATCACTGGCAATTAGATAATCCGCAGCTGTTGGGGCTGTTTTTGATTGCTGTCGCCGCACCCATGTTGGTATGCCTGTGGTTATCGGTGCAGCAGCGCTGGCCACATCCGGCGGCACCGGCGCTGTTTTTAACCAGGCTGCCTTTGCCCTGGCTCGGTGGATTGCTGCTGCTGTGGGGCTGGAGTCTGGTGGAACCGGCAACAGGTTATCCGATACTGAACGGTCCGGATGCCGTGATGCTGGGCGCAGTGCTGGCGGCCGGCTTGCAATGGCGGGCGATCCAGCGGGTTTTACCGCCAACGCCACGGGCCGCGCAGCTGCTGGCAAGATCGGAAGAGCGTCGTGTAGGGAAAGAGTGTAGACCCCGGTGGTCGCCGTA
>CALJUX010000015.1 GCA_937978655.1 uncultured Chromatiaceae bacterium
GGAGTGTCAGGACACGCAGAAAGAAACTCAACCCTGCACGATACGTAGTGGTAAGTAGCTTGTTGATTTTCCAAATGCCTTCATGTGTGAGTGTATATCCCATTGAGGGGGAGAGAGCAGGCAGCCATCGTAGGAGAGAGTTTGGACACCCAATTGAGTGTCAGGACACGCAGAAAGAAACTCAACCTTGCACGATACTTAGTGGTAAGTAGCTTGTTGATTTTCCATATGTCTTCATGTGTGAGTGGACATCCCAGTGAGGGGGGGAAACAACAGGTAGCCATCGTAGAGGCTACAAACTGGCAAGCCACTGAAAAGGTTTCAAATTTGTACTATGCGTATTTATCTAGGTAATTTTGCGATTGTGTCTCGGCAAATCGTGCAGAAGAGCCGTGCTAACTGGCTGACGGAAATTGTGAACGAGCATGTCGACGGCTTGATTGAATTGCCGGACTGTTTTAGAACGTTGTGAGGCTAACTCGTCAGCCAAAAGCCAACCTCGCTGCAGTGATGCCAGCGACACGCTGTTGCCTGAATTTGTCACAGAACTCCTGTATCCGGGCGCTGCAGCCAATGACGCGATGATAAGTTTGTTCTAAATGCGTGCAGTTGTGTAACCAAGCCGCAGTGTTCATTTTTAACTGTGCAAAAATCGGTGGGATGTCGTTTTTGAGATAGCCCGGTCTTCCTGCTCTGATTTGCCGGCCAGTCCAGTCAACCAATTGAATATATTCGGTGAAGTTATATGGAATGTGTTCGTGATTGTTTTTTTGGTGCGTGTCGCCGGTAAAAGGCAATAGCAGCGGTTTTATTGGGGATTGCGAATTATTAAGCCGGGCTTGAACAGACGTGAAGTTACTGTTTTCCAGTGAATCGGCCATTTGTGCACGAATGGGGTTTAAATCCACATAGGCCATCGCTTGCAACTCAGCACGCTCATCGAGCAACGCTTGTGATTTAAACCGACCTTCCCAAAACCGGCCGGTGCAGTCGTCCTCTGCATTTGCCATCCGTGCGATGGGTTCATTTAAACAGCGCATAAACCAGCTTAAATCGTAAAGTCGCTCACGTCGTTGTTCAATTTGGCGAAGGGCTTCATCCAGCTCTGCTTCTGACATGACATCATTTTCCGCGTAGCGTTTAGCAAGAAACGGTAATGAAAACAGAGCTCTCCAGCGGGTTATCACATTTTCGACTGACAAATCCAGAGCCCGTTGTTTTTGAATGCGAACCACCAGGTGGTAGTGATTGGACATAATGGCGTAGGCGGAAATATCAATACAAAACAGCTGGGTAAGTTCAGCCAGCCTTGCGACGATGGCATCACGGCGATGACCAAAATCTTTGTTATCGACGACACCAAACAAAAAAGTTCGGCGTACACAGCGGCTGACAACATGATAACTGGGCGTCGTATCAACAGAGACCAGTGTCTTGCGGGGCATAGGCATAGGATTTCCTTGACGGTCCGTGTCGAAGGTTAATTCTAACTATGGTTGCTAAAATGTTAATGTCAAGGCGTGCTGAAACTCAGATGGGTGTCTTTGGAATTTTTCTCCGGTGAGTGTCCTCGAAACTTTGTCCTCGTAACTTTTTCTCCGGTGAGTGTCCTCGAAACTTTTGCTTCGGTGGCTGTCCTCGCAACTTGCTGTGGGTGTCCTGCGAAGAAAGTTGCCGGCTCCTGTTCCTGACCCTGTTAATACTGCGGGCACTTGCCATCGAGTTATGGTCTGGGTGCCCGCAGAGCATTATTGTCAACCACCACAAATCCCATTGCCTTCGTTTTCAGCCAAGCGGGCTCTGGCAAGCTGCAGTTGCAGGCCTTTACTGGCGCTAACCAGCAGCGGGTGGCTGATTTTTGTCAGGTCAAAGGCTTTGTTCGCTTCGGTAAAGCAACGCAACGGGATTTTCAGGAATCGCCAGCCTTCTTGTGGATGTCCTGTGGGGAGGCTGCTTTCGAGTGGCTGTCCTGCGAAGACGGCTGTGAAGTCGAGCAAAGATTCACAGCCTGACTGGCCGGAGATGCAGCGCATGCCGAGCAGCACTTTGCTGCCTGGCTCCGGCATCGCCAGTACGCGATATTCCAGTTCCAGCACCATGTCACCGTTCGCCTGCCGCGCGAGGTCAATGCTATGTTGCTGCGCGTGCGCAATAGCTGCTGTGGCTGGCGCGTTGAAGCTCAGCAATACGGAATCTTCCTGTTGTAGCCGATCTGTCGCTTTGCTGGTCAGGGCGCCGGTGGTGGATCGCTGCAGCGGATCTGTCACCACTGTGATGTTCTCATGTTCAACTAACTGCAGCTGCCATGGATTGACCGCTTTACCCGCATGTAAATATCGGCTGAAATTTGCCACCAAATCGGCGCTGATGCCGGAATTTTCACTGAGTTTCGCCACCTGAATATCATCCTGGTAAGTCAGGCCATAACCAAAAGCGAACTGAGGGTTGTAGTCGGCATCGCCAATATTCAGTGGTTTGCCGGTCGCATCGGCCGGCCAGGAGAATGGCAGTTTGCCCTGGAAATCAAAACGCACTGTGCCATCTGGTGCCCGCACCAGCACATCGGCAATAGCGCCACCTTCAGTGCCCGGTAAAAACGCGGCGACAAAAGCATCGGACTGGTTCAGCTCCGGATTGACCCACAAAGGCCGGCCGGATAAAAACACGGAGATGGTTGGAATGCCCTGAGCTTTTAATTCCGTCAACAGCTGCAAAGCACGGCTGTCGTCAAACGCCAGATGGGCGCGGTCGCCGACAAACTCGGCATAAGGTTCTTCACCAAACACCACGATGGCGACATCCGGTTTGCTGGTAAAACGGCCATTTTCACTGAGTTCGACTGTGCCACCCCCGGCTGTCAGTGCAGTTTTTAAGCCTGCATAAATCGATTCACCATGCGGGAAATCGATGTTTTTATTGCCGGCACCTTGCCAGCTTAAGGTCCAGCCGCCGCTTTGTTTACCGATATGGTCGGCGCCGTCCCCGGCCACTAATACTTTGCTACCTGCTTTGATCGGCAGCAGCTGCTGATTATTTTTCAGCAATACCAGGGACTTACGCGCCGCTTCTCGCGCGACGGCACGATGTTCTGTGCTGCCCAGCAAGTCAAATTTGCCGGCCAGCGGACGTTTGGACGGTTGCACCTGCTCAAACAGGCCCATTTCAGCTTTGATCCGCAGCACCCGGCTGACGGCTTCATCCAGACGAGCAGCCGAAATACGGCCATCTTGGACCTGCGCCAGTGTATTTTCGTACAACTGCTGCCAGCTATCCGGCGCCATAAACACATCCAGGCCGGCGTTTAATGCATTCGCACAGTCGGTTGGTGTGCAGCCTTTAACCTGGCCATGCCCGTTCCAGTCGCCGACGACAAAACCATCAAACCCCATCCGGCCGACCAGCACGTCGCTCAACATCGGCTCGAAACCATGCATTTTTTCGCCGTACCAGCTGTTATACGATGCCATCACGACGCGGGCGCCGGCCTTGATCGCGCTGTAATAGGGCAGGCCATGCAGGTCGCGTAACTGGGCTTCGCTATGCTGATTGTCGCCCTGATCTTTGCCGTTGATGGTGCCGCCATCGCCGAGGAAATGTTTGACGGTGGCCAGCATATGATTGCCGCGCAGGAAGTCGGCGCTGCCCGGAACGCCCTGAATACCCTGCAGAATTTCCGGCGCGTAAGACGCCACCAGCGCCGGATCTTCGCCATAAGATTCATAAGTGCGGCCCCAGCGGTCGTCGCGCACTACGGCAATGGTGGGGGCGAAGGTCCAGTCGAGACCCGTTACCTGCATTTCGATGGCGGTGATTTGGCCGATTTTACGCAAAAGTTTAGGTTCACGCATCGCGCCTAAACCAATGTTATGCGGGAAAATAATGGCGCCTTTGACATTGCTGTGGCCGTGCACGGCGTCTGTGCCCCACATCACCGGAATATAAGGCCGGCCGTCGCTGGTGTCGGTGCTGGCTTGCCAGAAGGCATCAGCCAGTTCCAGCCAGGCTTTAGGGCCTACTCTGTTGTCCCGGCCGGGCGCTGAATTGCCACCGTTTAACACACTGCCGAGATAATAATCCCGCACTTGTTTTGGTGTGACGGACGCGATGTCGGCCTGAATTAACTGCCCGACTTTTTGCGCCGGGTTCATCTGCGCCAGCAGTGCTTGCACTTTGGCTTCAATGGCCGGCGTGCGTGCGATGGGAGGCTGCTGCTGCGGCCAGTTGTCCGGCTGGATCTGCGGTGTTACCGCAGTATTCGTGACGATGGTGGGTATTGCCGCCGGGGCTGGCTCCGGGGCTTTGCTGCATGCGCCAATGGCCAGACTGGCAGATAGCAGCAAACCGGTGCTGAGTTCTTTTTGCATATGTTCTCCAGAGTCCGGCTGGCACGCCGCCTGATGGTGGTTGTTCATAAATTGAGGTTATTCAAGCAGTTCAGCGCTGCTTTGCAAGGCACGGGCAGCGCCGATATCGGTCACTGCGCCTTCGATAGTCAAAGCCCCGCGCAGCCGGATGTCGGCGGATGAGCTGCCAATCATCAGGCGAATTTCGCCGGGCTCTACCACCCAGCGCATCTGGCTGTCCAGAAACGCCAGCTGATTAACCGGCACTTTAAATTGCAGCTGCGCTGTCTGGCCCGGCTTCAGGCTGACACGGGCAAAACTGGCCAGTTGCTGTACCGGCCGGGTGATGCTGGCGACCGGGTCCTGCACATAAAGTTGCACCACTTCAGTGCCGGCACGCGTACCGCTGTTTTTGATACGCAGGCGCACTTTGGCCTCGCCGCCGGCGGCTACCCGCGGCGTGTCGATTTGCAGGTCGCTGTAGTTGAATTCGGTGTAGCTCAGGCCGTGGCCAAAGGGATATAACGGGCTGATGTCGTCATGCAGATAACCGCGGCTGGCCGCAGCTTTATGATTGTAAAACTGCGGCAGATGTCCGGCGCTGCGTGGGAAAGTGATGGGCAATTTGCCGGACGGATTCACCACGCCAAATAACACGCGGGCCAGCGCAGTGCCGGTTTCTTGCCCCAGGTACCAGGCTTCGATAATCGCAGGCATTTGGGTCGCGAGCTTGCCAAGCGCCAGCGGCCGGCCGTTACTGAGCACCAGTACCACAGGTTTATTGCCGGCTGCGGCCAGAACTTGTTCTGCCAGCAGTTGTTGATCGGCACTGAGTTCCAGCGTGGTGCGATCGCCCAGATGTTGGTCGGCCCAGGCTTCGCGCGCCATGCCCTCGTTTTCACCTAGCACCAGCACTATGGCGTCGGCGGTTTTTGCCAGTTGCACCGCTTCTGCGCGCAGGCGGGCGTTGTCCGCCGCATCTGCCGCCACAGTGTCGTCATGGTTCCAGCGCAACATTGAATAAGTGCCGGCTTGCTGACTGCGCTGCTGTAAGGCTAAAGCCGCTGCTGCGGCTAAGGCATTGGTGCTGGATGTGTCGGTGCTTTGTGTTGTTGCAGCTGAGCTTTTGGGCTGCAAAAAGTTGTTGCTGCTGATCCGGGCACCGCGGGCAAAGCTGACTTTGGTCTGACCTGAACCATACGCCTGCAACTGTTGCTGCAGACCCTGCATGATAGAAACGGTCTGGCGCGGAATGCTGCTGTAACCGCCGAGCAAAGTTTCATCGGCATGCGGGCCTATCACTGCCAGATGACGGATGCTGTGGACATCCAGCGGCAGGATTCTGTGGACACCCACCGATGCAGAGGTTCCAGACGGGGTTCCCAGGACACCCACCGATGCCGCGCCGTCATTTTTCAGCAGGACTTTATGGACACCCACCGATGCAGAGGTTTCAGGCGGAGTTCCCAGGACACCCACCGATGCCGCGCTATCATTTTTCAGCAGCACGATGGATTTTTCCGCCAGTTGCAACGCCAAAGCGCGCGACTCGGTGTTGCCCAGTGCCGCATCTGCGGCATCCATATCCACCTCAGATTGCTCGAATAAACCCAGGCGAAATTTCAGCGTCAGAATACGCCGCACCGCGTCATCTATGACTGCTACATCCAGCGCGCCGCTTTTTAACTGTGTGGCCAGCAGCGGATACGCTTTAGGATCTGGCGTCTCCATATCCACTCCGGCGAGCAACGCCGCTTTGGCGGCTTCTGCATCATCGGCAAACAACTGATGACGGCTACGCAGCTCCTGAATAGCAAAATAGTCGCTGACAACCGCGCCCTGAAACCCCCACTGTTTGCGCACCACATCCTGCAGTAACTGTTGATTGATATGCGACGGAATGCCGTCGACTTCGTTATACGACGGCATCACACTGGCAGCATTTGCCAATTTTATTGCCGCCTCAAACGGGGTTAAAAACATTTCGGCCAGTTCACGCGGCGCGATATGCGCCGGTGCGGTATTCACGCCGGCTTGCGGTTGACCGTGACCGGTCAGGTGCTTCAGGGTGGCAACGACTTTGTCTTTGGCAAACATACCGACAGAGCCGCTGTCGCCCTGCAGACCGCGCACCGCCGCAACTCCCAGCGTCGACACCAGATAAGGGTCTTCGCCCAGCGTTTCTTCAATCCGGCCCCAGCGCGGGTCGCGGCCGATATCCAGCACCGGCGACAAAGCCCAGTGTGCGCCAGTGGCGCGCATCTCACGTGCCGCCACTGCGGCCATCGCCTGCATGTCGTCTGGCGACCAGCTCGCCGCCATTGCCAGCGCTTGCGGAAAACTGGTGGCATCAAACGCGACATAACCATGCAGCGCTTCTTCATGCATCAGCGCCGGAATGCCCAGCCTGGTGTGTTCGCGTAGCCAGCGCTGTGCCGCGTTATTAAATTCAGCAGTTTGCTTGGGCGTTTTAAATTCGCTGGGCCGGGCGATATGACCAATGCCATGCGGCATCAGCGTCGCTGCTTTTTCTGGCAAAAACTGCAGCTTGGCATCTTCCATCTGCCGGCGCTGGTGCCAGACGCTTTGCAGCTGCGCCAGTTTTTCCGGGAGCGTCATGCGCTGCAACAAATCCTCAGTGCGTTCACTGACCGAACGCGCCGGGTCCTGATAAGGCAACTTCGTCGTTGCGGCAACGGCGCTGCTAAGCACTGTGATAGACGCGGCCGCTGATACGGCACTGAGCAGAGATTTACGCATCACTTTTTCCTGATGGGTGGGCGATTTTCGCCAGCTTTATTGCCGGTGCTTTATTCGCGACTTTTCATGCGCGACTCTTTATGCACAATAGGGCTTTAACGGCACAATGCGGCCGTCGGCGTCATAGCGCAGTTCGGCCATTTTGATACTGCGCAGATGCGTCACACCGCCGGACAAAATCGAGTCGTGGTAGAACAGATACCATTTGCCCTGAAACTCAGCGATGGAGTGGTGCGTCGTCCAGCCGACCACAGGTTCGAGAATATGGCCCTGATAGACAAAAGGCCCGTAAGGGCTATCGCCGGTGGCGTAGCACAATAAGTGGGTGTCCCCGGTTGAGTAGGAGAAGTAGTATTTACCCTGATATTTGTGCAGCCAGGACGCTTCAAAAAAGCGCCGTGCTGTGTCACCGGCGAGCAGCGGCTTACCTTGTTCATCGACAATCAGCACTTCACGCGGCACCTCGGCAAATTCGAGTAAATCGGCGCGAAGCCGCGCCACCCGTGGGCCTAACGCTGGTTCAGCTGCGGCAGGTTCGTGGTGGTCAGCCTGCCATTGATTATCGCGGTACTGCTGCAGTTGTCCGCCCCAGATGCCGCCAAAATACAGATAATATTCACCGTCATCGTCGGCAAACACCGCCGGATCAATCGAATAACTGCCGGCGATTGGCTCAGGTTGTGGCGTAAAAGGGCCGGCCGGGCTGTCGCTTACCGCCACGCCAATCTGGAATAAACCGTCGGCTTTTTTCGCCGGGAAATACAGATAATAACGACCATCTTTGCAGGCCGCATCCGGCGCCCACATTTGCTGCTCGGCCCAGGGCACGTCTTTGACATGCAGTGCGACACCGTGGTCGGTGACTGGCTCGCCAGGCGCTGCCAGCGACAGCACATGGTAGTCTTCCATACCAAAGTGATCGCCGTTGTCGTTAAAGGGAATACCGGCGTCGATGTCATGCGACGGGTAGATATAAATGCGGCCATTAAACACGTGGGCAGATGGATCTGCCGTATAGATATGCTCGACCAAATCAGTCGAAATGGCTTGTTGCTTCAGTTTATTCAGCTGTTCAGCACTGTATTCAGACATCTCACTCACTCTCTTGGTTATTCAGTGGCAAGCCGTGCCGCGGCGCGCCGGGCGCTCAGCTCCTGCTCAATCTGGCTTTCTTGGTGTTTATTAATTTCGTACAGACAAACAATGCCAACGCCGAGCAAAAACGGCAGCGCAGCATAAAGGCTGACCGACAATTTGATACCGTCGACAGTAGCGGCGCTTTGCGTGGCGAGGCTTGTGTCATAACCCACGTTGGCCAGAATGCCAGCCACTAAGGCGCCGCCAATCGACAGGCCCAGTTTCAGGCCAAAAATCATCGCGGAAAAAATAATGGCGGTAGCGCGGCGGTGGTTTTTCCACTCGGAATAGTCGGCTACATCGGCGATCATCGCCCACAGCAGTGGAATCGTGATGCCATAGAAAAAGCCATGCAGAATCTGCGACAAAAACACCAGGCCAATGGCGTCAGACGGAAACAGGTAAAATGCCAGAATAAACAGCGTGGAAATAAACAGCGCCACCGCAAACACATCGCGTTTGCCAAAGCGGTCGGCCAGCGGTTTGGAAAAGCCGATGCCGAAGATCATGCAAATAATGCCGCCGGCATTAAACAGGCTGAAACCCGAAGTCGCCGCGTCTTTCGGCCATAAAAACTCAGTCAGGCCGAGACTGGTCAACATGCTGTTCAAACCGGCAATAAAACCATTAAAACCAATGTCCTGCAGGAAAGTGGCAACCTTGGTTTCATCCAGATAATTTTCAAAATAGAAGATGTACATGCCGCCTTTTAAGGCCAGCGTGATGAACACCAGCACCGTTAAAATCAGCATGATAAGCCAGGGTTTGTTGTGCAACAGGTCGCCAATATCCTGGCGGATGCTGGATGACTCTGTGGCGATGTTCAGCACCCGCTCGCGCGTGGTGATAAAAGTAATGAGGAAAAACACAATGCCGACACAGGCAAACAGCGTCATCGTGTTTTCAAAACCGGCGGCTTTATCGCCGTCACCCAAAATTAGCACCAGCGGCAGCAGCAGCGCCTGAATAATAAATTGCGCCACCATCACCGCGACAAAACGGTACGCCGACAAACTGTTGCGGTCGGCCATATTGCCGGTCAACACACCACTGAGTGCCGAGTAGGGCAGATTATTGGCGGAATACACTAACACCAGTAATACGTAAGTCACGAAGGCATAAGCGATTTTGCCATCCGGGCTAAACTGCGGCGTGCTAAAAGCAGCCAATGCAATCACACCAAATGGGATGGCTGTCCACAAAATCCAGGGACGGAATTTGCCCCAGCGCGTCTGGGTACGGTCGGCGATGATGCCCATCAGCGGGTTAAAACAGGCGCCGATTAAACCGCCGGTAAAAATGATGGTTGCCGCAGCAGCTGGCGGAATTTGGTAGACATCAGTGTAGAAAAAGGCGAGAAAAGTCATCAACGTCTGAAAAATAAGATTGGCGGCCAAGTCGCCGAGGCTATAACCGATTTTCTCGGTCACGCTTAAGTTCTGTCCTGCTGTTTGCATCGTCTGTTGCCTGTTATTTGAAGTATTCTGCCGGCGTCATGCCGGATGCCAGTGGCTGTTCTTCTGTTAGTTGTAACTGTTTTTTCTGTTTTTATTCAATCTATTACTGCGGTTTGTTGGGTAAAACATCCGCAGCAACTTGTGGCGCCGTTCCGTCTGGTGTCAGCCAGGCCTTAAATTCGCCGCTGACATGCAACAGCCCAAGCAGATACAACATGCCGTCGTAATAGCGGTACCGGCCGGTTGGAATGGGCTGTTGCCATAACGCCTGCACAAATTGATTCGATGCCGGGTGATTGGACGCCAGACTGGCGACTGCATTCATTGCGACCAAGCCGGCGGTCGGGCCTGCAAGCGGATGGTCAGGTGTCCGATGGGTGTCCTGGTTGCTCGGTTCTGATGGGTGTCCTGCTATCTCTCCACTCGGTTCAGATGGGTGTCCTGCTATCTCCACTGATTTCTCCAACGATGGGTGTCCTGGCTTCGCCGCCGCAAGCGGATGGTCAGGTGCCTGATGGGGGGCCTGGTTGCTCGGTTCTGATGGGTGTCCTGCTATCTCTCTCCGATGGGTGTCCTGGTT
>CALJUX010000016.1 GCA_937978655.1 uncultured Chromatiaceae bacterium
ACCACCGAGATCTACACTCTTTCCCTACACGACGCTCTTCCGATCTCTCCGGCAAGACCGACAGCGCCGCCACCGGCTGTGGCGACGCCTCAGTCAGCGCCTCCGTTAGCCGCTCGAGGGCGCACAGCATATAGTCCGCTACCACAGGGGCGCCGACCGAACGGTCGATGACAAAATGCAGCGAAAATTGCTGTTGCCAGTCATCCACCGACAGACAAAACGGATAGTTGGTGCGCTCCTGAATATGCAGCACCTGGCTGGCGCCGTCATCCGGCGCCGGGGTCGGCCGGGAATGCCGGTAATTCAGCATGGCACTGAATAATGGCTGGCCGGCCGGCAGCCCGCTGTAACGCTGCGCCTGTGCCAGCGACACCTGTTCATACGGCAGCAAATCTTTCAGCTGTTGTTGCATCGTCTGTAACAGACTGGCTGCGTCCTGCTGCAGCTGCACCCGTACCGGCAAGGTGTTGATCATCAGCCCGAGCATCCGATCCACGCCATCCATGCCGTTCATCCGTCCTGACAACACAGTGCCAAACACCACATCTTTGGACTGACTGCAGGCCGACACCACCATCGCCCACGCCAGATGAAACAGCGCCGCCGGGCTCACGCTCTGCGCTTTGCTCAGCTGCCGGATCCGGGTCGCCAACAATTCCGGTAAGGTGACGGTGGTTTCAGTACAATCCAGGCCACCGGTGCTGACATCAGCCAGGCCAAACGGCAACGTCGGGCTGGTTATATCACCAAGCAGCGGGCCAAAAAAGCCAGCCACATCCAGCGATGCCAGCCGCTGTAAAGTGCCGGCGATAAAATGACGATACGGCAACGGCGGCGGCAAGGCGGCGCGGCTGGCTGCATCCAGCGCCAGTTCCTGCATCAGCACCGCTAAGGACACATGGTCCAGCATCAGGTGATGCTCTTTTAACAGCGCGTAAAATTTGCCGTCGGCCGCATCCTGCGCCACTTCCAGACTGAGCAGCGGAGCCCGCTCCAGATCCAGCCGGTGACAGCCATGCGCCACTTCATGCGCCAGCGCGGCAGCAACGCCCTCAGTCTGCGAAAACGGCAGCAGCACCGGCTGCACAGTGGCTTGCCGCAACACCACCTGCACCGGCTCATCCCGGCCGCGCCAGAGCACCGCCGTGCGCAGTACATCATGCCGGGCAATGACAAAATTCAGATCCGCCACAAACTGCGCCAGCGCCGCCGCATCGGCAAACACCAGCTGGATAGTGCTGACATAAGGATCACTGCCCTGTTGCAGTGAATGGATCAGAAAAATACCTTGCTGCAGCGGCGCCAGCGGATAAATATCCTGAATATTGGCGGCGCCGCCCGGGATCTGTGCGGCGATCCCGGCCAGCTCCGCACTGGTCAGACTGACCAGCGGCACCATCTGCGGCGTCAATTGCTGGCAGCCGGCCGGGATCAGGCTGGCGCCCGCCGCGGGCGCCGGCTGATACACCGACAGCTGCGCGGCCATGTCCTGCAACGACGCGGCATTAAACAGCTCAGCGATGCTGGCCTGATAACCGTGACGTTTCAGCCGGCTGCCCAGTTCCATCAGCAGCAGCGAATGGCCACCCAGTTCAAAAAAGTTCGCGCTGGCGCTGATCTGCGCCTGCGGCAGTTCCAGCAATTCAGCAAAGAGCTGGGCCAGGCAAAGTTCCGCCGCGCCTTGCGGCGGCTGATACTGCTCTGCCGGCAGCACAGTGTCGACCGCCGGCAAGGCATTTTTATCAATTTTGCCATTGGCCGTCAGCGGCCAGCTGTCGACCAGCGCATAACCGGACGGCAGCATATAGTCCGGCAGGCTGGCTTTCAGCGCGCTTTGCACCGTCGCAATCAGCGTCGGCGCTGACGCTGCGGCTTTCAGATAAGCCAGCAGCCGGTATTGTCCTTTGGCATTTTTGACTGCAACCACCAGCGCTGAATCGACCGCCGGCACGGCACAGATCTGTTGTTCAATTTCGCCCGGTTCAATCCGAAAGCCACGGATCTTAATTTGGCTGTCGCGCCGGCCGATAAATTCCAGCTCGCCGTCAGCCGACCAACGCACCAAATCGCCGGTTTTATACAGCCTTGGGCTGCTGTAACTGTACTGCGGCGTATAATACGGATTAGTGATAAAACGCTGCTGGCTCAGTTCCGGCTGACGCAGATAACCACTGGCCAGGCCCTGGCCGCTGATATGCAATTCACCGGCAATGCCAGCCGGACACAACGACAGATCCGGCGCCAGCACCAGACAGCCGGTACTGAGATTCGGCCGGCCAATCGGCACTGCCCCGGCGCCGCTATAGTGGTCGCGGATCAGATAACTGCTGGCCGTGATGGTGGTTTCGGTCGGACCATAGGTATTCAACAGCACAAAACCGGGTTTGAGCTGGCGCACCGTCTGCAGGTCCAGCGCTTCGCCACCGACAATCAGCAGCCGCAGGTCCAGGCTTTGCAATTCGCCGGCAGTTAACGCCAGCTGATGCCAGTAAGCTGTCGGCAGGCTGGCTACCGTGATCGCCTGGCTCCGGCAAAATTCGATAAACACATCGCGGCTTAACGCCAGCATTTCATCGCGCAGCACCAGACAGGCGCCCTGCGTCAGCGCACACAGCCATTCCTCGACAAAAATATCGAAGTTCATCGTGGAAAATTGCAACACCCGGTCCGCCGGTGTCAGCTGATAACGGCTGGCGCAGTGGCGGGCATAATGCAGCAGATTGTGTTGGCTCACCATCACGCCCTTGGGCTGACCGGTGGAGCCGGAGGTATACATCACATAAGCCAGACTGGCCGCATTCTGGCCAGCCGGGTCCGGCAGTGCTCCGGGGCTGAGCTGCGCCTGCAGGGCGGCATTGAGGCAACACTGGGGCGCAACAAATCCGTGGCACAGCGCCGCCGTGGCGTCGTCGGTCAGCAATAACGCCAGCCCGGTGTCGTCAACCATGTACTGCAACCGCGCTGCCGGGTACGCCGGGTCCAGCGGAACATAAGCCGCGCCGGCCTTCAGCACGGCCAGCATGGCCACCAGCAGTCCCGGCGAGCGGCCGATACAGAGGCCCACCAGCGTCTGCGGGCCTATGCCACACTGTTGCTGCAAATAAGCGGCCAGTGCATCGGCCTGCTGATCCAGCATGGCATAACTGAGCGGCTGACCTTGCCAGCACAGCGCCGCTCGTTCTGGGCTGTGCTGCGCCTGTGCGGCAATCCATTGCTGGATAGTCTGGTATGGCAGAGGCTCTGCGTCATGCTGATGCGGGGCATGTAACAGGGCGTCGGTCTGTGCCGGCGTCAGCATACTGAGCCGGTGCAGCGGCTGCGAAAAGTCGGCCGGTGCCAGTGCCAGCAGCGCCTGTAAGGTCTGGCCAAAACAGCTGGCAAAGTGTTGCACTGTGTCGGCCTGGAATAACGCGGTGTCGTACACCCAGTCCAGCAGCAGGCCCGAATCCTGGATCACCACTTCAACTTCCAGATCAAATTTGCAGCTGACTGCTGTGGCCGCCAATGGGGTCATCTGCAGACCGGCGATGGGCGTCTGGCCGAGTTGCGGCGTGCCATAATCGGAATTCACCGTCAGCATCAGCTGAAACAGCGGGCTGTAGGCGCTGCTGCGCGCAATTTTCAGCTGCTCGGCCAGCTGTTCAAACGGCAGATCCTGATGCGCCTGCGCCGCCAGATGCACGGTTTTTACATGCTGCAGATAGTCGCCGAGACTGGCATGGCTGGTTCGGGTGCGCAGCACCAGCGTATTGGCAAAATAACCAATCAGCGGCGCCATTTCCGGCAGCGGCCGGTTCGCCACCGGCGTGCCGATCACCAGCTCTTCGCTGTGGCTGAGCCGGGCCAGCACTAAGGCCAGGACCGCATGCAGCAGCATAAAAGGCGTCAGCTGTAACTGTCGGGCCAGCTGTTGTACCGCGCTGGCTGCTGAAGCGGCCAACTGTTGCTGCAACACCGCGCCATGCAGGTTTTTCTGTGCCGGGCGGGCATAGTCCAACGGCAAGGAATGCAAGGCCTGCAGGCCGG
>CALJUX010000017.1 GCA_937978655.1 uncultured Chromatiaceae bacterium
CTCGAACCAACGACCTACGGATTAACAGTCCGCCGCTCTAACCGGCTGAGCTACTAGGGAACGCTGAAACACAGGGTGATATTCTTGAAGTGGCTCCCCAGGTTGGACTCGAACCAACGACCTACGGATTAACAGTCCGCCGCTCTAACCGGCTGAGCTACTGGGGAACTGTCTCTGCAACGGGGCGCAATACTAATGCGACCTCAACAGGCTGTCAACACTTTCACCTGCGGTTTTAAGGCGATGTGAATCAAGCGCTGGTTCTTTAGCCAACCCGGTCAATTTAGCCCGGTTATGCAGCATTTTTGCGGCAGATTCTGCATAGCGTTGCAGACGCTGTCGGCACAAATGCAGCATTGACGCGGGCTGGCCGATCTTACTCACAGAATCTGTGGATAACTCTGTGTATGAGCCGTGCTGCCCCTGTGCAATACCAATGAAAATGCGGCTTGCAGCCAGATCAAGATTAAATGCGAAAAAAATTAAATTGATTAAAATCAATATGATACAAATGCGCCGCCGTCAGGGGTACACTGAATAATCCACAAGCCGGCGTATATTTCAGCAATATGTCCGCTTGTGAACTATTTTTAGCCGCGAAGCGCTGAAATAGCCGGCAACCCGGCGAATACGGCGACTTTTGCCGGCCGCGCCGGCTCAGGCTCACCATCCCAATCGTGACAGCGCAGTAAAAACAACCATCAAACGAACCCGGAGGGCTGCGTTTGGCAGCTCTTTCTGTTGCGTTGGTGCTCGTTTGTGTAGAAGAACTACACGGCTCTCACACGGCCTTGCATAAAAAGCTGCCAAACTGCTGCAAAAACAAACACCAAAGGTCAACACGCCCTAGAGCCGCCGCCGGCTTTTCTCTACAATGGTGGCTTTCTGATGTTCCGCAGGTATTTATGTCCAGTTCCCCCAAAGCAAAAATTGATATGACCCAGGGCGATATCCGGCAAATCCTGACCCGGATGACCATTCCGATGTTGTTTGGCATGATCACGCTGATGTCGTTTAACCTGGTCGATACCTTTTTTATCAGTATGCTGGGTACACATGAGCTGGCGGCGGTCAGTTTCACTTTTCCGGTCACTTTTACTGTGATTAGCCTGGCGATTGGCCTGAGTATCGGCACTTCGGCGGTGATCGCCAAAGCGCACGGCAGTGGCGACACCGCAATGGCAAGGGCCGACGGGCTCGCTGCTTTATGGTTATCTGCTTATCTGGTGGCAATTTTGTCGCTGATTGGTTATGTCGGCATGGAACCGTTGTTCCGGCTGATTGGCGCTACTGACGACACCTTACCTTTTATTCATGATTATATGAGCTGGTGGTTCGCCGGTTCAGTGCTGCTTATCACGCCGATGATTGGCAATGCGGTGCTGCGCGCCGCTGGCGATACCAAAACACCGAGTCTGATGATGGCCTGCTCCGGGCTGATTAATGCCATTTTGGACCCCATTCTGATTTTTGGCTGGGGCCCGGTGCCGGCGATGGGCGTCGAAGGTGCATCCATCGCCAGTGTGATTTCCTGGGCGGTCAGTTTTAGTCTGATCCTGTATCTGATTATTGTGCGACGCAAACTGGTGGATGCTGGTCATCAGCGCTTTGGTGAATTTATCCGCATCAGCCGGCGAATTCTGCAGATTGGCTTGCCGGCGGCCGGCGCCAATATGCTGACGCCGCTGGCGATGGCGATTTTAACTGCCGTAATGGCCAGTTATGGCGCGCATGCGGTGGCGGCTTTTGGCGTTGGCGCCCGGATTGAAAGTATCGCCTGTCTGGTGGTGCTGGCGTTGTCGATGACGCTGCCACCTTTTGTCAGCCAGAATTTAGGTGGCTGCCAGCTCGACCGCGTGCAGTCCGGTTATCAGCTGTGTATCCGTTTTGTGCTGAAATGGCAGTTTGCGGTTTATCTGGTGCTGGCGGTGACGGCACCTTTTATTGCCCACGTCTTTTCCACTGAACCTGCGGTAGAGCAGCTGATTTGCTGGTTTATCTGGATTTTGCCGCTGGGTTATGGCTTGCAGGGCATTGTGATCCTGACCAACTCTTCATTAAATGCACTGCATCTGCCGCTGCGGGCGCTGGCGCTCAGTGTCGTGCGGCTGTTTGTGTTTTATGTGCCGCTGGCCTGGCTCGGCGGTAAGTTATTTGGCGTGCTCGGTGTCTATGGTGGCGCGCTCGGTGCCAACCTGTTTATCGCCATGCTGGCTTACCTGTGGTTCAAACGCAGTCTGAACGGATTACAACAAGGAGTCGTTGCTGATGGCAAAACAATTTGAGTTGCACTCGCCTTATCAGCCGGCCGGCGATCAGCCGACAGCGATCGCTCAGCTGGTCGATGGCCTGGAGGCCGGTCTGGCCCATCAGACCTTGTTAGGGGTAACCGGCTCCGGCAAAACTTTTACCATGGCCAATATCATTGCCCAGGTCGACCGGCCTACTTTGATCATGGCGCATAACAAAACGCTGGCAGCGCAGTTGTACGGTGAGATGAAAGAGTTTTTCCCGCACAACTCGGTCGAATATTTTGTGTCTTATTACGACTACTACCAGCCGGAAGCCTATGTGCCGGCCAGCGATACCTTTATCGAAAAAGACGCGTCTATCAACGAACACATCGAACAGATGCGGCTGTCGGCGACCAAAGCGCTGATGGAGCGGCGCGACGTGGTGATCATCGCGTCGGTCTCAGCGATTTATGGCCTCGGCGACCCGGAATCCTACATGAAAATGCTGCTGCATCTGCGCGTGGGTGATGTAGTGGACCAGCGGTTTATCCTGCGCCGGCTGGCTGAACTGCAGTATCAGCGCAACGATATGGCGTTTGAACGCGCCACGTACCGGGTGCGCGGTGATGTCATCGACATTTATCCGGCCGAATCGGACGAGCTGGCGGTGCGGGTGGAACTGTTTGATGAAGAAATTGAACGCATCAGCCTGTTTGACCCGCTGACTGGTGCCATTGACCGCATCGTGGCGCGTTACACTATTTATCCAAAAACGCACTATGTCACGCCGCGCGAGAAAATCCTCGAAGCGGTGGACAAAATCAAAGTCGAACTGGCGGCACGACGCGCCCAGCTGTTGGCGGAAAACAAGCTGATTGAAGAGCAGCGCATTGGCCAGCGCACTTTGTTTGATTTGGAAATGATGGTGGAGCTGGGGTATTGCTCCGGCATTGAAAACTACTCACGGTATTTGTCTGGTCGTGCCGAAGGCGAGCCGCCGCCGACCTTGCTGGATTATTTCCCGGCTGATGGTCTGATGTTTATCGACGAGTCGCATGTCACCATTTCGCAAATCGGCGCGATGTTTCGCGGCGACCGTTCGCGTAAAGAAAACCTGGTGAATTACGGTTTTCGCCTGCCATCCGCGCTCGACAACAGACCGCTGAAATTTGAAGAATTTGAAGCCATAGCGCCGCAGCGCATTTATGTGTCGGCGACACCGGCGGCTTACGAGCTGGAAAAATCCGGTACTGATATCGCTGAACAGGTGGTGCGGCCGACGGGGCTGATTGACCCGGTGATTGAGATCCGCCCGGTCGGCACTCAGGTCGATGATTTATTGTCCGAAGTGATCCGCTGCGCCGGTCTGCAAGAGCGGGTGCTGGTGACCACGCTGACGAAAAAAATGGCGGAGGATTTAACCGACTACCTCGCCAATCATAATGTCAAAGTGCGTTATCTGCACTCGGACGTGGATACGGTGGAGCGGGTCGAGATCATCCGTGATTTGCGCCTCGGTGTATTTGATGTGTTAGTCGGCATCAACTTATTGCGCGAAGGCCTGGATATCCCGGAAGTCTCGCTGGTGGCGATTCTGGATGCGGATAAAGAGGGCTTTTTACGCTCCGAGCGCTCGCTGATTCAGACCATTGGCCGGGCGGCGCGCAACGTCAACGGCAAAGCCATTTTGTATGCTGACCGCATCACCGGCTCGATGCAGCGCGCCATTGATGAAACCGACCGCCGCCGCGCTAAGCAGGTGGCATATAACGAGATGCATGGCATCACGCCGACGCAAATTCGCAAAAAGGTCGGCGATGTGATGGACTTAGGTCAGGACGATGTTGAACTGCCGAAAGTCGCAGAGCACGCCAGACTGATTAAAGGCAAGACACCGTATCAGGTGCAGGCTGAAATTAAAAAGTTGGAAGCACAAATGCTGCAACATGCGAAAAACCTGGAGTTTGAGCAGGCCGCTATGCTGCGTGATCAGGTTCATGCGTTAAAGGCTGCATTGTTGGAGATTTAAGCAGTTATCTTTGTAACAATATATGTATATCGCGCATTTTCCCTTGTTTGAAAAATGCGCGATATTTTTTATGTAATTGAAATTTAAAAGATAAATTTATATAAATGAACGGGAATCATATTTCGGTTCATTTTCGTGTTCAGATTCAATTAAGTTTCAAAATCATAAAGTGCCCCCGACTTGTTTAACTGCCGGAGGGCATTGTATGAAATCCCGAGTTCTTCCTTTTATTGTTTCCGTTTTAGCCTCAACCATCGCAGTCGGCGCACAGGCGCAAAGTTTCCAGTTCCAGACCGACGCTGATTACAACAGCACAGACGCAGGCCCGGCCGACCTCAACGGTCTGCAGATCCGCCAGCAATATTTCCTGTCACCGCTGCAAAACGGCGACAACCAGCCCTGGCGTGAAGCGGCATTTTTAAGCCGCAGCAGCAGCGCCAACCTGACTTACAACCGCATTGAAGTTGATGGTGGAAATTACGATGGTTCGCTGAATTCATGGGGTGTCGGCGGCGAGTATATGAGCAACAGCCACGATTTTTACGCGGCCCTGGATCTGAATTTCCTCAACGGCGACAACAGTTATGCTGCAATTGGCAAACTGGGTTTCTTTGTGCAGCAAAACTGGTTAGTGGCGCTGGACGTGTATCACGCCAATCCGGACAACGAAAGCAGCAGCACCGATTACGGTCTGAGCACCAAAGTGGTGTTGCCGGTGATGGCTGGCGATCATTTAGTGTTAAGTGCCAGCGTGGCTGATTTTGAGTATCGCAATGGCCATATGGTGGCCGCGGATTATTACATCCGTCCTTACTGGTCTGTTGGCCTTGCCATGCATGAAAATATGGCATCACTGACCAACTGGTTTGACGACCGGCTGGAAGTTCGCACCGAATATTTCGTCACGCCACAACTGGCGCTGCGCGGTTCAGTCGCCCAAGTGGAAGAAGGCTCTGCCAACGACACCCAATTTGCTGTGGGCGCCAGCTACCGCTTCTGATGAGTGTGAGTGTTTTGTTTTACTGAGTTCCAAGCTGATTTTGCCCCGCATTGCGGGGCTTTTTTTTATCTGGTCATTTGCTTCGCAACTGACCAGATAAAATGCAGCAGCTGATGCCACGCGGTTATCCGGTGAGGTTGGGCTTGGGAATACGATGCCCCTGCAAGTTATCGCAGCAACTCACTGTTGCCCGCAACGGCGCTTGACAGTGGCAGGCCTTGGTCTGTTATGTTGACTCTTCTTTTTTTCAGCAGCGTCAGCCCTTGATGCTGCTGTGTTCTGGCGGGATTTCTGATGACCACTCGTGTGATTTTACCTTTGATGCTGCTGTCGGCCGGCGCGCTGGCGGCGGATACGTTGCCGCCGTTATTACCCTGGCAGGGCAATACTGCAAGCCTGATCCAGCCGAAACACCCCTGGGTGACGCCGGCGGAGCTGACCAATCTGACCGAAACACCGGATTATGCCGCGACGGTCAGCTATTTACAGAAATTAGTCGCGAGTAGCGAATTGCTGCGGATGGAGTCATTGGGCAAAAGCCCACAAGGCCGCGACATCTGGTTAATCAAAGCCAGTATGCAACCGGATCTGATTGGCAAAGGCGCTGGCAAAAGTGGCCGGCCAACGTTATTGGTGCAGGCCGGTATTCACAGCGGTGAAATTGACGGCAAAGACGCAGGGTTAATGTTGCTGCGTGACATTGTCCACGGCGGCAAACAACAGCTGCTGGCGCAGGTCGACTTGTTATTTGTGCCGATTTTGTCCGTCGATGCACACGAGCGCAAAGGCAAATTTAACCGGATGAATCAACGCGGTCCGGTCGAGCAGGGCTGGCGCAGCACGGCACAAAATCTGAATTTAAACCGCGATTATGCCAAAGCCGACAGCCTGGAAATGCGTGCGGTACTGAATGCGATGAATACCTATCAGCCTGATTTGTATATGGATGTGCATGTCACCGACGGCGAAGATTATCAGTACGACATCACCTACGGTTTTAACGAGCCTTTTGCCAGCCAAAGTCCGAATGGCGCCAGCTGGCTGGCCAGCGTGTACCGGCCGGCGATTGATCAGGCGTTAACTGCGGCCGGTCATATTCCCGGACCATTAGTGTTTGCTGTGGACCCGCTGGATTTTAGTAAAGGTTTGCAAGGCTCCACCGCCACACCAAGGTTTTCGCAGGGCTATGGCGATGTGCGGCATTTACCGACCATTCTGGTGGAAAACCACAGTTTAAAACCGTACCGCCAGCGGGTGCTCGGCACTTATGTGTTGCTGGAGCAGAGCCTGCAATTGCTGGCGCAGCAAGGCAAAGCGCTGCAGCTGGCAAAAAAGGCCGATGAAAATGCCCGGCCGCAGCGCCAGGTGTTGTTATTTAAAGCGGCGGAACAAGCAGATCCAATTCCATTTAAAGGCATCAGCTATGAGATGGCACACAGCGACATCATCAACGGGCCTTATGTGAAATGGACAGGTCAGGCGAAAAATTACGATGCTTTGCCAGTGTACTGGGAGAAAGTGCCGGCGGTGGAAGTGGAAGTGCCGAAAGCCTATTGGATCCCGCCGCAGTATCAGGATGTGATCGCACGCCTGCAAAGCCACGGCATCACGATGACCCGGCTGGAAAAAGCCGGCAGTCTGGAGCTGCAACAACTGAGTGCCGCCAATGCTGAATTGGCCAGCCGCTCTTTTGAAGGGCGGGTTGGTATCAAAGCCAGTTTCAGCCCGGCCTGGGGGGAGTTTGCGTTGCCGGCCGGCACGGTGCGCGTCAGCACCGATCAGCCGCTCGGCGCTTTGGCGGTGGCTTTGTTGCAACCAGAAGGGCCGGATTCGTTTTTCAGCTGGGGCTTTTTCCACGGCATGTTTGAGCGCACTGAGTATTTTGAAACCTACGCCATGCTGCCGTGGATAGAGCAGGAACTGAAAACCAATAAAAAGCTGGCGACGGATTTTGCGGCGGCAGTCAAAGCCGACACCAAGCTGGCCAAAGACGGTCAGGCCCGGCTCCAGTGGTTTTATCAACGTTCGCCGTTTTACGACCAGACGTATCTGAAATATCCGGTGCTGATCGAACGTTAAGCGCTAGTCTCTAAATAAAAAAGCCCTGATGATACAGGGCTTTTTTTATGTCCATGGATGGACGGTACGCCGACAATGCAGGTACGTGGTACCCAGAGCTTGTCGGTGCAGTTTTTAGTTTTGCGCCGGGGTGTTTTCGGCAAAATATTCATGACTGTCGGCATTTTTTACTGCCTGCGCCGGGTTACTCAGTGCCAGTGATTTGGCTGCCGATTGGCCATAAGCAAGGTCGTCCGTGTCGGCAACGACGGTGAAATGACTGGTTTCATGCACGAGTGTACCGGCTTTGGAATCGGTGCCGGTATTGGCGGCTGGCCAGAATGAACTACATAAATAAATCTTGTACGGCTGATTCGGATAGACATATGCGTAATATGAGTCGGTGCAGCCACAATCAAACTGCAGCGGCTGGTTATTCAGCGCACTGTTGATTTTATTAAAGTTACTGCTGACCGTGCTCCAGCGGCTGCTGGTGTAACTGCCAAACCAGGTTTTATAACGCACCGAGTTGGCGCGGCTGGCGGTTGGATAAGTCGACAGATAGTTGTAGGAACCCGAAGCATAGCTTTTGGCCGAAGCGAGCGCAGTGGCAATTGACGTGCGCCGGCTGCTGCTGCAGTTGGCCGCATAAGACACTGAACCTGCCAGCGTCACCAGCGCTGGCCACTGAATATCGCTGGCCGCTTTGGCGTCTACTTCAATCTGGCGATAAATCGCATCGGACTGCAGCGCCGGCACCGGCATATCCACCAGCATTTGTTCGGCCTGCGCCTGTTGCTGTGGCGTCAGTTTTGGCACCACGCCGTGCAGCGCCAGCGCCTCCACATGATATTGGATCTGATAGTTGCCACTTGCTGGCAGGTCGTAGGCGCCCGTCAGTTCCACCTGATACTGCGCGCTGGCACCGGGTTGCAGCGTCAGGTAGTCCCTGGCCGTGGCTGCGGCGCGTTTCACTCTTTTGCCGGTGTAGGCGACATCCTGACCATTGACACTGATATCAAATAAATCTTCCTGCAGGCCATCTGCCGGTGTGTACCAGCGCAGAATTTTTGCCGGTTTATTGCTGTTGTTGCGCAGCGTCACCTGCAGCGTGACATCGTCACTGGCGCTAAAACTCTGTTGTACTGTGTCCAGTTCGACTGTAATGCCGCTGGCAAATACCTGCGGGGCCGAGAGTGCTGCAAGCAGCGCCATAGTCAAAGAATTGAGTTGCATAGATGTTCCTGTTTTTTTTGTGGTGGCATCAGGCGCTGTTGCACCTGGCTGACCGGCGTTGGTCAGCCTCCATGAGTTACCGGCTTTTTTGCTGCAGTCTCAAGGGGCCGGCAAAAACATCAGAAAAATATCAAAATTTTCTAATATAAATCGGCAGGCTGTAACGCTTTGCCTGCTCCGGGTTGCCTGTGCCGACGGCCGAATACCGCTCACAGCGCAAAAAGACCGCTGAACATAAATGCACGGCAAGCCGGTCGGCGCTGCCTTAGATTGCCGCTATCAACACGACGGCAACCCCTGAGGAAATCCTGATGAACACAGCTCCGAAAATGATGGTAAAAACGTTATTGGCCAGTCTGGCGCTGAATTTATGCCCGGTACTGGGCATGACCAACCCCGAGATGCAACGGCAGATGGAGCAGTTGCTGCAACAATCCGCCAAAGCGGACCAACCGGGTTTTGCCGCGCTGGTGCGTAAAGGCAAAGACGTGTTGAGCCGGGGCGCCTATGGCATGGCCAATCTGGAACTGGGCGTACCGATGCAGGCCGATATGAAGTTTCGCCTGGCTTCGCAAACCAAGCAGTTCACCGCCATGGCGGTGTTGCAGCTGGTGCAGGCTGGCAAGCTGAAGCTGACGGATACGGTTGGCAGCCTGCTGAAAGATTACCCAAAGGTCGGCCGCGATATCACAGTGCATCAGTTGCTGACGCACACCGCTGGCCTGAAAAACTTAAGCCGGCTGGTGGAGTTTCGGGAAAACAAAGCCAAAGATGCCACTTTGGCCGAGATGGTGGCGTTGTTTTCCAGCTTGCCACTCGAATTTAAACCCGGCACGCAGTTCCGCTATTCCAACTCGAACTATGTGTTGCTGACTGCCGTGATTGAAGCGGCGAGCCAACAGCCTTATGCCGATTATCTGCAGCAACATATTTTCAGCCGGCTCGGCATGCAAAACAGCGGCTATGACAGTGCAGCGAAGATCTTGCCCAAACGAGCCAGTGGTTACGAGCAAGGGCCGGCAGGCTTGGTTAATGCGCGCATTATCAGCATGACGCGACCACAAGGCGCCGGCGCTTTGTACAGTACAGTCGACGACCTGAACTTGTGGGATCAGGCGCTTTATACTGACAAATTGCTGAAACAGCCATTGCTGCAGCAGTCTTTTGTCCGGCACCCAACGCTGGACGGTACACCACAACCTTATGGGTACGGCTGGATGATGGCCGATTGGGAAGCGGTGCCGACGCAGGAACACAGCGGTGGTATTGAAGGTTTTTCTTCTTATATCATCCGCATTCCGTCTGAGCAGGTGTATGTGACAGTGCTGGCCAACAGCGCAGAAGCCGACACTTATAGCCTGGCGCTGAAACTGGCAGCCATCGCGATTGGCAAACCCTTTGCACCCAAAGCTATCGCGCTCAAGCCGCAACGCTTAAAGGTGTTATCCGGCAGTTATCAGTTTGCTGATGGTGCTGTGCATCAGATCCGGCAACAGGGTAACGAGTTGGTGTATCAGGCGCCGGAGATGCCGCAGGTCACGCTCATCCCAACGGCAGAGGGGCGCTTTTATCTGCAGGGTGATTTTACTTACCTGAGCTTTAACCCGGCCGGCACCGAAATGCAGCTGATGATGCGTGGTTTTCCAGCGCAGACCGGGAAAAAAGTGGTACCGACGCCCTAAACGCTTGAGGCTAAAAACGCCGTGCTGTGTTGCAGCACGGCGTTTTTTATTGCTTTGAGCGCAGGTAGCCCCAGGCGCTGCACTATAAACTCAGCTGTTGACGTAGCAAGGTACTTTGCCGGCGTGATACTTCCACCTGCTGGCCGGAGCTTAGCTGCAGCAACAAACCGCCATTGAGCCAGGCGTCGATGCTGCGAATGGCTTTGAGATTGACCAGCTGATGGCGGTTGGCGCGAAAAAACAAGCCGGGCGCTAAGCGCTGTTCGATATTACCAAGCGATCGATACACCAGCGGCGCCTGAGCGCCAGCCCAGACTTTGCTGTAATTGCCAATCGCTTCAAACAGTTCAACATCACCAAGGCGCAGCAGAAAACAACGTTCACCGTCTTTGACAAAAAAGCTGGCGTCTAAATCTAATAAAGCACCCGACGGCGCCGGCTCAGTCGTTGCTGACTCAGGTTCAGCGGCGGCTGTGAGAGTGGAGGCCGTGTCGGCAACAGGCCAGCTCAGCTTTGCCAGTGCCGCCGCCAGACGCGGCGCACTGACCGGTTTTAACAGATAATCCACCGTCGGATAATTAAACGCCTGCAGCGCATGTTCGGCAAAAGCTGTGGTGAAAATAATGCGCGGAACAAACACCAGCTGCGCCAATAAATCAAAAGCGCTGTCGCCGCCAAGGTCAATATCGAGCAAAATCAAATCAGGCTGCGTCTGTTCAATCAGGTCTTTGGCATCGGGCAGATTGGCGGCTTCACCAACCAGCTGCAGCTGCGGATGCGCTGTCAGCAGGTTTTTCAGCTCCAGCCGGGCCAGCCGTGAATCTTCAACAATGACACAACGCATTCAGACAGACTCCTGCAGTAGCGGGGTATTCAGTGGCAGATACAGCTGTGCACGCACCCAATCCGCGTCCTGCACCAGGTTCAGCTGGGCCGCTGCGCCATATAACAACTGCAGCCGTTGGCGTAAATTGGTTAAGCCGGTGCCGGTGTTGTCCGGCTGTGGCGCTGCGGCCTGAGTGGGGGCAGCAGCGGGCGCAGCCAGTTGCCCCGGATTACTGACTTGCAGCAGCCATTGTGAGTCGCTTAGCGTCTGGATCAAGATCTCGATACAACCGCCATCCCGGCGCTTTCCAATGCCATGTTTTACCGCATTTTCGACCAACAACTGCAACACCAGCCTCGGCACCAGCCGCTGCTGACACTCGGGCGCCAGCTGCAGCCGCCATTGCAGACGCTGTTCATATTGAATATGTAATAACGCCAGATAGTCATCCAGCACTGACAGCTCCTGCGCCAGCGGCACCAGAGCCTGGGTCTGCGGTTGAATCTGATAGCGCAGTAAATCAGCAAAATGGCTCAGCATCAGCCGGGCATTTTGTTGATCTTCGAGGATCAGCGCGCGGATATTATTGATACAGTTGAACATAAAATGCGGGCTGAGCTGCGCTAACAAACTGCTGAGCTGCGCTTGTATCATATTGCGCTCCAGCGTCTGGCGCAGCTGTTCGCTGCGGCGTAAATCGAGCTGGCGGCTTAAAGTCAGATACAACATACTCCAGAACAGATACAACAGCGCCAGCAGCGGTGCTTTAGAGCCCAGCGGTTGTGCATCAAACCAGTCAAAAGGCACCGACTGCCACAGCACCGGCAACTGCGCCAATGGCCATAACATCCAATAGTGCAGCACATCAACGCTGAGCGCAGCGACGAGGGTGCTGAACACCAACAAACCCAGCGTCTGCAGCTGACTGTGTGGCCGGCGGCGCCAGCGCTGATAATGGGGCCGCAGCAGCACAGTGCCGCCAAGCGCCAGCACGAGCAATAACAGCGCCGGTAACAGGGTGTGCAGCGTCAGCGGCTCATCACTGGCGACAATCAGCAGTTGCAGCAGGGCAAACAGGCTCCAGCCGGCCAGCTGATAGAGCCAGAAATGACTGGTCAGTTGCTGTGGCAGGTGCTTCGCGCCGTCTGGCTCAGCCATCGCTGCGCGTTCTGGCATTATTCATAATTCAGCACGCTGCGACCGCCTTCGGGCTTAGATTCTACATTCACCGCCTGGCCATTTTGCAGGCCATGTTGACCACGGATCACCACTTTGTCGGCTGGGCGTAGCGCAGATTCCACGATGTAATGCGTATCCAACGTCGACAAAATTTTCAGCGGCACCCGTTCAACGTGATTGTCGGCTGTCACTTTCCAGGTGCGGAATACTTCACCTTCCAGTTCAATCGCTTCATTTGGCACTTTGGTGATAGTGTCGGATTGCACTTGCATATCGATAATCTGCACCTGACCGACCAGTAAGTTACTGCGATCCTGCGCCGGGTGGTCAAAATACAAAGTCAGATGCTCGGCTTTCGCATCAAGCTGCTGGCTGACTTCCCGCAGTTTCAGCGGCTTGCCTTGCAGAATAAACTGATGGCGTTGCAGCTCGGCATTGCTGCTGTAGCTGATGACCGGTAACAAACATTCCAGCTGTTTATTTTGCGTCGACAGTAGCTGCATGATGGGCTGACCTTCGACGAGCTGCGAGCCGGGTTCGGAGCTGACACTCATCACCTGCGCATCAAAAGGCGCGAAGTGGCTTAAGCGTTTGTGTTTCATTTGCGCCAGCTGCAGTTCCTGCTCCAGCCGCTGGATTTTCAGCTCTGAACTGTCGAGCTGAAACTTCAGATTATTGATTTCGCTGGCGGCGGTGAGGCCGGATTTGCTCAGCCGGTTCATCCGGTGAAATTCTTCACTGGCAAAATTTTTCGCCACCCGCGCTGATTCAATGTCGGTTTTGATGAGATTAATTTGCCGTTGCAGGTAGGCGTCGTCCTGTTTGGCGACCAGCTGACCTTTTTTAACTGAGCTGCCAACCGGTAACATCTGCAGCAGTTCGGCGGTAGCGTGGCTGGAAATGCGGTAACTTTGTGGGGCTGTGATGGTGCAGTTCAGTGGATGCACCACCGCGGCATGGTGCGCCAGCACCACGTCGGTTAACACGGTTTTGTCGGCAGCTGCGCTGCTAAAAGCCCACAACAAGGCAGAGGCGGCAACAAACCGCAAATGATCAGGCTTTAACAACACAGCGCTCCCGATGTCAGTACTACAAGGTTTCTTATACCCAAAACAGATGGGATTGACCAGCACCGGGCGCGATGAGTTCCCGCCAACATCAGTTCGCCGGCGATTTTTCGCGAATTTCCTCAGGCCGGCGAGCGCTTCTGCTCTTAACGCCCTAGCAGCGGATGCCAGTCCTGCCAAACTGGCGCAATACCACTCGCTCGCAACATCGCCGCAATATCTGCCGGGCTGCGCTCATCGTCGATACTAAACTGCGCCAGGCTTTGCGGCGCCACCGCGTAACCACCGGGTTGGGTTTTACTGCCGGCGCTGGCGCTGCAGGCAATGCTGGTCAGCAATAAGTCGCGAAGCGCCGGGCTGTCGCGGGTGGAAATACTCAGGCTCAGCTCAGGCGCAAAAATTTTCAGCGCACACAATAGCTGCAGATAATCGCGGTCTGACACGCCGCTGTGCTGCGTGCTTTGGCCGGCACAGGGTTTTAACCTGGGCAGCGCCACGCTAAACGCCAGCTGATACCAGTGCTGTTGCAAAAAGCGCAGATGCTGCGCCAGCACCAGCACGTCGGTGCGCCAGTCGCTCAGGCCCAGCAATACGCCCATCCCAAGCTGGGCGATGCCGGCCTGAGCCACCCGTGCGGGTGCAGCCAACCGATTGGCCATGTCGGCTTTGGCGCCAAAAGTATGATGGCGGGCGTAACTTTGCGGGTCATAAGTTTCCTGATACAGCATCACCGCATCGATACCGGCGCTGCGCAGCTGCTGATAATCACTGACATCAAGCGGCTGTGACTCCAGCATCAGCCTGGCTACCTGCGGGCGCAGCGCCTGCGTCACTTGCAGTAAATAATCGACGCCGGCTTTACGGGAATGTTCACCGGTCACCAGCAGGATTTGCGCTATCCCCAGCGCCTGAATGGTGGCGGTTTCCAGCAATGCTTCGTCGACGGTTAAAATGCGCCGTTTTACCGCCACACTTCGGGAAAAACCACAATAACTGCATTCGTTGCTACACAGATTCGACAGGTAGAGCGGGGCAAACAACGACAGGGTGCGGCCGCTGCGCTGGCGTTTCAGCTGCGTGGCTCGCGCCAGCATCTGCGGTAAAAATTCGGTTGCGGCCGGGCTTAATAACGCCTGTAAGTCAGCAAAGGTCGGTTTTGCACTGTTAAGCGCCCGTTGTACTGCCGCCCGGTCCGGCAGGCAACTTTGTGCTTTGAGGCTGTCAAATTGCTGTTGGGTTAGTTGGAAAGGTTCAGGAATTTGTTTTGCGATTGAGATTGGCATCAGGACAACCCCGCCAATAACTGAGCAAATCCCGGCTCTAACGGGCTGCTGGCCTGCGCTCGGGTCTGTTTTATCCCAAGGCCACTTTGCTGCGCCAGTACGCCGGCCTCCACCGCCAAACGAAACGCCTGCGCCATCAGCACCGGATCTGCGCTTGAGGCAATCGCGGTATTCACCAGCACCGCGCTGGCACCCAGTTCGAGCGCAAGCGTCGCGTCTGACGGCGCACCGATGCCGGCATCAATAATCACCGGGATATTGGCCTGCTCGATAATAATCTCCAGCATGGCGCGGTTTTGCAGGCCCTGATTGGAGCCAATCGGTGCACCGAGCGGCATCACAGCGGCGCAGCCGGCTTGTTCCAGCTGTTTGCAATGCAGTGGGTCGGCGCTGCAATAAGGCAACACGACAAAACCCAAATTGCACAGCTGCTCGGCCGCTTTGAGCGTCTCCCGCGGGTCCGGCAGCAGATACTTTGGCTCCGGATGGATTTCTAATTTCAGCCAGTGGGTGCCGACCGCTTCACGCGCCAGCAGGGCGGCTTGCACTGCTTCTTCTGCCGTGCGGGCGCCCGAGGTATTGGGTAATAACTGCACGCCAAGCGCCTGCAGCGGACTGAATACATCATCGAGCGGCGCGCCGGGTTGCAGGCGTTTGAGTGCCAGTGTCACCAGTTCAGTGCCACTGGCCCGCACGGCTTGTTGCATCTGCAAAGCGCTTTGAAACTTACCGCTGCCAAGCAGCAAGTGCGAGTGAAAGGTCTTTCCGGCAATTGTCAGCATCTTAACCTCCGGCAACCAGCTGAAAAATTTCGATATGGTGGTCCTGCTCTGTTGATAGCGGCGTTTGTGCCCACAACACCCGCGGCAGCAATTGGCGGTTCAGCACCAGCGCCACGCCCTGCGGCGGCAGTGCCAGCTGCTGCGCCAGGTCTGCCAGCGTGGCGGCTTGCAGCGGGCTTTGTTGTTGATTGATATACAGCATCAAACTGCTCCTTGTTGAGCCGTACCACAGCAGGCACAGCCTGGGTTGGCGTGAAGCGGGTACCAGTGAAAACCAATGTGATTGCCACTTGCAGCGAAGCGGCCGTAGTGTCCGAAAGGCACTGGATTTGCCTGCCCGAAGGGGATTGGGTTTGCGGGCCCGAAGGGTACTGAATTTGCCTGGCCGAAGGGCACTGCGTCTGAGGCGTCAGTGGGTCCAGTCTGTAAATACTGCAACAACAACCAGACCAGCTGCTGGGCGGTCAACGTCACCAGCGCCGGGTCCACGCCCAGGCTTCGGCAGTTTTGCAGCACCTGCCAGTCGGGGTCGACCAGACATTGATAACAGGCGCTGTACTGATTCAGCAGATACAGCTGCGCTGAAGTACCGCTGACGGCGCCGGCAAACAGCGGTTTGCCGGTTTCGCGCGCCAGCCGGTTCAGTTGCAGCCGGGTCGGCAGGTTGTCGCTGCAATCGACCAGCACATCACAATCGGCGGCGAGTTCCCGCAGCCTTTGTTCATCCGGCCGGCCTTGCACCTCCTGCAGCTGCGGGTGTGGGTTGTGCTGGCGCAGCCGCGCTGCGGCAACTTCAGCTTTGGGTTTGCCGATATCGCTGGTCTGGTATAGCTGCTGGCGTGGCAGATTGGACAATTCGACGTTATCGCCATCAATCAGCGTCAGTGCGCCCACGCCGGCACTGACCAGCGTGGTTGCAACAGGACAACCCAGCCCGCCAAGCCCAAGGACCAGCACCCGTGCCTGCTTCAGCCGCAGCTGCCGGGCTTCGGCGGTCTCGCCCAGCATCAGACTGCGGCTGTAGCGGATAAATTCGGCATCTGACAGTCGGGTCTCAGTGTGCATACTGACCCTCCGCTGACAATGGCTGTTGCCACAGCGCCAGCAGTTGCCGGCAAGTGTCGCTGAGATCGGCGCTGTCGACGACAGCCCGCACCATCGCGGTGCCGGACAGGCCCATCGCCCGCAGCGCTGGCAGATGCGCCGCATTGATGCCACCAATGGCCACGGCCGGGATCTGCTGGCTCTGACACAGTTGCTGCTGGCGGGCGAGCAGACGCAGCCCCTGCGGGATGGACGGCATGTCTTTGGTTGGGGTAGCAAACACATGGCCCAGCGCGATGTAAGAAGGTCGCAGCTGCAGCGCCTGCAGCAGCTCCAGATAACCGTGGGTGGAAATGCCAAGCCGCAGGCCGGCCTGTTGCAGTGCGCCAAGGTCCGCGTCATGTAAATCTTCCTGCCCCAGATGCACACCATAAGCACCAAGTTCCAGCGCCAGTTGCCAGTGGTCATTGATAAAGAGCTGCAGCTGATGTTGCTGGCCAAAGGCAATGGCGGCGCGAAGCTCCTGGACCAGCTGGGCACCAACGCTGGTTTTCAGTCTCAGTTGCACAGTGCGAACGCCTGCGGCGGCAACGGCAAACAACTGGCTGAAACTGCCAACCACCGGGTAAATACCGGGCGCCTGCGCCAGCGGCGCAAAACCAGTAGCGGTCAGCGCAGCACCGGCCAGCGGACCACGCAGGCAGAGGCGTGCTTCCGGCGGGAGCGTCAGCGGCCAGCCAGCTCTTTGCAGTTGTTGTCGGGCAGTGGCCGGGCGTTGCAGGCATTGCTGTAAGTAAAGACTCGCCAGCACCAGTGCGTCGGGCAACAACATCGGCTGCGCCAAAGCACAGGCCAGCGCTGTGGCAAAACTGCAGCCGGTGCCGCGCCAACGCCCGCTTATCCGCAGTTTTTCCAGTTGCAGCGCGCTTTGCGGCGTGCCGGCCGCCAGTGTGTTGTTCAGCGTCTGTGCCGGCCAGAGTTTAAACGCCGGCGTGGCCGCCGGATGCAGGAACAACTGTTCTTGCAGCAGCTCGCCGCTGCCGTGGCCGTCTTTACACCAGATGGCTTTGACACCGGCGGCCAGCAGTAAATGCACCGCCAGCTTTGGCTCCGCAGCGGCGGGTAAACCAGCCAGCGCACGCAGTTCTGGCAAATTCGGCGTTAAGATGTCGGTCAGCGCCAATAACGGCGCAAACGCGGACGGACTCAAGCGTTGCAGGGCGCCGCCGCTACTTGCCACTTGCACCGGATCGACAATGATCCAGACCTGCGGCTGTTGTTGCCTGAAGCGACGCAGCCAGTCGACAAGCAGCTCCAGCGTGCCACTGTCCGGCACCAGCCCTATTTTTATCGCCACCGGCAGCACCTGGCCAGGGGCCGTCAGGGCATCCAGTTGCGATTGCAGCACCGCAGGCGTTACCGGATTGACCGCCAGCACCGCGCCATTGTGTTGTGCGGTTACGGCGGTCAGCACAGTGGCAGCCGGCACTTGCAAATCCTGCGCGGTGGCGAGGTCGGCCTGAATGCCGGCCAAAGCACTGCAGTCCGAGCCGCCGATGAGCCAGATCAAACCAGGTTCAGGCAGGTGCATCGGTGTGCTCCAGCGGTTGTGTGGCTAAAGTGCTGGCTTTGACGGTCTGGTTCAGTTTCATTGAACAAAATTTGGGCCCGCACATGGCGCAGAACTCAGTGTCGGCACCTTCCGGCAGCGCCGCCTGGTAATAGGCTTTGGCGGTGTCGGGATCGAGTGATAAATGAAATTGGTCCAGCCAACGGAATTCATAACGCGCTTTGGACAAGGCGTTGTCGCGTAGCTGCGCGCCGGGATGACCTTTGGCTAAATCGGCGGCATGCGCAGCAATTTTGTAGGCGATCAGCCCTTGTTTGACATCTTCTTTATCCGGCAGGCCCAAATGCTCTTTGGGCGTGACATAACACAGCATGGCGCAGCCAAACCAACCGATGAGCGCCGCGCCGATGCCGGAGGCGATATGGTCATAGCCCGGCGAAATGTCGGTGATAAGCGGGCCCAAGGTATAAAACGGCGCACCGTGGCAATGTTGCAGCTGCTCGGTCATATTGGCCTGCACTAATTGCAGCGGCACATGGCCCGGGCCTTCAATCATCACCTGCACATCATATTCCCAGGCGATTTTGGTCAGTTCGCCCAAGGTGCGCAGTTCGGCAAACTGCGCGGCGTCATTGGCGTCGGCGACACAGCCGGGGCGCAGGCCATCGCCAAGGCTTAACGAAACGTCGTACTGCGCACAAATCTGACAAATTTCGGCAAAATGCTGATACAGAAAGTTTTCGCTGTCGTGCAGTTGGCACCACTGCGCCAGAATAGCGCCGCCGCGTGAGACGATGCCGGTGATGCGCTTTGCCGTCAGCGGAATAAAATCTTTCAGTACACCCGCGTGAATGGTGAAGTAATCGACGCCTTGCTCGGCTTGTTCAATTAACGTGTCGCGAAACAGCGCCCAGCTCAGTTTTTCCACATCACCACGCACTTTTTCCAGCGCCTGATAAATCGGCACTGTGCCAATCGGTACTGGTGAGTTACGTAAAATCCACTCGCGGGTCTGGTGAATATGCCGGCCGGTGGATAAATCCATCACAGTATCGGCGCCCCAACGCACCGACCACAGCAGCTTTTCGACTTCTTCTTCGATACTGGAACTGACCGCCGAATTGCCGATATTGGCATTCACTTTAACCAGAAAATTGCGGCCGATAATCATCGGCTCGGCTTCCGGGTGATTGATATTGGCCGGCAAAATGGCGCGGCCGGCGGCGATTTCGCTGCGAACAAATTCGGCGTCGATTTGTGCCGCAATACCGGCACCAAAACTTTCACCGGCATGTTGTGGCGCTAAATCGCTGGCGGCCTGCAGCTGCGCCGCGCGCGCCATATTTTCCCGCAGCGCGACAAACTGCATTTCCGGCGTGATGATGCCGGCGCGGGCATAAGCCAGCTGAGTCGGGCGACAACCGGGCCGCGCCTGCCGTACCGCATGACTAAACTGGCCTTGTTGTGCATCCAGTTCCACCGCTAAGGCCGACAGGGGCGCAGCGCAAGGCTCGGTATCACCTCGTGCAGCAATCCAGCCCGCCCGAAGTTTTGGCAAACCGCGGCTGACATCAGCCTGATAACCGGCATCACCATAAGGCCCGCTGCAGTCATAGAGGGAGACCGGCGCATTGGCGCTGCCATCCGGTGATGGATGTAACGCCACTTCACGGCAAGGCACCGCAACAGTGCCGTTAGCAATTTGGTGACCCGAGTCATCAGCGCTATGCAGGTAAATCCGGCGGGAACCGGTATAAGCGGCGGTTTTAAAGTCGGCAATAAACTGGCGCGCCGCTTCGCGTTTATCGCGACGGCTGGCCGGTGCTGCAGTGATTTTTGTTGTGGTAGTACAGTCAGACATAGCAAGCTCCAATAAAGTTGAGTTGCTTGTCCGGAGTGGGGCAGATGTGTGAGCTGTACCGGCTGCATTAAAGCGCCGGGGGCGACACCCATTTGATAGAAAGCCCGTGCCAATGGAATAGCCAGCGACAGACGCCGGTGAAAAATCCAACAGCACAGACAACTGCAGATCCGGTACGCGTTCGCATACAGCAAGGCCTTCTCTCAAAGGTTTGGCACTGTATGGATCTATTGCACCAGGGTTGCAGTGATCCCCTTGTTTCCCTTCGCAGGTTCTAACCTGATCAGGTTCAACGGTATCCGCTTTCGCGGTCTCAGCCCAGTGGGCACTCCGACAAGTGCGCGCAGTATAAGCAAAAAAAATTGCAGCTGGCAATTGGCGTATTGTTGCATCTGTATTATTAATGTTTCATATTGGTTGAAAATCAGGCGAGGGAATGAACAATGACATCAGGGAAAAACGCTGCGCTGTGGTGGTTATTGGGTTGCATGGTGTGTCCGGCGCAGGCGCTGACGACAAATACCGAGCCAGTCGGCGCAGAATCAACAATCGCGGCACCTGCCGGCCAATACAGTTATCACGATTTATTGCAAAAAGCCGTGCTGGCAACCGGTTCGCCGGTGCGTTACAACTATTCCACAGACTCCCCCGATATCAATAGCCGGATCAAATCAGTGATCCGGCGCAGTTCTTATGATGGCAACCGGTTTTTGTTTGAAGCTTTTGTCAAATATCCGGAGTTGTTGCCCGCGCTCAGGCAGGTGCGGGACGATATGCTGGCGTTATCACCGCAGCTGTTGGCGAGCCGCAGCACAGACGAACAGCTGGCCCACTGGCTGAATCTGCACAATGTGCTGGTGATAAACCATATCGCCCATCTGTATCCGAAGAAAGTGTTAGATGATTTGTATCAAGGCGAACAGCCCTGGGCCACGCAGCGGCTGTACCGGTTCGGTGATGAAACGCTGAGCCTGACTGACATTAAATTTCACAAGGTACTGCCGCTGGCGGCCGGACGCACTGACGTGATTTATGGTTTTTATGAAGGTTATATCAGCGGCCCCAGTATCCGCAGCGAGCCTTTTACCGGCAAAGACCTCAAAACACAGCTGAAAGAAAACGCCGTGGAGTTCGTCAACACCAGTCGTGGTTCTTATCCGGAATATGGCACCAGCTTTCGCGCTTCCGGATTTTATCAGCGCCATCAGGCGTTTTTCCCGAATTTCCCTTATGACTTAAAATCGCATCTGCAGCAGTATGTTAACGTCGATGAGCAGGATGTGCTGGCCAAAACCGATGTGGTCAGCACTGATATCAACGACTGGCGCATTGCCGATATTTTCGGCACTGTCCGCCAAGCCAATAGCCGCAGTATCGATGCCGAATTTGTCATGGACACCACTAAGCGCAAAGGTGAGCTGAGCGCCATCAACAATCCGCTGCGCCTCGATGATAAACAACTACATCAGTTACAGATGCTGCGTAAAAGGCAGCAGGTGAAAGAAGGCAAAGTCGACATTGTCGATTTACCGGCAGAGCAAAAAACTGCCCCGGCAAAACCGCAGCCATAGGCGAGCAACAGTTCGTACAGTGCGATCGTGTTCAGAGCAGGGGCCGGCGCACCCGATTGACCGCGTTTTGATAATCCTGTGATAAACCGCCGACTTTTTACTGATATTTGGTCCGCCAGCATGCCGGCTTTTTTCCCTTTGTTAGGCTCAGCAAGCAGCGTTTTGCTGCGCCTGAACATGGAACAAAGAGGCTCAATCATGCACATCAAACATAAAATCACCCCGTTTTGCTTTGTCCTGCTGTTATCTGCACCGGCGCTTTGCGCCAGTGAAACCCCGGACGCCCGGTTGCCGCAGCTGAACCCCGCCAGCAGCGCTTTGATTTACAGCTACGACGAAATGTTTCACTTTGATATCGAGCAATATCTGGCCAGCCAGGCCCCGCATTTGTTGCCTTATGCCGAAGTGATTTCGCACTGGGCCGGTTACAGCAGCATCAGTCCGCGGGTGTTACTGACCTTGATTGATTTGCAGAGTCAGCTCATTAGCCAGCCCGATCCGGCGCAGTTGCAGCAACCGCTGGTTGGTTTGAGCAGCGCCGATGGTTTTAGTGCGCAGTTGCAGGATGTGGCGGATCAGCTGGCTACGCGGCTGTATCAGCGCGAGGCTGCGGTCAGTGAATTTGCCACGGCGCCAGCCGCAGCACTGAGTTATCTGTTTGATGCTGAACCAAATAAAAACGCAGAGCGGGCCCAGTTTGCACACAACAAATTGGCGCAATTCAGCCAGCGTTATCAGCAGTTATTTGCCGAATCTTATCTGCCAGCGCCAGATCGCAGCATGCAGGACACGCAAATGCCGGATAGCAGCGTGCAGGATATCGATACGCTGGCCGGTCCTGCCAATGGGTTCCTGCAATTTCCGTTTCCGCTTGGGCAAAGCTGGCATGTCGGCGGCGCCCATACCAATACCGGCAGCGGCAATTATCCGATGTCGTCGCTGGATATGAGCATCGGTGGCGGTTGGGGCAGCAATCAGTCCAATACCTGGGTGGCGGCCTCAGCGGCTGGCAGTTTTAAACGCCATTCGTCCTGTTTTGCCGAAGTGGTGCATAGTGGCGGCTGGTCGACCACTTATTATCATCTGATGAACATCCAGTACAACACCGGCGCCAATGTGGCGAAAAATACCAAAATCGCCAATCCTGCCAATACCCAACCGCAGGCGTTGTGTAACGGTGGGTCGTCAACCGGGCCGCACCAGCACTGGAGCCTGAAACAAAACGGCAGCTGGGTGCATTTAAATACGGTGTATTTGTCCGGCTGGCAAATCACTGCGACCGGCAGCAGTTATGACACCAACTGCACGCGGTTTTATCTGACCAAAAACGGCGTGAAAAAATGCGCTGGTTTTTTTAATCACTGATAATCAGCGTTGTCACCAAGAAAAAGGCCTGAAATATCAGGCCTTTTTACTTTCGACATAATCAACTAGCGCTGTGTTGCCGCTTTCATGCCCCGGACAAAATCACCCAGTTGTTGTAATAACACCGAAGGTTCTGCCAGATGTTTTTCAATCAGTTGCACAATGGCCGAACCAGAAATAGCACCGGCGGCACCTGAATTGAGCGCCGCTTTGACGTGCTCAGGTTTGGAGATACCAAAACCGAGCAGCGCAGGCGCTGCATGGTAGCTGCTGAGTTTGCTCAGCATCGCATCTGCCGGCATTGCCGCTGCGGTTTCTGTGCCAGTGACGCCGGCGCGTGATAACAAATAAGTGTAACCACGGCCATAAGAGGCGAGCTCTTTTAAGGTGTCATCGCTGGCGTTTGGCGTCGCAATAAAAATCGGCGCGATGTCGGCAGCCAGTGCGGCCTCGCGAAAGCGCCGGCTTTCAATTAATGGCACATCGGCAATCAGCACCGAATCAACGCCTGCGGCTTTGGCCTGCTGATAAAAATGGCTGATGCCACGCGCCATCACTAAGTTTGAATACAGCAGGAGGCCAATTGGCAGGTCCGGTGCATAAGCCCGTACTTTGGCGATGATGGCAAAAGCATCCGCTGGCGTGACGCCGGCAGCCAAAGCGCGGATATTCGCACCCTGAATGGTCGGACCGTCCGCGATAGGGTCGGAGAACGGGATACCGAGTTCTAACGCATCGGCGCCGTTGTCGACCAGCGTTTTGATGATGTCAAAAGACAATTCCGCGGTCGGGTCACCGAGCGTGACAAATGGCACAAAAGCGCCCTGATCCGCGGCTTTTAAACGGCTGAACATCTGGTCATAACGTTGCATCAGTGGGCACTCCCTGTAGTTTTTGCCGCCTGTGCCGACAGCACGGACATCACATGGCCTAAGTCTTTGTCACCACGGCCAGATAAATTCACCAAGAGCACCATTGGCTCTGTGGCGGCTTTGGCCATTTTTAACGCGTGCGCTAAGGCGTGTGAGCTTTCCAGCGCCGGAATAATGCCTTCAGATTTCGCCAACAGCTGGAAGGCTTCTAACGCTTCATCATCGTTAATGGCGACATATTCGGCGCGGCCAATGGAGGATAGATAAGTATGCTGCGGACCCACCGCAGGATAATCGAGGCCAGCGGAAATCGAATAAGACTCTTCAATCTGACCGTCGGCGGTTTGCATAATGGCGGTATATGCACCATGCAAAATACCAAAACTGCCGGTGGAGAGCGCCGCGCCGTGCTGATGGGTATTGATACCCATACCGCCTGGTTCGACGCCAATGAGCCGCACACCTTCTTCTTTGATAAAATCAGCAAACATGCCGATGGCATTGGAGCCGCCGCCGACACAAGCCAGCACCGCGTCCGGCAATTTGCCTTCGGCCGTAAGGATTTGTTGTTTGGCTTCTTCACCAATCATTTTCTGGAATTCGCGCACAATAGTCGGGAACGGATGTGGGCCGGCCGCAGTACCCAGCAGATAATGGCTGGTGGCGTAGCTGGCGGACCAGTCGCGCATCGCTTCATTGACCGCATCTTTTAAGGTGCCGGAGCCGGCAGTGACCGGAATAACGGTCGCGCCCATCAGTTTCATCCGGAACACGTTCGGCTGCTGGCGCTCAATGTCTTTGGCACCCATATAAATTTTGCAGTTCAGGCCCAACAACGCACAGGCCAGCGCTGTGGCGACGCCATGCTGACCGGCGCCGGTTTCGGCGATAATGTCTTTTTTGCCCATGCGCTTGGCCAGTAACGCCTGACCCAGCACCTGATTGGTTTTATGCGCGCCGCCATGTAATAAATCTTCGCGTTTTAAATAGATTTTCACCAAAGGGTTAGGGGAAATATTACGCGTTAACGTCAGCGGCGTTGGCCGGCCGGCGTATTCGTTTAACAGCTGCTGGAATTCCGCCAGAAAAGCCGGATCCTGCTGTGCGTCAATAAAAGCCTGCTCGAGTTGCAGCAGGGCCGGGACTAATAACTCCGGCACAAACATGCCGCCGTAGTCACCAAAATAAGGGTTAAGCTTGGGTGCTGTCATCACTGGTTTCTCCGAAACTGAAAGCTCTGATACGTTGAAATGCGCTAATAATTTTCGCTGGATCTTTGATACCTGGCGCCGATTCGAGACCGGAATTCATATCGAGGCCGCTGGCGGCCGTCTTTAACGCATGCTGGACGTTGTCGGGATTTAAACCACCGGCCAGCATCACGGGTTTATGTAAAATGCGCTCGCCGAGTAAGTTCCAGTCAAACGACAAACCGGTGCCACCGGCAATGCCCGGCTGGTAAGCATCGAGTAAAATCCGGTCGGCATTGTGGCTAAACTGCGGCAGCGTGTCTTTCACCCGGTAGGCCTGCCAAATCTCACAGCCTTTGGGTAATAAAGTTTTTAAACCGGCGATATAACTTTCGTCTTCGTCACCATGCAGCTGCACTGCAGCCAGCTGTAATTCACGGGCTACTAAGGCCACCTGCGCTGGCGCTTCATTGACAAACACACCGACAAAACGCAGTGGTGCACTGTCGCGAATGGTTTTGGCCTGAGCGATCGTGACAAAGCGCGGTGACGGCGGATAAAAAATCAGCCCGCCAAACATAGCGCCGGCTGCCGCCACTTGCTGCGCCTGCTCTGGCGTGGTCAGGCCGCAGACTTTGTGCTCACCACGGGTTAAGGCGTGCACAGCGCGGTCTAAATCAGGTTCGGCCATTAAAGAGCTGCCGACCAAAAATGCGGTCGCCACTTTACCAAGCTGACGCACCTGATGGTTAAAATAAATGCCGGATTCGCTGACCAACGGCGTGGACGGCGGCACCAACCGCGCCAAGCGGAAACTGGTGTTTAAATCGGTTTCCAGCGTGCGTAAGTTACGGTTATTGATGCCAATCAGTTCAGCTTTCAGTGCCACGGCGCGCAATGTTTCGTCTTCATTACTGACTTCGGTCAGCACTGTCATGTTCAGGCGGTGCGCCAGCGCGGCCAGCTGCTGATACTCAGCGTCATCCAGCACCGACAACATCAGCAATACGGCATCAGCACCACAAGCGCGGCCGCGGTAAATCTGGTATTCGTCGATGATAAAGTCTTTGTGCAGCAGCGGCTGGTCGACCAAATCGCGCATCGCCTGCAGATAGTCGTAGCTGCCCTGAAAGAATTTTTTGTCGGTCAACACCGAAATACAATCGGCGTATTTGCCATAGACGCCGGCGATTTCGCTTAAATCAAAATTGGCACGAATAAGGCCTTTGGATGGTGACGCTTTTTTGCATTCCAGAATAAACCGTGCGCCAGGCGCGGTCAGCGCTTGGAGGAAATTGCGCTGGGTTGGCACCACATCGGCGATAAAGTTTTCCAGTGGCAGCGCGATTTTATCCTCAGCCACTTCAATGGTTTTATGCGCAATGATGGTTTGCAAAATGTTCGGCTTGGCTGATGCAGCCGTGGTCGAAGCTGGTGTTGCTATTGAATTAGTTGCCATGACTGGCCTCCCGGAACTGCTGTAAGGTGGTCATTGCCTGATCTGTGGCGAGCAGGTTAAGCACGGCCTGGGTATTGGCGGCTAAATCTTCGCCCTGACCGCAAATTTTCAGCATGGCCGCGACATTGGCGGCGATGGCATCCCGATGCGCCTGCGGGGCTTTGCCTGACAGAATATCACGGCTCGCCTGCGCGTTTTCGGCTGGTTTGCCACCGCGTAGTGCTTCGAGTGGCACAGGCTTGAGGCCAAAATCGGCGGCGGTTAAGCGGAACTGATGAACCTGGCCGTCGCGTACTTCACAGACGTCGGTGACGCCATGCAGCGCAATTTCGTCGCAGCCTTCGCCATGCACCACCCAGGCGCGCTCTACGCCAAGCTGCAGCAGCGCTTGTGCCAATACCGGGCACAGCGCTTTGTCATAGACGCCGAGTAACTGAAATTTAGGCGCGGCCGGGTTTAACAAAGGCCCGAGCAAATTAAACAAAGTACGGGTTTTTAGTGCAGACCGCACAGTCATCGCATGACGAATGCCGCTGTGATACACCGGCGCAAACAAAAAGCTGACACCAGACTGTTGCAGCGTGCGGGCGGCGGTTTGTGGGTTCATCTGGATGTCGATACCCAGTTGCTCTAATAAATCGGCGGAACCACTTTGCGACGACACACTGCGATTGCCGTGTTTCGCCACTTTTAAGCCGATGGCTGCTGCGACAATAGCCGCAGTGGTCGAAATATTGATGGTATTGCTGCCATCACCGCCGGTGCCACAGCAGTCGATGACGGGCAGGCCTGTCGCTGGCAATGGCGTGGCAGCAGCGCGAAACGCTTTAGCGGCACCGGCAATTTCCAGCGCAGTTTCGCCTTTGAGTTTCAGCGCCGTCAGTACCGACGCCAGCACAATAGGGTCAATATCCCCGCGTGCGACGGCGGCAAAAAAGGCTTCACTTTGTATTTCGCTTAATGACTCGCGGTTCAGCAATTGGCTGACGGTCGCCAGTTCCAGCTCACGTGGGGTCAATGGCTGTGTCATGCCTGCGCTCCTTGCGTTAAAAACGCCAGACTTTGTGCCAGCAGCGGTTTGCCTTGGGTGGTCAAAATCGATTCCGGATGGAACTGATAACCCAGCGCTTTATGTTCGCTGTGCAGCACCGCCATTGGAATATGCTGATAATTGGCAATTACCTGCAGGCAAGCGGGCACTTCAGTCGCCATCAAGGAGTGATATCGCGCCACGGCAAATGGCCGCGGCAAACCAGCAAACAGCGCGTGATCGGCGAGGTCAATCAACGAGGTTTTGCCATGCACGGTTTCACCGGCACGGCCGACGACACCACCATAATGCTCAACTAAGGCCTGATGACCGAGGCAAATCCCCAGCATCGGAAAACGGCCGGCACAAAGACGAATCAGCTCTGGCATCGAGCCGGCATCTTTGGGTGCGCCCGGGCCTGGCGATAACAGCAGCACCACAGGTTCGCTTTCCTGACACATTTTGTCGAAGATATAAGCTGCCGGCACTGTGTTGCGATACAGCTTCAGCGTGCAGCCGAGCTGCGCCAGCTCATCGACCAGGTTGTAAGTAAAAGAGTCTTTGTTATCCAGTAAATACACCAGGCTCATACGGCACCTCCTGTGCTGGTTGCTTGCACACTGTCGGGCGCATGCGCCGCCAGAATGGCACTTAACACCGCCTGTGCTTTGCTGCGGGTTTCTTCAGTTTCAGCCTGCGCCACACTGTCAAACACTACACCAGCGCCGGCTTGTACCGAGGCGACGCCGTTTTGCACATAAGCGCTGCGGATGACGATGCAGCTGTCAAAATCGCCGTTACCGGATAAATAACCGACAGCGCCGCCGTAACTGCCGCGTTTTTTGCCTTCAACCTGACGAATCAGCTCGGCCGCCCGTACTTTCGGCGCGCCGACTAATGTTCCCATATTCATACAGGCCTGATAAGCATGCAGCGCATCGAGTTCGGGTTTTAAGGTGCCGACCACACGCGAAACTAAATGCATCACATAAGAATAACGGTCGACTTTGAGCAGCTCTTTGACATATCGGCTGCCAGGTACACTGATGCGTGCCACGTCGTTGCGGGCCAAATCGACCAGCATCAGATGTTCGGCTTTTTCTTTTTCATCTTGCCGCAGTTCCAGTTCAATCCGGCTGTCGAGGTCCCGGTCTAACTGGCCGTTAGCGTTAAAACCACGGCGGCGGGTGCCAGCGATCGGATAAATTTCAACCTGACGGCTGGTGGCGTCAAATTTCAGTGCCGACTCCGGCGAAGCGCCGAATAACACAAAAGCCGGGTCTTGCAGATAAAACATATAGGGGCTCGGGTTTTGTTGTTTTAACCGCGCATAAGCCGCCAACGGCGACGGGCAGGGCAGACTGAAACAACGGCTTGGTACCACCTGAAATACGTCGCCGGCAACAATGTTGTGTTTGAGCTGCTCGACCTGAGCGCTGAACGCCGCGTCGCTGATATCAACGTTAAGCATGTCGGCACTGACCGCCTGACGCGCTTCCAGCGCCGGATTAAATTGGCAGTCGCCTTGCAATACGCGATTTAATTGCTCAAGGCGTTTGCCAATGCCAAAACAGCTTTGCATCGCCTGTTCACCACAAAACACGTTGCCAACTAAGCGCGCTTGTTGGCGTTGATGGTCCAGCACTAACAGCGTTTCCGCCAGATAAAACACAAAATCCGGGCAGGCGTTGTTGCCGACCGGCACGTCCGGCAGCAGTTCGGCGCTGGCGACATAGTCATAACCGATGACACCGCCTAAAAATACCGCAAAAGGCTCGTCGCTGTGACTGCATAAACTTTGTTGTAAGGTGCGCAGCACTGACAGCGGCGTTGGCGCTAATAATCGAGTGGCTTCATCGCACAGTAGGTCTGGCCGGCTAAAGCGGACTTTGAGGCTGTTGGCACTGCGTGTTAACTGCGCCAGGCCTTGCAGTTTGTCCTGAAGAAATTGCAGCAGTGGTAAACCGTTGTCGGAGACGGCGTCGACCCGGACTTCGAGGCCCTGGCATTCAATGCGTAGCGCCGCGTCGAGTAACAACAAGGTTTTTAAATTGTCTTTGCTGTCAATTTCTGCCGATTCAAGCAGCAGACTGTAGGGGCTCAGGCGGCTTAATTGCTGATAACAACCCAAAGCGTCGCTTTGGTAGGGGATGGCGGTGGCAATAGATGCAACTTCGCCCGGTGTTTGTGTGATATGACTAAAAATCATCCGGAATTTCCTGTAAACCCGCGTCTCTGTATGCGGGCGGTCAGCTGACCTTAATAAAAACGACAATAATCCAAAGCCGGGCCACAATTGCCCTTCGAAAATTGCCACCATCGCCAGGAAATCAGTGCTGTTGTGCTCATTGTTTACTCCACGCTTTAAAAATTTGTTCTTCCAGATACGACAAAGGCCCGTTTTGGAAAACGGGCCTTTGGTTTTTTGGCATACACCACCAACACACGCCCGTTAAGGAGTATGCCACCACCAAATGATTGGCTGAGTTGTCAGCTGAATAAGGTTAAGGTGCATGGGGTATCCGGTTATTTGTCTGACGTTAAGTCTTGCGGTTATAAAACCGCAATTTGCCTGCCGGCGTCAAGCAAAAATCGGCAGGATTTGAAAATAAAAGCGTAAAGACGTCTGAAAGGCTGTTTATTCAAAAGGGTCCAGCTGCGGCTTTTGCGCTGGATCAACACGGCAATGGCAGAACCGCGTAGATTAAAGACATCACCGATGCCGACGGAGCCGACCATGTCCGAACCACGCCAACAGTTATTGGAATTACAACAACAGCTGCAACAACGTTTAAGCGCCGTGCAGCGTGATTTACGCCAGAACCATGACGCCGACAGCGCCGAACAGGCGCAACAGCGCGAAAATGATGAAGTGCTGCAGCAGTTGGAGCAACAACTTCAACGCGAATTGTTGCAACTGCATCTGGCGCTGGACCGGCTGCAGCGTGGCGAATATGGGCTCTGTGAGCAATGTGGCGAAGCGATTGCGCCAGCGCGGCTGAAACTCCTGCCATTCGCGCTGCGTTGTCAGCACTGTGCCTGAGCAGGCCAAAGGGGATCGCACATAGCCGCAGCAGCGCTTCTGTGGCACAATTGACAATTCTGCGCGGCTGCATAGTCGCGCTTCACGTCAATTGAGTCTTTCATGAAATTTGATCTGCACAGTCACACTTTTTACTCCGACGGTATGCTCAGTCCTGCCGATTTATTGGCAAGAGCCATTGAGCGCAAAGTCGACGTGCTGGCAATCACTGACCACGACACCTTATTAGGCCTGGCGCCTGCCCATGCCGCTATCGCCGAACAGCAGCTGCCATTGCAGCTGGTGAACGGTGTGGAGATCTCCACCAGCTGGTACGAATTTGAGATCCATATCGTTGGGCTTGCTATTGATCCGGCTGATCCCCAACTGCAACAGCGGCTCGCCAGTCAGCAAGAGCGCCGGCTGGAACGCGCCCGCGAAATGGCAAGGCGCCTGACCAAACACAATGTGCCGGATTGTCTCGAAGCCGTCATGACGCTCGCCAACGGCGGCGCTGTCACTCGCACCCATTTTGCCCGCCACCTGATGCAAATTGGCAAAGCCAGCTCGATGGCCGGGGTATTTAAACATTATCTGGCGCGCGGCAAAGCCGGTTATGTGCCGAATAACTGGGTGAGCCTGGTGGAAGCGGTGCAGTGGATCCACGACGCCGGTGGTATTGCGGTGCTGGCGCATCCTTTGCGCTACAACCTTAATGGCAAATGGCTGACCAAGTTAATGCGTGAATTTGCTAGCGCCGGTGGTGATGCCGCCGAAGTGGCAAGCTGTCAGCTGACGCCGGTACAAAAACGCGATGTCTGGGTGTTGTGTCAGCAATTTGGGCTGGTGGCATCGCAAGGTTCGGATTTCCATCAGCCAACCGACTGGAGCGATTTAGGCCGGGGGCTTTATCTGACCGATGATATCCGCACCGTCTGGCAACAATTTCCGGCGCTTTTTCCGCAACCAGAGCCGCAACCTTCGCCTGAGCTTGTACAAGCCGAAAGCTCTGACAAGCCACAACTTTGCAGCTAAGCTGTAGCAAAAGGCAGCTAAGTCGTTTTAAGCTGCTGATCTTCAGTCATTTTCAATGCTTGCCACAGGCAATAAGGATAGAGGCATGAGCCAGTTTTTTTATGTGCATCCGGAAACGCCGCAAAGCCGGCTGATGAAACAGGCTGTGCATATCATCAAGCAAGGTGGTGTGGTGATTTATCCAACCGACAGTGGTTATGCACTGGGTTGTCAGCTTGGTGATAAAAATGCACTGGAACGTATTCTGCAAATCCGCCATATCAGCGGCGAGCACCATTTCACTATTATGTGCCGTGATTTAAGCGAATTATCCATCTATGCCAAAGTGGAAAATACCGCGTTCCGGCTGATTAAAAACAACACGCCGGGCGCTTACACTTTTATTCTGCGCGGCACCAAAGAAGTACCACGACGTCTGCTTAACGAGAAGAAAAAAACCGTCGGTCTGCGTATTCCGGACCACAAAATCGCGCTGGCACTGCTGGCAGAATTAGGCGAACCGCTGATGTCCAGCTCACTGATTTTACCGGGCCGCGAATTTGCTGAATCCGACCCGGAAGAAATGCGTGACCAGCTTGAGCGTCAGGTCGATTTAATCCTGCATGGCGGTATTCTGGCCGGCAATCCGACGACGGTGATCGACTTGTCTGAAGACAATCCGGTGCTGGTGCGCGAAGGCGCCGGTGCTGTGCAACCGTTTCTGTAACAGCGCCGTCTATGCCTGTCGCAAACCAGCCCGCAGCCAATCAGGCCGAAGCCGCGGCGCTCAGCTCGCTGACCGTGCAACAAGTGCTGCCGCTGGCGTTTGTCCGCGGTGAAGCGGTACTGGAGCGGCCGGAAGATTTGTTTATTCCGCCCGATGCGCTCGAAGTCTTGTTAGAGGCCTTTGAAGGCCCGTTGGATTTTTTGTTGTATCTCATTCGCCGCCACAAGTTTGATATTGTCGATTTACCGGTCAATGAAATCACCCTGCAGTACATGGAATATATCAACCTGATGCAGGAGCTGAATTTTGAACTGGCCGCTGAGTATCTGGTGATGGCGGCGATGCTGGCGGAAATTAAATCGCGGTTGCTGTTACCCAAACGTGAAGCAGAACAAATCGAAGAAGTGGACCCGCGTGCGGAACTGGTGCGACGGCTGCAGGAATATGAACAATTTAAACTGGCTGCCACCCAGCTTGATGCGGTGCCTCGGCAAGAACGCGATTTTTTCCAGACCCATGCCGCATTAGCCGATAATTTTGCGCCTTTTGTCATAGAGCCAGAAGTGAGCCTCGCCGAATTGGTGCTGGCGCTGCAGGATGTGATCAAGCGCACCAAAGATTTCCAGCATCATCAGATTAAAAAAGAGCAGCTGTCGACGCGGGAGCGGATGAGCCGCATTCTCGAATTGTTGCGCCAGCAACCGGTGTTGGCCTTTGGCCAGTGTTTTGCGCCACAGGAAGGCCGGCAGGGTGTCGTCGTGACTTTTCTGGCGGTGCTGGAGCTGGTCAAAGAAAAACTCATCACGCTGACGCAGGTGGAATCTTATGGTCAGATCCACCTCAAATTGGCATAATAAGCGGTCGTGTTTGCCCACCTGAACGGGTGGCTGCGGACGGACTGAACAGAAGGGGCGCAGATGGCGACAAAAATTCAGGATGACCAGCTGGTGCAGCTGTTAGAAGCCTGTTTATTTGCCAGCGAGAAACCGCTGAGCCAGACTGAATTGCTGGAAACCGTGCTGGCTGATTTCCAGCTCAGCAAAAAGCGGCTGCAGGCAGCGCTGACGCGGCTGGAGCAGGATTATCAGGGCCGTGGCATTGGTTTGGTGGAAACCGCCAGCGGCTGGCAATTTCAGACTAAGCCCGAGTGGAGCCCTTATCTTGCCAAACTCTGGCCAGAGCGCTCACCGCGTTATTCGCGGGCGGTGCTGGAGACTTTAGCGCTGATTGCCTATCGCCAGCCTATTACCCGCGGTGAAATTGAAGAAGTGCGTGGTGTGTCGGTCAGTAGCCAGATTATGCGTACTTTGCTCGACCGTGGTTGGGTCAAAGTGGTGGGCCACAAAGAAGTGCCGGGCCGGCCGGGTTTATATGCCACCACCAAAGAATTTCTCGATTATTTTGGCGTGAAACGGCTCGATCAGCTGCCGCCATTACCTGAACTGGCCCCGCTTGGGCCATTGTTTAATGCAAATGCTTAAGAACACCAAATCCTTAAACACAGTCGCGATGACTGAGGAGTCGCAAACATGAGTGAAAAATTACAGAAAGTCCTGGCCCGCAGTGGCGTCGGTTCGCGCCGCGAAATGGAAACTTTTATCAGTGCCGGCCGTGTCACGGTTGATGGCAAAGTGGCGCATTTGGGCGATCGGGTCAATGCCAATCAACTGGTCCGGGTTGACGGCCACGCGGTGAAGATCGCCGCTGAAGAAGAACAAGTCTGCCGGGTGGTGGCCTACCATAAACCCGAGGGTGAAATTTGTACCCGCACCGATCCGGATGGTCGTCCGACGGTGTTTGATCGCCTGCCCAATATCCGTGGCGCGCGCTGGATAGCCATTGGCCGCCTCGATATTAATACTTCAGGTTTATTACTGTTCACCACTGATGGTGAGCTGGCGAACCGCCTGATGCATCCGAAATTTGAAGTGGAACGCGAATACTCAGTGCGGGTATTTGGTGAAGTGAACGACGCTATTATTCAGCGCCTGCGCACCGGTGTTGAACTGGAAGACGGTAAAGCCAACTTCAAGAAAGTCAAAGCCATGGGTGGCGAAGGTGTCAACCGCTGGTTTAACGTGGTGCTGACAGAAGGCCGCAACCGCGAAGTGCGCCGGATGTGGGAGTCGCAGGGCACAGTGGTCAACCGCTTAATCCGCATCCGTTATGGCGATTTACTGCTGCCGAAGCATTTACCGGCCGGTGGTTATGCCGAATGTGGTCTTGATGAAGTGAACTACCTGCGCAAACTGGTGCATCTGCCACTGGAAACCGAAACGCTGGCCAAGGCTGAAGACCGTGATGAACGTCGCCGTCGCATGGCGTCAATTAAAAGAGCCGTTCGCAAGCATCAGGTGATCCAGAAACAAGCCGAGAAAGGCGAAAAACCGGTGGCCAAACCGCGGGCTGACAAAGCCACTGTGAAAGATAAAAAACCGGGTAAAACCCCGTTTAAAGGCAAAAGCCGGACGCGGATCTGAGGATCGGCATTCCATGACAATAAACGCAGCACAGGCTGCGTTTATTGTCTGAAGCAACAGCACTAATAATAAATGTCTGAGCTTTGATGAATTTGCGGTTCGTCCTGTAATTCATCAAAGCTGACCGCGAAATGCCGGCTCTGATCATGTAAATCCGACAGATAAACGGCTCTGTCCTGTGCATCAATCCAGCTGACCACGCCAGCGCCTTTTTTGCTTTGGCACACCATACCCAATTTAAGCTCTTGTACGTTCATCATTGGCCTCCTGTGGTTTTGGCAGAACTGTAACGTTAGACGCATTTTTTGCTTGTTGTGAGATCCGACCAGTAGCTGAAGCCGCTAAGCTACGCATTTTTCACTCAATTTATTTTTTTGCTATGGCATGATGCGGTACCGACAGACTGTAACAGGAATATCAATGATGTGTAACAAAGGTGGTTGGGCCAACAGTGGAGCCCGGCTGTGGCGCCAAAGTCTGATCTTTTGCGTTGGTCTGAGCGCGCTTTTGCTGCTACCGCCCGCGGCGGCGGCATCTATGGCCGACCACCAGCACAGTCATTTCTCGAAGGTGTTGCAGCAACAGCGCCGTTATCAGCTGAGCTTGCCGGAACGTTATCAAAGTTCTGACCGTCGATATGCTGTGTTGTATCTGATTGACGCTGATTTTCAGTTTGAGCATGTCGCGGCCACAGTGCGGCAACTGGCGCGGGCTGGCCGCATTGCACCACTGATTGTGGTAGGGGTCGCCACCAACGGCACCAGTGACTACCAGCATAAAACCAGCTGGCTGACTGCCGATTTGCCCGGTTCCGGTGGCGCAGCTGCGATGTTGCAGTACCTGCGCACTGAGCTGCTGCCTGTGATCAACACCCAGTATAGAACCAGCGGTAAACAAGCCTTATTGGGTTATTCGCTGGGCGGATTATTGAGCTTACAAGCCTTGTTACAAGGTGAGGGCAGTTATTCGGCGTTTTATGCCTTGAGCCCAAGCGTCTGGCTGGACAATCAATCGATCATCAGCCGCTTTTCGCGCGCTGCGTTGACAACATTGCCGGCGTCGCGTTTGTTTATCAGCCTGGCCAATGAAGCCGGCATGGGCGTGCAGGAACTTCGCAGTCAATTGCAGCAACAGGCGCCGGCGACGCTACAATGGCAGTTTGCTCATTTCCCGGCGGAGACGCATTACAGCATGGCGCTGCCAGCGCTCACCGCCGCATTACAGTGGGATTTTGCCGGACATTTTGTTGATTTAGCACCGTTATTAAAATATCCGGCTTATGGCGATGTGCTGGATTATTTTGCCAAGAGGCGCGCGCACTGGGCCGGTTATCAGTATGACTGGCTGCAGGCTTACACTATTGCCAAGTATCTGTGGATCACTAACCAGTGGCCGCAGGCCGAACAGATCTTGCAACAAACGGAGCAAAAGTTACCTGGCAGTAGCAGGGAACTACGGGTACAACTGGCAAAAGTGCTGCTGAAAAAACAACAGGCGAAACTGGCGCTGCAGTTGCTGCAACAGGCGCCGCAACCCGAGTATCACGACTGGCACAAACAAATGGCCGATGCTTATGCCGCTTTGCAGCAACCAGCGCTTGCCCTGCAGTATCAGCAACAGGCTGAAGCGCTGGTCATTGCGCAGCAGCTGGAAACCTGGGAATATCAGGAACTGGAACCGGGTTCTTACCGCTGAAGGCGGTTGTGACTTCAGCTTTTAAAATCAATCTTCTGATGAATATTGACCCAATTTTCCGGAAATTTGCCCTGCAGCACATAAGAGAAGGCGATGAGTTCAGCGATCAGCACATAAAGCTCCGGCGGGATTTGGTCACCCAGCTCCATCCGTTGCAATAATTGGTTGAGTTGTTCGTCTTCATGGATCAGTACGCCATGTTCACGGGCCAGCGCAATAATGTCGGCGGCAAGGTCGCCGTGGCCTTTGGCGATGATTTTTGGCGCATTTTTACCGTCATAATGCAGCGCGACAGCACTTTGTGGTTTGTCGCTCATACTGTCACTCATACCCGGACCTGCAACAAACTGGTACCGCGCTGATACAGATGTTCAGGGATTTTACCAAGCTGACAGCCGGCTTCGGCGACCTGTAAGCCCTGCATGGTCAGACGGTCTTTAAACAGCGGTAAAAATTGTCCGGTATCCAGCACCGTTTTTTCATTGTCGGCGTAAAACTGCAAACTGACCTCTTTGCCAATCAGCCGGACCTGCACCAGCATTTCACCCTGGCTGCCTAAATCAAATTTCATCGTCAGCTGCCAGCAGCGTTGGCCGCTGCGGTTGTCGCTGCCATCGGCTTCGCGTTCACTGACAGCCAGCTCAGCAAAGCGGCTTTCACCGTTTTGCAGCAGCGGCAGCTGGATCAGCAGTTGCTCCGGTTTTTGCGGTTGTGCCGGGCTGGCCTGTTGCTCCAGATTGGCAATTTGCGCGCTTTGCAGCTGGCTGCTGTGGCCGGACAGCTGGCGCAACAGCTGGGCGCTTTGGCTGCGATCGAGCTGGCCCACCAGCTGCTGCAGTTTGTCTTTTGACGGGGCGCTCTGGCGCTCGGCCGGCAATTGCGCGCCTAATCTGCCCAGTAACAGCTGGATAGCAATGGCCAGCCCGCCAGCGGCGCTGTTGGGCTGTGCCGGTGTTTGCAGTGGGCTGAATTGCAGCGCAGCGTTGATTTGTTGCATCAGCTGTTGCTGATTTTGTAGTTTGGCGGCATCAGGATGTTGGGCGCGCAGTTCCTGCAGCACCTGCCGCACTGCAGCCGGTAAAGCCGGGCTGTCCGCCAGCACATCGGGTGAGCTTTGGCTGAGTGGCAGCCACTGCCGCCATAAATCGCGGCTGTCGGTTTGCAACTGCGCCGATGCTGCCGTCATGCCCGGCTGCACTGGCAAAAACTGAAAAGGCCGGCTGATGTCACTGACTGACAGTTTCAGCTGGCGGGATTCAGCCTGGGGGATTAATTCCAGCTGGATCTGCTGCGCTGCCGGTTGTTTTAACTGCCACTGCCAGCTTTGAACACTGTGGGCCGGCCCCTGAACTTTCGCCTGCGCTAACCACTGTTTCACGTCGCTGCCGAGCTGTTCTGGCCAGCTCGCTTTAGCTAACTGCGGTAATAACTGTTGGACAATCGCCGGTTTTAACAGTGCTACGCTATGGCTGACTGGCGTCTCTCGGGGTTGCAAAGGCACAGTCGCGGGGCCATCCGCCGGGCCGGTCTGGGGTTTTGTGCCTGCGCTTTGACGCTGCGGTTCTGCCTGTAAGCTGATTTTGAGCTGGCCCTGTTCAGCGCTCAGCTGCAACCGGCCCGGCTGTAATTGTTGCTCTGGCCAATGTTTCGCCTCCGGCAACGCTGCGAGATCAATGCGTAGCAGCTGGCCCTGGCCGAGTTGGATCTGTAACTGCTGACCCAGGCGCGATAACTGTACCGGCCATTGCAGGCTCAGCGGGTCTGCCCGGCCGCCAGTTTGTTGCTGCGCCTGCACACTAAAATGTTGTTGTGGGCCGGGCGCCGGTTGCTGCAGCAACTGCAGCAACTGCGAGGCCTGCAATGGAATAGTCAGCGTTTTGCCGGCCAGACGTACTGTCAGCTGGATTTGCTCAGTGCCCAGTGGCTGTAATTGCACAAAAACTTTGGTTTCCACCGCTTTGCCAGTGGCCGGGTTGCTGCCGGCCTGGGTCTGGTTATCAGCACTGTTTTGCGCTGCTGCTGTGTTGGGCGTCGCAGCTGCTATCAGTTGCTGCGCTGTCTGCAGAATTTGTTGCGCCGTATTGGTGGGCAGTGCCACTTGCAACGGCCCTTGTGGTGTCTGAATGCTGAGGCGGGCGTCCTGGTCGCGGCCGATTTGTAGCAGAGCCTGATACAGCTGCGACGAGTCCAGCTTCAGGCTTTGCTCAATTTTTGCACCACTGCCAATTTGCAGCAGACTGTCGATATTGATCTGGTTCATATTTCAGGCGCTTAGCCTGTCCGGATGGTGAACGCACATTCGTATTCTAACGCCAATATGCTAATATGCCCGCGTTTTTTTCCGTGGCCACAGGTCGTTTTTGCTGATGTTATTGTCCGCTCACCAGTTAAGTTGCGTCCGTCAGGATCGAGTGCTGTTTGAACAGCTCGATTTGCAGTTGCATGCCGGCGAAGTGCTGCAAATCGCCGGCAAAAATGGCGCGGGCAAAAGCTCATTATTGCGCCTGCTGGCCGGTCTGGCTGAGCCGGATGATGGCGACATTCGCTACCAGCAGGTACCGCTGTTGCAAAGTGCCGATGATTATGCCGAAAACCTGTGTTTTATCGGTCATCTGGCCGGCGTACAGCCACAGCTCACCGCACTGGAAAATCTGGCCTTCTGGCGCGCCTGTTTTGCGCTAACACCGGCCGATGACTGGGCTTTGTTGGCGCAGCTTGGCCTTGCTGGCCTCGAAGATATTCCTTGTCAGCAATTATCCGCTGGCCAACAACGCCGGGTGTCATTGGCCCGGCTGTGGTTGACCACAGCACAGATCTGGATTTTAGATGAGCCCTTTACCGCGCTGGATCAAAGCGCCATCGCGGCACTGACCAGGCGTATCGCAACGCACTGTGAAACGGGCGGCGCTGTGCTGTTGACCTCACACCAGCCGGTGCAGGTTCCCGGGCATCCGGTGCGCCAATTTATGCTGGAGTATCGCTGGTAATGAGTCATGTTGCGGTGTTTGCTGCCACGTTCAGACGTGAAATAAAACTCTTGGCCCGGCAAAAAGCAGACTGGGTCAACCCTTTGTTATTCTTCATTATTATCCTGACTTTGTTCCCGCTTGGTGTCGGCGCCAAACCAAATTTATTGCGGGAAATTGCGCCTGGTGTGATTTGGATAGCCGCGCTGTTGTCGGTGTTATTAGGCGCCGAACGCCAGTTCCGCCAGGATCACCGCGACGGCGTGTTAGAACAATTAGTCGCCGCGCGCTCGCCATTGTTGGGGTATAGCCTGGCGAAAATCGCCGCTGGCTGGCTCGGCAGCGGCTTGCCGTTGATTTTGGTGTCGCCGTTGCTGGCGCTGTTTCTCGGGTTGTCGGCGGAGGCTTTAACCGCAGTAGTGCTGACTTTATTGCTTGGCACGCCGCTATTGAGCCTGCTGTCGGCGCTGGGCGCAGCGCTGACTTTATCCGCCGACAAAGGCGGGATTTTATTGGCACTGATTATTCTGCCTCTGTATATTCCGTTACTGATTTTCGCCAGCGCTGCGGTGGAACAGGCCAGTTTTGGCCTGAACTATCAGGCGCAGCTGGCCGTATTGGCGGCGATGTTATGTGTGGCACTGGCGCTTGTACCTATAGCGGTACAAAAAGCATTAAAACTGAATGTGGGGTGATATGTTTAAGTGGCTTGATCCATATGCAAAACCACAGGTGTTATTCGATACCTTGCTTTGGTGGCAACGTTGGCTGATGCCGCTGGCTATTGTGGTGTTACTGCTTGGTACTATTTGGGGCCTTGGCTTTACACCGGCGGATTACCAGCAAGGTGACTCTTACCGTATTATTCATGTGCATGTGCCGGCCGCTATCTGGTCGATGGGCGTGTATGCCTGGATGGCGATTGCGGCTTTTATCGCGCTGGTCTGGCAGGTGAAAACCGCGCAGTGGGCCATTGGTGCTATGGCGCCTATTGGTGCTGTGTATACGCTGATTGCGCTGTTTACCGGCGCCGCCTGGGGCAAACCGATGTGGGGCACCTGGTGGGTCTGGGACGCGCGCTTAACTTCCGAATTAATCCTGTTATTCCTGTTTTTAGGCGTGATGGCGCTGCAAAACGCCTTTGCTGACCGCCAGACCGGTGACAAAGCCGCCTCGGTGTTGGCGGTAGTCGGCGTGGTCAACCTGCCGATCATTCACTATTCAGTGGAATGGTGGAATACGCTGCATCAGGGTGCCACTATTACCAAATTTGCCAAGCCGTCGATGGACCCGTCGATGCTCTGGCCGCTGCTGATTTGTATTCTGGGTTTTGCGCTGTTGTTTGGCGCTTTCACCTGTTTGCGGCTTCGCACTGCGATTTTACAGCATGAAGCGCACCGGCCCTGGGTACGGCACTATGTACAGGAGCAGCACAATGCCGCAGTTTAATTTTGCCTCCTTTGCCGATTTTCTGGCGATGGGCGGTTATGGCTTTTTTGTCTGGTTGTCGTTTGGTGGCAGTGTTGCCGTACTGCTGGCACTTGGCTTTTACAGTAAACGTCAGCAACAACAGTTTATTCAGCAACAGGCCAGTCGCGCCGCCCGTGAAGACCGGGTGCGCCAGCATGCGCAGGAGCAACAATGAATCCACGTCGTAAACAGCGGCTGATTGCGGTCAGCGGCATTCTGGTGTTATTAAGCGGTGGCGTTGGCGCCATGTTGTATGCGCTCAATGAAAACGTTGATTTGTTTTATACGCCGTCCCAATTGATTGATGGTCTTGGCGAAGACAAGAAAAAGCCGGTGGTGGGGCAGCGCCTGCGCATCGGTGGCATGGTGGTCAAAGGCTCAGTGCGCCGCGACGAACACAGCCTCAAAGTCAGCTTCGACCTGGTCGACACCGGGCCTATTGTGACTGTGCATTACGATGGCATTTTGCCGGACTTATTCCGCGAGGGGCAGGGCATAGTGGCACAAGGCACCTTGCTGGATGCCACCAACATTCAGGCCACTGAAGTGCTGGCCAAACATGACGAAAACTATATGCCGCCCGAAGTTGCAGAGGCCGTCAAAGGCATCAAACACGTGGCACCGAAACAAACTTACCCGGCAGGTACGCCCTGATGATTGCAGAAGTCGGACACCTCGCGCTTTGTTTTGCCCTGGCCTTATCGCTTATTTTGGCCCTGTTTCCGCTCTATGGCAGTTATAAAGGTGCTGCCGGCCCGGTGTTATTAGCCCGCCCGACGGCCATTTTGTTGTTTCTGCTGACCGCAGTGTCGTTCGCCGCACTCTGTTATGCCTTTTGGATCAACGACTTCACCGTGGCTTATGTCGCCAATAACTCCAACAGCATGTTGCCCTGGTATTACCGCTTAACGGCGGTTTGGGGCTCACATGAAGGCTCGATGTTGTTATGGGTGTTGATGTTGTCCGGCTGGACTGCTGCTGTCGCGTTGTTGTCTAACAGCCTGCCGTTGATTTTGCAGGGCCGGATCTTAGGTGTGTTGGGTACCGTCAATCTGGGGTTTTATGCCTTTGTGCTGTTGATGTCGAACCCTTTCGAGCGCACCTTGCCATTTTTCCCGGTCGATGGTCGTGACCTCAATCCGCTGTTGCAGGATTTTGGCATGATCATCCATCCGCCGCTGTTATATATGGGCTACGTCGGCTTTGCTGTGTCTTTTGCTTTTGCTATCGCAGCATTGCTTGGCGGGCGCTTTGACGCCAACTGGGCGCGCTGGGCCAGGCCCTGGACTTTAGCTGCCTGGTTGTTTTTAACGCTTGGCATCATGCTTGGCAGCTGGTGGGCTTATAACGAATTAGGCTGGGGCGGCTGGTGGTTCTGGGACCCGGTAGAAAATGCCTCCCTGATGCCTTGGTTAGTCGGCACGGCGTTAATCCACTCACTGGCGGTCACCGAAAAACGCGGCACTTTTAAATCCTGGACTGTGCTTTTAGCCATTGCGGCGTTTTCACTAAGCCTGCTCGGCGCATTTTTAGTGCGCTCCGGTGTGTTAGTGTCAGTGCATGCTTTTGCCACAGATCCAAGCCGCGGTTTGTTCCTGCTGGCGTTTTTGCTGGTGGTCGTTGGCGGTTCTTTGCTGCTGTATGGCCTGCGCATGCATGCGGTGCGCTCGCAGGCGCGTTATCAGCTGTTTTCACGTGAAGTGTTGTTGTGGGGCAATAACATTTTCCTGCTGACCGCCACGCTGGTGGTGTTTCTCGGCACTTTATATCCGCTGTTTCACAAAGAGCTGGGGCTGGGTTCTATCTCGATTGGCGAGCCGTTTTTTAACTCGATTTTCCAGTATCTGGCGGTCCCTTTTGCGTTGCTATTGGGCCTCGCGCCTTGGGTGCGTTGGAAACAACAGCAATGGCAACCACTGTTAAAGCCGCTGGGTTTGTGGTTGGTCGGCGCTTTAGTGCTGGCGGTGGGTGTGCTTAGCATGTACCAGAGCCCGGCCGCCAATCTGGCGCTGCTTGGCCTGTTATTGGGTGCCTGGGTGACGATGGCGACTATTGGCGAAATTCAGCAAAAAGCCGCCCAGCTTGGTGGTGTGCCCGGTTTGTTTAAACTGCAGGCCAGCCACTGGGGCATGGTGCTTGGGCATTTAGGTTTTGCCATGTTGGTGGTCGGTATTGCGATGACCAAAACCTTCAGCGTCGAAAAAGACGTGCGAATGAAAATTGGCGACAGCGTCGAACTCAACGGCTACACCTTTTTGCTCAGTGAAGTTTATGCGTTAAACGGCCCGAATTACGGCGGCCAGGCGGCAGAGCTGGAAGTCTTCCAGCACGGTGAAAAAGTCACTCACCTGCATGCCGAGAAACGTTTTTATCCGGTGACACGTGCGGTGATGACCGAAGCGGCCGTGCACGCGCGCTTAAGCCGCGATTTGTATGTGGCACTTGGTGAAGAATTATCCGGCCCATCCTGGGCGCTGCGGGTTTATGTCAAACCTTATGTGCGCTGGATTTGGCTTGGTGCGATTTTAATGGCGTTGGGTGGTTTGGTGTCGCTGTCGGATAAACGCTACCGGCGTAAAGCCAGCGGCGTGAACGCAGAAACAGGAGCGCAAGCCCATGCGTAAAGCGTTGTTTTATGTGCCTTTGGCTGCTTTTCTGGCGCTGTCGTTGTTTTTACTGAGCGGCTTGTTTTCTGACCCGCGCGATCATGGCTCAGCGCTGATTGAAAAGCCGCTGCCGGCCTTTAGTTTGCCGGACCTGCAGCAACCGGCGCGGTTAGTGACTGCTGCTGATTTAAAAGGCGAAGTGACGCTGCTGAATGTTTGGGGTTTGTGGTGTCCAACCTGTAATGCTGAGCTTGGTTTTTTAACCGAGTTACGCCAGCAAGGCGTACGTATTGTCGGGCTTTATTATGTACAGCCAGTCGACGCCAGTTTTGGCGATACTTTTGATATCAACCAATTACGTCTGGACGTGCAGGACAAACTGACCGAGCAGGGCGACCCGTATTTAATGAATATCGTCGATGAAAAACGCTCGCTGATTTTTGATTTAGGCGTCACCGGCGCCCCTGAAACCTTTTTAATTGACCGTAACGGCGTGATCCGCCATCACCATGTCGGCGATATTAACCCACAGAACTGGCCAAAAATTCAGCAGCTGTATCAGCAATTACAACAAGGAGGCAGCGATGCGCCTTAAGATGTTGTGCCTGCCGGCGCTGCTGCTGATGCTGCAGGCTGGCGCCACCGAAGACTTGCTGCAATTTGAATCCGCTGAACAACAGCAGTTGTATCGCCAGCTGACGGCTGAGCTGCGTTGCCCAAAATGTCAGAACCAGAATATCGCTGATTCCAATGCAGTAGTGGCCGTGGATATGCGCAATAAAACGCTGGAGCTGGTGCGTCAGGGTCAAAACCACGACCAGGTCATCGACTACATGAAACAGCGCTACGGCGATTTTGTGCATTATCAGCCGCCGTTTCAGCTCAGTACGGTCTGGCTGTGGTTATTGCCGCTGTTGGCGGTGTTGACGTTAGGTTTTACGGTATTTCGTCGCAGCAAGGCCAGCCAGACCACCGCTGTGGATGATCGCGCTGAGCCGGAAGATCTCAGTGACGTCGCTGCGCAGTTGCAGGCGATGATCGACGAAGCCAGCGCAAAAGCGCGACATAAGCCTGAGGAGTAACAGCGCATGTTGATGAATTTGGCCATAGTGGCCGCCGTGTTATTGCTGGTGTCGGCGCTGATGTTATGTTGGCCACGCAAGGTGAAAGCCGGGCAACAACTGGATCGTAAGAGCCTGTTTGCTGAGAAGCTGGCGTTATTGGGCGATGCCCGTGCGCTTGGTGAATTGTCCGACGCTGATTTTGCCGTTGCGGCGGCAGAGCTGAAAACGCAGTTTCTGGCGCCATTGCCAGATCACCAGCAACTGCAGGGTCAATCGGTACGCAGCGGTATTTTGGCGTTGGTGTTATTGGTCGTGCTGAGCGCGGCAATCTATGGCATGACCGGCCAGTATCGTGAGTTGGCGCACTGGCAACAGGCACAGGACAATCTGGCCGGTTTTGGTGAGCGGGCTTTGCTGGGCAAAGGTGCGCCGCTGTCAGACGATGAACTGCAGCAATTTGCCTTAGCGCTGCGGACTAAACTGGCTAACAGCGGCGATGATGCTGTCGCCTGGTTTGTGTTAGGCCGGATTTGGTTCAGTCAGGGGCAGCTGCCAGAATCCATCGAAGCCTTTGAAAAAGCCTTAAGCTTGACTCCGGAGCGGGTCAATCTGCTGATCAGTTACGCGCAGGCGCTGCTGGTGGAAGGCTCAGAAGAGAGCGTGAAAAAAGCGGCGAAAAGTCTCGGCGCTGTGCTTAGCAAAGACGCGGCCAATGTCGATGCCTTGTCGATGCTGGCTTTAATCGCGCAGCAACGCGGCGATGTCAAAGAAGCTCAGGCGGCCTGGGAAGTGCTGCTGGCACAACTGCCCAAAGACGACCCGCGTTATGCGCAGGTGCAACAGCAACTGGCTGCGCTGACCCCTCAACCGGCGCAATCAGACACAGCGGCGCCTTCTGGGCCGGCGTTTAATGTCACCCTGACCATTCCGCAAGCCGTGGCGGATGCCAATCCCGGCGCCACTTTGTTTGTGTTTGCCCGCGCTACAGCCGGTATGCCGTTACCGGTGGCGGTACAAAAACTGCCGGTGCAGGCCGGTACCATGCAAATTCGGCTGGATAACAGCCACAGTATGCAAAGTGGTTGGAACTTATCGGCCGTGCAGGCCATCACAGTCGGGGCGAGACTGAGCCGCAGTGGTTCAGCGACGCCGGACCCTACTGATCTGCAGATAAAATCGGCTGAACTGACAGTAAAAAATGCTGAACAAAGCGTCGAGCTGAGTTTTTAACCGGCCTGCGCTTGGCAAATATGCGGTAAAAAGCGCAGAAAAAATCGCGCAGACAGTGATCCGCGATGATGTGGCGCGGTATAATCCCGCGCCTTTTTAACTTTATTGCAACAGGACGCAGAATGTATCTGAGTAAAGCCACAGCACTGCTGCTGACACTGTTACTGGCCGGTTGTGCCAGTAAACCAGAGACGCAGACAGCGGCACAACAAGACCCGCGGGACCCGCTGGAGTCGGTAAACCGCAAAACCTGGACCCTGAACTACGAATATCTCGATCCCTATATGTTGCGCCCGGCGACCGTTGGTTATATGGCAGTGACGCCAAAACCAGTGCGAACTGGTCTTGCCAATATGGTGCAAAACCTCGACGAACCCGCCAGCTTTATCAATGCCGTGCTGCAGGGCAAACCAAAAAGTTCAGCCATTTCGGCGGGGCGTTTTCTGGTGAACAGCACGGTCGGCGTGCTGGGCTTTTTTGACGTGGCGTCGCATTTTGACCTGCCGCTGCAAAACGAAGATTTCAGTCAGACGCTGGGCGTCTGGGGCGTCGGCCACGGTCCTTATCTGATGGTGCCTGGCATGGGTCCAACCACAGTGCGGGATGCCACCGGCCGGGTGGCGGATAACCTGTATTTCCCGCTGGCGCTGTTGAATACGCCGTTATCGATCGGGCGTTTTGTCATCAGCGCACTGGATGGCCGCGAGCAGTTAATGGCGCAGGAAAAATTGCTGAACGACTCGCTTGACCCGTATTTATTTGTCCGCGATGCCTACTTCCAGCGCCAGGACTACAAACAATATGACGGCAATCCGCCACAGGCGGAAGTCGATGAAGAAGCCTTAGAGCAATTCATCGAATAGCATTTTGCCGCTAACGCCGGGCTGACCAGTGCAGTCCGGCTTTTCATTTCAGCACAGCTGCGGTATAAACGGCTGGCAAAAATCAGAAACACCCGCGTTTTATAACTATTAGAAACAGGATACCACGATGACTCTAACCCCTGTGACTCAGCCACAGCCGGCGCTGCTGTGCTGTAAAACCAACCGGAGCTGCCGATGAATAACGTAGCAGCTAAACAATTTGATACGCTGTGGGGCCACCCTAAACCGCTGTGGATGTTATTCATGGCTGAGTTCTGGGAACGTTTTGCGTTTTATGGCATTCGCTGGGCATTAACACTGTATATCGTCGCCCAGTTTTATGAAGGCAATGCCGCCGGCGAAGCCGACGCCAGCCGTTATTACGGTGCTTACCTGGCGCTGGTGTATGCAACTGCCATTTTCGGTGGTTATGTCGCTGACCGGGTGATTGGTTATCAGCGCTCGATCTTACTCGGCGCTGTGGTGATGTCGATTGGTCTGTTTATGATCATGATCCCAAGCCTTGAGCTGTTTCTGCTCGGCCTCGCGGTGATTGTGGTCGGTAACGGTCTGTTTAAGCCGAATATTTCGTCACTGGTCGGTAAGCTTTACGAGCAGGGCGATGACCGCCGCGACCGCGGTTTCACCATATTTTACATGGGCATTAACCTCGGCGGTATGTTGTCACCGTTAATCACCGGCTGGTTAGCCAGTGAAATTTTTGGCACGCCACAGCACCAGAACTATAAAGCGGTGTTTGGCGCTGCTGGTGTGGGTATGTTGTTAAGCACTATCTGGTTTTACATTGGCCGTGCCCAGTTAAAAGGCATTGGTGTGGTGCCGGAAGATAAACCAGCCGGCAAAATGCTGGCCTTTGTTGTTGCCGGTATTGTCGTGGCAATCCCTATCGTTTATTTCCTGATGGCCGGTATGGGCGCGCAAACTTTAGCCTGGGTACTCGGCGTGCTGTTTATTATCGTCGCGCTGATGCTGCTGATTGAAGGCAAACAAAACGGTACTGTGCAGATGCATCGCGTTTGTGCCTTGTTGCTGTTGTTTGGTTTTAACGTGACCTTCTGGATGTTCTTTGAACAGGCCGGTAGTTCATTTACTTTCCTCGCGCAGAATCTGGTGAATCGCGATGTATTCGGCGATGCCAGCTTTATTTTCCCGACCGGCTGGTTCCAGTCGGTGAACTCGCTGGCGATTATTGTGTTTGCACCTATCGTTAGTGCGGTCTGGTACTTCACCAGTAAACGGAAGATGGAGCCGACTATCCCATTTAAGTTCGGCTTAGGTTTACTTGGCAACGCCTTAGGCTTTTTAGTGCTGATGTACGCCTTGACACAACTGGTGGACGGCAACGGCCTGATCCCATTGTGGCCACTGGTACTGTGTTATGTGCTGCAGTCCATTGGCGAGTTGTGTTTATCGCCGATTGGTCTGTCGATGGTCACCAAGCTGGCGCCGGTACGTTATGTTGGTCTGGCGATGGGCGCCTGGTTCTTGTCGGTAGCAACCGGTAATAACCTGTCAGGTTTATTGGCCGGTGAAATTTCCGGTGAAACCGGTATGACGGTGCAATCGGCGTTAGCGGGCTTTAGCTTCAGCTTCTATCTGCTGTTAGGCGCCGGTATCGTGCTGCTGGTGATTTCGCCGCTGATTAACAAACTGATGCACGGCGTGAAATAACGCTGTTACATTGATGGTAAAAGACATAAAAAAAGCGCCGGTTGGCGCTTTTTTTGTACCGGTATTCGGCGTTTTTACAACTGTAACTGCCGCCGCGCCTGTGCCAATAAAGGCCGCACTAAAGCAAAAGTCAGGGGCCTGGTCAGCAGCGGGTAAATCAGCACCAGCGCCAAGGCAAAACCAAGGCCTTGCCAGATGCTGTCAGCGCGGGCTAACAGCATAAAAGGTGGGATCAACACACAGAGCTTCCAGACGTTCAGAATCAGTTTTTGTGGTGTCGGCAGCTGATCAGCGGCACGACGTAAAACCGCCATCCGGTCGCGGAAGTTCAGTTGCTGCAGTTCAGGTAAAGCACGACTGTTCCAGAACATAACATACCTTTTTTCAATCAATTTACCGGCTATACGCTGAAACGGCCGCGACAGATTGGCCAGAATCAGGCTGGCCGGAAACGGCCTGGTTATGAAACAACAAAGGCCGGTATGCCGGCCTTGGTATTCTGCAGCGGCAGATTAAGCCAGTTTGGCTAAAATCTCTGCCACGACGTCATCAATGGCCAACAGTGATTTTTCACCACTGCGGCGGTTTTTGTATTCGACCTGACGCTCGTCCAGATTGCGCTCACCAATGACAATATGGTGCGGCACACCCAGCAGTTCCATATCGGCGAACATCACACCCGGCCGCTCTTTACGGTCGTCAAACAACACTTCAACACCGGCAGCAGTCAGCGCCTGGTACAGCGCTTCGGCTGTTTCCTGAATGCGCACAGACTTATGCATATTCATTGGCACTAAAGCGACCTGGAATGGCGCAATGGCCGCAGGCCAGATGATGCCGTATTGGTCATGGTTCTGTTCAATCGCCGCAGCCACGATACGGGACACACCGACACCATAACAGCCCATCGTCATGATCTGATGTTTGCCTTCTTCGTTCAGCACACCGGCTTTCATTGCTGCGGCATAACGCTCGCCGAGCTGGAAAATATGCCCGACTTCAATACCGCGTTTAATCACTAAATGACCTTTGCCACACGGGCTTGGATCGCCTTCGACCACATTACGCAAGTCAGCGACTTCATAAGTTGCAATATCGCGGTCAAAGTTAACGCCGGTTAAGTGATAACCATCTTTGTTGGCGCCACAGACAAAGTTAGCGGCGACCGCAGCACTGCGATCCGCAACGATGCGAATGGACAAACCCACCGGACCCAGCGAACCGGCAGATGCGCCGGTGACAGCACGGATATCTGCTTCAGAGGCAAAAGTCAGCGGGCTTTGGATGCCTGCCAGTTTCTCGGCTTTGATTTCGTTTAAGTCATGGTCACCGCGTAATAACAGTGCTACCAGCGGCTGCGGGCCTTTGTCATCTGTGCGTTCACCGTAGACCAGCAGCGTTTTGATGATTTGGCTGGCATCGACCGCGAGTAATGCGGCAACTTCAGCGATAGTGCCGGCATTTGGTGTGGCGATTTCCGTCATGGCAGCTGTTGCGGCTGGGCGTGGCGTGGTCGGGGCCAGTGCTTCGGCTTTTTCGATGTTGGCGGCATAGTCGCTGGCATCAGAAAACACAATCGCATCTTCACCGGATGAGGCCAACACATGGAATTCGTGAGAGACCGCACCACCGATGGCACCGGTGTCGGCTAAGACCGGCCGGAATTCGAGGCCCAGGCGGGTAAAGATGTTGCTGTAAGCCTGATACATCGCCTGATAGGTTTTTTCCAGACATTGCTGGCTCAGGTGGAAGGAGTAGGCGTCTTTCATCAGGAATTCACGCGCGCGCATCACACCAAAACGTGGCCGGCGTTCGTCGCGGAATTTAGTCTGGATTTGGTATAAATTCAGTGGCAACTGTTTATAGCTGCTGACTTCTTTACGCACCAGATCGGTGATGACTTCTTCGTGGGTGGGGCCCAGTACAAAGTCACGCTGGTGGCGGTCTTTAAAGCGCAGCAGTTCGGCGTCCATTTTTTCCCAGCGACCGGATTCCTGCCAGAGTTCTGCCGGTTGTACCATCGGCATCAGCACTTCAATGGCGCCGGCTTTGTTCATTTCTTCGCGCACTATGGCTTCCACTTTGCGCAGCACGCGGATGCCATTGGGCAGCCAGGTGTACATGCCGGACGCTTCACGGCGGATCATACCGGCACGCAGCATCAACTGATGGCTGATAATTTCGGCATCGGCCGGCGTTTCTTTTAAGGTGGATAACAGGTACTGACTGGTGCGCATTGCTGAGTTCACTCTGAAATACAAATAATTTGGCCCTATTCTAACAAGGGGTTTAGTCGGGCAGAAGGGTGATTTGCTGTTTTATCAAGCCTGATTGCACTTGCTGGCCTGCACCCATACCGCCAAGACTGTAAATCTCGCCATCGATCTCGATGAGATTTCGCAGGTCCATCACCGCTGCCGTGGTTGTGCCACGCCGCCACTTTTGTGTGGTGAGCTGATATAACCAGACCTGATTGTCCGGTTCAGCCGGCTTGCCGTTATATCCGATGCCGTTGAAATTGTAGGGCGTGCTGCTGCCACCGAGAAATGCCAGATAACGCTCGCCCTCAATAGAAACTGGCAGTGCGGCCTGGCGGTACCGTGCGGTCCCACTTGGATGCGGGACGGCTTTCCAACTGATTTTGCGCGCATTGCTACTATCAATCTCGCCACGATAACAGGCTGGGCTTGCCACGTAGCTGCGCTCGCCTGCTGAATTTAACGCCGTTGAAACGCCATCACACACCACCATTACATTACCTTCAATCGCACCGGCATGACCAAATACCGGCGTGCCGGGAAAAGGTGTCGCCTGTGACCATTTTTGCGTGAAGTTATCAAAGACCTGCACCAGATTGACATTGCCGTCGTTATGCCAGCCGCTCACCAGATAGATATACCGGTTCTGATAACTCAGCGCGACACTGTCGTCAACCGCCACCGGCATATCCGGCAATTTTGTGTAGTTTTTACTGATCACGCTAAAACGGTAGCTGTCCGGCTGAGTGACTTCGCTGCCATCGCGGGCGACTGAATAACCACCAAACAGGTAAAAGTTCTGTTCCAACACAGTGGCTGTCATGGCGAGGCGACTATTGTGACCCAGGCTGTTGGGCACATTTGGTAGTTTTTGCCAGCTGCTGTCACCGGCAAGCAACAGCCAGGCTTTGCTGTGCGCATCGGCGGCAGTTTTGCCTTCACCAAGCCCGGCAAAACTGGCGATATAAGTTTTGCCACGGATGCTGGTGGCTAACACCGGATTATTACTGACCGGCTCCGGTAACGGCGGCAGCGTCTGTGCCAGCGCTGGTGCCAGCAGCATCGGGCTTAGCAGCAACGTGCTCCGCAGGGAGTACAAAAATGTCGGTAACGTGGTTGTGATTGCCATCGACTGTCCATTTGATGTTGTAGTGATACAAAGTCATACCATAAGTTTGTATGTCTTCGCGCTGTTTTTTATAAGGCGGCCGCGGGTCCTGCTTTAACACTTTTTCGATAAACAGTTGCAGGTGCGGATATTGTTGCTGCTTTTGACAAAACTGCGCTGCCGTCTCGCTGAAGCTGACCGTCATGGCGGTTTCCGGCGCAGCATCAGCAAAGCCGCCCAGTGCATCGGGTAACGCATCTGAATAGGGCAGATAAGGTTTGATGTCTAATACGGGCGTACCATCGAGCAGATCAATACCGGACAAATGTAACACCAAAAGCTCGCCGCGCCGGCTGACACCTTCCAGTTTCACCACCGACAACCCAATTGGATTGGGCCGGAAAGTGGCGCGGGTGGCGAACACACCTTTTTTGGTGTTGCCGCCAAGGCGCGGCGGCCGCACCATAGGTGACCAGCCTTTGTCCGCCGTTTCATGAAACACAAACACCAGCCACAAATGGGAAAAGGCTTCGATGCCGCGCACAATGGCATCATCCGCGTAGGGCGGATGCAGCACCAGTTCGCCGCGGGCTTCCGGAATAAGGCCGGGCTGGCGTGGAATGGCAAATTTTTGTTTATAAGGCGACTGGATAAATCCAAGCGCCGGGAAGTTAAACGTCTGGTCCATGGGCAGAACAACAATCTCTGGCAGCGATGTGATGGCCATTATCCGGTGCCAGCGTGCAAACAACAAGGTATCGCCGCAACGGATGCAGAAGTACTTGCTCTTGGCAGTCTGGGTGTCTAGAGTGATTTTCCTGCCAATGATGTAGAGAGTTGTGATTCGATGGAACAGAAAACGCTATTAATTGAATGCCCGGATTCAAAGGGCCTGATCGCGCAAATTACCAATATTTGTTACAAGCATCAGCTGAATATCACCCGCAATACCGAATATGTCGACCCTGATTCTGGCCGCTTTTATATGCGCACCCAGCTCGAAGGCATTTTTAACGATCATACACTGTTACTCGATTTGGACCGCGCTTTGCCACAAGGCAGCGAACGGCAGTTAGTCGGCACGGCCAAAAAACGTGTGGTGATTCTGGTCACCAAAGAAGCACATTGCCTGGGCGATATTCTGATGAAAGTATTTGATGGCTCGCTGGAGCTGGATATTGCTGCGGTCATCGGCAATCACCCACACTTACAGGCGCTGACCGAAAAATTCGACCTGCCTTATCATTTTATTGATCATCAAAATGTCAGCCGGGTTGAACATGAACAGTTATTGTTGGCTCAAGTCGCGCAGTATCAGCCGGATTATCTGGTGCTGGCTAAGTTCATGCGGGTATTAAGCCCGGATTTTGTTGCGGCGTATCCAAACCGGATCATTAATATCCATCATAGTTTTTTACCGGCATTTATTGGTGCTCATCCGTATCGCCAGGCTTTTAATCGCGGCGTTAAAATCATTGGTGCGACAGCGCATTTTGTTACCGATCATCTGGATGAAGGGCCGATCATCAAACAAATGGTGACTAATGTTGATCACACTTATAGTGCAAAAGATATGGCAAAAGCCGGCCGCGACGTTGAAAAAAATGTGTTAACCAAAGCGCTGGAACTGGTGGTGGAAGACCGGGTATTTGTGCACGGCAATAAAACCGTCATACTCTGAAAAACAATGTAAGGATCAGCGATGCAGCCAAGATCAGTGGAATTTCGTTTTCTGGCCGAACCGACTCATGTCAACTTTGGTGGCAAAGTACATGGTGGTATGGTGATGAAATGGCTGGATCAGGCGGCCTATGCCTGCGCCGCGCGCTGGAGCGGCTTGTATTGTGTCACAGTGTCGGTTGGCACCATCCGCTTTCGCCGGCCTATTCTGGTCGGTCATTTAGTTGAGCTGGAAGCCAAAGTGGTGCATACCGGCAGCACCAGCATGCATATCTTTGTGCAGGTGCGTTCTGGTGACAGTAAAAGTGGCGAGCTGGCGGAAACCAACCACTGCATTATCACTTTTGTGGCGCTGGATGAGCAGGGCAATACCGCGAAAGTCCCGGCCTGGGTGCCTGAAACTGCTGAAGATAAGTTTCTCGAACAATACGCCATTCAAATGAAGCAGTTTTCGCAAACGGTCGAACAGCAAATGCTGGATTTTTATCAGGAGCAGCAACATGGTGCATAATCGCAGCATAGTGATGTGTGCGTTTGGTCTGGTGCTCGGCGCCGGTACTGCACAGGCGGCGCCGGAAAGCCTTAGTAGCGGGCTTGAACCACTGCGGCCATATCTTGGCAAAACCTGGCGTGGGCTGCTATCAGCGCCGGGCCAGCCGGAGAAAGTCGATATCAGCCACTGGGAACGCGCGCTGAACGGCACTGCGGTAAAAATCCGCCATTCGGTGAATCAGGGCGAATATGGCGGCGAAACGATGGTGTTTGTCGATCAGAAAACAAACCAGCTGACGTATTACTACTTCACCACTGCCGGTTTTTATACGCACGGCACAATGCAGTTTGATGCCCAAACGGGTCAGCTGCAGGCAGAAGAACAGGTAGAAAATAACAAAAACGGCATTACCAAAGTCAGATCTTTATCCACATTAAGCGCAGGTACTTTGCAGACCCGTTCGGAATATCTGCAAAATGGTCAGTGGGTGAAAGGCCACAGCGCCACCTATACAGAAGCGCCGCAGGCTAAAGTTGAATTTAAATAAGTTTATTTTTCACTGAGGTAGTCGTCGGTCAGATCCAGCGCGTAGATATTGTCGATTTGGTGCGCACTGGAATGACTGACGCGCAGATCTTTGATCCGGCCGTTACGCAGACTATATACCCAGCCATGTACGGTCAGTTCCTGGCCGCGTTCCCAGGCTTCCTGCACAACGCTGGTGTGACAAACATTACGTACCTGTTCAATCACGTTAAGTTCGCACATGCGGTTTTGCCGTTCAGCTTCGGTTTCCAGCGCTTCAATTTCGTCGCGGTGCATCGCATAAACATCTTTAATATTACGCAGCCAGTTATCGACCAGGCCAATCCGCTGTTTATTCATCGCCGCATTAATGCCGCCACAGCCGTAATGACCGCAGACGATGATATGTTTTACTTTCAGGATATCGATGGCGTATTGCAGCACCGATAAACAGTTGATGTCGGCATGTAAGACCAGATTTGCCACGTTACGGTGGACAAATAATTCACCGGGCAATAAACCAACGATGTCATTGGCGGGCACCCGACTGTCAGAACAGCCGATCCACAAATACTCAGGCGCCTGTTGTGCCGACAGTTTTTTGAAAAAACCAGGTGCTTCCAGCTCAATCCGATCGGCCCAGGCCTTGTTGTTGTCAAACAGGTGTTTTAATGACTGCATCAGTGCTCTCCGATCTTAAAGTTGGCGTAAGATAGCGCATTTTGCGACAGAAACCAGCACCGACCAGCTGAAGATGCCTGCTAACCCGGATATTAATCATGCCGGGCCATTTCTTTTTTTATATAATCTCACTATGATATTCGCACTTATTGTATGTTCAACATAGAAGGTCGTCTTTATGTCATTATTACTGGATAAACGCGAGTTACGTAAAGCAGCAAAAGAATTGTCTGTATTAAAATTACAGGAAGTAATTGATGTATTAAAATCGGTGCTCGACGAGCGCCAAAAAGAATCTGAAGTGTTGGAAAAAGTGCGTGAGTTCGCCCGTGCACAAGGTTTTACCCTGGAACAGCTGGGTTATAAATTAAATGCCGAAGGTACCATCGTACTGAATGCTGATGATGAGCCGCAACAAGATGATTCAAAGCGTCCGGTGAAACCAAAGTTCAAAACCATTAACAAAGAAAGCCAGTTCTTTTATGTTGAAAATGGCCAGCTGCAGTTACTGAAAACGCACACGATGAAAAAAGCGCTGAACGACAAAGGTATCGAAGTCGTGCCGTTTTCAAAGGTAGAGAAGAAGTACGTAAAACAAATCGACGCGTTACTGGCGGATGCGACTAACCAGGCACTGGTTAATTTTAATGCCAAAGTTGACGTGTGGAATGAATGGGCTGCCGCGCACCACGAAGAAATTCTGGTTAAACGCTGATATTGCGTTGAACTGTATGTAAAAAACTAAAGGAGCCTTCGGCTCCTTTAGTTTTTTGCAGTCCGTGCATCACTGCAGGCTGTTATTTCGGTTGTGCATCCAGCGACTGACCATTGATATGGCGGCTTTGATCTGACATCAGATACAGATACAGCGGCATAATCTCTGCCGGTGTTTTCAGCAGACGCTGGTCTTCCCCCGGATAAGCGGCATTCCGCATTTTGGTCCGGGTGGCGCCTGGATTAATGCAGTTGCAGCGAATTTGACTGTTGTCATATTCGTCGGCAATCAGCTGCATCAGGCCTTCAGTAGCAAATTTGGACACCGCATAAGGCCCCCAGTAAGCTCTGGCTTTTCTGCCGACACCTGAACTGGTAAAAACCAGCGACGCCTGGGGCGCCAGTGCCATGACCGGCAGCAGGGCCTGTGTCATTAACATGGCGCTGGTCAGATTCACCTGCATAATTTTTTGCCAGGTCTCTAAATCTATATGCTCGAACGGCGTTAATACGCCGAGCATCCCGGCATTGTGCAGCAGGCCGTCCAGCTGACCGAATTCCGCTTTAATAGTGTTGGCCATGTCAATGTAATGCTGCTTGGTGGCGCCGTTTAAATCCAGCGGCACAATCGCTGGTTCCGCAGCGCCGCTGGCAACGATTTCGTCGTATACCGCTTCCAGTTTTTTAGTGGTCTTGCCCAGCAGGATCACTGTGGCGCCTGCAGCTGCAAAGGACAGTGCGGCCTGACGTCCGATCCCGTCGCCGGCACCTGTGACTAAAATAGTTTTACCGGCCAGCTCATCTGGCTTTGCGATGAAATTATGCATGAAAAAACAACCTCTTCAGCTGCTGAAATCGCGCGCAGAATACAGCGTTGTTGCGCTTTTTGCACCTTTCTTCAGAGAACTGCAGATTAGACCTAGCGAATTTTTTCTGATTGGGTTAAGTTTAACTGGTCGTAGCTGTTACCAGTCTACACAAAGGAATTTTAATCTGCAGCCAAGCTAAGCTGCGGAAATATAATAAAAAATCAGGACACGGGGAGAACATATGAAGAAGCTTCTGATTAGCCTGGCGGTGACCAGCGCGCTTGGGCTGACCGGCTGTGGTGGTGACTCACTGAACGATATCAAACAGGATGTTGCGGGCAACGACCAGGTGCTGGTGCCGTTGAGCCGGGTAGTGTTTGATCCGACAGCCAGTAAAGTATCAGTGCCGAATGACTTATTATTCCAGGGCACAACAGACGGTACTTTAGTGATGCCGGGTGAAGCGGCAGCAACACCTAATTATGCCGATCCACAAACCGCATTAGGCGCACTGGACGGCTGGTCGACACAAAATCCTTTTAGTGTTGAACTGGCCTTTGCCGGTGGCGTCAGTCTGGATGCCGCCAGCGCGGCCCGGCCAGATGCTGTGCGGCTGGTTGAAGTGTTGATGGGTGATCCGCTTTCTGCTGATCCTGCCTGTCGTGCTGTGCCCCGTGGTATGGCCTGTAAAGCCGTTGGTCAGCTGACTTATGGTCAGGACTTTTTGACCCAGGCTGCGGGTAACAGTGTTGCGATTCTGCCGCTAAAACCACTGAAACCAGCTACCACTTATATTCTGGTGCTGACCAATAACCTGAAAGATTCTGAAGGCCGCAGTGTGGCCCCTTCCACATCTTATGAGCTGGTGAAGCAGGATCTGGCGACTCTGCCGCTTGGCTCTGAAGCGCAACGTGCATTGCAGGCAGTGATTAACAGTTTTGAAACTGCAGTGTCGGCGCAGTCTATCGCCAAGGACAGCATCATTTATACGGCGGCTATTACCACACAGTCGACGTCGGATGTGCTGTCAACGGTCAAACAACTGATGTTACCAAGTGCCTTAAATGGCAATACTCCACCAAAAGTCCTGGTGCAAAATAGCGGGAAGCTGGTGTCTGATGTGTTATTCCCCGGCGCTGCAATTCCTGACAACCCGGCTGATCCGCGTTTTGCCTTTAAACTGGCGAAATATTACGCTGGGACCATCAGCCTGCCGTATTACCTGGGCGTATCGACTGCTGAAGCGCCAAATGCCGCGCTGGCCACACGCTGGACCGCACGCTGCGACAGTGGTGCGATCATTGCCGGAATGTCGGATGCGCAAAAAGCTGCGGCAGAAGCTAGCATTACCTCGCCGGCACAGCTGCAGAATGATGCATTCTGTAAAGGCGCCACTAAGGGAGCGCTGCGCGATTTTGGCAAAGACGCTCAGCGTCACCTGACGAAGTTTAATACGGTGCCAAAACCTGTCTCGATGCAAACGCTGCAAGTTCAGATGACAGTACCAAACGAAGCCTATGGTCTGAAAAAACCTGCGACAGGCTGGCCTGTGGTGATCCTGCAGCACGGCATCACCGCTTGTAAAGAGAACATGCTGGCGCTGACCGGGACCTTGTCATCTCAGGGTTTTGCTACGGTAGCCATCGACCATCCGCTGCACGGCAGCCGTGGTTTTGATGTTAACGGTGATGGCAAAAAAGACGTGACGGCCTCCGGGGCGTTCTGTAATGAATCCGGCAGCCCGACAGTTTATATGAACCTGGCGAATGTGCTGGTCACCCGTGACAACCTGCGTCAGAGCATTGCTGACATGCTGGGCTTACGTTTAGGCCTGAACTTTAGCAATGCAGCTGATCTGATTAATGCCCAGGACGTGCAGTTTATCGGGCATTCGTTGGGCGCCATTACTGGCACCAGCCTGGTTGCGCTGGCGAACACAGCCACCGGCAATGCGCAGATTGATGCATTGTATAAAATTAAATCCAGCGTCTTAGCGATGCCTGGTGGTGCGGTGGCGAACTTCCTGGTCGAGTCACCGGCTTTTGCCAATATCATCAAATCCAACATTATGTTGGGTTCAGCGTCGCTGGCGGCAGGTTTTAAAACCTTTGTTGACGGTCAGAAAGTCTGTGTGGATGCGGCAACTTATGCCGGATGTGCAGCAGCCTTTGTCGATGGTTATATGGCTGATCTGACCGCTAAAGGGCAGGTCGCGACGCTGGCAACCATTAACGGCACCATCAGCCAGTTTGTTTTTGCTGCGCAAACGATTATTGATGCCGGTGACCCAAATAACTATGCTGCAGCCCACGTTGCGACTAAAACTCCTGTGCATGTCCTTGAAGTGGTCGGCAATGGTGGCTCGAATAAATCGGATCAGGTGATCCCGAATCAGGCGCTGAAAATGCATCTGGGTGGGACTGAGCCGTTAGCCCGCTTATTAGGGGTTTCCGCACTGCCAGCCAAAGCCGGCGGTTATGTAGTCGACCGTCCGCTGATTGCGCGTTTCACCGAAGGCGAGCACAGCTCTATTCTGAGTCCAACCGTCAGTGCAGCGGCTACTACCGAGATGCAACGCCAGATGGCGTCGTTCTTCGTCAGTCGCGGCACTGCAATCCAGGTCAGCAATGCGGCAGTGCTGAAAGCACAATGATGTTGTAGCCTGTTGATAAAGCCCGGAATTCCGGGCTTTTTTTATGGCCGCGGCACTGGCGGCTGGCGCCGCGTCGTGGCAATGGCCGGCATCTGAACATGACTCGGGGCTATGCCGGCATCACGCTGTCGCGTTAGAATGATCGTTGTTTTCACATCGAGGATGAACAGTGGAATTTCTATTTGAATACGGTATGTTTCTCGCCAAAACCCTGACATTAGTGCTGGCCGTAGGGGCCGTGATCATGATGCTGGTGATTGCGACGGTAAAACCCAGAGCACGCAAAGGCGAGTTGTTTTTTGATGATCTGTCTGCTGATTATCAGGCATTGCAGGCTGATCTGCAGCAGCAAATTCTGGACAAAAAAGCCTATAAGTTGTGGCAGAAGTCAGTTTCTAAGGCGTCCAGTCCCGAAAAAAAATTATTTGTTATCGATTTTACCGGCAGTATGGATGCACATGAAGTGGACGCGTTGCGGGAAGAAGTGACCGCAGTGCTGGCGGTGGCGCAACCGGAAGATGCAGTGCTGCTGCGGCTCGAATCCGGCGGTGGCGTGGTGCATGGCTATGGCCTGGGCGCCTCGCAGCTGGAACGGTTGCGCCAGCAGCATATTCCGCTGACAGTGGCGGTGGATAAAGTCGCAGCCAGTGGCGGCTATATGATGGCGTGTATCGCCGATAAAATTATTGCCGCGCCGTTTGCCATTATTGGTTCAATTGGTGTGATCGCCCAGTTGCCGAACTTTAATAAACTGCTGAAGAAGAATCACATTGATTTTGAACAGTTTACCGCCGGTGAATTCAAACGGACCGTCACAGTATTCGGCGAAAATACCGATAAAGGCCGGCAGAAGTTTCAGCAGGAACTGGAAGACACCCATGTGTTGTTTAAGCAATTTGTCCAGCGTCACCGCCAACAGATGGATATTGATGAAGTTGCCACCGGTGAGCACTGGTTTGGTTATCAGGCGCTTGAACTGAAGCTGGTTGATGCGCTTTCTACCAGTGACGATTATTTGCTGTCTCAGCTCAAAGAGCGTCAGGTGTTTAAAGTACATTACCGGATCCGCAAAACGCTGGCCGAAAAAGCTGGCCTGGCCGCCGCGACCGCGCTGAAAAATACCGTGCACCAAATGCAGCAACTGGCGTTCTGGCGCTGAGATGGAGCCGGAATTCTGGTTACGCTGCTGGCAGCAGGATCAGCTTGGCTGGCAGCTGGATACACCGCATCCGCTGCTCAGTGCCGCGCCGGCGGACTGGCTGGACTCACGCCCTGTGTTTGTGCCGCTGTGTGGCAAGTCGCCGGACCTGCATTTTCTGGCGATGACGGCGCCGGTGGTGGGCTCGGAACTGTCGGAACTGGCCTGCAGGGCATTTTTCAGCGAGCGCGGTCTGGCGGTTCAGCATCAGACCGATGGCGGCTTTGTCAGTTTTCACCATGACAATATCCGGCTGTGGCAAGGTGATTTCTTTGCGTTGCAGCCCTCGCAGCTCAGCGATTGTCAACGGATATATGACCGGGCGGCATTGATTGCCTTGCCTGAGCCGATGCGGCGGCAATATGTCGCTCAGCTGCGCTTTTTGCTGCCGCAGGCCGATTTGCTGCTGCTCAGTCTGGAGTATCCGGCGGGTGAAAAACAAGGACCGCCGTTTAACGTGCCTGAGGCTGAGATCCGCGCTTTATTTGACTTCGCCACAGTGCAGCCGTTGCAGCAACGGGATCTGACCGGGCAGGGCTTTGGCCGCCGCCGTTTTGATACCAGTCGGCTTATCGAAACCAGCTGGCGCATCCGCTGGGCATAAAAAAAGCCGGAGCAAGCCGGCTTTAGTTGTTGGTTTGTCTGATGATCAGACCTGTTGTCCGGCTTTGGGATTGTTATACACCGTCTCGTCGAAGCAGTTTTCGCTTTTACCCACCAGACAGGATACCATCGCATCGCCGGTGATGTTCACCGCAGTCCGGGTCATGTCCAGCAAGCGGTCGACACCGATGATCAGGGCGATGCCTTCGACAGGCAAATTCACCTGCTGCAGTACCATCGCCAGCATCACCAGACCCACGCCCGGCACGCCGGCAGTGCCGATTGATGCCAGTGTTGCGGTCAACACCACCAGTAAATAGTCACTGAAGGTCAGGTCAATACCATAAACCTGAGCGATAAATACTGTGGCTACGCCCTGCATAATGGCGGTGCCGTCCATGTTGATGGTTGCACCAAGCGGAATTGTAAAAGATGCCACTTTGTTATCAACGCCCAGCTTTTGTGTCGTGGTGGCCATATTGCTGGCAATGGTGGCATTACTGCTGGAGGTACTGAAGGCGAATAACGCGGTTTCTTTCATTTTACTGAAGAATATCAGCGGATTCAGACGTGCTGCTAAAGCGATAAAAGAGCCATAAACCACTATGCCGTGGAACAGCAGCACAAACAGCACTAAACCGAAGTACTTGCCAAGGTTGACCATATCGCTGAGTTCAAGAATGGTAAATTGTTTCGCCATCAGGAAAAACACCCCATAAGGCGAGAAGTGCATCACAATGCCTACCAGCTTCATCATGGCGACATTGATATCTTCAAACATCAGGCGCAACCGTTCGCCGGCATCACCGGACAGTGCCAGTGCTACACCAAACAGCACAGCAAATACAATGATTTGCAGCATTTCACCTTTGGCCATCGCATCAATAGGGTTGCTTGGGAACATATTGATGAAGACCTGCGCGATACCTGGCGCCTGGCCTGGATTAAAATCGCTGGCGAGTTTCATATCGACGCCTTCACCGGGTTTTACCAGGGTGGCAAAAAACACTGCTAAGGCAATCGCCAGTGCTGTGGTCAGGATATACAGACTCATGGATTTGCTGCCAATCCTGCCGAGGGTGCGAATGTCTTTTAATGAACTGGTGCCACAGATTAACGATACCAGCACTAAAGGCACGACCAGCATTTTTAAGCTGGCGATAAAAATCTGTCCACCGACATGGAAAAAGCCATCGATAAATAACGCTTTGATCCCAAAGCTGAAAATACCAACATCAACAATTTTCTCGGTCTGGCCGTCCAGCAGGAATTTAAACACAGTACCAACGAGGATACCGATAGCCATCGCGAGCAGGATTCGCGTGGTCAGATTATATTTTGTGTTTGTAGTCATCTGGTCACATGGGTTATAACAGAGTTAAGGACGGCGTAATCTAGCAGTTTCTTAACTAAAAGAAAAATTTGTAGCCTGACGCAGGCAAAACTGCGCGGAATTTCCGATCGGATCAGCTAAGCTACAAACGATATAAATTCTAATGAAAATAGCCAGCTAGGGAGAGTTTTCATGCGAAACATCCGGCAACTTCTCGTTGCGTTTTTGATGAGTGCTGTAGTCGCTTGTGGTGGTGGTGGAACTCTGGGGACTGGCGGGACTCCGACGACACCGGTGTACACTGTCTCCGCCAGTATCACGCCTGTGGCAAATCTGAATCAGAGCACAAATTTAACGGTCTCAGTGAAAGTGACCGCATCCTCCGGCGTCGCCTCTGGCAAACTTGTCACCTTTACGCTGAGCGACGCCGAGCTCGCGACTTTCAGCAATCAGGCGGGCACCGCATTAACAGACGCCAGCGGCATTGCGACTATTCAATTATTTGTCGGTAATAAAAGCGGCTCGGGCAAAGTGATCGCGACCTTAGATGGTGGCGAAAAAGCTGAAGTTGGTTTTACTTCAGAGGGTAAAACCAATGTTGGTGACGTGTTGTCGCTGACAATGGAACTTATCCCCGCAACGCCAGCCGCGCCGGTTACCAGCTGCGGCGCGCGCGAAGTCAGCCGGGCCTGTCAGCCACAGTTGAAGGTCAAACTCAGCTCTGCGCAGGGCAAATCCACCGCAAACCGCCAGGTTAAATTAACGATCCCTGCGACTGATACCAACAAAGCCTCTTTTGCCGGTGGCGCATCCAGCGCGACTTTATCCTTAGGTGCCGATGGCAGTGCCACCACAACCTTGCAGGTTGGCACAGAAGCCAACGATGGCCGGGTTGAAGCGACGGTCGTCGAAGCCGCAGATGTGGCGTCAGTGTTTACCGGTTTCAGCTCAAAAGGGGACTATTATTCGGTTAAATTACTGGCAAATAAACTAGTGCTTGGCACCGGTAATGTTGACGTCGTTGAGTTGATGGCCTTAGTCCAGAACCCCGGTAATGTGGTGGTGAAAGACATTCGGGTGGATTTCGCCACAGAAAGCAGTACTGCTGAGCTTGAAGTACTGAACGCGCTCACTGCTAATGACGGTATCGCCAAAGCCAAATTATCCAGCAAAACCGACTTTACCCACCGTTTCGTCAAATTGTCGGCAACTGTCGGTAAGCAAAAATCTGAAACATTGGATATTCAGGTCAGCGGCAACCGGATTGAGATCCAGAAACCAGCTTCAGTGGTGTTGAATTCACAAACTGAAATCATTCTGACACTGACGGACTCGACCGGAAGCCCGATCTCGGCGGTGAATGTTGACGTCAGCTCGGCGCTCGGCAATCAGCTGTCTTTTGCCGGCGGCGCTTTTGCGACCAAAGTAACGGCAAAAACTGACGTTACAGGGAAAATTAAACTGACCTATCTGGCGGGCAGCGTCGGCAGCGATACGTTAAAAGCAACGGCGCTGAATACCAGCGCAAACAGTGCATTGACGGTCAACGGTGATGCGTTTGCGTTTAGCCCTGCGGCTGGAGATACGCCACTTGAGATTGATATCAATCAACAAAATCCTGCGCTGGCCAGATTGGTCACAGTATGGAGTAGCAATAATGCGCCTGTTGTTGGCCAACAGGTCAGATTTAAATCAAGCCGGGGCATTCTGCAAAACCCCTGGGTATCGACGCCAGACTACAACAACCCGGCGCCACTGCTGACCACCACAGATGCAGCTGGCAGCAGCAGTGTGTTTGCCCGCTCGCGTTTTACCGGCTTTACCACCATTGATGCCACGGCCATCCGCGCCGGACAGGATGTTGCTACGGCGAGCCGTGCCATCGAGTTTGTCTCGTCTGATCCGCGAAAAATTGAAGTGCAGGTGTTTCCGGCACAGGTCGGGGTCAATGAAAAAGCATCGGTCCGCGCCGTGATCCGTGATAACGACAATAACCCGGTGAAGAATAAAAAAGTGGTATTTCAACTCGATAACGCCAGTGGCGGTGTATTAAATCCGGTTGAGGCGGTGACTAATTCACAAGGGGTTGCCGTGACTGAGTTTACCGCGGATCAAACCACCGGAGCCAATACCGGCGCGAATCTGAATATCCGTGCTTACGTGATGGACAGCCCGTCAGTCGCCGGCACGACGGCCGTTGCCGTCGGGGGCAGGACGCTGTTTTTCCGCTTTGGTACCGGCAATACTATTTCCAAACCAAATGTCAGTACCTATTCCAAACAGTTTTCCGTGATAGTGACAGACTCCTCCGGCAATCCGGTTCCTAACCAGGCGCTGAATGTCGCAGTGGTGCCTGTGGCCTACAATTATGGCTTTTGGCAGGAGTATCCGACCAATGGCACCTTTGTCAGATGGACGGCGATCTCCACGAAGTCCTGTGCCAGCGAGGATGTGAACAACAATGGCATTCTGGATAACAATGAAAAAGACGACAATGGTGATGGTCAGTTAACGCCTGGTAATGTTGTAAAGGTTGAAAAAACAGTTACTTCCGGGCCAATTACGACAGACTTGTCCGGCGTGGCAATCTTTAATCTGGTGTATCCGCAAGATTATGGTGCCTGGACCACAGTCCGGCTGATGGTCAGCGGCCTGGCCGACGGCACCGATAACGTGTCCAGCAGATTGTATACCTTAGGTGTCAGTGCCGAAGATGTTGGCAATGAGAAATCGCCGCCGGTTGCGAATGCCTTTGGCGTCACCGGGAACTGTACTTTATATCCGTGACAGATAACCCATTAAAATAAAAAGGCCGGTGATTAACACCGGCCTTTTTTTATCCTTGCGCCTTTGGCGGAAATTACTGCTGGAAGCGGTACACTGAGCCCAGATTAAGGATTTTGGTCAGTTCATCCAGTGCAGTACGGGACTCGACCAGTAACAGTGGATCTGCCAGTTCGGCTTCACTGATCTGGTCGCGATAGTGCGTGTCGACCCATTGATTTAACCGGGTAAACAACGCATCTGTTAACAGCACATCCGGATTCACCGCCTGACGTTCTGCTTCGCTCAATGCAACCCGTAAACGCAGGCAAGCCGGGCCACCGCCGTTACGCATGCTTTGTTTTACATCGTAATAGTGTACTTGTTTAATCGGCGTGCCGCGGCCGGTTAATTCGGCTAGATAGGCCGACACCCGCGGATGGTCCCGGCATTCGGTCGGGGCAATAATGGCCATTTCCCCAGACGGCAAGGTAATTACCTGAGTATTAAACAAATAGGTCTGAATGGCTTCCTGCACAGTGACTTCATGGTCCAGCACTTCAATCAGATGAAGTGGCGTGCTGTCGCCGAATTTGCGTTGTACTTCAGCGAGCTTAGCGTTGCTGTCAACAAAAGCCTGCTGGTGATAAAACAGCACATTCTGGTTGCCCACGGCGATGACATCATTGTGGAATACGCCTTGATCAATCACCTCCGGACTTTGCTGGATATACACCACTTTATCGTCCGACAGACCATGTAAACGGGCAACAGCTTCGCACGCCTCAAAAGTATGCCGCGCCGGGAAATTGCGTGGCGCCGGTTTGTTGTAATCAAAGGCATAACGGCCAAAGACAAACAACTCAACGCCGGCAGCGCCATATTCGCTGCAAAGCCGCGTATGGTTTGCTGCACCTTCATCACCAAAATGGTCGTTGTCCGGCAAGTGGCTGTGATGGGCGAAGTGTGCGCTGTCATTGAACATCGCCTGCAGGATCCTGCCAGTTGTTTCCGGCTCCAGTGAACGATGGAATTTATTGGTCAGATTGGCCGGCGTAAAATGCACGCGGCCATCGGCAGTGTCTTTGCTGGGTGAAATTGTCGCGGCGTTGGCGGTCCACATGCTGGATGCGGAACAAACAGCCCGCAGGACTGCAGGAGCCTGTTTTGCCGCTTTGGCAATCACTTCGGCGTCGGTGCCGGCAAAACCGAGCCGGCGCAGTGTGTAGACATCCGGTCTTTCCTGTGGTGCCAGCACGCCCTGTACCATCCCAAGGTCAGCTAACGCCTTCATTTTGGCCAGCCCCTGTTTCGCGGCTTGCTTCGGATTGGAGGTGTTTTTGGCGTTATTCAGCGAGGCGACATTGCCGACTGACAAACCGGCGTAGTTATGCGTAGGCCCGACGAGGCCATCGAAATTTGCTTCAAAGTACTTCATTTTTGCTTAATTCCTTCAGTTGGAAGGGGCACTGTTTTTATTATTATTGCGGCCGTTTTAGGTTTGCTTCATTTATGAGTCTGCTGCTTAAAGCAGCAGAAAGCCCGTAGGATCGGGCCTTCCAGCATAATAATGAGTTTATGTACTTGTCACAACTTCAGAATACGGATATACGTTAAAAAGGCGTGTAGAATAACGACACAGGTTTAGGGATCCCGGACAAACAATGGCGAAATCACTGGTTATAGTCGAATCACCGGCAAAAGCTAAAACGATCAATAAGTACTTAGGTTCTGATTTTATTGTAAAAAGTAGCGTGGGGCATATCCGCGATCTTCCTTCGAGCAGCAGTAAAGAAAAAACCAAAACGACAGAAAATCCGCTCAGCAAGGCAGAAAAAGAGTATCAGGCTTTAGTTGATCGGATGGGTATTGATCCACAAAACGGCTGGAAAGCGCGTTATGAAATTCTGGCCGGCAAAGAAAAAGTCGTCAAAGAATTAAAAATGTTGGCGGAAAAAGCCGACACCGTTTATCTGGCAACGGACTTGGACCGCGAAGGGGAAGCCATTGCTTGGCATTTGCAGAGCATTATCGGTGGCGATGCGGGCAAGTTTAAGCGAGTGGTATTTAACGAAATCACCAAAAACGCGATAAAAAATGCGTTTACTGAACCTGGAATTGTCAATCAGGACCGGGTGGATGCACAGCAGGCCCGACGCTTTTTAGACCGCGTCGTGGGTTTTATGGTGTCGCCGCTGCTGTGGAAAAAAGTCGCCCGTGGCCTGTCGGCCGGTCGGGTGCAATCAGTCGCTGTACGCCTTGTCGTAGAGCGTGAGCGCGAAATTAAAGCCTTTGTGCCGGAAGAATACTGGACAGTTGACGCCGATGTGCGTAATCCGCGTCAGGCGCAGTTACGGCTGGAAGTTGCCCGTCAGGCTGGTAAAGCGTTCCGTCCGGTCAATCAGCAACAAACTGATGCAGCGGTATCTTTACTGCAAAAAGCCGCCTATCAGGTGACGGATCGGGAAGATAAACCGTCCAGTTCAAAACCACAGGCGCCTTTTATCACTTCGACGTTGCAACAGGCAGCCAGTACCCGCCTGGGTTATGGCGTGAAGAAGACCATGATGCTGGCGCAGCGTTTGTATGAAGCAGGTTACATCACTTATATGCGTACCGACTCGACCAACCTGTCAGCGGAAGCTGTTGGTGCGGTGCGCGATTTTATTGTCCAGCAGTTTGGTAAAAACTACCTGCCGGCTGAACCATTAAGTTATGGCAGCAAAGCCAACGCCCAGGAAGCGCACGAAGCCATTCGGCCATCTGATGTTCATGTACAGGCTTCAGCCCTGAGTGATATGGAAGTCGATGCGAAGAAGCTGTATGAGCTGATTTGGCGCCAGTTTGTTGCCTGTCAGATGCCACCGGCGCTGTATGACGTGACGAATATTACCGTAGCTGCGGGCGAGTTTGAACTGCGGGCCAAAGGCCGTGTGTTGCGTTTTGACGGCTGGACCCGGGTACAACCGGCGCAGAAACGCAAAGATGAAGAAGAGAACGAATTACCGGATCTGAAAGTAGGTGAAGTGCTGGCGTTGGAGCAACTGCTGCCGGCGCAACATTTCACCAAACCGCCGGCGCGCTACAGCGAAGCCAGTCTGGTGAAAGAGCTGGAAAAGCGGGGCATTGGCCGGCCTTCTACTTATGCCGCCATTATTTCGACGATCCAGGAACGTGGTTATGTCAAAGTCGACAATAAACGTTTTTATGCCGAAAAGATGGGCGAGATTGTCACAGACCGGCTGGTCGAAAACTTCAGCGACCTGATGAACTACGACTTCACCGCCAATATGGAGCTGAAGCTGGACGATATCGCCAACGGCGAGGCCGGCTGGCGTAAGGTGCTGGACAATTTTTACGCCGATTTCTCCAAACGGCTGAAAGTGGCCGAAGGTGACAGTGCCGAAGGCGGCATGCGTACCAACCAGTTTGTGCTGACCGATATCGATTGTCCGACCTGTGGCCGCAAAATGGGCATCCGCACTGCCAGTACCGGCGTGTTCCTGGGCTGTTCCGGTTACAACTTGCCGCCGAAAGAGCGCTGCACTACGACGATGAACCTGACGCCGGGTGACGAAGCGGTGTTGGTGGCCGACGAAGAAGAGCTGGAAACCGAAGTACTGCGTCATAAAAAGCGCTGTGTGAAATGTGGCACGGCAATGGACCCTTATCTGCTGGATGAAAACCGTAAACTTTATGTCTGTGGTAATAATCCTGGTTGTGATGGGTATCTGGTGGAAAGTGGTGCCTTTAAAATCAAAGGTTATGATGGCCCGCTGATCGAGTGTGAAAAGTGTGGCTCAGACATGCAGTTAAAATCGGGTCGTTTCGGCAAGTATTTTGGCTGTACCAACACTGCTTGTAAAAACACCCGTAAGCTGCTGCGAAACGGCGAAGCGGCGCCACCAAAAGAAGATCCGGTGCATTTGCCGGAACTGCGCTGTGAAAAATCCGATGCCTATTTTGTGCTGCGTGACGGGGCTGCCGGTTTGTTCCTGGCTGCATCAACCTTCCCGAAAAGTCGTGAGACACGCGCACCTTTAGTGGCTGAGTTACAGCGCTTCAAAGACCGGATGATGCCGAAGTTTCATTACCTGGCAGCGGCGCCGGCGCAGGATCCGGCGGGTAACGCCAGCGTCGTGCGCTGGAGCCGTAAAACCAAACAGCAGTATGTGATGTCAGAAAAAGATGGCAAAGCAACCGGCTGGATGGTCTGGTATAAAAATGGCAAGTGGGTAGAAGGCAAAGCCGAATCCTGATGGTGCCGTAAATAAAAAAGCCCGCGTTGCGGGCTTTTTTATTGTGAAGGGGCTGTGGCTCATGATGCCGACATCTGTCTGATCACCATTTACGCTTGGGCGCAAATAACACATCCAAATCGTTGTTTTCCTGTTCGGCCTTTTTTTGCCGGTCGCGCAGGTTGCCTTCTTTCAGCTCTTCGGCAATTTCCTGCAGGATGCTGTTCATTTCATTGCGACGCGACTGCACATATTCATCAACATGGCTGGCGTTGCTGAGCGTGACCAGTGCTTTTTCATAGCATTGCCGCGCTGAACCAAGCAGCTGATTGGCACGGGCCTGATTACCCCGTTTGATCTGACTTTCGACATTAATACGCAGTTGCAGGTTTTCCAGCCGGCGGTCTTCCTGGATCACCAGCTGGGTATCAATATTGCCGCGGGCGTGTTCGGCGCGCAGGATGGTGCGCAGCTTCTTAATACCCTGGATCATGCTGATGATTTGTTTGTCATTGTCCGGCAGGCTGATATTTTCGTTACCACCGGGCGCTTCTTTGCCCAGCTCGCCCAAACGTTTTTCGGTGTCGGCCAGCCGGCTTTTTAAATCACGGGAGCCAGGTTCAAGTTCCACCATGGCTTTGAGGGTATAGGCAATGCGGGTCAGCAGCATCTGAATGATGCCCGGGGTCAGTGGCACATTGGCAGCATTGAGCAGGATCTCTTCGGTATCCTCCAGCATGCCACGAAGTTTAGTAAATTCAGCACGTTTCAATGTGGCGAGGCGTTCTTTGTGTTGTTGCATTGCACTGGCAACCACAGAAATCACCAACAAGCCGATGAAAAGCACCACAATTACGGTAAAAGCCATCTGCACCTCAGGATTGGTCTTGCCTCTGCATCTTAAACAGAAATGCGGCAAAATACCAATGTTTGCAATTGATTACGGCAGGACCAACCGGAAGACAGCTCCGCCAAATTCACCGCCATTGCTGAGCTCGATCCGACCGGTCCGGCCCTGATTCCGATGCGCGCGTGCAATCATATGAGCAAAAAACAGGCCAAGGCCGGTGCGGCCTGCGGCCAGATTCAGATTATTAATGCCTTCATCGCTGTTATCCAGCATATCCGCCGGATAACCCTCGCCGTCATCATGAATTTCTACCAGCAATTGCCGATCCTGCTCGGTGGCCCGCAGCAACAGCTGACTGCGTGAGTAGCGCAGGGCGTTGACAAACATATCGTTGATGAGGTTGCTGATCAGGTCGTTGTCAAAAAACCAGGTCAGCTGGGCGGGGCAATCGGTGGTCACGTGGATTTGGCGCTGACTGCTGTACAGAGCATTTTTAATCAGGATCTCGTCGCACAGATCTTCCAGGCTGTATTCGTCCATATGCAGCGGCAGCTGATCTTTTTCGATCCGGTACAATGACAGCAACTGCAGCAGGTTGGTATTTAGCCGGGTGGCCTCGTAGTGAATTCGGGCCAGTTCCTCGCTTGCTGAGGCAGATTTTTCCGCCAGTTCCTGCTGTAGCAGGTCCATCGACTGGATCAGCATACACAATGAATTTTTCATATCATGTACACCGGATGCCAACACGGTCGCGAAATCAATCTCAGGGTGGTCCATGCTGTGCTCCTGCGCAGTTCTGTGGATTTACGGAAAAAGTACTATAGTCTGGCCAGATTTTTAGCTACTATTAGTTATACATAAACAAAAAACAATGAATCGTTGGAATAATTAACCGCGTTTTATTGCTGGCTGTGGCCGTCAACCATGGAAAGTATGACTGATGAAATTACAACAGTTACGTTACATTGTCGAAGTGCTGAACCATAACCTGAATGTGTCCGCCACGGCAGAAAGCCTATATACCTCGCAGCCGGGGATCAGTAAACAGGTTCGGATGCTGGAGGATGAGCTGGGGATCCAGGTGTTTGGCCGCAGTGGTAAACATCTGACGCATGTTACACCCGCTGGACGGGATGTGATTGAAATTGCGCAGCAAATCCTCGCGAAAGTCGAAAGCATCAAAGCAGTGGCCAAAGAACATACGCTGCCGGATCAGGGCAAGCTGAACATTGCTACGACGCATACCCAGGCGCGGTATGCGCTGCCGGGGGTTATCGGCGGTTTTATTAAGAAGTTTCCTAAAGTGTCGTTGCATATGCATCAGGGCACACCGCAGCAAATTTCTGAAGCGGCATCGCGTGGCGAAGCCGACTTTGCCATTGCCACCGAAGCGATGCATCTGTTCAGCGATCTGGTGATGTTACCTTGCTACCACTGGAACCGCAGTGTCATTGTGCGTAACGATCACCCGCTTGCCACGTTACAGCGCAAAATAGAAATTGAAGATGTCGCGCAATATCAAATCGTGACTTATGTGTTTGGTTTTACCGGCCGCTCTGAGCTGGACCGCGCTTTTGGTGAAAAGGGTCTGGAGCCAAAAATTGTGTTCACCGCGACCGACGCCGATGTGATTAAAACTTATGTCCGGCTTGGGCTCGGCGTTGGGGTGATTGCGTCGATGGCGATGGATAAAGATCTGGATACCGATTTAGTGGCTATCGATGCCAGCCACTTGTTTGCCGCATCAACCACCAAAATCGGTTTTCGCAAAGGTACTTTCCTTCGCACTTATATGTATGATTTTATTGAGCGTTTTGCCCCACATCTGACCAAAGATGTGGTTGAACGTGCCAATCTGCTGCGCAATCAGGAAGAGATTGACCGGATGTTCGCCAAATTTGAGCTGCCGGTACGCTGAGGCTCAGCGGGCAAAAACAAAAGGACAGCTGCGGCTGTCCTTTTGTTTTCAGCCAAAGATGATGCCGTCTTTTTCAGCACAGACTTTGGCTCGTGACCCGAAAGCATGGTTGTATGTTGCCGCAAGACCATGTCGCGTCATTGCTGTTGTGACGCCGCGGAGATTCTGCTAAATAAATTTGCAAATAGACGTCTGGATGTTGATATGTCTATTTGAAGTGGGTACAGTGCAGCAAGACTATTTAATTCCGGCACTGGGCCAGTGAAGTAACACTGATGCAAATCGACCTGAAACTGTTAAAAACCATCCGTGCAGTTGCACAAACCGGCTCCTTGCAAGGCGCGGCCGGCCGTTTGTTTGTCACACAGTCTGCCTTGTCACACCAGCTCAAAGAGATTGAACAGCAGCTGGGCCAGCCGCTGTTCGTGCGTAAATCACAACCGGTGCAATTCAGCTGGCAAGGTCAGTTGCTGCTGCAGCTGGCGGACGAAGTATTGCCGAAGCTGGAGACAGCTCAGCATCAATTAAAACAGCAACCAGAGTTGCCGGCGCAGCTGCGGCTGACTGTCGAATGTCATGCCTGTTTCCATTGGCTGCTGCCGGCGGTAAAGGCCTTTCGTCAGCAATGGCCACAAGTGGCGTTGAGTCTGGACACTGAGATTGAACATCATGCCATCGAAGCCATGCTGGCCGGGGAGTTGGATCTGGTGTTGACCACCGATGAGCGGTTGACCCAGCAAGTGTGTTATCAGCCGTTATTTGCGCTGGAACTGCTGGCATATATGGCACCTGAGCATCCACTGGCGGCAAAAAGCTGGCTGACGCCGGCAGATTTACGGCAGGCGCGGTTATTGACTTACCCAATCCCACCGGAGCGGCAGGACTTGTTTCGTTATTTCCTGAAAAAACAGGAATTCAGCGGCGAGCGCAAACAAGTGGCACAGGCCAGTCAGATGTTGCAGCTGGTGGCTGCCGGTGAGGGAATTGCCGTACTGCCGGTGTGGCTGGCAGAACCATTTCTGAGTCAGGGGCTGATTGTCACTAGGCCTTTGGGCGCCAAGGGACTGAAAAGAACCATGTATCTGGCGAGCAGGCGCGGCGACAATCACAGCGCCATGCCGGCGCTGTACACCTTACTGAAACGTCACGCCCCGGTTCAGGCTTCGTAGGGCAGTGGATCAGTTGCCTGATTTAAACTGAAGGCTTCCAGCCGTTCGGCGCAGGAGCCACATTTGCCACAGGCTTTGGCGCGACCATTGTAGCAGGTCCAGGTTTTGCTGTAGTCCAGCCCCATCGCCAGGCCGTCCCGCAGGATCTCTATCTTGGTTTGTTGCAGGTAAGGGCTGATGATGGCGACAGGTTCGTAGTTGGCGACCTGGCAGACATCATGCATTTTCTGCACAAATTCCGGCCGGCAATCCGGGTAAATAAAATGGTCACCGGAATGCGCCCCGTAATACACCGCCTGTGCATCTAACGATACGGCGTACCCGACCGCCAGCGAAATCAAAATCATGTTGCGGTTCGGCACTACGGTGGATTTCATATTGTCGGCGGCGTAATGACCTTCCGGGACTTCAATGTCTGAGGTCAGAGAGGAGCCGCCAATCAGCTGATTGATTGCCGAAATGTCGACCACTTTGTGGTTGATGCCGAGTTCAGCACAGACTGCTTTGGCACATTCCAGTTCGCGCACATGGCGCTGACCATAATTAAATGACAGGGCAAAAACTTCATGCCCGTCTTTGATGGCCTTGTGTAACACGGTAAAAGAATCCATACCACCGGAATAAATCACAACAACTTTTTGCGGCATCTGGCAAGCTCCCGTTATAATGGCCAACAATTTTGGGGCGCGCATTGTACTGCAATTCGGCCTGATGCTAAAGGAAATCCAGTCACTGTGTATAAAGTCAATGAAATCTTCGAAACCATTCAGGGTGAGGGCAGCTATACCGGTACCCCGGCCATTTTTGTCCGTTTACAGGGCTGCCCGGTCGGCTGCGCCTGGTGCGACACCAAACACACCTGGGAGATTGCGCCGGATTTGTTGATTGCACTCAGTGAGACCAGCAGCAAAAAGGCTGAGTCAGATCATTGGGCCAATGCCAGCGCTGATGACTTACTGGCGTTGTTCCGCAGCCGCGGTTATCGCGCCCGTCACGTGGTGATCACCGGCGGTGAACCTTGTATCTACGACCTGAACCCGTTGTGTGAGCTGTTGCACGCACAAGGCTACAGTACCCAAATCGAAACCAGCGGTACTTTTGAAATTCTGGCACCGGAAAAAACCTGGGTGACGGTATCCCCTAAGGTGAATATGAAAGGCGGTTACCCGGTACTGACCAGTTGCCTGGCGCGCGCCAATGAAATTAAACACCCTGTCGCGATGGAAAAACACATCGAGGAGTTGCAACATCTATTGCAACAGGTTGATTGTTCAGGAAAATTAATTTACCTGCAACCCATCAGCCAAAAAGCAAAAGCGACGGCACTTGCCATTGAAATGTGCAAACAGCATAACTGGCGGCTGAGCGTACAGGTGCACAAATACCTCGGCATCAACTGACCGGCAGGGCATTCAGTTGACCGGCAGGGCATTCAGTTGACCGTGTTCAGCTCTGTTGCCAGCCATTGATACAGGGTATCGAGCGCAGGCTCGGCGTTGTTGGCCTCCAGCAGCTGAAATTTCAGCTGTGGTGGCATCGTCAGGACTTCCAGCCAGCGTTGTGCCAGCCAACTGCCGTCATGCCAGTTGGGCGCCGGGTATAACGCAGCCAGTTGCGGGTTCTGCAGATAGATATGCTTCAACGCAGGCACCAGCAGTTCCGCACGGTCTTTGTCGAGTGGTGCCGGCAGCCAGTCCGGCAGCGGGGTGACAGCGGCCACATGCAGTTGGTCCTCCTCCTGCCAGCGCTGGTTAATCCAAAGACGTTGCACGCCTTCAATGGTGATGCCGAGC
>CALJUX010000018.1 GCA_937978655.1 uncultured Chromatiaceae bacterium
GCGACCACCTAGATCTACACTCTTTCCCTACACGACGCTCTTCCGATCTACTTGGTCGAAGTAATTCCGGTGTTCTGGCTGCCGCTTAGTCTGGCAATCCCCTGGTTGGTGCCGCAGTGGTGGCAAGCATTGAAACGGTATGATGGTCGGGTTTTGTTGCCATTTGCCTGGATTGTTCTGGTACTAGTTTTTTTTGCTGCCAGTCCAGGGAAACGTGGCGTATATATTCTGCCTGCCTTGCCGATGCTTGCGTTGATTGCTGCACCATATGCAGAGCGGCTATTGCAGTGCAAGGCACTTAATCGCTGGTTATGGGGGCTGGTCGCTCTGCTGTCGACTATCTTCTGCTTACTCGGCTTAGCCGGTGTTCTTGGCTTGAAAGCTGTGACCAAATTGGCTGATAAATTTGATGTAACTCCTTGGTTTTTTCTTTTAATGCTGGGAGTTGCCGGAGTCTTGATACTTGCAATTACCCGGCGCGCCAAACTCTGGCTGAGCTGGCCGCTATTTATCAGCCTCTTCTGGTTGCTATATAGCACCTGGGGCTACAACATGCTCGAGAGCGTCAAAACGCCTAAACATGTCTACAAGGCGATGCAAAACCAGCTGCCTGCAGATACAGAGCTTGTACTGGTAGATTTTGCCGAACAGTTTGTCTTGTTTTCACCTTATCCAATGACTCATTTCGGTTTTCATAGCCCTCTGAAAGAACAAATTGCGGCTGCATATCGTTGGCAAACTAATCATCCGGAGGCGGTTGTACTTATTGATAAGCAATTGCTGGATGGGCAGTGTTATGACCCGACGAAAGCATTGCATGTGGGTTATGCGCATCGGGTAGAGTGGGTGTTATTGATGGATAACGCACGCTTAGCAGAATGCCAGGCCGATGGTCCGGTATTACGTGACTTTCATTATTCGCCTGTGAAAGTCGGTACCCAAAAATGAATATTCTGGTTACCGGGGCTGCAGGGTTTATTGGCAGTCATGTCGCGCTGCGCTTGTGCCAAGCTGGTTACCAGGTAACCGGCATTGATAATTTGAATTCATACTACGATGTGCAGTTAAAACTGGCACGGCTGGAGCGACTAAAGCCACAGCCAAATTTTCGTTTTGTCCAAATGGATATTGCAGATCTCGCAGGTTTACGTCAGTTATTTAATACAGCCCAGTTTCAACAGGTCATTCATCTCGCCGCACAAGCCGGAGTGCGCTACTCCATAGAGAATCCAATGGCGTATGCAGATAGCAATCTAACTGGCCACCTGGCTGTGCTTGAGGCCTGTCGTCAGTTCCAGATTGAACATTTAGTTTATGCATCATCGTCCTCTGTTTATGGCTTAAACAGCAAAGTGCCATTTCAGGAAGAAGATCGCACTGATCAGCCAATTTCCTTGTACGCGGCCACTAAAAAATCGAATGAAATGATGAGCTATAGCTATGCCAGCATGTATCAGTTGCCAAGCACAGGTTTAAGATTCTTCACCGTGTATGGTCCGTGGGGGCGTCCGGATATGGCTCTGTTTAAATTTACTGATGCGATACTGCACAACAAGCCTATTGAGCTTTACAACCACGGGCAACAGAGTCGGGATTTCACCTATATCGATGATATTGTTGAAGGTATATTCAGGTTGCTGAACCATAGACCTGTTGCATTACCAATACCACATCAAACTTTTAACATTGGCAATGGTAGTCCGATTGGTTTGATTGAGTTTGTCGAAGCTCTGGAGAAATGCATTGGTAGGGTCGCACAGAAATTGTATAAACCAATGCAGCCTGGCGATGTGCCAACAACCTGGGCTAACAGTGAAAACCTGTTTCTACAGTTAGGTTATCGACCTCAAACTTCAGTAGTGTCAGGCGTGCAAATGTTTGTTGACTGGTACCGGAAATTCTATGGGTTATAGGCAACCTGACAGTTCTTCATACTCATTTCCAATTCCGTTTTGAGATTTTCCAAAGTCAAATACGATTGAGCAAACCGTACAACCAACTCGCAAAATTTGCGAAGCCTGCATTCCATTGTTTACTCTCGATTGTCCGCTTTCAGTGAAAAGCGCTGATTGAATCGAATCTCAGTGAATTTCCGCTTCTGGCGCAAAGTGACGTTTCGGTAGATCCCATAACCAGCATTAAGATCGCAATCGGATCTATGATGTCACCGATCTGGTATGCATATGCATGCTGCGGGATGAATTTGTTAAGCGAGCTTTTGGTGAGCAAGTATGAAAAGAGCCAATGCGTCTAGTTACGCCTTGTTTTGCGAGCTGCCTTTTAAGAGTATCGATAATCCGTCATGCGGGTTGATTCCGATTTTCTCGCATATGTTAACGAATTCCAAAATATCCATCCGCCGCTCGAACTGTTCAATTTTGGAAATGTAAGTTGAATTGGGATAGCCAAGCTTCTCCGCTAATTCTAGCTGAGTAACCTTTTTAAACTTCCGCTCTGCGATCATCCAGCCGATCAGCTGTCGATAGCGTTCATTGAATATGCTCTTCATGGTTGAAAAACATATCCTTTTGATCAATATTATCGAAAATCGATAAATTTGTCGTCATGTTTGTCTTGAGCGTCGAGTCGAAGGGGAAGTTGGAAAACACCCCTGCATGTCGCTATCGCTCATCTAATTTGAAATTAGTGGTGGGGTGAAAGATGGATCTATCAATAAGTTTGGTCGAAGGCGTGCTACTGGAAAGCAGCAAACATGCTGAAACCAGTGTCTATTCAACGGGTCGTGGCACTCGTAACGATCCTGTCAGAGTGCACTCCCAAACGAGCACTGTTCAGGAGTTTTGGATTAAAAAATTAGACGGCACCGAGAGCCAAATCACTCTGCATGACAAGGAAGTGAAGGCTCGGGAGGGGCATCGACTGGTCTTACTGCGTGGCGAGAGCGAGGACGGGCTCTCCGGTTACGTCGGTTATTTAAACATCGACACTGATCAGTATGTCATTTTTAACAACGCAGGCATCGCAAGAGCCTTCGCCTCTAAAGGGCTTCCATTTTACGCCACAGGTTTTTTAGCCCTGATTGTCGGAGTATTTGTGGCGTTCGCCAGTGAGTTCTTGGCTGGCTTCCTGGTTTTTATGGCGGGTATTTGGTGCGCCATCATCGTCCGGAATATTCATGGTTATTTCATCGACCCCAAGTTAACGCAACTTGCCAAAGATGCGGTTCAAAAAGCGATCCGCACAAACAGCTTTACCGGGAGTCCAGAAAGCGAGATCACTCTGGAGCCACCTGCTGACGAACCCAATCCCTGGTTACAAAACTAATTCGAATCGAGTTTGCGAAAGGTTACCTGCTGATTCATGCACGTGCTGGATTTGTGCGGGTATGCCTTTCTGCTTGAGTCACACAATTTTTGATTTTCTGGTGTAGGCAATAGGAGTACAGAGAACGATGTGGAACAGGAACTTAGTCACGCAGAGTATTCTGTGTGGTTCATTGGCGTTCAGTGCTGGGGCGCTTTCAGTGGGAGTCAATGCGACGCATGCGCCGCTGAATATTCAATACAAAGATGGGACTGGCATCGGCGTCAATGATACGACACCACTGACTCTCTCTGATGGCACTCAGACGACGGTAGGGGCTTTTCGTAAAAGCACCATTGAGCATGTGGCGCGGGCAGTCGCGCTGCAATTTCATAACGCGGCACCACTAAACTGGGGTGTGAAGTTTCAAACAAATGCGGGTTACGATGCGTTGACCATGGGGCCTGCATTTACTGAAGTCACTTCCAGAAACCAGGACAAAAATGGATTCGCGAAGCTCGGTCAGTGGTATCCCATCACTTTACTTTCGGGACTCAATGGCTTTGACGTCGGCTTTATCCCGGGAGAGCCTCATGCCGAAACGCAGTTTCTGGCAAACCCACAAAATATTCAGTCCGCCATTGCACAAAGCAGTGGTCAATCAATCCTGACTTCGATTGTGTATCACGAACTCATTCACCTGTACGGCTTTGCAGAGAACTCCTGTTTGGGGTCGTGCATCCCTGCCCGGATGTCGCATAACAGTCATATGACGCCATTGCTTTGGTACCGAAATGCGGACAACTCGCTGGTCAGCTACGAGCAATTGGATTTGGATGGCCGGGAGGCGGCCGGTAAAAGTGGCAACCGGTTCCTCGCGGGTGGCACTTTAAGTGCACCAAGAACCTCTGCTGCGGTGCGCTCTGAATTAACCGGTGGTACTTATTTTGATAGTAGCGGTGGTTACGTGCAGATGTTTGCCACACCAACCAGCAAGGGCGATTGGGATGGTCAGGTCGGCAGTCACATTTCCTTTGATGTACAACCGCAGCAATTGATGTATTCCGCTGCTGCCCGGGTTCAGGACATGGGGATTGCCGCACACATGCTCTGTGATGCCGGGTGGTGTCGTAAAACCGGCCAGGTGATTGATGTGTCGGCACAGGCAATCCTTGATACGAATGCGAGCACTGCAAGCAAAACCTACATTGACGTCACTTTTAAAAATCAAACCAATGCAGACATCGACAAACTACAGGCGCAGGTGCGTTTGGACGCCAAATATACAGGTGTGACGCTGTCGGGTGACCAGCAAGGCTGTGTGCTGGAGGCGCAGGTGCTGAGCTGCGCATTTGACCTCGCGGCACTGGCGAGCAAAAAAATCTCGCTGACACTTGGCGCGTTAACCGATGCTGGTTATGTCATCGCGGGCGAGGTGTATTCCACCGACTTCGATGTTGACCGCAATGGCTTTAACAACATCCTGGATGCAACGTTGAAGGCTGCACCTTCAAATCCGGGCACCGGTGGCGGCACTGGAACAGGCGGTTCAGGTAATCCCACGACACCGCCATCATCCGAAAGCAGTGGCGGTTCAATGCCGCTGTGGACTATCGGCCTCCTGGTTTTAGCAGGGGGGCGTCGACTTGCCGCGATGAAGCGGATAGCGGCCCCGGTTGCAGCAGCAGTGTTGTTGTCAGCCTGCGGAGGCGGTGGTGGCGGTGATACGGCAACTACGCCTCCTGTGGTGACCAAGCCCGATTTGCGGGTAACGATTCAGGGTAGCAGTACCGTGCCTGAAAGTAGCGCCATAGATGTCCCCGTGACTATCACCGGGGCGCAGGGTGCTGTGAATGTGGCGGCAACCCATAACGGCCCATCCAATTTCACCGTCACCCCAACGATGAGTAGCACAGGCGGTACGCTGCGATTGCAGCTCGGGGACCTGTTCAGTCATCAGCAGGCCACGGTGCAATTGGTGGTGAGTGATGCGGACGGTCGCAGCAGCACGGTATCAATGGCGGTTGCCTTACAGAACTCGCCAGGGTTTCATCGCGTGGTGGCGAGCATTCCTGAAAGCGGCGTTGAACTGAAAGAGAACAGTAGCGCCACTATTCAGTTCACCTTTGACGGGGCAAGTGGGGATGTCAAAGCCACTATTGAGCCGACCACGAGTGAACAAAGCATCACCACAAAAACAACGCTCACCAACACCGGTGGCACGTTGGAGGTCACTGCCGGTGAATTGGTCCGCGCCAATCATGAACTCAAATTGGCCCTGACGTTTACCGATGCGGCAGGTCAGGTGCAAAAACGCACCCAGTCGTTTTCATTGATAAACGCCACAGGCGCCAAACTGCTTGAAGAGTTCAATCAGACCTACACCGCAGCTCCCGCCTTTACGGAGCTAAAACCCGAGCGCGAACTGGTACGTCGGCTGTCTGCGCTCGCGGTCCTAACGAACTCCGCCTATACCGGCACAGAATCAACACTACCTGACCGCTTCCAACAAGAAGTGAACGGCAAGGGTAAGCAGGCCGCAATTAATTCCTGGTTGCAGTCTCACGCCGAGGATGCAGCACGCTATCAAAGCGGTGCTGCAGAAGAGACTGCTTTAAAAACGGCGACAGCAGAGCTGATGGCCTTACTGCAGGCTCACGGCAGCACTGTCGATACCATCATTAGTGGCGCGGTGACTGCCAACAACGGTGTCGTGCCTCAAATCGCAATGGGCGCGCTCTTGTTTGACAGCACCAGCAAAAAGTTATCGCGCTTTATCGGCAATAACAGCCTCGGGCAGTACAAAGACGGCAAGTGGCAGTTCAATGCCAATTACGCATTCCTCACTCCTATCGTTTTTCCTGAAACACAAACGTGCAAGGCAGAATAGGACTTATCATTATGAAACATTTTGCAATTCTATCGTCCATGTTAGGCCTCGCTGGTGTGTTGATGCCGGTTCATGCCGAGGAAACCGTGCGGTTGGTGTTCAATCAGCACCAGGCCATCAGCCAGTCACAAACTACTTCACAGAATGTGGGGCAAACCGGCTGTGTCAGCACGCCAGATGGACTGACACAATGGTGTATCCCCGTTCACAATGCGAAGGCCAATTCGGCTGCAGGCACTGAGCCTCTTTTTGTAGTGCATGAACTTCCGGCACATGGCTATGACGCCAGTTACATCGCACACCTATTTACCCAAAGCGCCCAATTTGGTTTGGTTGAGGCGGATTTGATAACAAGTGCTCGCCCGGTTGAAACCATGGAAATGGCGGTTGAGAGCGATTCAACACAAATCAACGACCCATATTTTACGTCGTATCAGCTGAACCGGTACTTTGCGAGCCCGAGCAAAGCGAATGTGGGCAGTGGTATTATTGACCTGTGGAATATGGTGGGTCTCCCCGCGGTTTTGGAGCCCAAAGACCCGATTGACCTGATATTCATTGATTCGGAATTTGAAACCAGTAAAGAGGTGACCTACCACTCTGGGCGTTCCCTGACGACAACGGCCTTGACCAAAGGCGGCCCGTTTCAGAAACCCAATGATGATTTTAGCGTCCGCCCGGAAGTGGATGATGTCTGTGATGCACACGGTCTGCAAGTCATTGCAACGGCCAGTGCCAAGACCAACAATGAATTTGGTGGTGCCGGCATTACCAACAATGTAAATCGGCATGCGATCCGAGCCATGACCTGTGGTACGGGCTTTTTGTCAGACTCGGCGAATTCGCTGTTATTCCTCGCTGGCAAGCCATTTAAGGACTCGAACCTCGTGACGCCTTATGCAGGCAAACCAGGCATCATCAACATGAGCCTGGGCAGTAAATCAGAGTCATGTCCTGTGTATCTGCAAACAGCGATTGATGAAGCCATCAAGGCGGGATTCACCATTGTGGTCTCTGCCGGCAATGAGGGCGCTGATACCGGAGTGAAATCCCCGGCGAACTGCCGTGGTGTGATTGTCGTGGGTGCTCTGGAAACGGATGGAACCATCGCTTCTTATTCCAATACCGGGAAAGAGGTGGATGTGATGGCACAGGGCAGTTGGATACCGGTTCCCTGCGAGGATAACGACGATAAAACGAACTACTGCTTCAGCAGCGGTACGTCATTTTCAACGCCTGTGGTCTCCAGTGTGTTGGCAACCGTCAAACGCGAAACCGGCGTCGATGATGACACCCTCAAATTGGCATTGCTGTTGACCTCTGAGTCAATCAGAGATGCACGCTGTGATGTGAAAGGCACGTGTGGGGCTGGTCGTTTAAATGCCGCAGGGGTGATGGGGATTGCCCGTCTTGCCAAAGCCGGAGGTCTCAATCGTATCGAGCATGCGCTTGGCTCCAAAACCGAATGTGAGCAACTCTGGTTGCTGGACCATTTTGGTCAAAAGGCCCGGCTCTGCAATCTGTTTAAAGTCACGTTCATGAACGGGGTTTTGCTCAATAACGTGAGTTATCAGTTGGTCTCCATTCCGAAAGGGGAGCAATGGGACAACGCCACTCCAACAATTGTTGGAAGTTTTACTCAGGCCGAAGTGCAACTGGGTTCGCTGACGCCAGATACGCTGCAATACGGCATGCAAGTCTGTGAAAACGGCGCTTGCGGCGAGGTTCTGGTCATGAACACTGACAAAGCCATAAGCGACAGTAAACCCGCGGCTTGTAAGTAATCCTACGGGTGATTAGTCACGGAGTACGCTTACCGTGATTAATCACTGTCTTTCAGCGCCAGCAATTCTATAGATAAGAGCTATTTATTTATAGCTAAATGCGCTCGCCACGCGGTAACCACCTCTTCCTTCTTTTTTCATGATATACATCGCTTCGTCTGCTTGCTCAAGTAGCTCCATAAAAGTTGCGCCATGGTGTGGATAAAGGCTGACGCCGATACTGGCACCAACTTGATACCTGCGGTTGTTCACTTCATGATCTTCATTCAGGCTGCTTAGTAATTTGATAGCAATTAACTCAGCTTGTTCGTCACTTTCTAACTGAGTCGCAATAACAACAAACTCATCACCCCCAAGCCTCGCACAAATATCCGTACTTCGAATTGCTTTGGTTAAACGCTCTGCCACATTCTTTAACACCTGATCCCCGGCTTTGTGGCCAGCTTCATCGTTCACCGGCTTAAACTTATCAAGGTCGATGTAATACAGCGCAAGTAACTGATGTGGTCGATTTGCGAGTTGCAGTGCCTGCCCAAACAACGCATCTATGTACCTTTTGTTACTCAGACCTGTCAGTGGATCTTTGTACGCTAAATCCAGAGCTTTCATTTCTGAATCAAGCAGGCGTTTCTGGAACAAAACAAAAACCGCACTGATAAGCGAGGTATACAACAGCACCATGACAAAGGTGCCTGCAACAAAAGACATAGTGCGCCAATCAGCATACAAATAGCGGGAGATGGGAACAAAGATCAGCCACAATAGCACCATCAGGCTGCTTGCAGTCACAATGGCGACTTTACTGATTCTGGGGATCGTGACTGTGCTGTTCCAGACAAACCAACTGACCATCCCCAGACAAATAGCGTTGCACAAAGCTAAACCAGTGCTATACACCGACGAGCCATACTGGAAAAAATGGGCGCTCAACACCCATAGCTGCATGACCCCAACCATACTGAGCACAGTCCTGAGTTTTATTTCAACATTAAAAAATTTAATGACACCAATCAGTAATGCCAATTTTTCTGCCAATGTCAGCAATGCATAGAGTAACTTCGCAATTGCTGCATCATCTGCCTGCATCCAGGAAAACGACACTCTGGCGATACAGGCAAGAAAAATAGCGAACGCCCACCAGCCGCAGCCAGGATTAGTCCGGGGTACTCTGCTTGCCAAAAGCAGTAGAAAAAAGAAGACGAAGTAAATCGCGCTTCCGGCTGCATGGACGACGTAAAACAACATACAATACCTACCCTAAATTCCCGGACTTCAAAGCGGTTCTTGTTCTTCTATCACTTTTGACGAGCTGTCTGTCATCTAAAACACATCCCGGATTTCTGCAACTTTGCTCCAGATCGAGTTCATCTCGTCAGCATTTAATTTACGTTGTTGCAAGCTGAACACAAGAAAAACGGGCTGATGGTAAAATGGAGGTACCAGTTTCTTAATTTCTCCGTTACCCTGCGTCTCCATCATTTGATCGCCGATAGCCTCGGTTAAAACAACACCGTCAACCCGTTTACGCTTTAGTAAGGTTATCCAAGACTCGCCCCCAACATCCGTTTCCAGCAGCAGCTTCATTGCTTTTAGCTGCTCTTCGACCAAATAGCCTTTGGGGGCAGTAATACCCAAACTGACATGCTGGAAATGAATGCCATCCCATGTCAGTTGGCTATGCACGTTTGTATAGATGGAGTAATTAATATTGCTAATGCGAAAAGGGGCGGTATCTGAATTGTTTTCGCCAGCTGGGAACGCAAATCTTTGGCTACGCTCCATGTTCCATCCCATGCCAATTGCACCGTCATACACTCCCTTTTCAACCAACGAAACGCAGCGTTTCCAAGGTAATCTTTCTATAGTAAATTCTGCCTTCAGTTGTATTAAGGCTTGAGCGACTATAGCAGTGTGATCGCCATAGTAAGAACGTCCCTCCATCACATGTAACGGTAAGTCAGGGTCTTCAGAAGCAGATTCCTGACATAACTTCAGGGGGGCTGACTGAACAACAAAAGGCGATACGCAGAATATTAGAATTATTAGTTTCATCGGCCTTCACTGCACTACCCAATTTGAATACATTGCATATTCAATACAATCCAATATTTTTAGCTGATTTCCAGCAGATAAACAAATATCTGACAGTTGAATCAAGATTGGTTAATTGCATTTAATTTACCACCCCATAGCAACCTGTCGTTACCACGTGTTGCTAATCGATAGCACCACCACTTTCATGGAGAGTACCACTTCATCGGATAGCGGCTTTGTGCCAATTGCTGACATTTCAGTTTTTCACATCGAACGTCCGCTTTCGGATGCAGAGCGGAATTCACTGAAAAAGCTTTCCTCATTTTGTGTGTTTTTTGCGCTTTATTTTCGAGAGCTTTGCATTTATACCAAGTGACTTCACCCTGTGGTTTCTCAAAAAATCGGGAGGTTATCATGGAAAAACGTGCTGCATGGAATAAGGGCCGGATCATCGGTCAGAAGGCTCCATTGAAGCAGCAAGAGATCTGGGCTATTCGAACCATGTTCGAAATAGCAAAGAACACTCGTGAATTGGCGTTACTGAATTTAGCGATAGATTCCAAGTTACGCGGCTGCGATTTGGTATCGCTCAAGGTGTCTGATGTGATGCGATCAGGCGAGGTCTTGGCCAGAACCAGTATCGTGCAGCACAAGACTGGCACTCCAGTGTAATTCGAGCTCACACCTCAGACACGTAAGACCGTCAAGGCATGGGTCGAATCGAAGACGTTGAAGTTCGATGATTTTCTATCTCCATCGCGAAAACACAGTATTCCCCACATGACGCCCCCTGCTTATGATCGAATTGTCCGTAAATGGGTTGTAGTGGCACACTGAATTTGGCCATCTGATTAGAGGTGTTATGATCCACCTC
>CALJUX010000019.1 GCA_937978655.1 uncultured Chromatiaceae bacterium
AGAGGCGCGTAATTCGGTGTTGAGACCACCTGAATTAGGTGGGTGTCACAAGCTTAATTATCAAAACGCCCCGATACCAGAGCGCGTTTTGCCGAATTGTGACTTATTTTTAGACTTGGAGAGGCGCGTAATTCGGTGTTGAGACCACCTGAATTAGGTGGGTGTCACAAGCTTTATTGACCTGAATTAGGTGGGTGTCACAAGCTTATGAATTAGGTGGGTGTCACGAGCTTATGATGAATTAGGTGGGTGTCACGAGCTTAGCAACGCGATACAGCAAAGCCCGTGCATCGCCACGGGCTTTTTTCATCAGTCACGCTCCACAGCCCGCCAGCTTACTGACTGAGCTCGCTCAGGCTGATGGCCGTCAGGGTCGCCGCCGACAGGATATACAGCGTCCCGCTGCCGTCCAGCGCCAGCTTCCCGCTCAGCGGCACACTCCAGACCACAGCTCGGCTGCGACGGTCAATGGCATAGGTCGTGGTTGCCGTGGCGACAAAGATGTACTGGGTCGACACCACCGGATTGGTCGTCAGTGCCTCGCCGGTCGGCGCTTCCCAGGACCACAACAAGGCGCCGGTACTGTCATCAAACACGGCGATGATGCCATCTTTAACCACAATCAGGTCCGTCGGCGTCACCGCCATGCCGGGCACTAAATTGTTCAGGCTGACTTTAAAGCTGATGGTACCGGTGGTTAAATCCAGCCGCTTTAACTGATTGTTATCCAGCAGGTAGACGTCATTGCGATATCCCAGCTGTGGATAAACACCACGCTGGCCATAGTTGGACTCGCCGTCAATGCGGATACTCTGGTCAATCTTGCCGCTGTCTTTTGCCAGCAGGCTCAGTTGCGAGCGGCCCGCCCCCGGATACGCCAGCAGCTGCTTGCCCCACAACGTGGGTCCCCAGCCGTCTTGCTGCACCAGAGACGTGCTCCAGAGCATTTCGCCGCTGCTGCGTTTAAATGCCGCCGCGCCGCCAAAATAACCACCGGCGATATACAGATTTTGCCCGTCTACCGCAGGCGCGCCATAACTGCTCCACTGGTTGCCATAACTGGTCTTAAAGTGTAACTGCCCGGAGTCCAGCGCATAGGCCCGGACAAAAGCGGCAGAGTGGCCGCCTGACTGGATATACACCTGGTTGTCGGCGATGGTCGGGGTACTTAGAAACATCAGATCAGAAGCCTTCACCTGGGTTTGCCAGCGCACGGCGCCGGTGTCCGTGTTCAGGGCCAGGATCTCACCGTTGTTGTGGCGATCCACTTTGGTCAGCACCAGGGTGCCATCTTTCACCGCGAGGCCACTTGGCAGGATATCAGGCAAGGGTAAACCGACCTGCCATTTTTGCCGGAACGCCCGCGCCTGCAGCTGCATCGGCTGGTAGGCACGACGGGCGCTGTCGCCCAAATCCGAACTCCAGGCGCTGGCCTGCGGATAGCTGCCGCTGTTATCAGGCTCAGTGCTGAAATAATACTCTTCCAGACTGGAGAACTGGTCCTGATCGGCATCCTGCAACGCGTCGGCTTTATTTAACGGATTTAAGCCATATTGCACTTCCCAGCCATCCGGAATTTTATCGTCATCACTGTCCGGTTTTAACGGATTAGTCCGCAGCACCGTCAGCTCACGGCCATCGTTCAGACCATCCGCGTCGGTATCGGCAACAAAGGGTTTGGTGCCGGCGGCAAACTCCGCGGCATGGGTTAAGCCATCCTGATCCGCATCAACATCAGCGTCGGCGACTTTCGGCTTGGTTTGCTGTTGCACTTCCCACAGATCCGGCAGGCCGTCCTGGTCGGTATCGGTGCTCAGCGGGTCAGTCTGATAGTGCGTCAGCTCTTCGCCATCGGTTAAACCGTCTTTGTCAGTATCCGCCAGCAGCGGGTTGGTTTTATGCAGCTTGACCTCGGCCCCGTCCGTCAGGCCATCGCCGTCAGAATCGGCAATCAGCGGTTGGCTCAGGTGGATTTTCACTTCGGCACCATCGGACAAACCGTCCTGATCAGTATCGCTTTGCGTCGGATCTGTCGCCTGCTGATACTCCTCCAGATTGTTTAACTCATCCTTGTCCGGATCGGTCAGCGCGTCGGCCGCGTTCTGGTTACTTAGCTGATAATACTGCTCCCACCAGCCCGGCAGCCCATCCAGATCCTGATCTGACATGGCGATAGTCTGATACGCCAGCCCGGCCGGCGTATGCAGCGCCACCACCAGCAGATCCGGCAGCTGGAACATGCCGGCAATACTATGCGTAAAACTGAATTGCAGGCGGAACCGGTGACTGCCCTGATCAAAGATCTGCACCTGCCGCTCTTTTGCCGTCACCAGCTGCCCCTGTAACCAATAGGCGCTGCGGATCTGGCTGCTGTCCGGTGCCTGCAGTTTTTCCATACTGGTCAGGCTGACCGGGTCAAGCAGCCAGCCGGCGCCGGTTAATAAGCTGGTGCTGTCGGCAGAAATAAACAAACGGCCGCCAAGCCGGGGATCGGCGTCGTTATGGTATGACTTTTCGCCATAAGCGGTGATTTTGCCGGCCAGACTGATGTCTTCATAGACGATGACGTTTGGACTATGGTCAGAGAAATAAAACAGCCGCGCCAGTTTATCGCTCCAGGCCAGCTCAGCAGACTGATAGTTCCAGTCACGCATGGCGGTTTTGACGCCATTTTTGTCAAAAATATGATGGCTGGACCAGGCGCCAGTGGCATCCTGCCCCAGCAAATACTGACCAATCACCCCGATACGCCCCCCGGCGTCGATGCCGGCAAAAGGCTTTTCTTTGTTATCGGTCAAATCGATGTAGCTGATCCGGCCGCTGGCATACACCAGATAGAGCCGCTGCTGCGTGGCATTCACCGCCATCTGCACCGGGGTTTCATTGCCAAAACTCGCGATTTTGCCGACAAATAACGGATTGAGGTAACTCTGGCTTTTCGCGGACCAGCGGAACACCTGACGATGTTGCGGGCTTAAGCTGTAAATCACACCGGTGACATCCTGCACCAGCTGACTGGGGCTGAACGCCGGCACGGTTTTATTCGGATCACAACGGCCATTGCTGCCATGTTCTGGGCGCTGACAGGCGGCATCCTGAGGAAATGCATCCAACACCAGACCTGTGCTGCTGTCGGCGGCGGTCATCCCCGGATTCCAGCTGTCCGGTGTGCCATCCTGATCGGTGTCTTTGGCGGCAGCTTTGTCCATCGGGAAATCGTCGTCGCTGTTTTTGACACCATCGCGGTCGACGTCGTCAGACGGCTGATACGGCGTCACCTGTAACAATGTGGCTGAGCTTGTCAGCACGACAAAACCGTTGTTGGTTTTCAGCAGCGCTTTGGCTGTCCCCGGCAACGTCCGCTCTTCCAGCAATTTCGCCTCGCTGTTCTGGCGCAGCAGGCGGGTCTGACGCTGCGTACCGGCACCGCTGGTGCTTAATGTCACCAGCTGACCATCTGCCAGGTACTGTGCGTCGGTGATTTGGCGGCCCAGATTACCAACCTGCGCCAGCTCCGGCGCCTGATAAAAATCACCGGAGCCCAGCAACACCTGCTTGCCGTCGGCCGAACCGCGGATCGGCGGTAAGATCGTAAAGGCGCCGTGATAAGGCGATTCACCGGCGCCACCAAGCTGGCCATCGGCCTGATTGATTATGCGGAATTCCAGATCATTCGGGCTGGTGCCGTCGCGGAAATGGTAAAGGCGGGACGACTGCGCATCAAAAAAACTATGGTTGCCGATATAATAGTTACTCTGCGCCATCACCTGACCGGCTTTATTCAACGACACCACATTACCGTCATACTGCCCGCGAGTCTGTACCAGCAGATAATCGCCGGCGGCATGTAAATGAGTGCTGTTCTGACTGAGCTTTTGCCAGGGTTTGGCGGCGTCCGCGCCGGCGCTGAGGCTCAGAATGTCGCCGTCAGCCAGCAACAGATAAGTCAGCTGGTGAGCTGGTAAATACAGCGCTGCCTGCAATTTCTGCGGAGCTGCCAGCTGTACAGGCGCTTTGAACTGCAATGTGGCCAGATCCAGCCGCAACAACCGGTTGCCGGCCTGGTCAGTAATTAACAGCTGATTGGCATTGTCGACCAGAAAGTTTTGTGCAGGCAGATCAACCAACTGACGCAGGAAACAGCCTTTAGCGTCACCGTCACCTTTGCGCCAGCAGGCGGCATCTGTGGCAAAGGCATCGGCATTATCGCCTACACCATCCTGGTCGGTATCGGTCGATTCGGTCGGATCCAGCGGGAACGCGTCGGCTTCATCCGGAATTTTGTCGTTATCATCATCCGGATCGGTCAGATCCGGGATGTCGTCGCCATCGGTGTCGGTCGACAGCGGCGGTAACTTTAACGCCGCCACCGCGTCGAGATCGGCCTGGGTCAGACTGTGACCGGTCAGGCCGGCCTCTTTGAGCAACAACTGGCCTAAGTCTTTCAGCGCATAAGGATCTGTGGTCGCCGGGTTCTGGTCCTGATCCGAGCGCGGGATGGTTAACTGATTAACCACTGCGCCCGGCACCAGCTTTTTGTAGTCAGGTAATTTGGCAGCGAGACTGAGCGGTTTTCCACTGTTGGCGCCATCCAATACACCGTCCAGCGCGTCTTCAGCCAGGCTGCTCATCGCCTGTGAATAGGTTAGCTGGCCATGCTGCATCAGCTGGTAAGCCAGCGCGCCCAGCGTTTCGTTCACCCGGCGGAATTTATACACCTGAGTTTTATCGGCGCCGGCGACAAACAAAGCCGGCAGGCTATGGATTTGTCCGGCCTGGATCAGGCTGAAACCAAACAGCTGACTGGTGCGCTGACTGACCTGCTGATACAAGTCGGGCAAGCTGGCAGTGCTGCCGGCCTGCAAAGCAAATTGCATTTGTAACGCCACCAGCTGGCTCAGCGGAGTCAGATAAACCGGACCTGCTTTTAACTGCGACAGGCTGAACACGCCACTGAGCTGGTCGACATAGGTCGGCTGATTCACCAGCAAATCGACGCTGCTGCTGCTTGCCACAGCTTCCAGCAGATAAAACTCCGCTTGCGGATCAGTGAGTTGCAGCGCCGAGAATTGTCCTTTTTGGTCAGTCGTGGTGCTGCTGAGCAGGTCACTTCTGACATTGGCTTTATTGCGATCCAGCTGAAAAATACTGACCGCAGTGCTGCTTAACGGGCCTTTGACCACAGCGCCGCTGATTTTTACCTGTGGTTTTTCGATGACCGGTGGTGTGACCGGCGCGGAGTCACCGCCACCACCGCCGCAACCGGCAACAATGAAACTGAGGAGAACTGCGGCAAACTGTTGTTTTTTATGCATGAATTCGCTTCTGCTGAGATAAAGGACAACCCTGTCCTGTCTGGGGCTGGAACAAAACGCCACATCATACAATTAAGAAACAAATTTACAACTGAACAACGGCATTCCTGCTTACAAAACGCTGCATTGTGCCGGCTGCGGTTGTGGCAACAAAAATGCTGCGCAGTCGCCATGTCAGGCCAGTGGCCCACCCGGCAATGCGCCGATCCTTGCGCCAGATCAACATCGGCCGGGCGGATCTCAGCGATAATCCGCGCCATTTTTTTTCGGAGCGGCGCCATGACTTCCATCCCATCACAGACTCACACCGACACAAAAGCCGGTCAGTTCCGGCCAGAACTGCTGTCGCCGGCCGGGACACTCAAAGCAATGCGTTATGCCTTTGCTTATGGCGCCGACGCCGTGTATGCCGGCATGCCGCGGTATAGCCTGCGCGTGCGGAACAACGAATTTGATTTACCGACGCTGGCGCTTGGTATTCAGGAAGCCCATGCGCTTGGCAAGAAATTGTATTGCGTGCTGAACAGCGCGCCGCATAACGCCAAGCTCGAGACGCTGCTTGAAGACATCGCCGAAGTGGTGGCACTGGGGCCGGATGCGCTGATCGTCAGCGATCCGGGGGTGATACACCTCATTCGGGCGCATTTTCCACAGATGGAGCTGCATTTGTCAGTGCAGGCCAATACGGTGAACTGGGCTGCCGTGCAGTTCTGGGCGCAAAATGGCATTTCACGGGTGATTTTATCGCGTGAGCTGGCGCTGGATGAAATCGAGCAAATCCGCCGCAAAGTGCCGCAGATGGAACTGGAAGTGTTTGTGCATGGCGCGCTTTGTATGGCCTATTCCGGCCGTTGTTTGTTATCCGGTTATATGGACAAACGCGACCCGAACCAGGGCACGTGCACCAACGCCTGCCGCTGGCCTTATCAGGTCACCACGGCCAGCGAAAATGAAGTGGGCCAGTTTGTGCCTGCAACAAGCACAGCCGCTGCCGAACCGGCCCTGTCGCTGCACCAGCACAAACCAGTCGATGACATTATCCTGCTGACCGACCCGCAAAAACCGGATGAACAAATGCCGGCGTTTGAGGACGAACACGGCACTTATATTATGAACTCTAAAGACTTACGGGCTATCCAGCATGTCGACCGTCTGACACGCGCCCAAGTGCATAGCCTGAAGATCGAAGGCCGCACCAAGTCGTTTTATTATGCCGCCCGTACCGCACAGATTTACCGGCGTGCCATTGAAGATGCGGTCGCCGGCCGGCCTTTTAATCCGCAGCTGCTGACCGAACTGGACGGACTGGCGTCGCGCGGTTACACCGAAGGTTTCCTGCGCCGGCATATCCCTATTCATGAGCTGCAAAATTACGAAAAAAGCGCCTCTGGCAGTGACCAGCAGCAATTTGTCGGCGAAGTGACTGGCCTGGATGCCGAAACCGGCCGCGCCTGGGTCGAGGTGAAAAACCAGTTTAATGTCGGTGATATGCTGGTGCTGATGGCTCCAACGGGGAACCAGCAGATTTGTCTGCAGCAGCTGTGGAATGCCAAAGGCGAACTGACATTACGGGCGCCGGGTGCCGGCCACCGGGTGCAAATCGAACTGCCTGACGGCATGACTGCGGACTTTGTGTTGCTGATCCGTGAACTGCCACAAGCACAGGCCAGCCGGGGTTGTGCCTGATGGCGCTGCTGATCCTGGACAGCTGCATCAATTGCGATATGTGCGGGCCTGAATGCCCGAACAGTGCCATTTCATTGCAGGTCATCGCCAGCGGCAAAAAAATTTACCAGATAGACCCAAATCTTTGCACTGAATGTGAAGGCTTTTATCCAGAGCCGACTTGTGTGCAGGTCTGCCCTATTGATGTGGTGGTTAAAGTGGCAGATTAACCACCGCAGCAACAAAAAAGCCTGACCCGCGAAGCGCTGTCAGGCTTTTTTTTCGTCCAGATTTAATGCCCGGCGATTTGCATTTGATTCAGCAGCACTGAGCCCGTCAGCACACCACCGCGCCGGTCCACATCTTTACCAATGGCAGCGATATCCATAAACATCTGCGTCAGATTGCCGGCGATAGTCACTTCACTGACCGGGAACTGGATTTGGCCGTTTTCGACCCAAAAACCTGCAGCGCCGCGCGAATAATCGCCGGTGACGCCATTGACGCCTTGCCCCATCAGCTCAGTCACTAACAAGCCAGTGCCCATATCCCGCAGCAGCTGGGCTAAATCGGCGTCGCCATGTTGCACATACCAGTTGTGAATACCGCCAGCATGGCCGGTGCTCGCCATACCGAGTTTACGCGCGGAATAACTGGAGGTGATCCAGCTGTGTAACACACCGTCGGTGATGATTTGGCGGTCGGTGGTTTTGACGCCTTCGCCGTCAAAAGGGCTGGACGCCAGTCCTTGCAGCACATGCGGCCGTTCCAGAATGTTCAGCTGCGGGGCCATCACCTGCTGACCGAGTTTATCCAGTAAAAAACTCGATTTGCGGTAAATACTGCCGCCGCTGATGGCCGACACCAGATGACCAAACAGGCTGCTGGCCACATCAGCGCGGAAAATCACCGGCACTTTTTGCGTCGGCACAGTGCGGCTATTGAGGCGCTGCACTGTTTCTGCTGCGGCTTCGCGGCCAATGGCGGCGGCGTCTTTTAAATCCTGTAAACGCCGGCCAACGGTGTAGCTGTAATCGCGCTGCATATCGTCGCCGTCTTCGCCAATCACTGAGCAGCTCATGCTGTGGCGGCTGCTGGGGTAGCCCACCAGCTGGCCGTGGCTGTTGCCATAAACTTTCAGGCCCTGATGCGAGGAAAACGACGCGCCGTCTGAGTTGGTTATACGCGCATCCACCGCAAAAGCTGCTTCCTCTGCCGCAGCACACCAGGCCGTGGCCTGCTCGGTACTGACTTCCGCCGGATGGTATAAATCCAAATCCGGCGGGCTGAATTCCAGCCAGCTGGCTTCGGCAAGGCCGGCGCAAGGGTCTTCAGAGGTGTAACGGGCGATATCAATCGCCGCTTCGACAGTGCGTTTGAGTGCCGCCGGGCTTAAATCTGCGGTCGAAGCCGAGCCTTTACGCTGACCGACATAGACGCTGATGCCGAGGCCACCATCCTGATTAAATTCCAGAGTTTCCACTTCACCGTGGCGGGTTTCGACACTGAGCCCGCGCGTGCGGTTCATCGACGCTTCCGCGCTGCTGGCGCCGAGCTGGCGGGCATGGGCCAGCACCTGACTGACCGCGGCTTTGACTTCGTCGATTTCTTGCTGAATAGTCGGCATGGGTTGACTCATAACGGGCTGAAAATCCTCAAGGTTGCAGACTGGCAAGCTTACCACAGCCGCCGAAAAAGCACAGAAGTCTGCGCCTGTTGTCGCGCTCACGCGGCTTTTCGCGGCCATCTTTGATATACTGACCGGATTTCCGGCAACAAAACTGAAGTTATGGCAGATATTACTGATTTTACCCATGGTGACGACTGGGACCGCGAGGAAGGCAAAAGCAAAACGCAGGTCAAAAAAGAAATGCATGCCCTGCAGGCACTTGGCGAAGAGCTGGTGGCATTAAGCCCGGCCGCCCGCGCCAAAATCCCAATGGATAACGACTTAGTCGAGGCGTTAAAACTGGCTGACAAGCTGGTGAAAAAACACGAAGCCTATCGCCGCCATATGCAGTTTATCGGCAAGATCATGCGTGGCACCGATCTGGAACCGATCGAGCGCGCTTTAGCTGTGGTGCGCAACACCAATCAGGCCGCTACCCGCAAATTCCATTTAATTGAAGACTGGCGCGACAAGCTCATCGCCAACAGCGATGCGGTCACCGAATTTATCGCAGAATACCCGCAAGTGGATATTCAGCAGCTGCGCACCTTAATTCGCAACGCGAAAAAAGAGCAGGAAAAGAACCAGCCGGCGAAATCTTACCGCGAGCTGTTCCAGCTGATTAAACCTGCCATTATCGGCGAATAATCCGTGGGTTTTACCCCATCACACAGGCCGCAGTTGCGGCCTGTGTTGTTAATGGCCCGGTTAAAACACGTCGCTGAGCACTTCGGCGATCACCGCTGTCGCCACGGCAACCAGCACTAAATCCTCACCGCAAATCTGCCATTCATAACCCTGATGCTGCGGCAACGCCGCCAAAAAGTCCGGTTGGCTGACTTTTTTCGCAATGCCCGGGGGCAAAGGTTTGCCACGCGCCAGTTGTTTGCGGATACCCGGTGGTAACTGCCGGCCGCCACTGACCTGATATTGCCGCACCAGTTGCTGCGCCTGGGTGACCGAAAGACCACTGCTGCTCAGCACCACCGCGATGCCGGCCTGATTCCCTTCGGGCTTTCGCCCCTGCTGCTGGTTTGACTTGTGGAATTTGTCATCTTTTTCTGCCATTTTGCGCGCTTTTTCGCCGGACTGCCGGGCTTTGTCCGCCACTTGCCGGCCTTTGTCGTGCTCAGGCCCGGGGGCTGCCACAGAGGCTGCCGCATACAGCGCCAGCACGGCTGCGAGACTCACATACCTGGATTTGTTCATCATTCACCTCTGGTGCTGGTGTCAGTGCCGCACCGCTGATCGTCCGCACTGAAATCTGAAAATTACATTTGATTACGTTTGTGAAGTTACACATTGCGCAACGAAGTATCTTCTGCCATGTTTTAGCAATTGCTGAAGTAAGCTGACTACATCAGACAATACCTATTAATACTTAAAACGTCAGCACACAACATCCAAAACGCAGGAACATTTTATTATGCAAAAACTGATCAAAATAGCGCCGCTCGCTATTGCTGTGGCATCTACTCTGACCTTCTCCACAACTGCACAGGCCGAACGGGTGATCCTTCAGGTCGACAATCTGAACAAAGGCATTATCACGGCGATGACCCGTCAGGCCGGCGGTGAAGTCAAAGTGGACGCCGATGGTTTTGTCGCCGTCGAGATCCCGGGCAAATCTTTTGAAGAGCTCAAAGGCATCTTTAATAACCCGCATATTGAACTGATCGAACCAGACCTGGTGCGTAAACCCATGGCATTGTTTAACGACACGGCCGGCAACCCGATGCAACAGCAGGTCACGCCTTATGCGGTGTTCCAGTCACAAGCAAATCAGGTCAGCTTTAACCCGGCGACCGCACCAAAGGTCTGTGTCATAGACTCAGGCCTCGATCGCTCTAATATCGATTTTGACTGGGGCTCCATCACCGGTGACAACGACAGTGGCACCGGCAGCTGGGACGTCAACGGCGGTCCACACGGCACTCACGTCGCCGGCACTATCGGCGCAGCCAATAACGGCGTCGGTGTGATTGGGATGGCGCCTGGCGTCAAAATGCACATCATCAAAGTCTTTAATGCTGAAGGCTGGGGTTATTCGTCCGATTTGGCCTATGCCGCGCAAAAATGTAGCGCTGCCGGCGCCAAAATCATCAGCATGAGCTTAGGCGGTGGCGGTTCAAACACCACAGAATCTAATGCCTTCCAGAACTTCGTCAACGCCGGTGGCCTGGTGGTCGCTGCTGCCGGTAACGACGGCAATAACGTGCGTTCTTATCCGGCCGGTTATCCGTCAGTGATGATGATCGGCGCCAATGACAACAACAATGCCATTGCCAGTTTCTCGCAGTTCCCAAGCTGCACAGCCAATGGCAAAACCGACGAAAATATCTGTGTGGAAGCCACAGCCGGCGGGGTCGACACTCTGTCCACTTACCCGGCGGGCATGGCCACCAATTCAGTCCTCAGTACCAACCTCGGGGCATTTGCGTCCTCTGCGATGGAAAATATCGGCAACGCCAGCGCCGCCACCTTTTTTATGGGCACGGCCGAGGCCACCAACTCAGGAGCTGCCGGTAAAGTCTGTCTGATTGACCGTGGGGTGATTTCTTTCCATGACAAAGTGAAAAACTGCCAGTTGTCCGGGGGCGTCGGCGCCGTGGTGATTAATAATGTCGCCGGGATGTTATACGGCACGCTGGGTGAAGGCAGCGCCAACACCACCTCAATCCCGGCCGTCGGTGCGGCTTTTGAAGACCGTGCTCAACTGTTAGCTTCAAGCACTGCCACTATCACCATTGGCGGGACTGACTACGGCCTGATGAGCGGCACTTCGATGGCGACACCGGCCGTCTCCGGGGTTGCCGCGCTGGTGTGGTCAAATCACCCTGGCTGCAGCGGGGCGCAAATCCGCAGCGCGTTAAAAGCCACGGCGAAAGACTCAGGCGCGGCCGGGAAAGATGTGTACTTCGGTTACGGCATAGTGCAGGCCAAAGCGGCCAACGATTACCTGCTGCAAAATGGTTGCGGCGGTGGCGGCACCACCGCAATCACGCTGAGCCTGAGCAGCCGCATGCAGGGCAAAACCCGCTATGCGACTTTAAGCTGGGCCAATGCCACCACGTCAAACGTCGATATCTACCGCAACGGCGTGAAAATTGTCACCACTGCCAATGACGGCTCCCACAGTGACAGCCCAACGGCAAAAGGCACCTACAGCTACAAAGTGTGCCATGCCGCCAGCACCACGGTCTGTTCTGTCGAAAAATCCGTCACGTTCAGTAAATAAGCGTGCACCTCAAAAAACCGGGCCACAGTGCCCGGTTTTTTTCTGCCGGTATACCGCACACACCACGTGATCCCAGTTTGGCCCGGCCACTTGGTGAGCCGCTGTCGAAAATGTTTACAACCCCGTCAGCCACAGCCGTTGTGTGAAAACCGCTGCATTTACAAAAATTTACCACCAAATATAAGTAAAGCCTGATGTAAATGTTAACTGGCTGAAAAATACTCAGCTGTCGCCGCCCGATTAAGCATTTTGTCCCTGCGCTGCACCACCAGCCACTGTTTAAAAAGGCGCCACCTGCTTGCCCGCGCAGACCGAAAAAAACCATAAACATATGATATTAAACAAATAAAAATACTGGCCCAACATATGCTTTAGTTATACCGTCAACCAGCGGGGAACAGACTATGTTTACAAAATTATTAAAAACTGTGGTGACCGGCAGCTTATTGCTCAGTTCAGCTGCGATGGCAGGGCCGGTTTTTGAACCGGTGCGGTCCGATCCACTGTGGAGTCGTTTAGATGGTTTCGCCGAATATGGCGATTCCGTGGTTGGCCAAGGTAGCGCTGGCAACTGTGGCGCCGTGCAGCTGACAGGCATCACTTACGGCAACGATGCGACCAATCTGCTGGGCAGCAGTTACAACGCCACTAAATGTATGAAGTTCGCCGGCAATGACGACAATATCAATGCGGACGTCAACCGCGGCTGGTTTGAAGACGGTCTGCTGAATGGCGATGCGTCCAACGGCAAGAAATCCAGGTATTTTTTTGATGGCCTGGAGTTTATCCGCAGCAGCGAACTGCAAAATCTGCAAGATCCGCTTAAGTATGAAGATCCGGGCTGGATTGATCTGGCCTGGGGGCAAAATGCCAGCACCGATGACTATGGTTTTATCGGCGGCGTGATCGACATCGACGACTATATCGACTTTACCATGACCTGTCTGGCAGGCACGCCGCAAAACTGCACCGCCGGCACCTGGTTATTAACTACAGATCCATCGGTTATTGGAGTATTGGGTTCCAATGTTTTTGATCACCTGGCCATTATTCTCAAAGCGGCAAATGAAAATGCCGGCGACGGCGGCTGGGTGGTCTACGACTTTAACTTTAATGCGATTTTTGCCAATGAAGGCAGTGCGGATTTGTCGCTCAGCAAAAACTATAACCTGTCGGGTTCATGGAACACGGCAGATTTAGGTGGGCACGCTTTGTCACATTTCTCTGTTGCTGCCCGCGACCCAGCCGATCCGCCACGTGACATTCCGGCGCCAGCGCCTTTCACTTTGTTTGTGCTCGGACTGACATTGTTGGCTGGCCGGCTCAGCTATCGGCGCTGATCAACAATAATGCTGTTACAACAAAATAATAAAGCCCGCTGCTGCGGGCTTTATTATTTTAATTCACTGCAGGAATGTTAAATTAAACACGCACTGTTTAATAAATTTAAACCAGTCGAAAACAAACAGATCCAACACAAAAACAACAGCGCCTCACCACAATAAATAATCAATCAAAGTGTCTGCTTTTTATACAGGAACAGAATTCACATGCAGCAACATATATAAAAAAACACCGAATATTATACAGTTACACACAGTGGCTCAGTTTATGCTTTTATTTTCAGGCAATTTAACTGCAAAGGAAAACCACAACATGAAATACTGCAATTTAATTAAAACAGGAATTGTCGCTGCAGCTTTAAGTGTCTCAGTCGCTCAGGCAGCATTAGTTCCTTTCCCGGTAAACGTCACCCTGCGTGACTTTACCTTTGCGCATCCTGATTTTGATAACAGCGGTATTTCAGGGCTTACGACAGGCATGGTCGGTTCAACGCTGGTCGGCGGTGTACCAGTATTTACCGCGCCGAATAATACCGGCTCGGTCACCAGCGCGGCCACTTTCGCCACCTGGTATAGCAATTGTAATCCGTTAACACCGGCGTTAACCTGTGTTGGTCAATACAACCGCCAAATCGCGGCCACGCTGGATACAGTGACCAATGTGGTAAGCTATAGCAGTTCGTCATTTTTCCCACTGGATGATATCAGCCCGGATGGTGACCCCTACAACAATCACAATTATTCATTCACCGCACAGTTTGGTTTTAACCTGATTTACAATGCCAGCAATCCCAACACCTTCAGTTTTACCGGTGATGATGATGTGTGGGTATTTATCAACGATCAGTTAGTCATGGATCTCGGTGGTATTCATGCGGCGGTCAACGGCAATTTTAATATGAATACTATTGCCGCACAGCTGGGGATCGCTGAAGGTGAACAATATCGTTTTGACTTTTTCTTTGCGGAAAGACATTACAGCGAGTCAAATGTATCCATTACTTCCGCATTAGGCCGTCCACTGGATGTACCGGAACCCGGAGTGATTGCATTATTAGGTGTGGGTTTATTGGGATTAGGATTAAACCGTCGCCGCCCGCTGCGTTAACAATATGCTGCAGAAAAAACAAAGCCAGCGGCTACAATCGCTGGCTTTTTTATAGGCCGGGATAATACGAAGCGCCGGCGAACTATGATGTTGGCAGCATGATCTGCCCTTGCAAATACAAGCGCGCCTGCCCGCTGACCTGCACCCGCTCTCCTTGCAGTTCACAGCGCAACACCCCACCGCGGCTCGAAGCCTGATAGGCCAGCAACGCCGTTTTATCCAGCTGCTCTGCCCAATATGGCGCAAGACCGGTGTGAATTGAACCGGTCACCGGATCTTCTTCACCGCCGTTGGCCGGCCAGAAATACCGGCTGACAAAGTCATACTGGCCTTGCATAAAACCAGCCCCAGGCGCCGTTGCCACCACATCATAAGGCCACAGCGTTTTCAGCAGTGCCATGTCCGGGCGCAGGCTCGCCACTTGATCGGCATGGTCATAAACCACAAACCAGGCTTGCTCACTGCGCAAAACTTCAGCTGGCTGATGATTCAGCGCCTGCAATAACGCTGTCGGCACTTCTGGCTGCGGTGTGGCCAGCCGCTTAGGGAAATTCATTTCCAGCCAGCCATCCTGACCCTGTTGTACTGTCAGCTCGCCAACTTTCAGTGTGCTGAATCTTACTTCAGTCAAAGCGTCGCGGCGGAATAACACAAAAGCCGCCGCCAGTGTGGCGTGGCCGCAAAAGTCGATTTCACACAGCGGCGAGAACCAGCGGATTTGATAATGCGCCGGCGCCAGCTTTTTCAGAAAGGCGGTTTCCGACAGATTGTTTTCCGCCGCAATTTGCAGCATCAGCGGCTCTGCAGGCCAGCCGGCCATTGCATCCGGTAACGGCACTACTGCAGCGGCATTACCAGCGAACAGCTGATTGGTGAAGGCATCGACCTGATAGAGTTCCAGTTGCATGGTTGGTTTATTCTCCGCGCTTAAATCAGCCGTTTCAGCACCATATCAACCCCCACGCCTTTGATTTTAGCCAGCAGCTTTTTCACCGGCTCCGGATAATCCCGCATCATTTCGATCTGGCTGAAGTGAGTGATTTTGTTGGTATTTAAGAAAATCTGCTGCTGTTCATGCGTCAACTGTGCCTGCAGCTGACCCAAATCATCATTGACCAGAATGCCGTTTTCGTAATCCAGCGCAAAAGCGCGTGGATTCAGGTTGTGCCCGGTAAACAAATGCCGGCGGCCATCCACGCTGACACCTTTTAAGTGATAGCTGTTGTCTTCATGCTTCCACAGCCGGATATCCAGCAGGCCCTGCTCGATAAAGTTTTGATTCCGTTTAACAAATTTTCGCAGGATGGTTTCGTACAGATACGGCAGCCCGCCAATCCGGCTAAAGCGCTGCGTCGGCGGAATATAAAAATCATTGGCAGTTTTATCACCGACCACGATGGTGACTCTGACGCCGCGTTTTAAGCATTTACGCAGCGCCCGCGCCAGTACCGGCGGCGGATTAAAATACGGGGTGTAAATCAGCACATCTTTTTCTGCCAGCGCCAGAATGGCCAGCAAAGTCTGGTTCAGCTGATTTTTCAACCGGCCCATGCCCATCAGCAAACTGGCGCGCAGCGGGGCGTCTGATTTGCCTTGTTGCGGGTAGCGATTGGCGCGGGCATGTTTCAGCCAGCCGCGGTGATGCGGTTTGTAATGCTGCGCCAGCTGCGGGTCGTCTGATAACAGACTTTGCACCACTTGTTCCTGATCGAGGATTTGCTGGTGACCAGCAACAAAAGCATCCGCCAGCGGCTGATTGTGGATGAGCAGATAGCGGTCAGCGCGATAGCGCACCGGCACACCCATGTAAACGTTATTGAGCGAAGCACCTGAGTACAGCAGCGTGTCGTCAAATACAAAGCCTTTTAAATGCAACACACCAAAAAGTTCACGGCGTTTGACCGGCACGCCGAGGATTTGAATTTGTTCGGTATATTCAGCGGCTATTTCCCGGTAAAAATCGGCATTGGTTTTCATGCCGCTTTGGCCAATCAGGCCCCGGCGCGCGCGGTGGAAATCGACATAGACCCGCACATCCAGTTGCGGATTTTGTTGTTTGGCCTGATACAAAGCCCGCAGCACGGCTTCACCGGCCTCGTCGGCCTGCAGATATAACGCGGTCAGCACAATACGACGGCGGGCAGAGGCGATAAGCGCCAGCACTTTTTCTTTATATTCAGTGGCGTGACACAGCACTTCGACTGCGGCGGCTTCAAACGCCGTGGCCGGCAACGCGGCCAGCCGGCGTTTGTTTAACATCTGTTCTAACATAGGTCCGTGGATCCCTGCGATTATGGCTGCGGCGATGCCGGTTTCTGCGACCGGCTGGCATTGATGTTCTGCGCTGAAAACCGCCGTATTATGCGGTAAAGCCGGCGGGCTGGCAAAGCGGCAGCATCAACGCTGCCGCGGGGTGCATGTCAGGCGGTGCCGCCGACCGTCATGCTGTCCAGTTTTAATGTCGGTTGCCCGACGCCAACCGGCACACTCTGGCCTTGTTTGCCACAGACGCCGACGCCGGCATCGAGCTTCAGGTCGTGGCCGACCATCGATACTTTTTGCATCGCTTCCGGGCCGTTGCCAATCAGTGTTGCGCCTTTGATTGGCGCGGTGATTTTGCCATCTTCAATCAGGTAGGCTTCACTGGCGGAGAACACAAATTTGCCGGATGTGATGTCGACCTGGCCACCGCCAAAATTCGGTGCATAAATGCCTTTTTTCACCGAGGCGATGATTTCTTCCGGCGCATAATCACCGGCCAGCATATAAGTGTTGGTCATGCGTGGCATCGGCAGATGGGCAAAAGATTCGCGGCGGCCGTTACCGGTTACCGGCACATTCATCAGCATCGCATTGTGCTTGTCCTGAATGTAACCTTTCAGAATGCCGTTTTCGATCAATACGTTATATTGGCCTGGTGTGCCTTCGTCATCGATATTCAACGAGCCACGGCGGCCGGATAAAGTGCCGTCGTCCACAATAGTGCAGTGCTTGGACGCCACTTGTTCACCAATGCGGCCGGAAAAAGTCGAGGCGCCTTTGCGGTTAAAGTCGCCTTCTAAACCGTGGCCCACCGCTTCGTGTAATAACACGCCGGGCCAGCCAGCCCCAAGCACCACCGGCATCATGCCGGCCGGCGCGTCGATGGCAGTCAGATTGACCTGCGCCTGACGCACTGCTTCGCGGGCATAACTCATCCAGCGCGGTTCGCCGTCAACATCTTCGCTGAAATAGGCGTAGCTGGTGCGGGCGCCACCACCGGCACCACCGCGTTCGCGCCGGCCATTGTGCTGCAGCAGCACTGAACAGTTCAGCCGCACCAGCGGGCGGATATCGGCGGCATAAGTACCGTCACTGGCCGCCACCAGCATTTCTTCATACACGCCGGAGAGGCTGACCATCACCTGCTCGGCGCGGCTGTCCAGCGTGCGGATAAATGCTTCCATCTGGTGCAGCAGCGCAACTTTTTCAGTGTTATTCAGGCTCTGCAGTGGCTCGCACGGCAGGTAAATATCACTGTTGGCTGATTTGCTGAAGGCTTTAACCTGCCCTTGCTGGCCATGTGCCGCGATGCCACGCGCCGCAGTCGCAGCGGTTTGCAGCGCTTGTTTGGAAATGGTATCGGCATAAGCAAAACCGGCTTTTTCACCGGTCACCGCCCGCACCCCAACACCGCGTTCGATATTAAACGAACCGTCTTTGACCAGACCGTCTTCCAACACCCAGGATTCATGCACGCTGGACTGAAAATACAGATCGGCGTAGTCCAGCTGATGCGCAAACAAGAACCCAAGGCTTTGTGCCACGTCCTGATCGGTCAGATCGCTGGCTGCGATCAGATTTTTTTCCACGGCATTGAGCATCGCGATATTGGTCATAAAGTCTCACTAGTCATTTGGGTACAGATAAATTGATTATGCATCGCCAGCGGCATCTTTTGGCGAACTTTGGCCACTTCCTGCATATCGATACGCATTGAAACCAGCCCGGGTTCAGTGCCGGCATCGGCCAGTACTTGTCCCCAAGGGTCAATAATCAGGCTGTGGCCATAAGTCTGGCGGCCATTGGCATGGGTGCCGGTTTGCGCCGGCGCCAGCACAAAACTCTGGGTTTCAATGGCACGTGCCCGCAGCAGTGTATGCCAGTGCGCAGCGCCAGTCACTGTGGTAAAGGCCGACGGCAGACACAGCAGGTTCATGCCTTGCTGGCGTAACAGTGCAAACAGTCCCGGAAAACGCACATCGTAACAAATGGCGAGGCCAGCCTGCAGCGGCCCTAAATCTGCCACTGTGACTTTGTCACCCGGTTTGGTGGCGGCCGATTCACGGTAACTGGCGGTATTGTCGCTGACATCAGCGTCAAATAAATGAATTTTCTGATAATCGCAAAGCAAAGCGCCGTCCGGGCCAAACAACAGGCTGCTGGCACTGAAGCGGGCCGGGTCCGTGCTTTGCGTCGGTAAAGTGCCAACCAGCAGATAAACTTGATGCAAACGTGCCAAAGCACTCAGCTGCTGCTGCAAAGGCTGTTGCGCATTGAACGGCTGACCAGGCGCGGCCAGTGGCTCGGCAATGGCAAGATTCGCCCCATCCGGGCCGGCAAAACACAAAGCGCCTTCCGGCAACGCCACCAATTGCGGCCGCGCCGGCGGGATTTGCTGCAGCAGTTGCGCAATCTGACGCAAATTGTCGGCCGGTTCCGGGCTGCTGCACAGCTGCAGTGCCGTCAGTTGCCAAATGTTGCTGTCAGTCATGTCGGCCTCCGCTCTGCCCGGCTGGTTCTTCAATCGGTTTGGCTTCCGGCATCGGCCGGTCCGCTTCCAGGGTTTCCGCTGTGTTTGTAGGCGCAGACTCTGGCGATAACGGGCTTGGCTGTGCCGCAGCCGGTTCAGGCGCAGCCAGTGGCGGTTTGACCGCTTTGGGCAACGCGTCGGCCGGGATCGTCACTTGTTTACTGTTGCGTTCCAGTTCGGTCACTGTTGGGTTGTCGAGGTCGCCTGTGACGCTGAAGTTAATTTTTGAGATCACTTCTGCCGACTGGAACATTTCATCCAGCGCATAGGCCGCCACACCAGACACCGGATTGACCATCCAGGCCAGGATCACCGGTAAGCTGGAGGTCACTTTTGGGCTGAATGCCATCAAATAATTGATCTGCCGGGCTTTTAAATCCGCCTCGCCGGACATTTCAATGTCGCCGGCCACGCCGTCCACTTTGGTATTGTCGGTGGCCGATACACCGTTTTCGATCCGCATCGAACCGCGCATGCTGTTGTAGAAAAAACCTTTGGCAAAGACATCACGAAAATCCAGCCGCAGTTTGCGCACCAGCGAGTCGAGGCTGAACAACGAAAACAAACGCGCGCCGCCATCACTGACTTCCACCAGCGACCCTTCGCCGAGGTCCCAGGCCACGCCGCCACTTAACGTCTGACGGTTAAACTGCAAAGGCGAGCCCTGCCAGCTCAGCGCATCCAGTTTGATCTTGGCTTTGCTGCCACTCATGCTGCGGCTTAAATCATATTCCTGCATCAGCTGACCAAAGGCCGGGCTTTGTAAGGTGCCACTTAACGCGGTCTCGCCAATGCCGTCATCTTTTTGCCAGCCGCCACTCAGCGTCCAGCGATGGCCGTCGCGCTGGCTGGAAAACTCGCTTAAGGTCCAGCTGCTGCCATCGCTGTGACTTTTGGCACTGACTTCACCCAAATCATAATTCCCGACAATACACACCTGACAATGCAGCTGAATGGGCGGCAAGTCGGCCAGCCAGTTCATCGGCCTGAGACTGGCAAAGGCTTCGGCTTCCAGCGCGGCGTAATCAGGTTTTTGTGCCGCTTCGGCTTCCAACAGCTGCTGGGCTTTTAATTCAGCAGCCGCCAGTTTGGCCGCCTGCTGATTGGCAAAAATCAGCTGCAAACGCGCCAGGTCGGCTTTGATGCCTTGCTGCTTGAGCTGACGCGAGAACCACAGATCGCCTTGGGCTTCAGTGGCTTTAACACTGAGCTGATAATTCTCCGGTTGCGGCGTCAGCTGAAACCGCAACTGATGCAACGAGACATCATCAAACAGCTGCAGCTGACTGATGCGGCCATTCACCGCCACCAGTGACGGCATCATGCTGTCTTCGCCGGGCTCCAGCGCCGCCAGCTGATGCTGCAGCAGACCAATCCACGGCAATAATTCTGCCTGTTCCAGATTCACGTCAATATAAAAGCCATCCTGCAGCTGGCTGCTGGGTAACCCCAGACTCAGCAGCGCTGCCGTGATTTTGCCGCTTTGCTGATCCAGTTTCGCCTGAAACCGCGCCTGATCGCCGTAACGCATTTCAATGTCAGAGCCCAGCTCATTGCCTTTACTTTGCAACAGCACGGTGGCGCCATCGGCGGCCGTCTTGCCAAAAGGCGCCGGTAACTGCAGTTCAGTCGCCGCCAGGTCCATCAACGCGGTCGACTCATAAGAAAAACCGCTGGCTGGCAGCTGGATATTCAGGTCCCAGCTGAAATTGGCCTGACCTTTGCCAAGCGTCTGCCAGTCGTCCGACACCAGCGCCAGCAATTGATCGATGTGCTGTTCACCATGCGCTTTGAGCTGCACCTGATAACTGTCGGCCTGCTGGGCGCCGTGTAACGTGGCGGTCAGCGGCACACCGTGGCTGACAAAGGCCAGTTGCTCACTGTCGATCTTGTCATTGTCAAACTGCAGACGGCCCTGCAATTGCTCAACGGCCACCGCCGGCGCGCGGATGCTGAGCTGATTGGCAAAAAATTCCACATCCCCCAAGGCGCGCACCCCAGGTTTTTTCAGGCCAATTTGTAACTGAACCTTGGCGTTAACCAGACCACTGACCCTCAGATAGTCCAGCGTCGCCCCAACCGATTCGCTCAGTGGCGATGCCTGCATCAGCCCGGTGACGGCTTCCGCCTGGGTCTGGCGCGCAATGTCGATCCATAAGGTTTCGGCCTGAAACAAATCCGGAATGCGTGCTGTGACGCCGTCGTCCAGCGCCAGGTCAAACAGGTTGCCGGCCTGACTCTGGATCAGCATGCCGGCATTTTCGAACAGCAGTTCGGCCTGCATGCCTTTAATCACCGGCCAGTGCGGGTCAAAGGAAAATTCAGTGTCGGCAACAAAGGCCTGCGCCTGAAAAATGCCATTGTGTTTCTCATACGGGAAATCTTTAAAAGCACCGTGCCATAGCACCCGCGCCACCGGGATCTGGCCGCTGATGAGCGCCGGCGTCAGGTAGTTGATCACCGACTCCGGCATATGCCGGGTTGGAAAATAATGTCTGGCGTCGGCAACCGGCACTTTGCGCAGTTCACCCAATAACGTCATACCGGGTTTCTCGCCCAATTCCAGCACCAGCTGGGCGTCGGCTTCTATCTCCGGATGGCGTAATGCCAACCGTGGAATTTGCACCCGCCACTGGCCTTGTTGCTGCAGTACTTCAATGCGGGTTTGCAGGCTCTGGTACGGCGTGGCCCGGCTAAAGGCTTCGCCCCAGTTCAGGGCGCCATCCATGCCCTGTAAATCCAGCAGCACATAATCCGGCCCGGCACTGAAATGGCCGGTGAGGCCAGTCAGCCCCGGCACATCGTCGACCGGCACTGAATTAAAATCGATAAAATCACCGCTGACAAACCAGGCCTGATCGCTGAACTGCATGCCAAGCTGGGTAATACGGGCGTCGGTCTGAAACGACAGAATTTTACGCAGCGCGGCAGAATCTTCGGCAAACAGCTGCGCCAGTGGTACCGCCGCCTGCAGTTGCAGCTGTTGTAATGAGCCGGAATAGACCCCTTGCTGACTGATCAGCTGCAGCTGGAAGTCGTGCCAGCTCTGCGCACCGGAGGTCAGTGTCAGCTGGCTGGATAACAACTGCCAGCCGTCGGCTGTCGGTTGCCACAGCAACTGCCCTTTCCCCAGACTCAGCTGCTGCGTCTGCTCGTCCAGCCGCCACATCAGCCGGTTTTCCGCGAGGCCAATCTGAATTTTCTGTAAAGTGCCGCCGACGATATCGCCCCAGGCCTGAAAGTTGATATCGGCCCGGGCCAGTTTGCGGCTTTGCGGCAGCAAATCCTCAAACCAGGGCAAGACATTCAGATCGTTACTGGACAGATACAGCTGGCCCTGACTTTGCGCCAGACTGTCGCCGGTTAAATCCAGAATAAAAGCAATGGCATTGCCGGTGACACCGGCGATCACCACTTCACCGGAACCCTGATGGCGCTCGCCGGCGTTCAGCCAGGCCAGCCGGCGAATTTGCATCTCAATCGGTGGAGTGTATTGCGAACGTAAAGTGAGTTTGCTGTCGACCAGCGTGAAGTTCTTCAGCTGCTGAAACAGCAGTTGCTCCACGGCACTGAACAAAGGTTCGGCATCGCTGGCAGGTGTCTCGGCGTTTTGTTGCAGCAAACGCTGACTGTCGATGGTCAGATGCAGGCCGGATAATTCAAAATCGTCGGCTTTGAGTTGCAGACTGGTCAGGCTGGCCCAGAAATCCAGCCGGACTCTGAGTTCACCGACCTGCAACAAGGTATCGCCGGCCGGCGTCTGCACCGCGACTTGTTGCAGCAACAACGCCGGACCACTGGATTGCCAGGCCGCGCTGAGCTGGCCAATGCGCACCGGCGCGCCATACTGCGTGGCAATAAAGCGCTCGATATCCGCTTTATAACCAGTGGCATAAGGCAGCCCGACCCGCAGCAGCGTCACCAGCGTGGCAAGCAGCACCAGACCGACTGCACACAGCAGCCAGAGTTTATGCAGACAAAACCAACCGGCACGCTGAAGCCGCGCCACTACATCATTACCACGTCAAATTGTTCCTGGGTATATTGCGGTTCAATCACCACACTAATCTGCTTGCTGATAAAAACTTCCAGCTCAGCCAGGTTATGGTATTCGTCGTTGATTAAAGCATCCTTAACCGCGGGCGAGGCATAGACCACAAACTTGTCGGCAGCATAAGCACGGTTGACCCGGACAATCTCGCGCATAATTTCAAAACAGACGGTCTCGACGGTTTTCAGCGAACCACGACCGGCGCAGACCGGGCATTCAGTGCACAGTACGTGCTCCAGACTTTCGCGGGTGCGCTTGCGGGTCATTTCGACCAGGCCAAGCGCCGAGAAACCATGAATATTGGTTTTGGTTTTATCACGCGATAAGGCGATCTCAAGACTATGCAACACCCGGCGCTGATGCTCTTCGCTTTGCATGTCGATGAAATCAATAATGATAATGCCACCGAGGTTGCGCAACCGAAGCTGACGGGCAATCGCCTGCGTCGCTTCGATATTGGTATTAAAAATGGTTTCTTCGAGGTTACGGTGACCGACAAAAGCGCCGGTATTCACGTCGATGGTTGTCATCGCTTCGGTCTGGTCGATGATGAGGTAACCACCGCTTTTTAACGGTACTTTGCGGTCGAGCGCGCGCTGAATTTCATTTTCGACATCAAACAGGTCAAACACCGGCCGCTCACCGGGATAGTACTCAAGTTTTTCCGTCATCTGCGGAATAAATTCTTCGGTGAAAGCGTGCAGTGCCTGCCAGGTCATTTTCGAATCGACCCGCACCCGCTCCAAATCGCTGCCAACAAAATCACGCAGAATGCGAAACGCCAGCGTTAAGTCTTCATACAACATGGCTTCTTTGCGGTGTTTTTGTTTGCGCTTCTGGATTTTGGCCCAGAGTTTTTTTAAGAAGCGCGCATCCTGCAGCAGTTCAATTTCACAGGCACCATCAGCGGCGGTGCGGACAATAAAACCGCCGTTGTCGTCGTCGATACAGGTCGACACAATGTCTTTTAAGCGCTGACGCTCGGCATCAGTTTCAATGCGTTGCGACACGCCAACATGCGGCGAGCCCGGCATAAACACCAGATAGCGCGATGGCAGCGTGATGTCGGTGGTCAGCCGCGCGCCTTTCGTCCCGAGCGGGTCTTTCACCACCTGCACCAGCAGATACTGGCCTTCGTGCACCAGCAGGCGGATGTCTTTGACTGCAGCGACTTTGACTTCCAGATCATTGGCGTCGCGCTGGATAATATCGGAAGCGTGCAAAAATGCTGCTTTATCCAGGCCAATATCCACAAAAGCTGCCTGCATGCCCGGCAATACCCGGCTGACTTTGCCAATGTAAATATTACCAACCAGACCATGACGCGCCTGGCGTTCGATATGCACTTCCTGTAACACGCCGTTTTCAATCAGCGCCACCCGGGTTTCACTGGGCGTGACGTTGATCAGCAGTTCTGCACTCATGAAGCCTCCGGCAACGTCGCCAATAAGGCGGCAGTTTCATATAACGGCAAACCGACCACGGCAAAATAACTGCCATGAATTTTCTCGATAAATCGGCCGCCCAGCCCCTGAATACCATAACCGCCGGCTTTGTCGGCCGGTTCACCGCTGTGCCAGTAGGCCTGCATCTGCGCTTCGCTCAGCGGACCGAACCAGACATCGGTTGCCACCGTCACCGCCTGTGGCTCAGTTGCAGCATCGCGGCACAGCGCTACGGCGGTATACACCTGATGGCCACGGCCGCTTAATAACCGCATCATGCGCAGAAAATCGGTTTCATCCAGCGGTTTGCCGAGAATTTCTCCGTCCACCACCACAATGGTGTCGGCACCTAAGGTGGGTAATGGTTGCGCCTGCGCGGCAAAACCGGCCTGCGCCTTGGCTTTCGCCAGTCTGGACACATAATCAGCGGCGTTTTCGCCTGGCAATACCGACTCGTCGATCGGTGCCTGCACCACGACAAAAGCAACGCCAAGCTGCGCCAGCAATTCACGGCGACGGGGTGAGGCGGACGCAAGGGCAACAGTGGTCATATTATTGGATCTTCAGTTGGCGGCGCATCCGGCGCAAAAACAGGAAAACATAAGGCCAGACTAACATACCGGTCAGCACCGGCCACAAATACGCCGCACGGAAGTAGACCCCGGTCAGGAAATGGCTGAGCCAGAACAGCAATAAGTGGTACAAGGCCAACAGCATGCCGATTAATAAGGCCTGCTGCAGAATAGAAAAGTTCCTGATTTTCAGATAATTAGCCGCAACAATAAAAGTGACCACACTATAACCAAACGCATTGACGCCAAGCACAGTGCCGACCATCACGTCGACCAGAAACCCCATCACAAACGCAGTGCCGATGCTGGCCCGGTGTGGCAGCGCCAGCACCCAATAACACAGCACCAACAACGGCCAGTCAGGCCGGAACAATTTCACTTCCGCCGGCAACGGCATCACCGCCAGCAACAACGCCAGCAGCAGGGTCAGATGGATCCACAAAAAACGCCAGTTATGCTGCATTATTTCCGCTCCGTGTCAGCAGATTCCGGCGGGGCCACAATTTCCGGATCTGCCACTGTGGTGCCCTGATGTGGCCACACCAGCAACACATAACGAATGCGGTCGAGTTTGGCATAAGGTTCGGCGGTCACCTGCAAAAACGGCAACCGCGCATCGCGGTACACTTTGCTGATGCGGCCGATCGGATAACCTTCCGGAAACACACCGTCCAGACCTGAGGTTAACAGCCGGTCACCTTCCACCACATCAGTACTGTGTGGTAAATGAATGAGCCGCAGCGCGTTAGCCTGACCAATGCCTTCGGCCACCACACTTAAACCGGTGCGTTCCACCCGGCCGGAAATGGCGTGGGTATTGTCGGCAATCAGAATCGCGCGGCTGGACGTCGGCCCGACACTGACCACCTGCCCCAGCACACCCAAATCATCAATCAGCGGCTGGCCGATAGTGACGCCGTCTTTACTGCCTTTATTCAGCACAATCTGATGACTGAACGGGTGGCTGTACACCGCCAGCACTTCGGCAATCAGCCGTTTGCCTTCAGTTACCGGGCTGGCGCCTAACAAAGCGCGCAGCTTGTCATTTTCCTGCTGTAAAAACTGCAGCCGCTGCAGCTGGCCGTTTTGTAACAGCAAGGTGTCTTTCAGCGTCTGGTTTTCTTCGAGGATTTTTTGTTGCGACTTAAACTGCTCAGAGGCACCAAACATCAGGTCTTGCGGTAAATTTGCGAGGTAAAACAATGGGCTGACAGCTGCGGTCAGGTAACTGCGCAGCTGGGCTGAACTGCTGGTGTAGTGATCCAGCGCGATCAGACCTGCACTGGCCAGCAACGCAAAAAATAAGCGCAGCGGCAGTGAGGGTCCGCGATCAAAAATAGGTTTCATGGACGCTGAAGCCGGACAGGTTCAGTTAGTCGTAACTGAACACGTCTCCGCCATGCACGTCGATCATTTCCAGCGCTTTACCACCGCCACGGGCGACGCAGGTCAGCGGATCTTCAGCCACCACCACAGGAATGCCGGTTTCTTCCATCAGCAGGCGATCGAGGTCACGCAATAATGCGCCACCGCCGGTCAGCACCATGCCACGTTCAGAAATATCTGACGCCAGTTCTGGTGGTGATTGTTCCAGCGCCACCATTACCGCCGAGACGATACCGGCTAACGGTTCCTGTAACGCTTCGAGGATTTCGTTGCTGGTCATGGTGAAACTGCGTGGCACACCTTCGGCCAGATTACGGCCGCGCACTTCAATTTCGAGGATTTCGTCGCTTGGATACGCCGAACCAATCTCCATTTTGATGCGCTCAGCAGTAGCTTCACCAATCAGAATGCCGTAGTTACGGCGGATGTAGTTGATGATGGCATCGTCAAACTTGTCACCGCCGATGCGCACAGAAGACGAATACACCACGCCGTTTAATGAAATCAGCGCAACTTCTGTTGTACCACCACCGATATCGACCACCATAGAACCGGTCGCTTCCGACACCGGTAAACCGGCACCGATAGCGGCGGCCATTGGCTCGTCAATCAAATACACTTCGCGGGCGCCGGCGCCCTGCGCCGATTCACGGATGGCGCGCCGTTCAACCTGGGTAGAACCACAAGGCACACACACCAGTACGCGTGGGCTTGGACGCAGGAAACTATTGCTGTGGGCTTGTTTGATAAAATGCTGCAGCATTTTTTCGGTGACGTAGAAATCGGCGATCACACCGTCTTTCATTGGGCGGATGGCTTTGATATTGCCCGGCGTGCGGCCTAACATGCGTTTGGCGGCGTGGCCTACAGCGGCGACACTTTTTGGACCGCCAGCGCGTTCCTGCCGGATCGCAACCACTGAAGGTTCGTTCAGGACTATGCCCTGATCTTTGACATAAATAAGGGTGTTGGCCGTGCCCAGGTCAATCGACAGATCGTTGGAAAATAAACCACGTAATTTTTTTAACATGAACAGTGTTAATCCTTCTGAATGGGGCGCCAACAACAGCAAAAACCGGCTGCACTCGCGGAATTGAGGCACCGGTTTTTACTCGACAAAATTTTGCGCACATTTTAAGTAACAATGCGCCGGGTGGATAGCCTTATCTTACACTTTTCGGCACTGAAACCAAGCTGCAATTGGCCATGTTGCCCAGCTTGGCGTGAAGATGTGACGGCAAGGTTACTGTTCGCGCTGATAGATCAGCCGGTCATTGCCACGATAGCGGCCAAACAAGGCGGTTGCGGTCGGGTTTTCGTCCCCTGCGGTGCTGGGGTTCCAGTTGTATTTCAGCCAGGCCGGGGCCTGATACTGCAGAGTCCAGCTGCCATTTTGGCCAGGCGCCGCCAACAGCAGCGAATTTGTTGGATTAGTCCCCGCACTCAGCACTGTGCTGCTGCCGCTAATCAGCAGCGCCGGGGTACCAGTGGCACTCAATGCCGCCGGATTGACCGCACTGCAGCTGTCGGCGCTGTGTAACACAAACTGACTGCCGTTCCAGACTTCGGCTTTTAACACAACAGGTGCCTGTTGCGCCGCGTTGCCATAGACATTTTCCAGCCGCAAGCGGCCAAAGTAGAATTTTTGCTCAGTGCCCAGTTTCGCGGCATCGCAGGCGGCACAAGTGCCGGCCGTGCTGGCATTCATCGTCAACAGCGACGCCTGCAAATTCCGGTTATCGATTTCGTTTGCCACCCGCACGCCAAACTGCAGATTCAACAAGGGCCCATCGACACTGGTGGCTTGATTGGCGGCCGCCAGCCGGTTCAGCTGTATGGTGCTGACGTCAGCATTAAAACTGTATTCGCCACGTGCCCACTGCGTCAGCGGTAGCCCCGCCAGCCGGCTTTGCAAGTCCGGCTGATGCAGACTGCCATTGTTCTCGGCCACCAGCGCAACCGCAGCAACGCCTTTATTGACCTGAGTACCGGTATAAAGCTGACTGTCGTAGTTTTGCAACAGCTGGTTTTGTGCCCCCACTGCCTGCAAGACAAACCGCAGCGGTAACCCTGGCTGGCTCAAATAACTGAACGGCTGGCCATTGCCGTTGCACAGACCGTCAGCGCTGATACTGCTGAGCGTAAAATGCTGCGGATAAAACCGGCCTATGGTGACACTCTGCGGTAAATTGGTCACATTGCCGGCCCCAAGGTAGTTGCCGTCCGCCAGCCGGCCATTCAGGCGGAAACTGCCGGCCTCACTCCAGGTCAATTGTGAATTGTGAAAACGGCCGGCACTGCCGCTGACGGCGACAAACTGTGCCGTGTTGCCAAGCACCCCATTGTCCGGCGGGGCAATACCGGAAACGACCGGCGCCGGCGGATACATTAATGCCGCAAAACCAACGCTGAGCTGCTCCGCGCTGATCTCCCGGCCAAAATTGGGGGTGCGGTTGCCCGCCGCATTCAGCACATCCAGTTGCACCCGAAACGGCGTGCCGGCCGGCAAAAAACCGCTGCCGCTGCTGGTTGTGGCCGGATTGTCAACCAGACCATCTGCGGTGCTCACTTTCGTCACGCGGATCTCATAAGGCCGCACTACGGGCGTTGCGGCGGGAGCGGTCAGCGTGATGCCCGGCTCGTTGCCGCTGGCCGCCAACACCAGCCGGGCATGTAAGGCAATTTGCCCAACGTCACTGTAGCTAAATGGCACACTGGCGCTGCCGTTACTGTCAAAGGTCAGTGGCACATCGGTGTATGCCGGACTGCTGCTGGCCGCCGTACCGCCAATGCCAAAGCCGCCCTGGCTAATCTGCTGGCCGGCAATACAAGTGGTCGGATCCAGACAACGAAATGCCACCCCGACTGTCCTGTTGCCCTGCACCCTGGCCTGACAGGCGCCGGTGGTGGAGTTGGTCTGAACCGCCCGTAACTTCACGGTATAACTGACGCCGGCCACCAGATCCGGCACCGCCGACACGCCGTCGGTAGCGAAAATCTTCAGCCCGGTGTCGGCAAAACTGATACTGCAGCTGTTGTCGATCGCACCGGCATTTTTACAGACTAAAGCATTGGACGGTGTTGGCGAGGCAGCACTCAGACTGATCACAGCAGCACCGGTGCTGGTTTTTCGCAACGCGCTGCTGGCGCTGCCGGCGCTGAAGGTTGGGCTGGCGTTACTCCAGCTGCCGCTATTGGTGGCCGCCAGCGTGACCGAAGTGGCGCCGCTATACAGCGTGCTGCAGGCCTGGTCCGTACAGGCTTTAATGGTGACAGGCTCGGCTTCACAGGTCAGGCCGGGGCTGCTGTAACTCAGCTCATAGTGATGCACACTGGGCGGTGGGCTGGCATTACAGGCATTCACCGGATTGGACTTCGGCAGGCAAGTGCCATAGACCTGGCCATCCTGCACCTGCACTGTGCCATTGGAATTGACCGCCGCCGACAGGTCACCATAAATCACCGAACCACCCTGCACATAAATATCGTTACTGCCGGTGGTGACATTGACCTTGGCAGATGCACTGCCAAGGTCCGAGTTGTTAAGATAGACATGGCTGGCGCCGCTGATACTGCCGGTTGGCATGGTCACGCCGGTCAGCCGGACGATATTCAGTGCTGTCATTGTGATAGCGCCGTTGACGGTGCCGCCGGTCAGCGTGATGCCAGAACGTGAGGTCAGGCCGCTCTGCAAATTGCTGCTGGTCGCGGTGATGGTATTACTGCTGCTGGTGACCAGGCCTGTCACAGTGCTGCTGCTCAGCACGATGTCACCACCGGTCGTGATCGTGCCATTGATGCCGGCCCCAGTGACGGAAACCCTGGCGCTGGACGCGCTCAGATTGCCGTACAAAGTACCGCCACTGATACTGAACTCACCATAATCAGACTGCAGATTCACCCGAATGGTGGCGCTGCCGACCGTGTTGCCGCTTAACACAAACCCATTGTTGGCGACGATGGTGAGGTTCGCCGCCGGCAGAAAACTGCTGTTGTTGGCGAAGGTGACCTTGCCATTGCCGTTACAGGTCCAGGTGGTCGCTGTTTTGCTCCAGCTGGTATCGCAGGTCGGATCGACCGCCTGTGCGCCGGCGCTGAACAGGCTCAGCAGCAGCCAGCCATAGCTTGGTTTCATTCGCTGGCCTCCGCACTCAGGACCCGGCTGGTCAGTAAGTCGCCGTCGCCGCATTGGGCAGTGCTGACCAGCCGGTACCATTTTTTGCCATCAATAGTGGTGTCTTCACAACTGAGCGTACTCTGGCAGCCACTCCAGTCGCCACTGTTCCAGTTACGGCTGGTGGTGGTCACGGCCGCACAGCTTTGCGCCGGCTGATTCAGTGGAAACAGCTGGATAAAACCAAGCTCCAGCGTTGATTTCGCCAGCCAGTAACTGCGCTGGCCCTGCACTTCATAGATCAGGCTGTTGCCGGACGCCGTGCTGAGCCGTGCCAGCGCCGCCAGCATCAACGCGCCCAGCACCAGAATAAACATGGCGATGATCAAGGCGCTGCCTTGTTGCTGGCGGTGTCGTCCTTGGGTAAGGACCGATTGTGGCTCAGGGCACATTGCTCACCTGCACTAAATGACTGTAACTGAGCACGGTGCCGGCATCCTGCGCCGCGGCCATTTCCAGCTGGATCTGCACCAGACTGTTGCGTGTCAGCGCCGGTGGCGCCAGCACAAACAGCGGTTGTGTATTGAGATTATTAACCAGATTACGCGCCATCAGCGCGCCATTACTGAGACCACTGCCGGGTACCGGCTGGCTGCTTTGCAGTGCATACCCCTGATAACGGCGGATCTCATTGCCAAGCGCACAATAACTGACCGGCGCATCCAGCAGATACAAGCGCCGCGCCGGCGATGCGGCGCCAAAACCAAATGCCTGCGCCAGCTGCAGCCGGTAAGTGAAAGCGTTACCATCGCCATCGTTTGATAATGGGCTGGCATGCAGCTGCACTTTTTGCGCCGACGCGGCGTAGATCTCAACATCCTGCTGCGGAAACACCAGCAACCATTGGCCGGCGACGGGGTTAAATGGTCCCATGCTCACCACATCCATCATGCTGCTGGTATCCGGCGCCAGTACGATGTTGCGGTAGCGCGCCACGGCAGTAAAAGGCACAAACTCCAGACAGGACCAGCCCGCAGTATTGCTGACACGCAGACTGTTCGGCACCGCATCGCGTAATTCCCGGTTCAGCCGCTCCAGCACAAACCGGCTTTCACCAAGCAGTTTCTCCCGCTCCGCCGACTGCAGGTACATGCCGGACATATTGCCCAATAACGTCGAGACACCGACCAGCGCGATGCCCAATAATGCCAGCACCGTCACCAGCTCCAGCAAAGTGAAACCAGCTTTGGCTGCGCGCTGACGAGAAGACGGCATCACCAGTTCCCCTTCAGGCTGCTGAACACCAGGGTATTGTTATCAGGCGCCGTGATACTGAGGCTGACTCTTTTCACCAGACTGTTGCTGGCCGCGCCACTGGCCGTGCCGTCATAGCTGACCACAATCGCCACCTGATAGTTGGCGTAGCGGCTGGCCAGACTATTGCCGAGCCAGTCTGTTAAAGTGGCGGCGTCGGCGCGAAAGCAATGGAAATCATCAACATCATCCCAGTCCTGCCGGCTGGCCTCTTCGGTCAGCGCCGTCATGCCAATGGCCGGGCAGGCCGGGATAGCGGCGGCACAGCTGCCGGCGCCGGTCTCTCCGCAACGCAGCAGGCTGCCGCTGCGGCTGGAGTTTTCATCAAATGAACGCGCCATCACTTCACTGAGCAGACTTTGCGCCAGTTCGGCACTGCGCACCTGTAACCAGACTGACCCCGATTGGCGTTGCATCGGTGCCAGCACACCGGTCAATAAGGTCAGGGCCACCGCCAGCACAACAATGCCGAGGACCAGTTCGACCAGAGTAAAACCAGCAGATCTGCATGGTGCAGGATGAACGCACGAATGGCGGCGCAGCATTTAACAGCTGCCAATATAACCGCTGGCTTCAATACAAAGCGTGGCGGTCGCGCCGGCGGCGCTGAAACTGATACTACAACCGCTGTTACAGCTGCTGCGCGGTTTGCCCCAGCTGTCAAAGCGCAGATACAACGGCAAATTGCCGGCGCTGCTGCTGACGGTGCTGCCGCTGAGGCTGATTTGGCTGAGGTCACTGCTGTCTACAGTAAAACTAGCGGTCGCGGTGCAGGCATTTTGCCGGGCAATCCCCGCGGCATTGGCTTGCAGCACTAAGGTTGGACAGCGGGTAAACACACCGCTGCTGTCTTGCATACTTTGCATCTGCAGCTGACGCAGCAGATTGATCACGGCATCCCGTTGTTGTTGCGGCGCAATATCGTCGGCACTAAAAATACGACTGGCGGCCGTAGCCGCCAGAATACTAATCAGCAGGATCACCACCAGCAGTTCTATCAGAGTAAAACCGGCAGAAAATGCTGATCGCCGCTTCACAACTTAACAGCCGCCGTTCACTATCTTATAGGTCGGTTTAGTCGTCGTACTGGTCGCTTTGGTATACACCAACATACAGGCAGACGCTTCTGTTGGAGGAACTGCACCGGTGTAAATCAGCACGTCTGATGCCGCCACAGTGACATTCCCCTCGCTTGAGGCGTAACTACCGGCAGTGGCCTGTATCACGGTAAAACCGCCTTCCAGGTCCAGCACTTTTTGTACTTCTGCAGCAGTATCGGTGACATAACCATACGCCAGTGCCACAGTGTTGCCTTCAACCGCAACAGTGGCGCCTGTGTCTTTTTTATGCACACCTGCCAGCACTGCTTTACTGTAAATAATCGCATTGGCCGATTGCAGCGCGCCTTTAACGCCATTGACGGTACTGATTTTGGCATCGCTGCTCAGATTCAGAAATTTCGGCGCGGCGGTGATGGCCAGAATGCCCAGGATCACAATGACGATCACCAGCTCAACTAAGGTAAAACCTTTACTTTTTTGCATCAAATTACTCGGTTAGTTGGTTTTATTCAGGAAAGACACTACAGAGCCAGTGGTAGGGTTATAGGTAAATCCATTCGCACCGGTATAAGCCGGTGCAGCCGGTGCCGCAGTTAAACCTTTGGTCTGGAAATACTCGCAGATTCTTACTGAAGTCACAGAGTCGGTGCCTTGTCGGACAAAAAAGCTTTTGGTGTTGTCCCAGGTGACAGACGAGGTTGGCGCCGACTGAAAAATAGTGTCCATCACGGCTTTACAGCTATCCTCATCCAAAGCTGCCACTGCCACCCCGCCAGCAGGAAACCCACTAGCGGTCGCCACTGATACCTGTGAACCGTCATAGTTAATATTTACAACTCCACCCGTGCCGGCCGGACGCCCTGCGACTTCCCACGACGCCCGCACCAAGCCTACGGCTGAAGCGAAGCCGCCAGCGGTGCCTTCCACCGACGCATCTTCAGCCTGTGCCGTGACATTTAAAAAACGCGGCAGCGCGGTGGCGGCCAGCAGACCGAGGATAATAATGACAATCACCAGTTCGATTAAGGTAAAGCCTTGTTGCTGTCTTGAGATAGTACGCATATGCAGTTCTCCGGGGCTTAAATCAATAGTTTATAGTTTTGATAACACTAATTAATGACAGCTTTTCTGTCGATTGCCAAGCGGGCTCAGTGGCCTTTTTGATAAGCACTGAGCATGTCCCACATCGGCGTAAAAATTCCAAGCGCCAATATCAGCACCATCACTGCAACCACAGTGATCAGAATAGGCTCGATTTTCGCTGTCAGCGACTTCAGATCAAACGCCACTTCGCGCTCATAAAACAATGCCACTTCCTGCAGCATGTCATCCATCTGGCCGGTTTCCTCACCGACCGCCAGCATCTGCATCACCAGTGGCGTGAACAAACCACTTTGACCCGATACTCGCACCAGGCTCTCGCCGCGCTCGATATTGCGCCGCATCTCGCGGATCTTGTCCGCCATAAAATCGTTGTCGACCGCTTCTGCCACCAGACTGAGCGCCGTGGTCAGCGGCACGCCGGCGCGCAACATCAGCGCAAAACTGCGGGCATAACGACCGAGCGTGGCACGATTGATAATATCGCCCATCAGCGGCAAACGCAGTTTGGCGCGGCTCCAGCGGTAGCTGCCATCCGGCGTTTGCAAATAGCGGTAACCCAGCATGGCAATGGCCCCCGTTCCCAGCAGCAGCCACAGCCAGTAATTAACAAAAAACGCCGAGGTGTTAATCAGCACCTGCGTGGTCCAGGGCAGTTCGGTATTAAAGCGGGCAAACATAGTGGCAAATTGTGGGATGACAAAAATATTCAGAATCACCATCGCCACCACAATCGCCAGCAAGACAAAAGACGGATAACGCGTTGCCTGTTTGATTTGCCGCCGCGTTTCAATTTCCTGCTCAAAATAATCAGACAACTGGGCAAAAGCGTCGTCCAGCCGGCCGGTGTTTTCACCGACATGCACAATACTGACAATCAGCCGGTTAAACACTTTTGGGTGATTAGCCAGCGCCACCGATAAACTGCGGCCTTTTTCCAGCTGTTCGGCCAGATCCAGCAAGACCCCATTCAGCGCTTTGGAACTGGTGCTGTCGGCCAGCCCCCGAATGGCGCGGATGATCGGAATACCGGCTTTCATCAGCGAATACATCTGCCGGGCAAATACAATCAGTTCCGGCAGGCGCACCACGGGGCCAAACCAGCCGGACACATCAATATTCAGGCCAGACGCCACCGGCTGTGCTTCAATCCGCAGCGGGATCAGCTGACGGCGCTGCAGTTGTTCGGCGACAGCCAACTCATTTGGCGCATCAATATCGCCACTTTGCAGGCGGCCCTGCGCGTCACGCGCGCTGTAGCGATAGGCCGGCATCAGTCCCTGACCTCAAGATTATCCAAATCGACGTATTCCGACACCTTGATGACTTCTTCCAGGCTGGTGATGCCCTGGCGGGCATAATCCAGCGCCATAGTGCCTAAAGTGCTGAAGCCCGGTGAGTTGTAGGCGATGCGGGCAAAATCTTCAGTGTCATCGCGCCGCAGCGCATCAGCCAGCGGTTTGTCGATCACCAGCAGTTCAAACACACCAATCCGGCCTTTGTAACCGGTGTAGTGACAAGATTGACAGCCGCGGCCACGCCAGAACTGCAGGCCGTCCGGCGCGCGGAAATGACGCAACCAGGTCTGTTCCAGCTCATCCGGCTGATAGGATTGTTTACAATGCTGGCACACACGCCGCACCAGCCGCTGCGCCAGAATGGCCCTGAGCGCACTGGCCACCAGATAAGGCGCCGCGCCCATATCAATTAACCGCAATGTACTGGTGACGGCATCATTGGTGTGCAGCGTCGACAACACCAGGTGACCGGTCAAAGCGCCGCGCAGGCCCATCTCAGCAGTTTCCTGATCCCGCATCTCCCCGACCATCAGGATATCCGGGTCCTGGCGCAAGCTGGTGCGCAGCACACTGGCAAAATCCAGACCGATTTTATGGTTGATTTGCACCTGATTAATCCGTGGCAGCCGGTATTCCACCGGATCTTCCACTGTGATGATTTTCACACCCGGCTGGTTCAGCTCCGACAACACACCATACAAAGTGGTGGTTTTACCCGAGCCGGTCGGACCGGTGACCAGCAACATGCCATGCGGGCTTTGCATGATACGTCGCAGTTTTGTGGTGATAGCCGCTGGCATGCCGGTTTCTTCCAGGCTGAGCAGGCCGGCGCTTTGGTCCAGCAAGCGCATCACGACCGATTCACCGTGTTGTACCGGCATAGTCGACATCCGCACATCAATAGTACGGCCTTTGATCTTCATCTGGAAACGGCCGTCCTGCGGCAGGCGTTTTTCGGAAATATCCAGGCTGGCCATCAGTTTCAACCGCAGCACCAGCGCCGGCGCGATGCCGGTTTCCTGCAACACACTTTCCTGCAACACGCCGTCAACGCGCTGGCGGATGCGCAGCACTTTTTCGTCAGGTTCGATATGAATGTCTGAAGCCCGCACCTGTACCGCGTCTTCAAATAACGATTGCAGCAGGCGGGCGATGGTATTGTCCTGCTCGCCGTCGGTACTGAGCGCAGCAAAATCGATGCTTTCGGTTTCTTCGTATTCTTCCTGCAACTGGTGGGCGAAACTCTGGATCTCCTGAGTCCGGCGATACAGGCTGTTAAAGGCCTCCATCAGCTGACTTTCCCGCACCACGGCGATTTCAATCAGCTTGGGTTCCAGCAGCGGTGCGATTTGGTCGAGGCTGGATAAATCCGCCGGGTCGCTCATGCCTAATAACACGGATTCGCCACGGTCTTCCAACACCAGCGCGCGCAGACGGCGCGCATGCACTTCCGGCAGCATTTGCGCTACGCGTGGATCGATGCGGCGCTGGGCGATATCGAGGAACTGCACATTCAGTTGTTGCGACAAAAACTGCAACAGCTGGTCTTCACTGAGATACCCCAGTTCAATCAGCGTCCCTCCCAATTTCCGGCCATTCTGTTTTTGCGCCGCCAGCGCGTTGTTCAGCTGTTGCTCACTGACGATGCCTTCGTGCACCAGCAGGTCACCGAGGCGCATTTTTAAACGGGGTCTTTGCATATCAACTCTGTGGGTTCTGCGCTAAACGCTGTTGAATAAACTGCCGGCTGGCATCGGTCAGGCCGCCGAGCTGCAATGCCTGCTGATAGGCCTGACGGGCCTGAGGCCACTGACCGCTTTGCTCAAGCTGCACCGCCAGTCCCAGCCAAGCCCGGCTGTCTTGCGGCGCCAGTAGGGTCCAGCGCCGGTAGGCCTGTAAAGCGCGTTCGGTCTGCCCAAGCTGCTGTGCCGCATGCGCTTCCAGTGCCAGCGCCGGTTGCGGATATTGTTGCTGCAAGGCTGGTGTCAGCGCCTGTAGCAGGGCCGCCCATTGCTGACTGGCGGCCAGCGCCTGCACCTGTATCCATTGCAACTGCCCGGACTCCACCTGCTGTTGCTGCGCCTGTAACAACAGCTGGCTCAGTCGCGCCGGCTGCTGTTGTTGCAAATACAGTTGCGCCAGTGCTTCGTATGCCCACGGCTCCTGCGGCCTGAGCTGGATCAATTGTAACCAGGCGCTTTCCGCCTCACGCCATTGGCCACTGGCCTGCGCCTGCAGCGCTTTGGCCTGCAAATGCCGTGGTTCTGCCTGTGCCGGATCAGCCACAGTCACCTGCATTTGTGGCGGCACAGCGGCGCTGGACGGCTCTGCCATAAAGGTGTCAGGCACCGATGCCAGCGCATAAGCCTCTGCGGGATCCGCTTCGGCAATGTCCGTTTCGGCTGGCTCCGTGGCGACATCATCCTCAGCAGTCATCGTGGCTGTGGCGCTCGCCGTAGCCACCACCTCGTCCGGAATGGCGACTTTTTCCGCAGGCTCTGGCGTTGGCAACGTTGTGGTTGCCGGCAATGCGGCGACGGCTGCCGGACTTTGGGCTGGCTTCGGCGCAGCTTGCGCTGCGGCGGGCTCTGGCGACACCAATGCAGCCACCGGCTGCGACGCTTCAGCGGGTGTTCCTGCGGTCGCTGGCAACGGGACGACTGAGGGCGCAGCAAACAACCTTGAAAACTGAGCCGACAATTCTGCCGACAACTCAGTCGAAAAATGCACACCAAGCCACAGCGCCGGCAACAACCACAAGCCCCATAGCCAGCGGGGTGAGGACTTCGCCGCGACCACGGGTTGACGCAGCAGCGCGGCATCAGGCGCCTGGCGTTTATCCAGGTCGCGCAGCATCTGATTAATCACGCTCATGTCAGCCCTCCACCCGGCCAGCTGACCAACAACAGCAGCGACAGGCCCAGCGCAGTGACCCATAGCCAGCGCCGCACCGGCTGCCGGACATCTTCGGTATCCAGTGCCGCCAGCATCATCTGCCGCCAGCCGGCGCGCTGCAGGCCGGCGCCATAGCCCAGTAACAGCGCTTTATGCGCCAGTACATTAATCAGCCGCGGGATGCCCCGGCTGTAATAACTGAGCAGCCAGACTGCCGGCGTACTGAATAACACCTCGCGGCTGCCGGCGGTCTGCAGCCGCTGCTGCAGATAAGCGGCGACTTCCGCATACTGCAGTTGTGGTAACTGATAAGAAAAGCTGATGCGCTGGCGCAGCTGGCGGAACTTTGGCAAGGCCAGCCGTCGGTCCAGTTCCGGCTGGCCAAATAACACCACCTGTACCAGTTTGCGTTGTTCGGTTTCCAGATTGGTCATTAAGCGCAGCGCTTCTAAGGTTTCGTCCGGCAAGGCCTGGGCTTCGTCGATTAACAACACCACCTGCCGGCCGGCGCCGGCCAGCAATAACAGCTGGCGTTGTAATAAATGCGCCAACTGTTGTTGATCAATATTGGCCGACTGTTTCAGCCCCAGCTCCAGCGCCAACGCCCAGCGCAGTTGCTGCGGGTCCAGATTCGGGTCAGGAATATACGCCAGGCTCCAGTGTGCCGGCGCTTCGTTTAACAGTTTGCGGCACAGCAGCGTTTTGCCGGTGCCGACTTCCCCTGTTACTTTGATAAATCCTTCGCCCTGACCCAAGGCCGTCTGCAACACGTCCATCGCCTGCTGATGCCCATTCAGTCCGACATAAAAGCCGGTATTGGGCGTCAGGCCAAAGGGCAATTGCTGCAAGGCAAAATGAGCCAGGTACATCGTCAGCGCTGCTGTTGCCAGTCCTGCAGCTGCAGGCTGGACTGCTGAATTTGTTGTTGCCAGACATCAGCCCCGGTCACCGTCGGTTTTAACAGGATCACCAGCTCTTTTTTCTTCTCAGATTTGCTGGTCGATTTAAACAGGTTACCGAGCAATGGCAGTGAACGTAAACCGGGCACCCCACTTTCCTGATCGCTGATCACCGTTTGCATCAGGCCGCCAATCACCACAATTTCACCGTTGCTGGCTTTGATAATAGTGTCGGACTCGCGGATATTGCTTTGCGCCAGCGGTAAAATCACTTCTTCATCTGACAGCCGGATAGTTTTCACCTGTTCAGCCGTTTCAGTGACAGACGGATGCACGTGCAGGATCACCTGCCCATTGGCGTCAATTTGCGGCGTCACGTCCAGCGCGATGCCGGAGAAAAACGGCTGCAAAGTGATATTGGGAGTAGTGTTCTGCAGGCCATTTGCGGCCGTCGTAGTATTGCTGGACACCTCAGTGACAAAATATTCATCCTGCCCCACTTTGATCACCGCTTTTTGATTGTTCACCGCGGTCACACGTGGGCTCGACAGTACCTGCGCATCGCCCTGGGTTGATAACAGGCTGATCACGCCATCAAAATCAGCATTTTCAAATGCAATCGAAGTCAAACCGCCAATGCCGGTACTGATTTTATTGCCAAAGCTACCGGCGGAATTACTCAGCGTCAGCTTTGTCGAATCTATATTCGCCAGCGCGTTTTGCCAGTTAATGCCCTGCTGATAATCGTCATTGAGCGTCACTTCAATAATTTTGGCTTCCAGAATGACCTGACGCTGCAGATGTTGTTCAGTTTGCGTCAAAAAGGCCCGCACAGCAGCAATTTCATCCGGCATGCCGCGCACAGTCACCAGGCCGGCCTGCGGCGACACCACCACGGAGCGCTGCGGCGCATTCCCCAGAATGCCGCTGACCGCCAGCTGCAGGTCTTTCCAGAAGTCGGTTTTACTGCTGCTCTGGATCATGCTGCCGTTAAATTGTTGCTGCTGGTTGTTGTTGCCAAGCCCGCCCTGGCCGTCATTATTCTGATTCTGCTGATTGTTGCGGTTATTACCGTTATTGCCGTTCTGGTTGTTGTTTTGTTGGTCCTGCGACACACCGCCTGAATTGACCGCGATAGAGGACAAGCCATAGCGCTGGATCAGCAGATAATTCACCGGGATAGTTTCAGTGCGCAAACCAGCCGGATACACCTGATAAATCAGACCTTGCCGGCGGATATCAAAACCATACATCTGCTGCAGCACCGTCATCACTTCCGGCAGCGTCACCTGTTTCAGTTGCAGGCTGATCAGGCCCTGCACCGACGGATGCACCACAATACTGAAGTCAGAATCGGTCACCAGCGAGGCAAAAAACTCCGGCGCCGGCACTGCTGCCGCCGCCAGATTAAACCTTGGCAACACCGGGCTGTGCTGCAGCGGCGTCGCTGCGGCACTTAACAGATCGGCACTGACGGCGGCCGGAACCTGCAGTGGCTGAGGTTTGGCGGGTGCCTGCTGTGTTTTATTCAGTTCCGTCTGTGAACGGGCAAGCACATCAGATTCTGACGTGATGCTGCAACCTTGCAGCAAAACCAGCACTGCAACAAAAGAAAAGGGTTTTGCCATAACATCCGCTACTTATTCATTGAAGGAAATAACTGCAACGTCAGCTGACGTTGCCCCTGCGCCAGCACCACACGACCTGGGGTAATAGCCACCACCTGATACACCCCATGTCTGGCGCCAACCCGGCGCGGCTGACCATCCAGTATCGCCAGCCGCTCTTTACCTTCCAGCCGGATCAGACTGAGTTTCGGCAAAGGCGTCGCTGCAGCGGCCTGCTCACTGGCGGGTGTCAGCACCGCATCCGGCGCTGTCGGGTCCGGCATTGCACTGGCCAGCAGGCTGAAACCGGCGCAACACAGACTAAATCCGCAGATATTCAGCTTGTTCACTGATGGTCTCCAGTTCCAGCCGCATTTCGGCCTGAGGATGTTCGGTTACTTTATATTCGAGCTGATGCCAATGCAGCTGCCACGGTAATTGTTCCAGCTTTTCCAGTAGCTGCTGCAACTGGGCGTATTGGCCGCTGAAGGTGAATTCGGTTTTATGTAAATATAACAGCGGCGTGGTCGGGTCTTCGCCGCTGCCGCTCAGACGTACCGGCTCCGCCGCTAAGCTGCGCAAGCCCTGCAAGCGCACCCCGGGATTGTTTTTCAGCACATCACGCAACAACGCCAGCATCTGCTCCGGGCTGACATAGCGGCCGGTCAGCTGCTTAATTTGCTGACTGAGCTGGTCGCGTTGTTGCTGACTCTGATTGATTTGGCCGCTGATGTCCTGATTCGGATCGGTATTGAGCACCTGTAACAGCGTGTCCACTTGTTGCTGCAGCTGGGCCATTTGCTGCAATGCCTGCTTTTGTTGCTGTTTCGCGCTGCTGACCGATTGCCACAGCGGCTCCAGCAGATATAAAGTGCCCAGCCAGGCAATTAACGTCAGACTGGCGACATAAATCAGCCGGCGCTCGCGCAGCGCCAGCTGCAGGTATTGTTCACTGAGATGTTGCCAGCGATTCATCGTGGGTTCTCCGCCGTATCCGCCAGGCTGCTGACACTGAACTGCAGATAGCCTGCATTGAACGGCTGCAGGCCGACACTGGAAAATTGTTGTCCGCGGAAATACGCATGTTGGCCAAGACGCTGCAACCAGTGTGGCACTTGCGCCGCATCACGGGTGACGCCCTGGAACATCAGCCCACGCTGACCGAGCCGGAACTGGTTTAACCAGAATTCAGGCAAATCCTCTGCGCTCAGATGATGCAGCACGGCGGCAAAACGCGGCCGGCTGGCCTGTTGGTCGGCCGTCAGATACTGCAGCAACTGTTGTTTTTGCGCGATATCCCGTTGCAGTTGGGCGGCTTGCTGTACCAATGTCTGGTCAGGTTGCCGGTTGTCCAGCGCCTGCTGCAGATTGCCAAGCTCCACCGACTTCTGATTGACGGCGCCGGTCATCTGCACCAGCTGCTGCTGTTGTGTTTGCCGTTCGAACTGCAGTCCGGCGGCAGCAGCGATAAGCAGCAGCAACAACACCGTGGCCGCCCGGGCCAGGCCGCCCATCGCGTAATGTTGCGGCTGCGGCTGCAACGATGGCTGATACAGATTAATGCGTTGTTTCAAAGGAAGACTCCGCCGACAGCAATAACTCCAGCGCGCCGGCCAGGGGTAACCAGTACTCGCCCTGATCAGCCAGACTGGCGCCGGGCATTTGCGCCGCTAAATCCAACGCCCGCACCTGAGTAAAACCGTTCTGCACAAAATACTGCAAAATAGCGCCAAGTTCAGGCGTGGCAAGCAAAAACAGGATCTCTTTCACCGGCGCCTGACGCAGCTGGCCTTCAAAATAATCCAGCGAACGCTGTACTTCCAACAGCAGGTTGTCGAGCAGCCCCTGGCGGAGATCGGCAAAGGATAATTGGTCTATCCGGCTGAAACCACGTAACTTCCGGCTGACATAAATCATGCCGTCACGCACGATCTGAATACTGATATCCTGCCCAGATTGATGACTGAGCAACAACACCGCTTGCGGCTGCACCGGTAATAAATTACGTGCCAGCCATTCATCCGGCTGGATATTTTTAAGCTTTATATTGTTGTTTTGCAGCGCTTTACACAACGGAGCCAGCAGACTACGGGCGCTGGCCACCACCTGGATGCGCGCCTGACTCTGGGCGGATTGTTCTGCCGCATCACAATAATCCAGGATTAAATCATCGGCGGCGATAGTGACCAAATCGCGGATTTGCCACGGCAGCGCCTGCAAAATTTCGTCCTGCGCCACGGCCGGCTTATCCAGTTGCACCAGTTGATATTGCTCCGGATTCAGCACCAGACACAAAGGCGTTTTTTTCGGCAGTTCCTGCGCCAGCCGGCTGCAACTTTGCGCCAGCGTCTGGCCGTCCAGCAACCGGACAGTTTCGGTCTTCAGTACCTTGCGGTCAGCACTTTGCACCAGCACCAGCTTCAGCTGATCCGGCTGCAGGTAAATGGCCGCGACCTGAGGGGCATGCAGTGCGCTGTCGGCAGTTTTGCGGAACAAGCGGGTAATATTCTGTATCATGCAAACACTCTGACACCTTAATAGGTCTGGTTATGCCGGGTCTGGCTGCATCTGTGAACTCATCTTTTTACCAACAACACTGGCAACAAATCCGCCTGCCCCTGTTGGCGCAATGTCAGACCGAGCTGTGGGTCTGCCATCTGCAGTGTCGGGTTCCCGCCATTGCGGGCAATAAATGGTTAAAACTAAAGTACCATATTCAGCATATACAACAATATGAAAAAGCGGGAATTCTGACCTTCGGTGGTGCCTTTTCCAATCACCTGGCCGCCGTAGCAGCTGCTGGAAAAGCCTTTTCGTTTCAAACGCATGCGATTGTACGCCACCAAGGCGCAGTGTTGAATCCGACCTTGGTTGCATGTCAGGAACATGGTATGCAACTGCGTTTCGCCGACCCGGCAGAATATCGCCTGCGCCATCAACCAGATTACCTCAGCCAATTGCAGCAACAATTTCCCGACTGGCTGATAGTTCCGGAAGGAGGTACCAGCACACTCGGCGTAAAAGGCGTCGCCGAACTACAGCTGGCAGAGACGCCGGCAGGTGCTGCCACGTTAATCTGCTGCGCCACCGGCAGCGGCGGCACTGTGGCTGGCCTGGCACTGGGACATCCGCACAGCCAGGTCTTAGGAGTCTCAGTGGTGAAAGACTCATCACTTCCCGACAAAATTAACGCACTGGCGCCCGGACTGCACAACTGGCGTCTGCTGCCCGATTGCAGTGACCGTCGTTATGGCCGTTTTGATCAGGAGACTCTGGCATTCTGCGTGGCGTTAAGTCAGCAGAATCTGGCGCTGGAACCGGTGTATACCGGCAAAGCACTGCGGACCTTGTGCACAGCGCTGGCTCAGGGGGAGATAGCTGCAGGACAGCGCATCGTGTTCTTGCATACCGGTGGGTTACAAGGCCTGGCCGGCTTACACCAACAACAGCGGATCAGCACAGCTGACTATCAGCAGATCCAGTCAGCTGAGCTGCGCTTGTGGCATCAGCTCGGCTAGCGGCTGACTGAAATAAAATCCCTGCGCACCGCTGACACCGAGTTTTTGCAAGACCAGCCACTCGGCCTGCGACTCAACACCGGTGGCAATCACTTTAACGCCCCGCGCCTGATGGCTGGCCACCAGGCCACGGATAAACAGTTGTTGCTCCAGCTGGCTGTCAATATTACGCACCACCGATGTGTGCAGTTTCACCGCGTCAACCGGTAATTCGGTCAGGTAGTCACAAGGGCTGATATTCAGCCCGACATGATCAATGATCAGACTGAAGCCCTGTTGCTGCAAACGCAGCAATTTGGGCCGGAGTTTCTGGTATTGCCTGATCAGATGATACTCATCAATTTCCAGTGCGATTTGTGCAGCCACTAATAGTCCGTCCTGCACACTTTGTTGTAACCATTGCATAAATTCGCTGTTCAGCAGAGATTCTGCGGTCAGATTGACACTGCAACGCACACCATTTTTTTGTTCTGCCTGACAGAGCCGGGCGGCTTTGGTCAGCACGTATTGGTCCAGCTGCGCCGTCAGGCCACAATTAACTGCCATGGGTAAAAATACCGCAGCAGCCAATTTTTCGTGATCGCTGGTCTGCAGCCGGACCAGCACTTCATGCTGAATGATGTCGTGTTGTTGCCAGGAAAACACCGGCTGGAAACTCAGCAAAAAACGATTTTCCCGCAAGGCATTGCCAAGCTCTGTACGCCACCAGACGGACCCTTTGATCTTTGGTTTTTGCTCCGGATAAAAGCCATAAGCAGCGTTAGGCCCCTGTAACTGCGCGGTTTTCAGCGCCATATCGGCTTCAGACATCACCTGATAACCGGTCTGACCGCGCTGATAAATGACATAGCCCAAATGGACCAAATCAAAATCTTCATATCCGGCAAAAAAGCTGGCCCGGCTTAACACCATCGCCAGCCGGTCGCCAAGTTGTTCAGCATCTTTCTGTTCCATGCCCGGAATTAACAATGCTAAATCAGCGTCGGCAACCCTCGCCAGCACCGACACTGGTTGATGATTGACCAATTGCTGGATCAGATCCGCACTACCGGCCAGACGCTGAATGGCATCGTTGGGCCCGACACTGAACTCGGGATGACTGAGCTGGATCAGAAACAACACCCCGCTTTGCGGCTCTGCCGGATCTAACAGGTAATGTTGCAGCTTACTTTCAAAATAAATGCGGTTGCCAATCGCCAGCTCATGATCGACCAGTCCCTGCACCCGGACCAGTTGACGAATTTCCTGTTCACGCCGGACCTGATGCTGCAACGTCTGACGCAGCAATGTCAGACGATCTGGCAAACTGCTGTCGCGACTGACCGGTAAATATGCGTCCTGCAGTAAATCATTCACCCGTTCAGTCAGCTGGGTCAATATTTGCTGATGTTCCTGCTGGCGCATCGTCTGTTGATGCAGCCAATGTAACAGCAGGACGGAGATCAGGCTGAGCAACACGGCGGCGGGTATTGCCACGGCCAGTACAATATTCAGCGCTACCGGCAATACCTGAACAGCAAGCATCACGATGATGGCCAAACCGCCGTTCACCAGCATTAACAGCAGTGGCGCAGACAAAGCCAAAGGGCGGCTGGTCAGCCAGTTTTTCAAAGATTCCATCACGAACATACTCTTCGGGCCAGGTTTTTGAGTGTTAACGGCAAAGCCCGTTTTGTCGAGGAGACCCGCTGAATTTCACATATCCTGCCGGGCAGTACATTTGAGTGGTGCCTGCGGGCACATGGAGCCGGGGGAGTAAGACGGTGGGTTCGGATGGCTTTGGTTAGTTTTAGGCGTAAATATTGCGGCTTCGTAGGAGTCTGTTCAGCCGCGGAGCTTCGGGTGTGTTCAGCCGCCGTGTGACGGCCAGACGAGCCAAACTGTTGGCTGCTCTAAACCCCGGCCCCTTCGCAGAGCTCAGGGCCGTTCAGCCCGGACAACGCCAAACTGTTGGCGTTGTCTATTTCGGTCTTCACTGTCCTACTCTACGCGAAGTAAACCGCTAGGGTCTAAATACAAAAAACGTTAGGTGAGCCGTCGCCTTCTGCCCGGCCTTTCGCAGAGCTCAAGGCGTGAAACAGGCTCGAGGCCAAACTATTGGCCTCTCGAAAGCCCTGTTTCACCCTGGCGACCGCCTGTGCTCCATAAAGCAAAAGGCCCACTCGAATGAGTGGGCCTTTTGGCTTTATTGGGAGCCTGGCGGTGTACTACTCTCGCATGGCAACTGCCACACTACCAT
>CALJUX010000020.1 GCA_937978655.1 uncultured Chromatiaceae bacterium
GAGATGGTGATTCGTGACTGGAGTTCAGACGTGTGCTCTTCCGATCTGTCAGTCAGGCGGTGACAACCCTCGCCGGTCAGACCAGTATGATTAATCAGGCTGCGCAAATCATTGAGCAAATCGCCGATCAGACCAATCTGCTGGCGTTAAACGCTGCGATTGAAGCCGCACGTGCCGGTGAACAAGGCCGTGGATTTGCTGTGGTAGCCGATGAAGTCCGCCATCTGGCATCACGGACCACTGAATCCACCCGGCAGATTTACCAAATCATCCGCCAGTTGTCGGAACAGGCCAAAAGTTCAGTGGCGGTCGCGGAAAACGGCGTACAGGACGCGGCGGTCGGCGTCAGTAAAGTGCAGGAAGCAGAACAGATGCTCAGTGGCATCAGCGACGTGGTGATCAGTATCGCCAGCATGGCCACCCAAATGGCGGCGGCGGTCGAACAACAGGCGCATGTGGCAGAAGATATCAATCAGCAAGTGGTGTCCATTTCCAGCCTGGCTGATGAAAGCATGCACAGTGGTGAAGCCGTCTGTCACAGCAGCGAGCAACTCAATAACACCGCAGAAGAACTGCATGAGTTAGTCCTGCGTTTTCGCCGTGATGCCTGACGGCATCGCCTCACCGCCACTGCGGCGGTGAAGTCAGCCCAGGCGATGCGCCAGCGGATGGCCGGTCCCTACCGGCCCTGCTGGCGTTGTTGTTTTTGCTGATACATCCGTTCATCGGCCAGACGCAGCAGCTGCGTATCGTCTGAGCCATCGTCTGGAAACAGCGCCTGCCCGATGCTGCAACCAATCTGCACCCTGGCCATCGACAAGACAAAAGGTTCAGCCAGCGCGGCGGTAATTTTTGCCGCGACATTGCCCGCTTCCTGCGGCGATTCGAGTTGCGGCAACAGCACGACAAATTCGTCGCCTCCCAGCCGGGCCACAGTATCCGAAGCCCGCAATAATTGCCGCAGCCGCGTGGCAATCGCTTTGAGTAATTCATCACCGGCCGCGTGGCCATAGTCATCGTTCACCGGCTTAAATTTATTTAAATCCAATAACAACACTGCCAGCTGGCGCTGGTGCCGGCTGCAATGGACTAACGCCTGCTGCAGCCGATCCTGGAACAGTGCCCGGTTCGGTAATCCGGTCAGACTGTCGTGCTGTGCCAGATAACGCATCTGCTGTTCTGTTTTACGCCGCTCGGTGAGGTCCCGCGCCACCCCAACAATAGCGATAAACTCACCGGCTTCATTATAAATACCGGCGGTTTTCACTTCACTCCAGACCGTGCCACCGTTTTTGTGCGGCTGTTCCAAATCGGCGACAAATTCCGGGTAAGGCAGTCCCGCTTCCACTGCAACACGGGCCTGACGCATCTGATTAAATACCAGCTCAGCCGACTCCGGCGTCAGCGCCTCGCTGACATGCTGGTGCATCGCTTCTTCGGCGGTGAAACCACGGTGACGCTCCACCGACGGGCTGACATAAGTGATATTGCCGGCCAGATCCATAGTCCAGATCACATCGCTGGCATTGTCAGTCAGCAAGCGGTGACGCGCTTCGCTCTGGCTCAGCGCTTCGCGGTCGCGCTGCCGCTCCAGACCTATCGCCACCATCGAGCCGACATCTTCCAAAAGCTCATAATCCTGGGCGCTGAATTCCTGCACCTGCCAGACCAACAACACGCCGGGGATTTGGCTGCAGTCACCTTGCAGTGGAAAAGCACAGAATTGCAGCTGGCCCGCCGGCACATCGGTAAAAGCCGGGCTGGGTTTCCCCAGCTGAGGCACCCGCAATAAGTTGAGGCCCGGCGTGTCACAATCATCACCGAAGATCTCTATCCGGCGCTGGATCTCCGCCCAACCTGCGGCGCAAAGGTCAACATGAATGATCTGCGGCAGGCCTTTGGGCCGGTCCAGCAATAATAACGGGTGGAACGACGGGCGGAACTGCTGCAACAGTTGCAACACTGTGGTCATCAGCTCATTCGGCTCCGTCTCGTCTCTGAGCATCTGCTGTAAAATCTGGCTGCGGATATGCTGCCAGCTCTGTTGTTGCCGCTTTTGTTGCAACAACTGGTGCAGCCGCCGGTTTACCTGAGTGATATAAGCCAAAAGTGCCAGCGCCAGCAACAATCCGAGCAACACCAATAAGGCGATCAGCACCCAGGTCAGGTCAATCGGCGTGCTGGCCTGATATAAAAATTCGTCTAAATCCGGCACTGCGCTCAGCAATCCCTGCTGCTGATAAACCTCGGCAATATGCATCCAGCGCTCCGGATTAATATAACCCGGCGCAATCAAATCGGTCTGCAACAACGGCTGCATCGCCGCAGCCTCAGCCAGCAACAGCGCCCGGCTGCTGCCGGACGGATAATGCTGCTGCATATATTCAATCACTTCGGCCGGATGCTGCATCGCATAAGACCAGCCGCGCAGGCTGGCCGCGCGGAATTTTTCCACCAGTTGCGGATTTTTTTGCCAGAGCGCCGCGCTGGTAAATAAGTTGTCGCCGTAGAAATCGATGCCGGCACTGCGCGGTGAAAACTGATGATAGGCAATGCCGGCTTGTTGCAGGATCAGAGGTTCATTGGTGCTGTACGCCGAGATCGCGGCAGCTTCGCCGTTAAGCAAATCTGCAATCGAGGTTTCATGTTCAATCAGCTGGTAATCCTGATCAGCCAGGCCTTCACGGCGCAGGTAGGCACGCAGTTCATCGGCGCCAGTTTCCAGCAGAACTTTCTGGCCGCGCAGCAGCTGCAGATCCGGCACCACCGCTGCCGGTTTGGTCAGCAACACCAGCGGCGAATGCTGAAAGACATTGGCGATGAGCCGCACATCGCGGCCTTGGGCAAAATCCAGCAACAAAGCACTGGTGCCGACGCCAAACTGCGCCCGGCCGGTCAGCACTTCATCGACCACCGATAATTTCGCCCCAGCCGCCAGCAATTCCACTTTCAGTCCGGCGTCGGCGTAGTAGCCCTGCTGCTCAGCCGCGTAATAACCGGCAAATTGAAAACCATGTTGCCATTTCAGCTGCAAGCGGACTTTCTCCGCCGCCAGCAACACATCTGCCGGCCAGCACAATAGCAGCAGCATCCAGCAGAAGCGGCTACTCACCGATATCCTCGAACCACAGAGCAGGCTTAGCGGCAATAAAGGCTGTCATCAGATCTTTGCACCTGGCATCCTGCAGATTAACCAGTTCAACGCCGCGGCTTTGCAGATACGCTTCCGGCCCCTGAAACGTCTGGTTTTCGCCAATCACCACTTTGGGAATGCCATAAAGCAACACAGTGCCGCTGCACATATCGCAGGGTGATAACGTTGAATACAACACTGCACGGCGATAATCGGCGGCTGTCAGCCGGCCGGCATTTTCCAGGCAGTCCATCTCGGCATGTAAGGTACAACTGCCTTTTTGCACGCGCTGGTTGTGGCCACGGCCGACGATGTTGCCATCAATCACCAGCACAGCGCCGATCGGGATGCCACCCTCGGCAAGGCCCAGTTCAGCTTCAGCGACGGCCGCCTGCATAAACGGATCAGACATATTGGTTTCCTGCAGCAAAGGGGAGGAAGATTAAGCCTGTGCCGTCAATGGCTTGTCGTCAAGGCGGAAGCAGCAAAGGCCCGATTAAATTCTGCAGCCACTGCAAAGCCCACTGCAAGCGCGGTGTCAGATGACGCCGGTGTGGATACAGCAGCCAGACCGGCATCGCCGGCTGCGGTAGCGCTGGCAGGACTTCAATTAAAGTCCCGGCGGCAAAATGTGGTGCCAGCCCGAATCTCGGCGCCTGGATCAAGCCAAGCCCCTGCAAACAGGCGATTTGGTAACTGTCGGTATGGTTCACAGTGACAGCGCCTGGCAAGGCAAATTCATGGCGGATACCGTCTTGCAGATAGGCCAGTCCCGGATCTGTCGCACCAAAATGGCGGACATAATGGATCTGCTGATGCCCCGCCATATCGGCCAGTGTCGCGGGAGTTCCCAGCCGTTGCAGATACGCCGGGCTCGCTGCGATCGCCAGTGGCGCGACCCCAAGTTGTTTTGCCACCAGGCCTTCACTGTCAACACTGCCGATGCGCAGCACTAAATCAAAACCTTCGGCGACCAAATCTACTTTGCGATCGGTGCAGCTGATATCCAGCTGCAATTTCGGCTGCGCTGCCAAGACCGCTGGCAACGCGGGCAGAATAACCAAGCGGGCGATACCCGTAGGCATATCGATTCGCAATTTCCCGCTAAGCCCGCCTTGTCGCGGCAGAAACAACTGATTCAGTTCGTCCAGTTCGGCCAGTAGCTCAACACAACGCGGATAAAACAGCTGGCCGTCGCTGGTCAGCTGCACAGTGCGGGTGGTGCGCGCCAACAACCGGCTGCCGAGCTGGGTTTCCAGCTGGCGCAGCAACGTCGACACATAAGTGTTGGACAAACCAAGGCTTTCCGCCGCCCGATGAAAACTCTTCAGTTCGGCGATGCGGGCAAAAACCCGATAGGCCAGCAGTTCATCTTGCACGTTGATTATCCTCAAATAGCGAATAGTTTAAGCATTTTTAGCATATTTATTGGTTATTTGCTTAGCAATACACTGCAGCGGTCGGTGGCACTTCAGCCAACCTCAAGGAGCAACAAATGAGCAATAAAATCGTGTTAATCACCGGCGCGAGCCGCGGTCTGGGTAAAAATGGCGCGTTAAAACTGGCAGCGGCCGGCTTTGATTTGATTCTGACCTACCAGCACAATGCGCTGGAAGCAGAAGAAGTGGCGGCACAGGCACGGGAGCTGGGCCAGCGCGCTGTAGCGCTGCAGCTGGATTTGGCGGCACCTGACACTTTGGCCGATTTCATCCGCCGCCTCAGTGACACCCTGCAGTCGCGCTGGAATGGCCGCCAGTTGGACGCAGTGATCCACAACGCCGGCATTGGCATTCACACGCCATTTGCCGACACCAGCATGGCGCAGTTTGATCAGCTGATGAATATTCATGTCAAAGGGCCTTATTTCCTGACCCAGCAGCTGTTGCCGTTATTGGCGGACAATGCGCGCATTTTGCAGCTGTCGACTGGCCTCACCCGTTTTGCCATTCCGGGCTACAGCGCTTATGCCATGATGAAAGGCGCAGTAGAAACCATGACCTTGTATCTGGCCAAAGAGCTGGCGCCACGGGGTATTCGTGTCAATGTACTGGCGCCTGGCGCGATTGAAACGGATTTTGGTGGCGGCGCCGTGCGCGACAATCAGGCCATCAATCAGTATCTGGCCAGCAACACTGCGCTTGGCCGCGTTGGCCAGCCGGATGATATCGGCGCAGTGATGCGCATGTTATTAAGCGATGACGCCGGTTGGATCACCGCCCAGCGTATCGAAGCCTCCGGTGGTATGTTCCTCTGACGCCACGGGTTGCGGCGCGCTGGCGGCCCTTTGCTGATTAATCAGCAACAGCAATTCGGCGGTGGCTGCGGCATCAGCCAACGCGCGGTGATGTTGTTTCAGCTCCAGACCAAAATGCGCCGCCAGATTGCCGAGGCTGTACGAGGCTAAGCCGGGGAAATAACGCCGGCTTTCAACCACAGTGCAAAGCTGTGGCAGTTGCAGCTGATAACCACAGCGGGCAAATTCGGCGCGGATAAAACCATAATCAAAGCGCACATTGTGCGCGACAAAAATGCAGCCCTGCAGCTGTTGCCATAAATCCGCGGCAATATCGGCAAAAGCCGGCGCCGTCGTAACCATTGCATCGGTGATGCCGGTGAGCCGGCTGATAAAAGGCGGAATGCGTCGCTGTGGGTTAATCAGCGTCGAATAGCGGGTTATTTCGCGGCCATATTGTAGTTTGACCAGGCCAATTTCGGTGACCCGATCATTGCCGGCAGTGCCACCGGTGGTTTCCACATCAATCACCGCATAGACCCGCGCCGGGTCCAATACCCACTTCACCCGCTCCAGCCGGACGTCAAAGCCCAGCTCACGCAGGCTATGCAGCCGGCTTAACTGGTTGCGTCGCACACTGTCGCCCGGCGCTTTAATCTCAATAAACTGCAGAGCCTGCGCCTGGCTGCCACTGTCACTGCCACTGTCACGCCACAGCATTAAATCCGGATAACCACTGCTGTGCCGGCGAAAATCCAGCGCCATTTTCCGCAGCACCGCCGCGAGTGCGCCCGCTGGCGCACTTTGTACCAACGCCAGCAGCGGCCGGGTTAACTCCGGGTACCAGCTGAAAATTGCGTTTTGTTTGCCATAGTGTCGGGTGCTTTGCGCCAGCAAATAACGACAAGCCGTGGCTTTATCGTCTAACAGCGCCAGCTGCGTTTCAATCGCGACACCGTGGCGCTGATAAAACGCCGGTGTGGTTAAATCGCGCGGCCGGCGCTCAAATTCGTTATGGATACTGCTGTCAGCGGCTTCGAATAACTGCGGCCACAGCAATAAGCCAAACAGAGCCAGCCAAAGATTGTTTTCCAGATGTTCGGCCTGATAGCCCAGCTTCCGGTAATAATGCAGTGCGCCTTGCTCCGGCGCATTGGCCCAGAGTTCGTCCAGCGTCAGCACGGCGGCTTGTTGCAGCAAATGCGTGGTGTCGGTCAGCCGGCTTTGTTTCAGCACGCGGCGGCTGAAATCCAGCGCCAGATAATATTCTTCGTCACAACAAGGTTCGGCCTGCATTTGCGCAAGTAATGCATCGAGTTCAGCGCGCCGGCCCAGCTTATGATACAGCCGCATCAGCCGCTCGGACGCCGGATAACCGCCACCGGCCAGATACCAGTCAATGGCCAGTTCCGGCGAATGCAAGCGTTCCGCCTGCCGGCCCAAGGCTTCGCAGAGTTTTTCCCGCGTCAGTACTGTGCGCTCATCCAACGGCTCGGGCCACAGCACAGCATCCTGCTGCCATTGCTGCAGTTGCGCCAGGGTCAGCACGCTGTTTTTACGCGGTAAGGCTTCACGCAGTTGCGCTTTTAACCGGGCATAGGCATAAGCAGCCTGCGCAGTGGCGACATCAAGAAAACGCGCCAGATATAAGGGTTCACCGCTACCGGCCGCCTGGCCGTCAGCGGCACTTTGCTGTGATGCAGCCCGCAAACCGCCGGTGGCCATCACGCCTAAATCGCGCAGCGTAAAGGCGGATAAATCGGTTTCGATGCGGCCAAAAAATAAAAACAATAAATACTGCAGCGGCTCGGTCTGGCGCAGCGCCAGCCAGTCGCCGCTTTGCGCCAGCCATTGTGGTTGAAGTAAATCAGTGTCGGTCACGGCTTGTTGTAATGTCGCTTTGTCAGCGCTTTTTTTCGGTAGTTGCTGTAACAAGCCCTGCTGCAGCCCAACTTGCAGTAATTCGCTGAGCTGTTGTTTATTGGCTTTCAGCAGCCAGTTGGCGAGATCGTCCTGCTGCGCAGGCCGGGCGGCAAAGCCGCTTTCTAATAACAGTGCTGCGGCTGCTGGCTGATCTGTGATTTCATTGTATTGCAAGTCCGCCAACGCAAACACCGAGCCCTTGCGGCTGAGCATCCGCAGCCACAGCCGCTGTGCGTCCGGTGATAAAGCCCGATACCCAGCGATAAACTGCCATTGCGCCGGCCCGAGCAACCCGGCGTACTGCGCTTCGATACGCAGCAAAAACTCAGCGAAATGCTGCAGATAATAATCCGGCGGTAACACAACAGGCGCAGGCATCGACACATCCGGCTCAGGCGAAGAAAGCATTACTGTAGCAAATCAATCACTGGATAAACAAACAGTATCTCAGCATTTAATGACTGCTACCAGCGAGTGTCATTTTCACAGGGATAGCCATCATTATCGCCGTCCATTTTGGTATCCGGGCAATTGGCGATAAAAAATTCAGCTTCAGCCTTCGAGCGCATCTGACTGCAATATTGCCGGCCATCGCATTGAAATCCCTGTGGTAATTGCAGCTGAGGCTGTGCTGGCACTGTCTCATCCGGTACAGGAAACGATTCAGATACCGGAAACGATTCTGGCATTGGCGCCACTGTTTGTGTGCGTTGCCACCATTGCCAACCGCCAATCAACACCACCAGCACTAACAGTTTGTTCAGCATCACAAGTTCCTTTTGCAGTAACAGTTAAGTTTCTTTATGCAACATTTACCCAATTCTGACAATTCCCAACGTTGATTTTTGCAGCACCTTAAATTAGAATGAACGTTCACTCTAATCTGGAGATTAATCCCATGCAGCCTTTTCGTCGCTCACAACCTCTGCTGCAAAGCACTGTGACCTTGCTCGCCAGCGCCTTGTTTTTAACGGCCTGTGGCCAACCCGCCCCGGCGGCTTCTGGTGCCGGCCCTGCCGTGGTGCCAGTCGGCGTAGTCACTTTGCAGGCACAGGACGTGACCTTAAGCCGTGAATTACCTGGCCGGGTGCAGGCCGCGCAAATTGCCGAGATCAGGCCGCAAGTCAGTGGCATTGTGCTGGCGCGCCATTTCACTGAAGGCAGTACAGTCACTGCCGGTACCGCTTTGTATCAGATTGACCCGGCGCCCTTTGAAGCCGCTTTATTAAGCGCCAAAGCCGCTGAAGCCAAAGCCAAAGCCAATATCGCCAGCAGCAAAGCCAAAGCGGAACGTTACCGCGAACTGCTGAAAATCAAAGCCGTCAGCCGGCAAGATTTTGATGAAGCCGAAGCTGCCTTCCTGCAGGCCCAAGCCGAATTACAAAGTGCTAAAGCGCAAATCAACAGTGCGCAAATTAACCTGAGCTACAGCAAAGTGCTGGCGCCCATCAGCGGCCAGATTGGCAAATCAACGGTTACCACTGGCGCACTGGTCAGCAGCGGTCAAAGTCAGGCTTTGGCGACTGTGACGCAATTAGACCCTATCTACATCGATTTAACGCAATCGAGCAGCGAACTGCTGGCATTAAAACAAGCACTCGCCAAAGGCACTGTCGGAAAAGCCGCCACGCAGACTGAAGTCAGCCTGACGCTGGAAGATGGCACCCCTTACGCCCACAAAGGTACGCTGCAATTTAGCGAAGTGACCGTGAATCCGGATACCGGCTCGGTCACGCTGCGCGCCAGCTTCCCGAACCCGGACCAGCTGTTGCTGCCGGGCATGTATGTGCGCGCCACTGTGCAGGAAGGCCTGCAGGCAAACGCCTTACTGGTGCCGCAGCGCGGTGTCAGCCGTAATGCCAAAGGCGAAGCCACTGCACTGGTGGTCAGTAAAGACGGCAAAGTCGAACCACGGCTGCTACAAACCAACCGCACTATCGGCAGTAACTGGTTAGTCACTGCCGGTCTGCAGGATGGTGACCAGCTGATTGTTGAAGGCCTGCAAAAAGTGCGGCCGGGCGCTGTGGTGCAGGCGGTGCCTGCGACTTCCACTGCAGTCACTTCAGCGGTCTCATCTGCTGCAGCAACTTCCGACAGCAAAGGTTCTGCCCAGGCAGCGCCGGCTGCAGCCCGTTAAGCGAGGTGTTTGATGTCGCATTTTTTTATTAACAGACCGATTTTTGCCTGGGCACTGGCCATTATGGTGATGCTGGCCGGTGTGCTGGCGATCCGCGCCCTGCCCGTCGCGCAGTACCCGTCGATCGCGCCGCCGGCGATTAGCGTCAGTGCCAGCTACCCGGGCGCTTCGGCCCGCACGCTGGAAGACACTGTCACCCAGGTGATTGAACAGAAAATGAAAGGCCTCGACGGCCTGATGTATATGTCGTCGACGTCGGAGTCGAGCGGTCAGGTCACGCTGACGCTGACGTTTAATGCTGAAACTGACCCGGATATCGCCCAGGTGCAGGTGCAGAACAAACTGGCACTGGCCACACCGTTGTTACCGCAGGAAGTGCAGCGTCAGGGTGTGACTGTGGCTAAGTCGGCACGTAACTTTTTGATGGTCGTTGGTTTTGTCTCGGAAGATGGCAGCATGACCAACATCGACATCGGTGATTATGTTGCGTCCAACGTGCAGGACATCATCTCGCGCGTTGAAGGTGTCGGCGAAGTGCAGTTATTCGGTTCGCAATATGCGATGCGCATCTGGCTGGACCCAGCCAAACTGCAGAATTTTAACCTGACACCGACTGATGTAAGCAACGCTATTGTGGCGCAAAACGCCCAGGTGTCGGCCGGTCAGCTCGGTGGATTGCCGGCCGCACAAGGCCAGCAACTGAATGCCACAGTCACAGCACAAAGCCGGCTGCAAACGCCGGAGCAGTTCCGCAATATTCTGCTGAAAAGCGCCGCGGACGGCAGCACTGTACGGTTAAGTGACGTGGCGACCGTCGAGCTTGGCGGTGAAAGCTACAACGTGGTGGCGCGTTACAACGGCAAACCGGCCTCGGGTATCGGTATTAAACTGGCAAGCGGCGCCAATGCGCTCAATACCGCTGACGGCGTCAAACAGGCGCTGGCCGATTTAACGCCTTATTTCCCAACGGGCCTCAAAGCGGTCGTGCCTTACGACACCACGCCTTTTGTCTCGCTGTCGATTGAAAAAGTGGTGCATACACTGATTGAAGCAGTCGTGCTGGTATTTTTAGTGATGTATCTGTTTTTACAGAACTTCCGCGCCACGCTTATTCCAACCATCGCGGTGCCGGTGGTGCTGCTTGGCACTTTCGCCATCCTCTATGCCTTTGGTTATTCGATTAATACCCTGACCATGTTTGCGATGGTATTGGCGATTGGTTTGCTGGTCGATGACGCTATCGTCGTGGTGGAAAACGTCGAACGGGTGATGACGGAAGAAAAACTGTCGCCGCTTGCCGCTACACGCAAATCGATGGACGAAATCAAAGGCGCTTTGGTCGGTATCGCCATGGTGTTGTCGGCGGTGTTTGTGCCGATGGCGTTTTTCGGCGGTTCTACCGGCGTGATTTACCGCCAGTTCTCGATAACCTTAGTCTCTGCGATGGCGCTGTCAGTGCTGGTCGCGCTGATTTTAACGCCGGCGCTATGTGCCACTTTGTTAAAACCGAGTCATGTGCCAAACCCAGGCTCGCTGGCCGGCCGGTTCTTTGGTGGTTTTAACCGTGGTTTTGATAAAACCAATCAGAGCACCCAGGGTTTTGTCGGGCGGATGATTGCACAAAGCAAACGTTACCTGCTGGTGTATGGCGTGATTTTAGGCGGTTTGCTGTATGTATTCAGCCAGTTACCATCGGCCTTTTTACCGGATGAAGATCAGGGCATTTTGTTTAATCAGGTGGTATTACCGGCAGGCAGTACGACAGAGCAAACGCTGGGTGTGGTAGAAAAAATGGAGCAGCATTTCCTGGTCGACCAGCAAGAAGCAGTGAAGTCGATTTTTACCGTGGCTGGCTTTAGTTTTGCCGGTTCTGGCCAAAACGCCGCCATCGGTTTTGTGAATCTGAAGCACTGGGATGAACGCCAGCGGCCGGACCTGCATGTCGGCGCTGTCGCCGGCAAAGCCATGGGCTATTTCGCCACCATCAAAGAAGCCTTTGTGTTTGCTTTCCCGCCACCGGCAGTAGTCGAACTGGGGACTGCCAACGGCTTTAACATCTATCTGCAGGACCGTGCTGGTCTTGGTCACGACCAACTGCTGCAGGCGCGCAATATGCTGCTCGGCATGGCGGCAAAAAGCCCGGTGCTGGCCGGGGTGCGGCCGAACGGTCAGGAAGATACGCCGGAGCTTAAACTCGACATCGATTTAGCCAAAGCGGAAGCGCTGGGTGTCAGCCAAAGCAGCATCAACAGCACGCTCGCCACTGCCTGGGGCAGTAGCTATGTCAATGATTTCATTGACCGTGGCCGGGTGAAAAAAGTCTTCCTGCAAGGTACAGCCGACAGCCGGATGGCACCGGAAGATTTAAGCAAATGGTATGTGCGCAACGACAAAGGCGACATGGTACCGTTCAGCGCCTTTGCCAGCAGCCACTGGAGCTATGGCTCACCACGGCTGGAACGTTACAACGGTTTCTCTGCAATGGAAATTCAGGGCGCCGCCGCACCGGGTTACAGCACGGGTCAGGCCATGGATGAGATGGAAAAACTGGTGCAACAGCTGCCGCCGGGTGTTGGTTTTGAGTGGACCGGTATTTCTTATCAGGAACGCTTAAGCGGTGGTCAGGCGCCGATGTTGTATGCCTTGTCGCTGCTCGTGGTGTTCCTCTGCCTGGCCGCTTTGTATAACAGCTGGTCGGTGCCGGCAGCGGTGATGATGATAGTGCCGCTGGGTGTGTTCGGCGCTGCACTGGCTGCGCTGGTGGGGAACCTCTCCAACGACATCTACCTGCAGGTTGGTTTGCTGACCACTATGGGTCTGGCGTCGAAAAACGCCATTTTAATTGTCGAGTTCGCCATTGCGCGGATGGAACAAGGCTTAGGCCTGGTAGACGCCGCGGTCGAAGCCGTACGGCTGCGCTTGCGGCCAATCCTGATGACGTCGATGGCCTTTATCTGTGGTGTGTTGCCACTCGCGATCGCTTCCAGTGCCGGCTCAGGTGCGCAGAATGCGCTGGGTATTTCGGTAATTGGCGGCACGCTGGCGTCCAGTATTCTCGCCGTAGTCTTTGTGCCGCTGTTTTTTGTGCTGGTGCGCCGGCTGTTCCCGCTCAAAGCGGCTGCTGATACACAGGATTAAGGAGTTCGTGATGTTATTAAAGCAAAGTCCAAGCGACGCAAAGACCCGTACGACCGCATTCAGGCAGACGGTGCTCAGTCTGTCAGTGCTGACGCTGCTCAGTGCCTGTTCCTTAGCGCCGGAGTTACCGCAAACGCCGGCAGCAGTACCGGCTGAGTACGCGCAAAAACCGGCGGACACAGCGGCGCCGCAGGCCGACAACCTGGCATGGCAGGCATTTTTTCAGGACCCGCGGCTGCAGCAACTGCTGACACAAGCGCTGGCACAGAATCATGATCTGAAACTGGCCGTGCTTAATGTCGACCGGGTGCGGGCGCTTTATCAAATCAGCGACAGCAACCGCTATCCGACGCTGGATTTATCTGCCAGCCAAAGCCGGCAACGGCTGCCGGCAGATCTCAGTCAAAGCGGCAGCGCAGCTATCCAGCAGCAAGCCAGTGTGACTGTGGGCAGCAGCTGGGAGCTGGACCTGTTTGGCAAAGTGCGCAATCAGTCGGAACAGGCGCTGCAACAACTCTTTGCCGGCGAAGCAGCGCAACAGGCGGCCAAAGTCAGTCTGTTGGCTGAAGTCGCCGGCAGCTGGTATAGCTACGCCAGCAATCTGCAGCTGTTAACGCTGGCTCAGCACAGCGCCGCCAGTTTCCAGCAAAGCCTGCAACTGACCGAGCGCAAAGTCGCGCTCGGCGCGGCGTCAGAACTGACACTCAGTCAACAGCAAAGCCTGCTGGCAAGCAGTCAGGCCGATGTGGCGCGGTATCAGCGTTTACTGCAACGTGATTTAAACGCGCTGCAGTTGCTGCTGGCCAAGCCAGGTGCCGATCTCAGCGCCTGGCTGCCAACGGCGCAGGAGTCGTTGCAACAGTCCAGCCTGCAGCTCCCTGAGCTTGCGCCCGGCAGCCCGGCGTTATTGCTGACGCAACGACCAGATATTGTGCAGGCAGAACATCAGCTCAAAGCAGCCAATGCCAATATCGGCGTGGCGCGGGCGGCGTTTTTCCCGTCCATCAGCCTGACCGCCAGCGCCGGCACTGCGTCGAATGAACTCAGCGGTTTATTTAACGGCGGCAGTGGCAGCTGGAGCTTTGTGCCGAACATCAGCCTGCCAATTTTTAATATGGGCCGTACGCAGGCCAACTTGCAGCTGGCAGAAACAGACCGTACTATCGCGCTCGAAAATTATCAGCACAGCATTCAGCAGGCGTTTCGCGAGGTGTCGGATCAGCTGACTGACAAAGCCGGTTATCAGGCGCAGCTTCAAGCGCAGCAGGCACTGGAACGCAGCAGTTTTCAGACTAAACAGCTCAGTCAGGCGCGGTTTGACGCCGGCGCTGACAGTCATCTGCAACTGCTCGACGCCGAGCGCAGCTGGTACAGCGCAAGGCAACAGCTCGCCACAGCACGGCTGAATTATCTGCAGGCACAGCTTGGGCTTTATAAAGCCTTAGGCGGTGGCTGGCAGGTGCGCACTGCTGAATCAACGTCCAACCCGGAGTAAACACCATGACCACCAAAACCCGACGCCAGGACCCGGCGCTTGTGCAAAGCAGACGTCTGCAGGTGCTGGAAGCCGCCTCAGACTGTTTCCGCCGGCGCGGTTATCATGGCGCCGGGATGGCGGAAATTTCCAAAACTGCGCTCATGAGCCCTGGTCATATCTACAACTACTTCGACAACAAAGAGGCCATTATCGAAGCGATCATCCAGCGTGATATGGAAGAGATGTTTTCGGTGTTTAACACTTTTCTGCAGGCCGAAGGCCCGCTGCTGGATGTGATGCTGGATGGCTGTGAAGATGGCGTCGACAAACATCTGGACGTGGAAAAAGGTGCTTTAAAGCTGGAAATGATTTCCGAAGCGGCGCGTAACGACAAAGTCGCCCTGTCGCTGCAGGCCACTGATGTCGAAGCGCGCCGGCTGATGAAACAGCTGCTGCGCCGCGAAGGCAGTCTGGTGCGTGACCTGCCGGAACCTGAACTCGACAGCCGCATCAGTGTGATGTTTGCACTGTTCGGCGGTCTGATGATCCGCCGCGTGCTGAATCCAAAGCTGGAGCGGGATGCTGTGCTGATCGCCTTAAAGCCGGTGATCCGTACTTTATTGTCACCGTTTTAACGGCTGGCAGCCGACCCGGTATGTAGTGTTCATTCGGCGGCCAGCAACACTTCTTGTTCCAAAAAGCGTTTGCGCTGTAAAAATGCCTGCGCCAGGCCGTACAGCTGATGCTGGTCGGCCAGTTCCACGGCGCGTTGCAGCTGGCTGGCGGTTTTCGGTTCGGCGCGAAAGCCATCCAGCCAGGGCGTTAAATCAGGTGGCACCACCAGCTGCACTTTCGCGCCATAACGTTTGCGCAGATGATCAAACACCTCAAGACCGGCGCAGTCAAAATCAAAAGCACAATAAATTTGCCGGTACTGCTCCAGTAGCGGGCTTAGCAGCGCAGAGCCGATCCGCGATCCGGCCGCCAGCGCAACATCACAGTCTGCCAGCGAAAATGGCTGCACCAGCATCTGGCTGCATAACGCCAACACTGGTGGATAGCGGAAGAAATTCTCTTCGTTTTCAATCAGTAACAAGGTTGATTTGGGCGTGAAGCCGAGGCTCAGCTGCGGCTGGCCGTCTCCCGCAGTGCTGCCGGTGGCCAGTGCCAAGTCTGGCCTTGGCCCGGCGCAACCCGCATGGTACAGCAGCAGATAACAGTGTGAAGTCTGTACCCGGTGCGAATCGCCCTGCAAACTGGCGGTCACACGGTCGGCCGGCGCGCCGGCACTTTGCAGCAGCGCCTGAAACAACGCTGCATCGGCAATGCTGACCTGCCATTTGCCTGCGCCACTGGCTTTGACTTTAAACAGCTCAGTGCGGCGCTGATAAAACGCCGGTGGCAACAGCGCCAGTAGCTTCTGATAATTAACGGCCTTGCCCTGCTGCACATTTTGCAGATATTTCAATAACATTAATGCTTCTCCGCCGTCAGCAGCTGCGCCACGGCGCGTTGCCAGCCGGCCAATAATTCTGCCCTGAGGCCGGCACTGCAGTTCGGATAAAACCAGGATTCTGCCCGGACCAGCGCCGGCAGCGCGTCCAGATCGGCATACCAGCCCAGCTGAATACCGCCAAGCAGCGCCACGCCAAAAGCCGTGGTCTCGGTCTGCAGCGGCCGCATCACGTTCAGATCCAGTACGTCGGCGAGGAACTGACAAAACCAGCTGTTATTCACCATGCCGCCATCGACCTGCAGGCTCAGCAGCGCCGCGCCATCGGCACGCATGGCCTGCAATAAATCAGCGGTCTGATACGCCACCGCTTCTAACACAGCCCGCACCAGATGGGCCTTGCCGGTACTGAGCGTAAGACCAGACCACTGCGCGGTCAGTTCCGGCCGCCAGTAGGGCGCGCCAAGACCGGTAAAAGCCGGCACCAGATAGACCCCGCCATTATCGTTAAGGCTGGCGGCTAAACGTTCAGTGTCGGCCGCATCGTTGATCAGGCCCAGCTGATCACGCAGCCATTTCACCGCAGCCCCAGCGACAAAAATCGAGCCTTCCAGCGCGTATTGGGTTTGCCCCTGCACCGTACAGGCCACGGTGCTGAGCAACTGATGCTGCGAATACAACAGCTGCTCGCCGGTATTGAGCAGCGCAAAACAGCCGGTGCCGTAGGTACTTTTTAAGCCACCGGCCCGCACGCAGCCCTGGCCGATCGCCGCCGCCTGCTGGTCACCGGCCAATGCCACAATCGGCAATTCCCGGCCAAACCAATGTGCATCAACAGTGCCGTAGTCGTCGGAACTTTGCCGGACTTTCGGCAGAATATCTGCTGGAATATCAAACAGTTCTAGCAATTCGGCATCCCACTGCAGTGTGCGGATGTCAAACAACAAAGTACGACTGGCATTGGTGGTGTCGGTGGCATGCACCAGACCCCGTGTCAGACGCCACAGGATAAAACTGTCCACAGTGCCAAAGGCCAGCTCGCCTTGTTCCGCCGCCTGGCGCAAGGCCCGGTCCTGTAACAGCCAATGTAGTTTTGACGCGGAGAAATATGGGTCCAGGCAAAGCCCGGTGCGCCGGCGGACCCAGTCCTGATGGCCACGTTGTTGTAACTGCTGACAATACGCCTGCGTCCGGCGGTCCTGCCAGACGATGGCCGGTGCGACCACGGCCCCGCTGTCACGCCGCCACAGCAGCGTGGTTTCCCGCTGATTGGTGATGGCGATACCAGCGACCTTCAGCTGCAACGCATCGGCCTGTGCCAGCACTTCGCGACACACCGTCAGCACCGACAACCACAGCTCTTCAGCGTCCTGCTCTACCCAGCCATTGGCGCCAAACTGGCAGCGCAGTTCCTGCTGCGCCTGCGCTCTTAATCCACCGGCGCGGTCAAATAACATGGCACGGCTGGAGGAAGTGCCCTGATCTATCGCCAGGATCACCTCGCGGTCCTGCCCGGTTGTCTGCTCTGTACTCATCACCACTCCGTGTTCAGAAAGTCTGCCCCAATGACAGATAAAACCGGTACGGCTGCTCTGTCGCTTCTGACGCAGCCTGCCCATAACCCAGATACAGCGGTCCGAACGGACTGTCCCAGCCGGCAAATACACTGCCGGCCCAAATCCAGTCGTCCGCCTGCACATCGCGGATCGCACTGAAACGCGACTGCCGCACCAGCCCGCGCTCCAGTGACGTGCCCAGATACAGCGGCGCTTTAAACAGACTGAGACGGGCGCCTGGCCACTGATACTGATATACCAGACTGGCAAACTGAATTTCGGAACCAAATAAGAAGTTCTTCGGATAGCCGGACAAATTTAACAGGCCACCAAGGGAAAACTGATCCAGTTCGACCAGATCTGCCGGGCCGTCCACCCGGTCAAACCGCAGCCGGCCACGCAGAATATGCGACTGCCATTGCCGCGCGGCCTGCGCCTGCAGGCCGTAGGTCTCACTTTGATTGCGCACCGACAAATAGTCGTCATTCAGCTGCTGCCAGCTGGCTTCAACCCGCAGGCCCCGACTGGGAAAACTGCGGCTGTCCAGCGTGTCATAACTGAACTGCAAGTGGCTGCCGCGCCGCAGATAAGGCAGCCTGTCATAGGGCAGCTGCTGCGCCAGAACCGCCGGCAGACGAAAGCGGCCATCGCGGCGCTGCAAACCAACCGACAACTGCATCGGGTCAGCCGGCTCCCAGCCCAGTGACGCCTTTACCGTCAGCTCACGCTGATTCAGTTCGCCGCCGGAGCGGCCAGCCTCATCTTCCAGTGAAAACACCGTGCGGCTTTGTGTCGCACTGAGTTCGGTAAAAAAGCCGGATAAGCCCAGCGGCCAATACAAGGTGCTGGCGAGATGTTTATCTGTCCCCAGCGCAATATCGTTTTGCCATTCGGCGCCAAAAGCGGACAAACCGGTCCATAAATGTGACGCCGCCAGCTGATAGTTATGGGTGTTTTCAAAATCATCTTCCAGCGCAAAACGAAAGTTCAGGTATGCCGGCCCCCAGCTTTTTGGCTCAGCTTTGAGCAATAAATGCTGGCTGCCGTCCGCCGCCTGCTGCAATGTCGTGCTGACGCGCTCCAGCGTGTCCAGGCCATAAATCCGCCGGATCCCCTGTTGTATGACCGGCAGTGACACCGGCTGTTGCAGGGGCACATTCAGCCGCTGCAGCAGCAGCTGATCGGTCAGCGCGGTGTGGTTTTCCAGTGCAACACCGGCCAGGGCAACAGTCTGCGGCGGCAGCCGCCGTTGTTGCTGCCAGGCCGCATACAAGGCAGGCTGGCTGAGCCGGCCCAGCGCAGTGCGGGCGGCCGTCGCTGCAACCTGCCCCGCGGCAATGACCTGCGGCATTTTGTCAAAATCCAGCGTGCCAACCGTTTTTAACTGCGGCTGGATCAACACATCAGCAGATGTCAGCAACGCCAGCTGCCGGCTGACCGCTTCCGCCACCAGAAAGTTCGTCAGTTGTTCCGTCACCGCCATCGCACTGTTCAGTTCACGCCCCGCCAGCAAAGGTGCATCTATTGAAACGGCAATGACATGCTGCGCCCCCAGTGCTTTGGCGACACTGATGGGCAGATTGTTGGCCACGCCGCCGTCGACCAGCAGATGATTTTGCAGTTGCATGGGCCGCACCACACCGGGAATCGACATCGAGGCCTGCACGGCGTGCAGCAGGTTGCCCTGGCTCAGCACCACCGCTTCGCGGTTGGTTAAATCGGTTGCAACGGCGCGAAACGGCACCGCCAGCTGGTCAAAACTGGCAAGCTCCGGCACCAGACCATAGGCCTGCTGCAACACTGCGGCCATTGCCTGACCATGCAACACGCCTTTGGGTAAACGCAGCCCCTCCGGCCCTACACCCAGATCCAGATTGATCGGGAACTGATCGCGCTGCTCTTTACGCCTGGCTGGCACTTCATCGCGCTCTACCCGGTCACGAAAGCCATCGCTCCACGGCAAATGCAACAGCAAGTGCTCAATCTCAGCCGGGGTTTTCCCCTGCGCATACAGGCCGCCGACAAAGGCGCCGATGCTGGTGCCGACAATCAAATCAACCGGGATCTGCTGGGCTTCGAGCTGGCGCAACACGGCAAGATGAGCGCCGCCGCGGGCGCCGCCGCCGCCCAGGACCAGCGCGACACAAGGCCGGCCCTGTACCCGGGCGCAAGGCCCGCTGGTCACAGCGTCCGCCGCCAGGCCGCAGGCCGGCAGCAGCCACAACCCTAACCAGCCGAATCTCCACCACCAGTGTTTTTGTTTCATCATTTCATCCGTCTGTTATCAGCACGCCGGCTCCGGACGCGGCAGACCTTTTTCACCCTGACTGCAGTGTAAATACATTTGGCGGAACTTTCCCGATGACAGATCAATCACTTAGTTAAAAACAGTGTCAAGTTTTTTTACATATTGTGTAATATTTTCTGAAAAACTTAATAAGGCTTTATTGAAATTGTCACATAGGTCACTTAATGTACGTCTCCCTGGTCGGAGCAGCTTCAGAATAACAGCCGGCCAGCACCACTAAAAACCAAGCACTTATGAATGGATGTCACCATGAAACTGAATACACTGTTGCTGGCGATGCTGTTGGTCCCACAGGTACAAGCCGAGCCTTTTATCTCTGAGTATGTCGAAGGTTCAGGCAGTAATAAAGCACTGGAAATTTATAACCCGGCCGACACTGCGATCAATCTGGCCGATTACAAAGTAGTTGTGTACACCAACGGCGCAGCGCCCGGCGCAACCAAAAATATTAAAACTATCGACCTCAGCGGCAGCCTTGCGGCGAAAAGTACCTATGTGCTGACCGACGCAAGCTCAGTTGCCGCACTGGCCGCAAAAAGCAACATGACCATCGGCACCAACAACTTTAACGGTAACGATGCCATTGCCTTGTACAAAGGGTCGGTGCTGATTGATGCTTTTGGTCAGATCGGTAACGACCCGGGCTCATACTGGGGTGTGAAAGACAAATCCACACAAAACCAGACGCTGGTGCGCAAAGCCAGCATCGGCCAGGGCGACGCCAATGGCAGTGACGCCTTCGACCCTGCCGCAGAATGGGATTTTTATGCCATCGACGATTTCAGTCATCTGGGCAGTCATAACAGCTCCGGCACCGGTGGTGGCGGCGGCGGTGAAGTTCCGCCTGTTGATCCGCTCATTGGCAATTGCGGCGACAGCGTCACGCTGATTAGCCAGATCCAGGGCAGCACTGATATCAGCGCGGAAAATGGCAAATCCCATGTCATTGAAGCGGTCGTGACGCTGGTGTCACCTCAGCCACAACAGGCTGGTTTTTATATTCAGGAAGAAGCCGCTGATCAGGACAACAATCCACAAACCTCAGAAGGCTTGTTTGTGCTGAACGGCAGCGCCACCGATTACCCTGTCGTCGGCCAGAAAGTGCGGGTTGCCGGTAAAGTGGAAGAAATTTATGGCAAAACTTCGCTGCGCCGCAGCGGGATGAAAGACTGCGGGACGGCCGACCTGCCGGCCAGCGCGGCCCTGACTTTGCCAGTACCACAGCTGAGCCAATACGAAGCGCTGGAAAATATGCGCATCCATCTGCCGCAGGCGCTGCAGGTCAGCGACCATACCAATCTGATTAACTTTGGTGAACTGAGCTTATCCTCAGGCCGGATCTTTATTCCGACCAATCAGTTCCGCCCAGGCACGCCTGAAGCGCTGGCGCTGGCTGAACAACATAAACGCAACCGTCTGATCCTGGACGATTTGCAGGACAAAAACCCGCAGCGCATCCCATTCCCGGCGCCGGAATTATCCGCTAACAACCCAGTGCGGCTGGGGGATCAGGTGGTTAATCTCAACGGCGTACTGGACTACAACTACAGCGCCTGGCGTGTGATGCCGGCCGGTACTGTGCAGTTCCAGCAGACGAACCCACGGCAGGATCAACCGGAAGTCGCGGTCAAAGGTCAACTGCGGGTCGCCAGTGCCAACGTGCTGAATTATTTTAACGGTATCAACGGCACTGCCGATTTCACCGGTTCACGCGGGGCGAAAAACAGCGCTGACTTTGAAAAGCAGGCAGCGAAAATTGTCGCGGCACTGGTCGCAGTCAACGCCGATGTGCTGGGTCTGATGGAAATTGAAAACGATGGCTATGACGATACCAGCGCTATCGTCGATTTGGTCGGCCGGCTGAACCAGCAACTGGGCGCCGATACTTATCGGTTCATCCAGGTACCGGGCAGCACCAAACTGGGCACTGACGCTATCGCCGTCGGCATGCTGTACAAACCAGCCAAGGTCAGCCCGGTCGGTCAGGCCGCCACCACCAACACCGGTGTGTTTGGTTTTGGTAACCGTCAGCCACTGGCGCAGAGCTTCCGTGATCTGAGCAACCGCGAGCTGTTTACCGTCGTGGTTAATCACTTCAAATCCAAATCCTGTGGCAGCCCAACCGGTGCAGACGCCGACCTGAAAGACGGTCAGTCCTGCTGGAATGCGACCCGGGTCAAAGCCGCCACTGAACTGAGTAACTGGCTGGCAACAGCACCGACCGGCGTGGCCGACAAAGACCTGCTGATCATCGGTGATTTAAATGCCTACGCCAAAGAAGATCCAATCTACACCCTGGAACAACGTGGTTATCAGAATCTGATTGAAAAATTCCATCAGGATCAAGGCTATTCCTATCAGTATGACGGTGAAATTGGCTATCTGGACCATGCACTGGCATCCGCTTCGCTGGCCGGTCAGACCGTCTACGCCATGGAATATCACATCAATGCCGATGAATCGGTCGTTTATGACTACACAACCACCGGCAAATCTGCCGCACAGCAGGCGGAGTTCTACCAGACCAACCAGTTCCGCGCCGCTGACCATGACCCGGTGGTGATTGAACTGACCTTGCGCAACGTCAATCCGGCTGACCTGGATAAAGACGGCGACATCGACAATGCCGATATCACCGCATTTGCCAATCTGCTGAAAACCGGCCCTAAACCGGGCCTGGAATACGATTTCAACAAAGATGGTGTTGTTAATGCCGTGGATACCCGCGCCATGGCCCTGCAATGCACCTACGCCCGTTGTGCGATTAAATAATTTAACCGGAGCTTTATAAAATGAAAAAATTGATTGCTTGTTGTGCGTTCCTGCTGAGTTTTATGACGCAGGCCACTGTGGTAAAAGTTGAACTGGATAAATCGCATTATCAGGTCGGCGACAACATCAGCGCCCAGTTAAAAATTCTGGATTACACCGCCGGGGTATCAGTATTTCAGCTGGATTTACGTTACCTGCTGGCCGGTCTGAACCTGGAGAGTGTCAGTTTTTCTGGCGCACTGAATAACGGTTTCCAGGACTACTGGCATACCGGCGATGTACTGTCGCTGCTTGAGTTTAATACTGATCTGAGCGTTGATCTGGCCGCACTGCAAAGCGCCGAGTTTGTGGTGGCGACGCTGAAGTTTAAAGCCTTGCTGGCCGGCAGCTTCAGCCTGGATCTGCTGAGTGCCGATCTTGGCGATCTGGATGGCAACACCATCACACCCGTCGAACTGCAAGGTGCCGGCTTTAACGTCGCCGGGGCAACAGTTCCTGCACCAGCCACAGCACTGTTGTTATTGCCAGCGCTGCTGATGCTGGTTCGCCGCCGCGCTTAACAGCGCCGGAGCCTGAAAAAACCGCTGCCTGCAGCGGTTTTTTTTATGCCGCGCGCCCGGCCATTGCCACTCGTCGTCCCCCCGCGCGCTTACGTCACAGATCTTTGAGTCAGCGGCCATTTACTGCTATGGTTGATGCGTTCACCCTTCTGGGTAAAATCAAGTTAATCTGTTGTATCAATTGAATAATTAGCAGGCACATTCCCAAAGTGCTGTGCCGGTGCGCCGGTCCGAGGTGGCATGTTTGATTCATTGCGTAGTCGTCTGATCCTGTTGTTGCTGGGCATGCTGGTGTTTATGACCGTGTCGATGGGCTATGCGGCGCTGGGTGCCATGCAACGCGACAGTGCCGCGCAGGCCCGCCAGGCGCTAGATGTGGCCAGCCGGGTATTTCAGGAAGCCCTCAGTAACAGAGCCATCCAGCTCGGCAATTCAGTCCGGCTGGTCGCCAGCGATTTTGGTTTTCGTCAGGCGGTGGCGCTGCGCGAACAAGACACCATCTCGTCTGTGCTGGAGAATCACGGCAGCCGGATTGACGCTGCGCTGACCGTGCTGCTGAGCCAACAAGGCGCGTTGATTGCCAGCAGTGGCCAGAATGTCAGTCCGGCTCAAATCAGCCAGTTATTTAAGGACATGCGCTTATCCGGCCAGGATTCGGTGTCCGACATTGTCCACATTGGCAACAATGCCTATCAAATGGTGATGGTGCCGGTGAAAGCACCGCAGCAGATTGCCTGGGTAGCAATGGGCTTTGCACTGGATAACCAGCTGGCGACACAAATCAAAGCGCTGACCGACCTCGATATCAGTTTTGTCTTCAGCCTGACCGGCGCCCCGGCCGAGCTGCTCGCCACCACGCTCTCTGGTGATGCGCCGATTGACCTGCACAGCGTCAATACCCCCACCACACTGCAAGTACTGGATCAACCGCTGCTGACCAGCCGGCGCCAGCTGGACCGCGCCGGCACTATCAGCGCGTTGTTGCATTTGTCGACCGCACCCTGGCAGGCCAACTATCAGCAGGCACGGACTCAGTTGCTGGCTATTTTTGGTCTGGGTCTGACCCTCGCGGTATTATTTGCCGTCGCGCTGGCCCGCAGTATCACTGAACCGCTGCAGCTGCTGACCCAGTTTGCCCGTGCCATCGGTCTGGGTCAGGCGTTGCAGGCACCACAAATTCGCCGTGGTGAAGTGGGCCTGCTCAGCGACACACTGCAGAAAATGCAGCAGGATATCCGCCAGCGTGAACAACAAATCCTGTTTCAGGCGCAACATGACACCTTAACCGGCCTCGCCAATCGTTATCTGGTGGAACTGCAGTTGCCGGCGCTGCTCAGCCACCAGCCACTGTGGCTGTTACTGGTGAATATCAAAGACTTTAAGCATGTCAACGATGCCTTTGGCTATAAAAACGGCGATTCGCTGCTGGTGCAGCTGTCTGTGCGACTGCAGCAGGCACGGCCCGATGCCGCGATGATTGCCCGCCTTGGCGGCGATGAATTTCTGCTGGTCAGCCCAACCCCGTTGCCAGCAACAGCACTAGCGGCATTGCAGCAACAGCTGTCGCATGATTTTACGCTGGAAAGTTCGCGGCTGAATCTGAAACTCGCCCTGGCGCTGTATCAGGTGCCGGCCCAGGCCGAAAACGCCAATGATGCGCTGCGCCGGGTCGAAATTGCCATGGTACATGCCAAAGCCAGCCACCAGCTGATCGCCCAATATCAGCCCGGTCAGGACGAGAGCCACCAGCGTGAACTGACCTTGTTACATGATTTGCCACGCTCGCTGCAATCGGGCCATATGTTTGTGGTGTATCAGCCCAAGGTCAGTTTGCAACACCGCAGTGCCGATTCGGCCGAAGCGCTGATCCGCTGGCAACACCCGCAGCTTGGTTTTGTCCCGCCGGATGAATTTATCCGCCTCGCCGAGCATTCCGGCCTGATCTCCAGGGTGACCGACTGGATGATTGCCCAGGTCATCCAGCAGCTGGCCAGTTGGCATGCCGCAGGCATCCGCATCAGTGTTGCGGTGAATCTGTCGGCGTATGATTTACTCAGCAATGATTTACCCGGCCAGATCGCAGATCTGCTGGCGCAACACCAGTTGCCGGCAGCAGCGCTGGCACTGGAAGTGACTGAAGGCGCCGTGATGCAGGACCCGGAGCAGGTGATCCGTAATTTGCAGACATTACGCGCCATGGGCATCGCGCTGGCGATTGACGATTTCGGCACCGGTCAGTCGTCACTGGCCTACCTCAAACGCCTGCCGGTGCACGAAGTCAAAATCGACCGGGCCTTTGTCAAAGATATCGAACACAATCACAATGACGCCCTGATCGTCAACACTACCACTGAACTGGCCCACGGCCTTGGCTTGCAGGTGACGGCCGAAGGGCTGGAAAATCTGGCCGGCCTCGCCCGGCTGCAGGCGGCTGGTATTGATAAAGTGCAGGGCTATTATTTTTCCAAACCGCTGAAAGCTGCCGACTTTGCCCGCTGGCTCGACGAATTTCAGCACCATCCCGGCACCTGGTTTCCTGAGGTTTGAAAAAGATGCAACGATTGAGTCTGACGCTGGTCCTGCTGCTGAGCTGTCTTAATGCCAATGCCACAGGCAGCAAGATTCTGGCAACGGGGGGCGCCAGCAGCATTGAAGGCGCTGCCGGCGGCGGGATAGTGCCCTGGGCCGTGATTAATGGCTATGGCAGCTCAGACCAATGGTCGGTCACCGGCTACGCCAGCCAGGTTGGTGTGGACGATTTTACCCTGAACAGTTCCGGCATCGGTCTGTCGTATGACAACAGATACGAAGTCAGTTTTGCCCGGCAAACATTGCAACTCGATACTATGGGCGGTGAACTGAAACAACAGATTATCGGCCTCAAATATAAAGTTGCCGGTGAACTGCTGTACAGCCGCATGCCACAAATCAGCGTCGGACTGCAGCTGAAAAAACACCTCGACTTCACCATCCCGGCCGCGGTGGGCGCGCGCGATGATCACGGCACTGATCTGTACGTAGCCGCCAGCAAGGTCTGGCTGGACGCCATCTGGGGCCGAAATTTACTGCTCAATGCCACGCTGCGTGCGACTAAGGGCCAGCAGACCGGTTTGCTCGGTTTTGGCACTGTCGACAATAACCACTATCAGTGGCTCGGTGAGTTTTCCGCGGTATTGTTGCTCAACCCGCAGTGGGCCATCGGTGCCGAATTTAAACAAAAACCCAATCAACTGGCCTTTGCCCGGGAAGATCACTGGCGCGATCTGTTTGTCGCCTGGTTTGCCAACAAACACCTGAGCCTGGTCGCCGGCCATGTGGATCTGGGCAGTATCGCCACTTTCCCGCGTCAAACCGGATATTACCTGGCACTGGAGTCAACATGGGCGTTTTAAGTCGTGGGTTATTTTTGCTGGTGGTATTAACGGGCTGCAGCAGCGCCCCCGAGCCGAAGGACTGGTTGTATCAGCAGCTGGGGGCGGAAAAAGGTCTGGCGCAACTGGCCGACGGGCTGTTACGGGAAATTGAACAGGACCCGCAAATCGTCTCGCACTTTGCGGACACTGATATCCCGCGTTTTCGTAAATTACTGATTGAACAACTATGTGAACTCAGTGGCGGGCCTTGCAAATACAGCGGCGCGACTATGCAGGAAAGCCATACCGGATTTCAGATCACGCAAGCGGATTTTGATAATCTGGTCGCACACCTGATGAAAGTGATGGACGCGCAGCAAGTGTCGGTGGCGGCACAAAACCGTTTATTAGCCAAACTGGCGCCGATGTACCAAGACGTGGTTTATCGCTGAACAGCCGGGAAGCCGGCGCGCTGAAAATATTCCGCATAGAGTTTTTCCAGCCGGCCACTCTGATACAGCCTTGTCATACCCCGATCAAAATCTGCCGCCAGCTGCCGGCCGGCAAAGGTATTCTGAAACACCGGATACAAAGGCTGCGCCGGCATCAGCTCGATGCGCTGAACCTTCGCCCTGAGCGCCGCCGGCACTTTGTCTTCATAACTGACATAAGCATCCAGCCGGCCATATTCAAGCATATCAAAGCCAAACTGCTCGGCTGAGACTTCCACCCCGTTGACCGTGACCGGTAAAAACTGGCCGAATTCATATCCCAGCATCCAGCCCACCGCTTTGCCCTGTAACGCCGACAGGCCGGCAACGGGTCGCAGGCTGAACAGCACAATCGGCGGGTCCATGTCGATATGCCAGCGCGGGAAAAACTGCCGGTTGCCGTTGCTGCGATGATCCGCCAGCAACACATCGGCCCGGTTGGCATAAAACATCTGTTTGGCTCTTTTCCAGTTGGTGACCCGCATATTCAGCTCTGTATCGGTCCCAGCCAGCGCTTCGCGTAAGACCTGAATATACAGGCCTCTGCCATCGGTCGTGGTCATGTCGCCCCAGGCACCTGCCGCAATGGTCACCGTTTTGGCCTGCAGCGGCAACGCCAGCACCGTACACAAGCACAGCGTCAACCACACCGGCAATAGTGCGATGTGCTGCGTTATATGGTTTCGCCACAACAGCTGCGCCAATCCCAGACTCCGGTCAGCTCTGCAAAAAGTGCTTTATTTTTAGAGGGCTGGTCTGGTAAAAGCAACCTTTTTAGCAAAAGGATGAAGGCGAATGCACCGAATAGTGTTGCTGGATGCGGACACGCTGGCCGGAACTGATTTATCGGCGCTGCAAATCGCCGGGACCACACTGCACTGCTACCCGACCACAGCCCCGGCCGAGCTGGCAGAACGACTGCAGGACGCCAGTGTGGTGATCAGTAATAAAGTGCCGTTAAGCGCCGACATCATTGCCGGCGCGCCGGCGCTGCAGCTGATTTGTATCGCGGCCACCGGCACCAACCATGTCGATCTTGCCGCCGCTGCGGCAAGGCGCATCCCGGTCTGCAACGTGCAGGACTATGCACTGGGCGCGGTACCACAACATGCCATGGCGTTGTTGCTGGCGCTGAACAACCACATCGTTGCGCAGCACCATGCCGTCAAAACAGGCCAATGGAGTCAAAGCCCGGTGTTTTGCCTGCACCAACAACCAATCCACAGCCTGCAAGGGAAAGTATTCACTGTCGTTGGCTATGGCGGTCTGGGTCAGGCTACGGCGCGGCTGGCACAGGCCTTTGGCATGCAGATCTGTATCGCAGAACGGCCGCAGGCGACCCGGATCCGGCCCGGTCGTACCGAGTTTCGCGCTGCACTGGCGCAGGCCGATGTGCTCAGCCTGCATTGCCCGGCGACGCCCGGCCAACCGCCAATATTGGGGGCTGAACAGCTGAGCTGGCTCAAACCCGGCGCGCTGCTGCTCAATACGGCCCGCGGGGCGCTTATCGACGAAGCCGCGCTGCTGCTCGCCCTGCAACAAGGCACGCTGGCCGGCGCCGCGCTGGATGTGCTGCAACAGGAACCTCCACCGGCCAACCATCCGCTGCTGACTGCCGCTTTGCCGAATTTACTGCTCAGTCCGCATCTGGCCTGGGCAACAACAGCATCGATGCAACTGCTGGTCAGCCAGCTGGCGGAAAATATTCAGGCATTTATCGCTGGTTCCCCACGCCGTGTTTGCAATATGATTAAGTAGCATTCTCATTCATCGTCCTGTGGTCCAGCACCATACCCGGAGCCCATTGATGCGCCAGTTTTGTGTAGTCCCGCTGTTGTTCTGGCTGAACCTGACAACAGCTGCCGATTTTCCGGCTGAGCTGAAAAAAATGCAGGCGGATCCCAAAACCGTCGTCAACCGGCTCAGCGCTTTGCCTGCAACCGCCCAAACCGCCGAGCACTGGCTGTTACTCAGTCACGGTTACATGGAATTGCTCAATAAAGAAGGCGCCTTGTCTGCGGTCAACACGGCGTTGGACAAAGGCTTACCGCCCGGTTTGCAAATTGAAGCGCTGGAACATAAAGCATTGATTTACGGCATTATGTTCCGCGACAGTAAAACCGCGATTGACGTGCTGAAGCAGGCGGAAACTGCGCTGGGATCTTATGACGCGAAAAACAAACCTGAACTGCAAACCCGCATCTACGAGAGTTTTGCCCAAGGTTACAACCAGCGGGGTGACATCAATACCGCGCTGAAATATGCCGATCTGAGTATTGCCATCGCCACCGAATACAAGCTGAGCAATGCTGAATTACAAAGCCGGTTGATCGCGGGCAGACTGATGCTGCAGCAAAATAACTTCAGCACAGCCCAGCTCCATCTGAGTCGCGCCCTGACACTGGCGCAGCAGCAGGGCGACAAAGCCTCGTTGGGTTCCATTCACCTGCGTCTTGGCATGGCGTACCACAAGCTGGACCAGTACCAGCAAGCCGCCGATCATCTGCGCCAGGCCGAACAGCTGCTGCAGATGCCGGAGCGGCGCAATCAACTGATCAGCGTGCTGTTGATGCAGCTGGACGTCGCCCTGGCAAGTCAGGATTTACTGCAGGCCGAAACCGTCCGGCAAAAAGTGGCGACGCTGCTGGCCGCGCTGCCAGACCCGATGCTGACGGCGCAACTGGCCTTTGCCGAAGCACAGCTGGCGCTGGCACAGCAAAAACCGGCGCTGGCCGAACAGCAGTTGTTAAAAGCGGCGCAACTGTTTCAGCAACTGGGCAGTGCGCAACAACAGCTGGAAACGGCTATAGCCCTGGCGGACGTGGCTTTGCAGCAACAGCAGCCAGCCAAAGCGATGGCTTATTTACCCAAGACGCTGGCAGTCGACACGCTGCCGGTCTATCTGCAGCACAAATACTGGGATTTGCTGGCACGGACCCGCGCCGGCAACGGTGAATGGCAAACGGCTTATCAGGCCGCGCTGGCCGCACATCAGGCCCGCTTTGAATTACAGACGGCGCAGGAAAAACAACGGCTGGACCACCTGCGCCAGAGCCTGCAACAGCAACAGCATGTGCAACAACTGAATCAGACCAACAACCAGCAACAACAATGGTTGTGGGCCGTGCTGGCGCTGCTGGCGCTGAGCTGGATTGGGTTTCTGAGTTATCTGCTGCTGCGGCCGCGCCAGACCGGTAAGACGTTGCCGAGCCAGACCGGAATCAAAAGCTGGGCGGCATTTTGCAGGCAACTGCGTAAAGATCAGCTGCGCGCCCCGGCATTACAGCTGCTGGCTATCCAGATCCAGGGCGTCAGCGAGTTTAAACTGAGTGCCGGTGAACACATTATGCGCCGCACGCTCCGCCAGCTGCTGGCACAATTGCAAGGCCCATATCTGCTGGACCACACGGTCCATACCGATGTGCTGTGGCTGTCGGTCAGTCACACCGATGCAACATGGCAACAGCAGTTACATCAGGCGCTGCAACAGGTTCAGCAACAGCTGCCGGGCAAGCCGGCGCTGCGGATCTGGCAAGGCGAGCTGCTGCCATTACTTGGCGCTGAATGGCAGGACAACGACGTCAACGGTTTACGCGAATTGGTCTGGTACAGCTGGCAACAACAGCAAGCGCAGCCTGGTCAGCTGCTGCACTTTATCCTGACCGCGCGGCAGCAGGTACCGTGCAGCTGGCAGGCCGACAATCTGCGCCAGGATATCAGCAATGCCCTGGCGCTGGGTTTGCTGGACCTGCATTGTCAGCCGTTAACCAGCAGTCCGTAGCAACGCCGCCGGCAATTCATATTGGCGCAAGCCTTTGCCTGGCAAGGTAAAAGCCAGCCGGATGGCTTGTAGTGCCAGGCCCGCCGGGTCCTGATTGCCACTGCCATATTGCGGGTCGCCCATCACCGGATGACCTATAGCAGCAAAATGGCGGCGGATTTGGTGTTTACGGCCACTGATGAGGTCGATATCCAGCACGGTGCGCCCGGGAGCAGTCAGCGCCTGACTGAAACTAAAGCGGGTACAGCAGGCTTTGCCGTCCAGTGGCAGGTCAATTTCTCCTTGCTGTAATAAAGCCGGCGCCACAGTCCCCAGCACCGTGATCCGGTAGCTTTTTTTCACCTGCTGCTGAGCAATCAGCTGATTTAACGTAGCGGCCATTGCTTTGTGGTGGGCGATCAACACCAGACCACTGGCTTCCCGATCCAGCCGGTGCAGCAAAAACACCGGACGCTGGCTGTTAAAATGTTGTTCTGCCTGGCGTAACAACGCCAGATGGTCACCCCATTCGTTGCCCTGCGACAACAGCCCCGCCGGTTTAAACCAGACGCTGTAGCCGGATTCTTCCGCCAGCAACAGCGGTGCCGGCGCGGTGCGCTGCAGAATATCGTCGTCATAGTGCAGCTCCAGCGTGTCGCCGGCCTGCAATGGCGTCTGGGCACGGCGCAATCTTTTATGCTGCTTGCCCTGTACCAGCTGCACAGCGCCTTTATTCATCGCGTCTTTCAGCCGGCCTTTGGACAGTTCGGGGCAGGCGCGAACCAGCACATCAATGGCCTGACCGCTGTCACTGACCGGTATACGTCGGATTAGTCTCATAAATAACTCAGTAAATTAACAATAAATCAGCATTCACCTGGTGGTTCAGCCAAGATTCAGAGCGCAAGGCCGAGGATCATACCAAAGCCACCGGAGAACCACCTATGAAAACCCAGCTGACCGCTTGTCTGTTTCTGTTATCAGCTTACAGCCTGAGCGCCGCAGAACCCGTTGAACAAGCATTCCCGACCCGGGAGATGCACGCAGATGCCAGTGTTGCAGCGGCCAACACTGACGCGGCCACCGCACCTTCCGCCATCACACTGAATCAGGATTTCAGCAGCAGCAGCTGGTTTGACAGCGTCGATCTGACGCTGCGCAACGATCGCGACGGCGATCGGTATTATTCCCAATTATATGTCCGCTTTGATGCCCACACCCAATACACAGAACAACCGGCGTATGCGGTGTACAGCCTGATAGGCCCAGGCCTGAACCGGGTGTTTCACACCAGCAGCATTTTTACCCTGTACGGCAGCAGTCGCAGCGACTGGTTTGCCATTGAAGCCGATATGCGCGACTTGCCGCGTGGCTATTACAAACTGCAAATTGAATTACGTGACGCCCGCAGCGGCGCCAGACTGGCAATGATTTCCGGCTACGAAGCCGCAGCTTTAAACAATATCGCGCTGGAAGACAGCTACGCAGACACGCCAGTCAGTGTCATCGTGCATGAATCTTCCGGCGGCAGCCTTGGCTTTTTCTGGCCAGTCGCATTAAGCTGGCTGTATCTGAAACGGCGGAAATACATGCCTTGAAACGAATTTTATGCGCCCTGTTGTTACTCAGTTGCTCCGCTGTTTCAGCTGAAATGCAGCTGCAGCGCCAACTGCAAGGTCAGCACACCGAATTCACTTATCAATGGCCACCGGAACCCGAGCTGCGTTTCAGTCTCGACAATAAAGCGTTGAATCAATACCGTGGTTTAAAACGTTATATGCCGCATATGGCCCAGCAGGCGGTGCGCCATGCCTTGCTGCGTAAAGCCGCAGCGTTACAGGCCAGCGGTGTGCGTGTGCAGTTTTCTCCAGCCAATCTGCCACTGCAATACAGCGTGCAGGCCGCAGATCCGGCCGTTGCGGCAAAGGCTGTCGCCACGCTGAACGCGCTGCAGGACAGCGCCCTGAGTGATTACCTTGGCAAAGGCTATTACTACTTATTGGATGACCCGATTAAAGGCAAAGGCGTGATCCCGGATCACCTGCGTTTTATGCAAGACGCACTGCCAGGGCTGCAGCCCGTCGCAGACGCCTTTATTGCCAGCTACGGCAAAAAAAACATCCGCCAGATCGCCGCCCGGCTGACCCAATGGATCCAACAGATCCCGTACCGGGATCTCGACGACCGGATCGCCTCAAATGGCAAAGGCTATGCACCACCCCTGCAGCTGATTTTTGACCACAGTGGCGACTGTGACAGCAAAGCCGTCCTGTGGGCCAGCGTGATGCGACTGATCTTTCCAACGCTGGTGATTAAAATCATTTATTTGCCCAATCACGCGGTGATCGCAGCACAAGTGCCGGCTACCGACACTGAGCAGGTCATCGATTTAGCGGACGCGTCATTATTACTGATTGACCCGACCGGCCCGGCGCCATTAAAACTGGGCCAGATCAGCGCCGATTTTCAGCCGGCGCTGCAAAGCCAGCAATTCAGTCAGCGGACTTTCCCAACGCTTGATCCTTAAGCTGCTCAGTGTGTTTAAACACCTGCTCCCACTCGGCCGGTACATGCCGGACGCCCTGCGCGTCGCCACGCTCCAGCCTGGCAACATGGATCAGCAATCGGGAAAAAGGCCGCAATACTTTGCGCTTAAAACGCGAGGCTAAATAGCCATACAACAGCAGCAACGGCAGGCAGTACAAGCCTAACTCCGCGGCAAAACGCGTCAGTTCTGTTTTGGTCTCGCTGACCTGATCCGGCTGGATATGCACGGCGACAGGCAAGGCTGCCAACGACTGCATACTGTCATTTTGATCGGTGCCGTCATAGCGGCCCGGATCCGTCAGCTTGCCGTCCTGTGTTGCCAGAAACACTTCAGCGTTTTTGTCCATTAACATCAGCGTCGCGCCGTGATCTGCCAGTTTCACCTGTTGCAGCATCGCTAACAGGTCAATTTCCAGCAACAGATGCCCGCTGATGGTTTTATCCTGTCGCAGCGGTACCTGCAGCACAAAACGTTGCCGGAGTTTATCGAGGATCAGGAGATTAGCCTGCGGACTGTTAAATTGCAGATGCGCCAGAGCCGCTATCTGCTGTTTGGCGGTGTGCGCCAGCTCGGCCGCACGTGGATCTGCGGTTCTGACGTGAAACCACTGCCCGCCTTCAGACAGGTAGGTGATATTCAGCAGATAAGGCGTGACTTGCAGATGATGACGAAACCAGGGCGATAATTCTGCCAGCATCGCCGTTTCAGCACTGCTGAGCGGCTGCGCGCCGGCCTGTGGCCCGGACAAATTCAGACTGGCAATAGCTTCTGCCGGCAGCGCTGCTGGTGCCTCAGGACTGGCCAGACGCTGTTCAGCCTCTTTTTGCAGTACTGTGCTCAGATGCAACAAGGGTAACAGCTGATGATCCAGATCGCTGGTTGCCGCGTTCAGTTGCGCTTGTCTGACATCCAGCCGCACTGACAAGGCCATCAGATAATCCAGCAATGCCATCATGCCAGCCAGGATCAGCACCAGAGCCAGGCCATAACGCCGGTGTCTTTTGTGTTCGTTTAACAGCGGATTGCTAATTTTCATCGGTCTCTAATCGTGCTGAAAGTTGAAATAAACGCTGACTCAGCGCGGCCAGGCCCTGCGCCGGCGTCCAGACCAGCTGAGTCTCGGCCAGTGTATCGATCGCGACCGGCTGTACCGTATACCACAGCAGCGGCTGTTGCTGCAGCTGCGCCTGCCAGGCGTTGCTGTTTTCCAGCGGTAACAACCACAACTCACCTTCAGGCAAGGCCTGGCCGGCCACCAGACGTTGCGGCTGATACCCCAGCTGCGTTAAATCCGTTTGTAATAACCAGGCGTCCATCGCGTTGTCGGCATCAAACCAGACGCGCCGGGCTTTTGGCATAAATACCGCGTTGTCCGTTGCGACCAGCGCCTGCTGCAATGCCGCACTGAGCACAGGTTTACTCAGCAAGCGCAGATCAAACTGCTGCTGCAAACCATGCCATTGCTCAGGCTGACGCACCAGCACCAATAACATCAGCTGCGGGAAATAACGCCGCACCAGCTGAAACACCTGCGTGGCGACCTGCTGGTCAGCCCGGATGAAGGCCTCATCGAGGATCAGATAATCCAGCCGCGCATCGGTTTGCGCACTGCACCACTGCATAAACTGAGCGGCGTCATCCAGTGGCATCAACGCCAGTCCGGTTTGTTTCAGCAGGCTGCGGTACCATTGCTGCGCATCACCGGCCGGACACAATAACAATGCAGCCCCATCGACCATCTGCAACTCAACAGCAGGCCGCGCCGCGCCGACCACCTGCAATGGCAGTGTCAGCAACAGCTTGTTGCCGCTGAACTGTTGCTGGGCGGCGCTGAAATGTCCGCCAGCCTGCTGCAATTGCACTAACGCTGCTGGCCACTGCGCACTGTCTTGCTGTGGATGCAATATGCTGAGCCATTGCCCGGCAGGTACAGTTGCACCATCATCACTGATCTCCAGCTGTAACGACTGCGGTTCGGTCAGTACTGCTTTGACCATCAGGGTACTGACATCATGTTGTGCGGCCCGCAAACGGATGATCCAGTCCAGCGCATCCCGCAGTGCCGCCACATCCAGACTGGCCCATTCCGGCACATCTGCGGCCAGCACCAGCAGAAACTCTTTTTGCAGTATTTGTTGTTGCAGTTCAGTGAGTTGCCTGCTCAGCAGCAATGCTGGCTGGCAATGCAGCATCACACCAGACATCGCCTGCTGCGTGTGCAGCCACTGGCGGGAAATTTCACGCAGCGCATCCTCAGCAGCCGGCGCCGTCAGCCAGGCCTGCAACAAGACCTGGGCGGTTTTTAGCTGCCGCTGGTCATCGCTGTGGCTGTCCGGTACCACAACAGGTTCAGGTTCGGCCACTGCACTGCTCTGCGGCGACGGCATTGCCACCGCGGCAGCTGACTCCTCTGGCGCCTGTAACCCGGCAGTCGCAGCCGCCAGTTCCTGCTCGCGCCGCAGCACACCCCGCTGGATCAGCCAGAACAACAGCATCAGCACCAGGCTGACGGCAGATAAGCCGGCCAGCAGGTACTGCCGCATCGTTTTGCGCTGCGTCTGCAGACTGCTCAGATCACGTTCCGCCACCAGATAAGACTGCCAGCTGTCGGACCAGCGCCACAATGCCACACTCGGACGTCCGAGATAATTCGGCACAAACAACGGGGTTTGCCCATGTTTTTTGCCGGACATCAATTCTGCCAGCCGGGTTTTTGGCCATGCCATGCTGCCATCATAACGCTGACGGCTGCGGGTTAAGTCTTCGGGTGGGCGTTTTAAATAGAATTTCAGACTCAGGTCGTCCCGCAGTTCCGCCGGACCAAAACGGGCCAATAACGTTTGTTGGTAACGACTCGGCGAGACCAGCTGCGCCGCGGCAGAGACCAGCAGGATCTCCCCGGCCGCGCCTTGCTGGGCTTTTTGCAGTTTTTGCTTCAGCGCACCCAGGTCAAACCAGAACAACAGATGCTGGCCATTCATTTCCAGATGCACCGGCGCCACCCATTGTGCCGGTAACACCATTGGCGCTAAAAACTGGTGATTGCTGCTGAAATCAATGTCGGTGATGGTAAACAACTGACCGGCGAAAGTGTTGCTCAGCCGCACCGCCCGTCCGGCGTCATCGACCACAGCGTAGCCCAACAGCGCATCAGGCCAGGGAGCATGCTGAATTTTATCGTCCAGTTCCAGCCAGGGGTCATACAGGATATTGTCGCTGCTGACCGGAGCCATCCGTGCCAGATCGGCCCGCAGATAATCCAGATGCAGCCGGTAGTTGCGTTGCCAGTCTTCCAGTAACACTTCACTGCGTTCCAGTTGCAGACTGAGTTGGGCGTTCAGCTGCGCCTGCTGGCTCTGGTTAGTCTGTAACCAGGCCCAATAACCGCAGCCCCATAAAAAGCTGAGCGACAGCAGAAAAAATAAACTGGACCAGGAAAACAGTTTCACGGTGGGCAGGCTTCCTTGTGCACGACAGACGGCGATATCAACAGACTGACTAGCCTAACGGATTACGCCGGCAAGTCAATCTGTTAACATCTGTGAAAGGTCTTACAGATTGGCCTCTGCGAACGAGGCCAGCCGGCTGCGGACCACGCCGTTGAGGTTGATGGTCGTGCTGCCTTCGAAGTTTTTAAAACGTTCCACGATGTAAGTCAGACCCGAAGTGACCGCGGTCAGATAATTGCTGTCAATCTGGGAGAGGTTCCCGGAACAGATCAGTTTGGTGCCTTCACCACAGCGGGTGATGATAGTTTTGAGCTGAGCAGCGCTTAAGTTCTGGCATTCGTCGAGCAGTACAATGGCATTCTGGATGCTGCGCCCGCGCATAAAGTTCACCGACTTAAACTGAATATTGGCCTTGTCCATGATGTAGTTGACGCTGGCGTGCGGGTGTTCGTCGGTTTTGTGCAGTACTTCCAGCGAGTCGGTGATGGCAGCGAGCCAGGGCGCCATTTTCTCTTCTTCCGTGCCCGGTAAAAAACCGATAGATTCGGCAATTTCCGGCGTATTGCGCGTGACAATGACTTTGTCATACATGCCGCGTTCAATCACCAGCTCCAGCGCTGCGGCCAGCGCCAGCAACGTCTTGCCGCAACCGGCCGGGCCAGTCAGGATCACCAGATCCATCTCTGGGTCCAGCAACGCATTCAGCGCCATCGCCTGATAAATATTTTTCGGATGGATGCCCCAGGCATGTTTGTGCATCATGCGCTCAAACCCCAAATCCAAAACCTTGATTTGTTGTTCACTGATGCTGACCACACGCCCGGCGAAGGTTTCATGTTCATCCACCAGATATTCATTGATATAAGCATTGGGTAATAACGCGCGTGGCAAATAATGGTAAGTGTCGCGGCCTTCGTTTTCACTGCGACAATCTTTAACCTGACTCCAGAAATCGCCGGGAAATTTAAAATAGCCTTTGTACAGAAACCGCACATCATCAATCAACTGGTCGGTGCGATAATCTTCCACCAGTTTTAAGCCCGCGCCCTTGGCTTTGAGGCGCATATTGATGTCTTTGGTGACCAGGATCACTTTGACCGGAGCTTTTTCCCGTTGCAAAAATAACGCGGTGTTGATGATCAGATGGTCATTTTCTCCGCCTGGCAAGCCGGGGATCTGGTCGCTGATGTGATGGTCATTGACGATAAACAAATGGCCGCTGGCTTTGTGCTCGCCATGTTGCGGCAACTGCACGCCCTGCAGCATCTGCTCAGGCGTGGCGTCTTTCAGCACATCTTCCAGCGCGCGGATCGCGACCCTGGCTTCGCGGCTGACATCTTTGTGTTTGTCTTTGATATGGTCTAATTCTTCTAACACCGTCATCGGGATGACAACGTCGTGTTCCTGAAAGTTTAAGAAAGCGAAGGGTTCGTGCAGCAGAATGTTGGTGTCGAGGACGTAGATTTTTATGTCTTTACTTCTTCTTCGCGCCATATGCAGCTCCTTAGCAGCGGAAAACCGAACCCGGCGGGTTCATCTTTACTGTAGAGCAAGAATCCTTGCTCCGGATGACAATCTCATGACGATGCAATGCTTTTCATTTGTGACCGAAACAGGCCTGAAAAATTCCCCAGCCGGCGGATGCAGTTTGACGGGAATTTCAGTACCATAGCGCCCCCTTTCAGAAGTGACCCGGATAATGATGAAATTTGCCCTTGGACAGCGCTGGATCAGCGACGCGGAATCAGACTTAGGTTTAGGCACAGTCGTGGGTATCGACGGCCGCATGGTAACGATGTTGTTTCCGGCCAGCGGTGAAACCCGGCTCTATGCCATGAGCGAGGCGCCGCTGACCCGTGTGCAGTTTAATCCGGGGGATACCGTCAAAAGCGCCCAGGAATTCAGCCTGCTGGTGGAAAAAGTTGAAGAAGTGAACCAGACGCTGGTTTATCACGGCGAGCGCACGGACACCGGCGAAGCGGTCAGTTTACGGGAAACCTTTCTTGACCATTTCATCAGCTTCAGTTCACCGCAAGACCGGCTCTTTACCGGCCAGATTGACCGTTTCGACTGGTTCACTCTGCGTTATCACAGCTGGCAGCATGTCCACCAGCAACAACAAAATCCGCTGCGCGGTCTGACCGGCGGCCGCCTGAGTCTTATCCCGCACCAGTTGCACATCGCCAACGAAGTGTCGCAGCGCCATGCGCCGCGGGTGTTGCTGTCCGACGAAGTCGGCCTTGGTAAAACCATTGAGGCCGGCCTCATCATCCACCAACAGTTGCTGTCCGGCCTCGCCAGCCGCGTACTTATCGTCGTGCCTGAGTCGCTGCAACATCAGTGGCTGGTTGAAATGCTGCGGCGCTTTAACCTCAAATTCGCCATTTTTGACGATGAACGCCTGACAGAAGCTGCCGCTGACGGCGGTAATCCGTTTGAAACTGAACAACTGGTGTTGCTGAGCCTGGATTTCCTGACGCGGAAAAAAGCCGCCTTTGAAGCCGCCGCCGAAACGCACTGGGATTTATTGGTGGTCGACGAAGCGCACCACTTAAGCTGGAGCGAAACCGAAGCCAGCACTGAATATCAGCGTATCGAAACGCTGGCACAGGATACGCCGGGCGTGATCTTATTAACGGCGACGCCGGATCAGCTTGGCCATCAGAGCCATTTCGCCCGCCTGCGCCTGCTCGACCCGAACCGGTTTTATGACTACCCGGCCTTTGTCGCCGAAGAACAGCAGTACAAAGCAGTTGCGACGCTGGCTCGTGCCCTGCAACAGGAATTGCCGTTATCTGCCGCCACAGCCAAAGCGCTGCAACAACTGCTGCAGGAATCTGATATCAGTCAGGAACTGGCGCTGTTAACGAGCGCGGTCACAGGTGCGGACCGCGACCAGGCCGTTGACACTTTACTCAGCAAGTTACTGGACCATCATGGTACAGGCCGGATCCTGTTTCGCAACACGCGCTCTGCGATCGCAGGCTTCCCGCAGCGCCAGCCGCACTTTATCGGGTTGCCGCTGCCAGAGCAGTATCAGAACGCCATCAAAGTGCAGCTGAGCTTTATGGCTAACCAAAGTGATGAATTTAAAGCCAAAACCCTGCTGTTCCCGGAGCGGATTTATCAGGAATTTGAAGGCAGTAAAACCAGCTGGTGGCAATTTGACCCGCGCGTGGAAGCAGTGATCGCGCTGATTAAACAGCACAAATACAAAAAATTTCTGGTGATCTGTGCCCACGCCGACACCGCTATTGCACTGGAAGAAGCGATGCGGGTCAAAGAAGGCATCCGCGCCGCAGTGTTCCACGAAGGCATGTCGATTTTTGACCGCGATAAAGCGGCGGCCTATTTTGCCCAGGACGACCAAAGCGCACAGGCGCTGATTTGTTCTGAAATCGGCTCTGAAGGCCGTAACTTCCAGTTTGCCCATCATCTGGTGCTGTTTGATTTACCGCTGAACCCGGACTTGCTGGAACAGCGCATTGGCCGGCTTGACCGGATTGGCCAGACGCAAGATATCCAAATCCATCTGCCGTATTTTGTCGACCAGCCGCAGCAGGTGTTGCTGGATTGGTACCATCAGGGGCTGCAGGCGTTCGACGCCACTTGCCAGACCGGTGGTGCGGTTTATCAACAGATGCGCGAACGCCTGCTGCCGTTACTGGCACAGTCCACCCCGGACGCTGCCGCCGTCAGTGCATTGCTGGCCGACAGCCAGGCGCTGAACGCGCAGCTGAAGCAACAGCTGGAACAAGGCCGTGACCAGCTGCTGGAACTCAATTCCAGTGGCCGCGGTCAGGCGCAACAATTAGTCGAACAAGTGCGGCTGCAGGACGACGCTACCATTCTGCCGCTGTATATGCTCAAAGCCTGGGATTTACTGGGTGTACAACAGGATGACCGCAGCGACACCAGTATTATCCTGACGCCATCTGAGCATCTGCAAGGCCATTATCCGATGCTGGATGAAGACGGTATCACTGTGACCTTTGACCGGACCACCGCGCTGGCACAGGAAGATATCCAGTTCTTAAGCTGGGATCACCCGATGGTGCAAGGCACGTTGGATATTGTCACCCAGGACACTATGGGCAACAGCTCGGCAGCGTTACTGCCGAATAAACAGCTGCCCGCCGGCACGTTCTTTGTGGAATGTGTTTATTTGCTGGAAGCCTCAGCACCACCGGAATTACAGCTGGGTCGTTATTTACCTCCTACGCCAATCCGCCTGTTGCTGGAAAAAACTGGTAAGAACCTGGCGCCCAATGTGCCGTTTGATAACTTCAATCGTCAGCTCAAACCTGTCGGCCGGCAGACCGCCAGCAAACTGGTCGGTGCGCTGCAGACCACGATCCACCCGCTGCTGGCCAAAGCCGAAGCTTATGCCGATGTGCAGTTAAAACAGCTGCAACAGCAAGCGCAGCAGCAAATGCAACAACAGCTGCAGGCGCAACTGGACCGGTTACAGGCGCTGGCAGCCATCAACCCGTTAGTCCGGCCGGAAGAAATCGCTCACTTGCAGGATAAACAACAACAGCTGAGCCAATACATCAGTAAAGCCCGGCTGCGTTTTGATGCGATCCGCGTCATTGTGGTCAGCCATGATTAAACAGGCCTGAAATGTTATTGCAGTACCTGCCGCCGCTGTCGCCTTATCTGGATATTCTGTATCAGGATGACACTATCCTGATCCTGAATAAACCCAGCGGATTGTTGTCGGTGCCCGGCAAAGCCCCGGAGCATCAGGACAGCCTGCAGCTGCGGGTCCAACGGGTATTTCCGACCGCCCGCACGGTGCACAGGCTCGATATGGCGACATCCGGCTTGCTGGTGATGGCACTGACCCTGGATGCGCAGCGCGAACTGAACTGGCAGTTTGAACGTCGGCAGACACAAAAACATTACATCGCCCGGCTCGAAGGCCAGTTAAAAGCACAGGCCGGCAGCGTTGATTTGCCGCTCATTTGCGACTGGCCGAACCGGCCAAAACAGATGGTTTGTTTTACGCGGGGTAAACCAGCACAGACGTTATTTGAAACTCTGGCCGTCGAAGCAGACGCCACCCGGGTACGGCTGACACCGGTCACCGGCCGCTCGCATCAGCTGCGGGTACACATGCAATGGCTTGGTCATCCGATTTGTGGTGACAAATTCTACGGCACGGCGCCAGATGAGAAAACTGAACGTTTACAGTTACATGCTGCAATGCTTGGGCTGCGGCACCCGTTGACCGGCCAGTGGCTGGAGTTTACCGCTCCGGCCCCGTTCTGAGTACAAAAACCACCAGTGTTAACCGCAGATTCATCTTCAGCAGTTAGCATGGCCCCCGCTGACGCGCGTTGTGCTGACAATGTAAAAGCGGTTTTGTTCAGCAAAACAACAGTAAATTTGTTTAATCTAAACAAATCAAATAAAATTAGCGCGTTGGAAAACCCCCTAAGGAGATATGGATGAAACTGAAAACTAGCGCAATTGCCGTTCTGGCAGCTTTACCCCTGATGACTGCTGTAGCATCAGCCGCCCCAACCGCTGCTGAATTACAAGATCGGGTTTACGGTTCTGTGTTCTGGGAGCACTACGCACCGGACAACGACAAAACTAAATCATTAGACTGGAAAGGTCAGAACAACGGCAACGGCACTGGCCTGAATATCGGTTACCGTATCAGCGAAAGCTGGGGCATCCGGGCTGAATACGTGCGTCAGGATCTGGAATCAGAATTCTCTGAAGCTGACATCAAAGGCAACCGCGTCGGTATGGACCTGGTTTACCATGTCGACAGCCTGCCACTGTACTTTGTCGGTGGTATCAAAAACTACACCACGGGCCGTTCAGCCTCTGCCGCTAATCTGGGCATGGGTGTGAATATGTTCCTGACTGACGACGTTGCTTTATTCGTTGAAGCAAACCGTTACCAGGGTATCAGCAGAGCCTTTGGTGATCACGGTGTGAAAGTAGGTCTGACCTATAACTTCGGCGCTGCCCCTGCGGTAGAACCAACACCAGCGCCAGAACCAGCACCTGCACCAGCTCCGGCAGTCGGTGATGCGGATCAGGACGGTGTAACTGATGACAAAGATCAGTGCGCAAACACACCAATCACTGACAAAGTGGACACTGTAGGTTGTTCAATCTTCACTGAAAACTCAGTCAGCATCGCGCTGAATGCTCAGTTCGACAACGATTCATCAGTCGTGAAAGAGCAATACCACGCGGATATCGAGAAACTGGCGACTTTCCTGAAGCGTTTCCCGAACACTGACGTAGAAATCGGTGGTCATGCGTCAAACGTTGGTACTCCGGCGTACAACCTGGCGCTGTCACAGCGTCGTGCTGACGCAGTTGCAGACGTACTGGTCAGCAACTACGGCATCGAACGCAACCGGGTGAAAGCTGTTGGTTACGGTATCACCAAACCAAAAGCGGCTGGCAGTTCAAAAGCAGCTCACGCTATCAACCGTCGTATTGAAGCGACTGTAACAGCCTCTGTGAAAGAAGCTGTACAACGTTAATTCGTGACACGCCTGACAAAGCCACCCACGGGTGGCTTTGTTTTTTCTGCGGATCCTTCAGTTCCCATCCAACTGGCCGATATTGACGTTAATGTTCAGCTCTGGTGGATCTGCCGATGTTGCGACTCCCATGCCAAATTTTCTCACTCTTGCTCGGCGTTGTCTGGTCGCTGAGTGCTCATGCTGAAGCCGTCCTGTGGGACGAGCAACAAACTGCCGGCGATATCCAGCGGCAAGTTGCCACCGCTCAGATCAATGCGCTGAAATCCGGCCAACATTCGTTTTTAACCCTGCAGCGGGCCGCGATGACCCCTTTTGTCAAAGGCACCGTCATTATACTGCCTGACTGGTCACAGCATGCCGCCAGCCCGCGCGCTGTCGAGTTTCTGCGCAACTACCTGATTGATTATGGCTGGAACACTCTGGCCGTGATGGTGCCGCCAGCAGTCTCAGACCCCAGCAGTGAAAACCTGCAGCTGTATCAGCAACAACTGCTGGAAAGGCTGAAAGTGGTGATGGCAGAGGCCGAAAGCAAGCCCGGCACTATTGTGGTGATTGGTCTTGGTCACAGCGGAGCTTTGCTCAACACCCTGTATAAAAATGAAGAACTGAGTGCGCCACAGGCTCTGGTGCTGATTGGCGCCGCCATTCAGGACATGACGTTAAACCAGCAAGTCGCCGAAGCGCTGAGTCAGCACAAAGTCCCGACGCTGGATTTATTGCCACAGACCGACAATAACTTTGCCCGCAACAGCGGGACCTTACGTTTGCAGCTGGTGCGAAAACACATCAAAGAAATCTACCGGCAACGCCTGTTGCCGGGCTCAGTGGAACAGGACCAACCCTGGCTTGGCCGGGAGATCCTGGGCTGGCTGAGTTACATCGGCTACTGAGCTGCGCTATTTTTTAAAGCGTTCGACTAACTGATACAGTGTCTCAGCGTTCTTTTCCAAATCACTGCTGACTTCAGCGGTCTGCTCGCTTTGCTGATAACCATCACCGGCCAGATCGGCTATACGGCTGACCTGACGGTTGATGTCTTCAGACACATGCGCCTGCTCTTCTACCGCTACAGCAATCTGGTGTCCCATCCGCGCAATCAGATTCACCGCATCCATGATACCGCTCAGCATCTGTTCGGTCTCCAGCACTTTGGCCACACCGGTTTCTGTCGCCAGGATCCCTTCATCGGCTGCAATCACCGCATTTCGCGCCCCTTCCTGCAGATTAAAAATAATCTGCTGAATTTGCTGGGTCGAATGTTGCGTGCGTTGCGCCAGCTGCCGGACCTCGTCGGCCACCACCGCAAAACCCCGGCCCTGGTCGCCGGCCCGTGCCGCTTCTATCGCTGCATTTAATGCCAGCAGATTGGTTTGTTCGGCGATTTGTTGGATTATTTCAGCAGCCTGAGTGATGCTGGCGGTCTGAGTGGCCAGCTCAGTCACCGATTTGGCAATGCAGCGGACAGTCTGCGCCAGTTTCTCAATAGCGGTGCGGGTCTGAACAGCCACCGCCTGGCCTTGCGTGGTCAGCTGATTCGCATTGGTGGCTTCACTTGAAGTTAACTGCACATTGTGCGACACCTCGGCAATGGTATGCGTCATCTGATTCATCGCCGTCGCAGTTTGTTCTGTTTCCTGTTGCTGTGATGCAATCACCTGCAAAGTGCTGCGTGACAGCTGATGGGCCTGCGCCGATTCCCGCGATGCGGTCAGCGCGGCATCTTCCAGCCGGGTCAACACTGTGCGCAGGTGAGCAGTTTCCGTGATCAGCGCCAGCTCCAGCTGTCCCCAGCGATCGGTTTTCCCGGTGTATACCTGTGCAGCAACCGGGCACATAAAGGGGGTGCTGAGCTGCGATGATAACTTGGCCTGCGCCTGAGTGGTCCGGGACTGGAAAAAACCAGCCAGTACAGCGCTGACGGCGCCCGCCGCCACCGCTGCGGCCACCGGTCCCAGCGTAAATGCAGCCAGCCCTGCGGCGGCCGCAGCGGCAACCGCAGAGATCGGCAATGCCAGCGTCATCAGATCTAAAGACGTGACGGTTTTGCCGCCGACGCTCAGCGTGGCATAAACCTGCTGTGCCCGCTGTACTTGTTCTGCTGTTGGTTTAACCCGTACCGACTCATACCCGACGACCTTACCCTGCTGCAAAATCGGCGTGACATAGGCGTTAACCCAATAATAATCACCGTTTTTACAACGATTTTTCACGATCCCCATCCAGCATTTGCCGGCTTTGAGAAACTCCCACATACCCTGAAAGACCACCGGGGGCATGTCCGGGTGCCGGACCAGGTTATGAGGCTGATTGATCAGCTCGTCGCGGCTGTAGCCGCTGATATCAACAAATGCCTGATTACAATATTGAATATGACCGGAGGTGTTGGTTGCTGAGATTAAACGCTGTTCAGTGGGAAAGGTTCTTTCGTGTTGAGTAATAGGCAGATTCTGGCGCATATCATCCTGATCCTTTGCTGATCGCAGTTACGAGTCCGTACTTCACAAGGTTACTTGTACCGGAAACTTTAGTTCAGCAAGTGCTAAATGCAAATGTGCCGGCGGCCGGTTAAAATGAGAAAATTTCACATAGCACCGGAGTCTGCATGTCACCCGTTTTATCCACTATTGGCCTGTTACTGCTGAGCAACATCTTTATGACATTCGCCTGGTACGGCCATCTGAAACATCTGAAATCTTCAGCGCTGCTGACCGCAGTGCTGGTGTCCTGGGGGATTGCCTTTTTTGAGTACATGCTGATGGTGCCGGCGAATCGCATCGGCTCACAGGTGCTGAGTCTGGCGCAACTGAAAATACTGCAGGAAGTGATCACGCTCGCGGTATTTATTCCGTTTGCAGTGTTGTATATGAAAGAGCCATTTAAGCTCAACTATGTCTATGCCGGCATCTGCCTGCTTGGCGCTGTGTATTTTATGTTTTATTACAAAGGCTGAGCCGGCGGCTCAGCCACGATGTTGCTTCAGCAGCTCATAAGCTGCTTGAATTTGCTGGGTTTTCTGGTTTGCCAGCTCGAGCATTTCTTTGGGCAAGCCTTGCGACATCAGTTTGTCAGGATGATGCTGTGACATTTGTTTTTTATAGGCTTTTTTCAGTTCGTTATCGCTGCAGCCGGCACTGATGCCCAACAACTGATACGCATCTGCCACGGCGTCAGCCGCCGGTGCCTGCTGCGGCTGACGACTGGAAAAGCGTGCTTCCGCCTCGTAGCGGCCGAGCAGATATTGTAAACGTGTGCTGGAGATCGCCAGCGCCGCAGCTACCTGCTGCAACAGCCGTAGTTCCACCTCACTTAACCGGCCATCGACATAAGCCACCGAGATCTGGATCTCCAGAAACATCTGCAACAAGTCTGGTCGCCAGCGATAGGCCTGGCGCAAGGCCAGCAATTGCTGCTGCAGCGGGAAATTGCTGTCCTTGCCTTCGCGAAATGCCCGCTGGGCCTCTTGCTGTTGCGCGGCACTCAGCCCCAGCTGCTGCATAAAGGTCACCGCTTTGTCGATATGGGCGGTGGTCACCACCCCATCGGCTTTGGCCAGATGCCCCATCACGGCAAAGGTACTGTACATAAACAGCCCCTGTGCCTCGCCCTGATCCCGCTTAAAACCAGCAAAACCACCGGCCTGTTCAAATTGCTGGCGCATGCTGCGATCAAACCAATGACCGATCATCACCCCAATCACCAGACCGGGGATCTTAAACATCGCCAGGCCAAACAGCCCGCCCAGTAACTTCCCCCACATAATCAGCTCCTGCTGCGAAAAAGCACATCGGCGTCCGCTAAGCGCTGCGGCGTACCGATATCGGCCCAATAGCCGTGATAACATTCCCCACTGACCTGACCGCGCTGCATGGCCGCCCGTAAAAACGGCGCCAGTTTCTGCGCGCCGGCCGGGACCTCACGAAAAAACTCCGGCCGGTACACGGCGATGCCGCTGAAGGTAAATTTTTCGGCGCCGTCGACACAGGCCAGCCCTTGTTGCAAAGCAAAATCGCCGGCAGGGTGCTGTGGCGGATTGGGTACCAACACCAAATGCGCCATTTTATCTGACGTCAGGGCGTCCTGCAGACGGGCAAAAGGAAAATCAGTCAGCACGTCGCCATTAACCACCAGAAAAGGCGCAGCCCCTAACAACGGTAAGGCCTGCCGGATCCCGCCGGCCGTTTCCAGGCCGGTCTGGCCTTCCGGCGAATAACAGATCTGCAAATTAAACTGCCGGCCATCTCCCAGCTGCGCTTCGATTTTAGCGCCGAGCCAGGCGTGGTTGATCACCACAGTCTTCACGCCGGCAGCAGCCAGTGCCAGCAAATGATGTTCAATCAGCGCCCGGCCGCCAACCTGCAACAAGGGTTTTGGCCACTGATCGGTTAATGGCCGCATCCGCTCACCGCGTCCGGCGGCCAGAATCATTGCCCGCATGCGCTGACCTCCGCAAAACGGGGCACCACCACCGTATCAAACCACTGGCTGAACGCGGCAAGTTCGGTATAACGCGCCGCGATATCCCGCACATAACCGACTACACGCGGCAAATCCGCCAGATAACCGGCTTTGTGATCCCGATGATATAAGCGGGCGAAAATGCCACAGACTTTCAGGTGGCGCTGCAAACCAGTCCAGTCAAAATCACGCTGGAACTGGCTCAGACTGTAATCTGCCGGCAGCAGGCCCTGCTGCTGCAACTGCATAAAAAACTCATCGCGCAAAGTGTCAACCAGCGTATCCGGCCAGCGCAGATAACAGTCGCGCAGCAACGACACCGCGTCGTAACACAGCGGTCCGATCACAGCATCCTGAAAATCGATGACTGCCAGCGACTGGTCAGGCTGCACCATCAGATTCCGCGAATGAAAATCACGGTGCATACCAGCCTGCGGTTGTGCCAGCACTTCGTCCGCAATCTGTGCAAAGGCCATGTCTATCATGGCACTGGTCGCCGCATCGGGAGTTACCTGCAAATGCACCGGTAAAAACCAGTCCAGAAAGATCTGTAACTCGCGCAGCACAAAAGCCCGGTCAAACTGTGGCAACGGACCTTGGGCTGTGGCGCGAACCTGCTGCATCTGCGGCAACAATGCCAGAGCCTGGCGGTACCAGTCAGCCGCATTGTGCGGTTGCAGCCGGAACTGCAACAAATCGTCGCCAAGGTCCTGTAATAACACCAACCCGGCAGCACTATCTGCGGCCAGCACAGCAGGGACCTGCAAACCAGCTGCAGCCAGCGCTTCTGCCACTGCAATAAAACGCTGACAGTCTTCCAGCGCCGGTGGCGCATCCATCAACACCCAGTGTTCCGTGCCGCTTTGCACCCGGAAATAACGCCGGAAACTGGCATCTCCGCTGATGGCTGCAAACTGATGAGGGCTGTCGGCCTGATACTGCTGTAAAAAATTCCGGATTTGTGACAACCTTTCCGCCACCTGATCACTCCAAACCGAGCAAAAGCCGCACTATAACGGATTAGCCGAGCGGCGAAAATTGATTTATCATACAGGCCCCCTTTTTGCACTCTGGTCAAATGCGGCCTGACGGAACAGAGCAACACTTTGGAACGCCGGATGAAATACCAAGCCTTGTACCTGCTGATGTTCGGACTCCCGGGTCTGGCACTTGCGGCTGAGCCGGTCAGGCAATGTTATCCAACCCTGACCTTGCCGGAGCGGCTGGCAGCGCTGGATAAAAACGACAACAACCTGCGGATTTTTTCCGGCAAGGTCACGCTGAATGACAACCAGAGTGCATTATTCAGTGATGGCGTGGAACTGACCCACCGCGACACGCTGCTAAGCGCACCCAGCGCCAGCTTTTTTAAAGCGGAACAGCGCATGTTTGCGGATGGCGGCATCAGTTACTACAGCCCGCAGCTGAAAGTCAGCAGCAGCTCCTTCAGTGCCCGTATCGACGACAACAATGCCACCATGACCGATGCCGATTATCGCTTTATCAGCCAGGCAGGTCGTGGTTATGCCAAAGAAATGCAAGCCTCTGCTGAACAAGTCCAGTTAAAAGAAGCCAGTTTCACCACCTGCCCGGACGGTGACAATGGCTGGGCACTGGAAGCCGAAGATATTCAGCTCAATGCCGATGACGGTTGGGGTGAAGCCTGGAATTCGGTGGTGAAAATTAAGGGCGTACCGGTCTTGTATCTGCCCTACATGACCTTCCCGGTCAGCAATCAGCGCAAATCCGGTTTATTGATCCCCAAATTCGGCAGCTCACAAAAACTCGGGGTTGACTTCCAGCTGCCTTATTACCTGAATCTGGCGGAAAACTACGACGCGACCATCACACCGCGCTATATGAGTGAACGTGGCACTCAGCTGAAAACCGAATTCCGTTACCTCACTCCCAGCGACCGCGGTAAGCTGCAGGTCGAGTTTTTACCGGATGATCAGGACAAACCAGCTGGTTTTGGCAGCCGCTATCTGAGCCACGTCGAGCATCGGTCTGATTTCGCGGACAACTGGCGGGCCCAGGTCGATTTTACCGATGTCAGTGACGACGCCTATTTAAGCGAACTGGGCTCCGATTTTAATAATCAAAGTGATACCCAGCTGAACCGGGTCGCCAGTCTGAGTTACTTTGGCGCTGATGTTCAATCGAACGTCCGGTTACAAGGTTTTGAAATATTAGGGAATTACGCTGATACCTATTCGTATGCGGCGCTGCCGCAATGGGATCTGAAATCAGCGCAGCCACTGCGTTTGCCGGCAGGGATGGAATTCAGCTGGCACGGTCAGTACTCGCATTTCGCCAACGACAACGCGCCAATTAAACAGGCGGACCGGCTGCATCTGGAGCCAACCCTGAGCCTGCCCTATGTCACCCCGGCTTATGAACTGCAGCTGGAAACCGGCTTAATGTCGACGTTTTATCAGCAAAAGCGCCGTACGGATCTGACAGCAGTGCCGGCGCAACTGGCGCAGGTGGCAGAAGACACCGAACGACACCTGCCCAAAGTGCAGCTCAATGGTAAGTTAAATTTTGAGCGGGACGCCAGCTGGTTCGGTCAGGCATCGTTGCAGACACTGGAACCGCAAATCCAGTATCTGTACATCCCGTATCGGGATCAGAGCCAGATTTGGCAATACGATACTGCCCGGCTGCAGGACGATTATTACGGATTGTTCCGGCAGAACCGTTTTTCCGGCCTTGATCGCATCAACGACGCCAACCAGCTGACGTTGGGCGCGACCACAAGAATTTATGACGAATCGGACACCGAGCGTTTCCGTTTCAGTCTGGGACAAATTTTGTTTCTGGCCAACCCGGTAAATAATAACCTCGACAGCAATCAGCCGGTTGCCGCCACCGAATCCATTTTTGCCGCCGAATCCGTACTGCACTTTCAGCAGCGCTGGTTTTTAAACAGCGGCGTGCAGTATGATTCAAAGTCAAAACGGATGATCAAAAGCAATATGACGCTGGATTATCGCGCCGACGATAAAAACTTACTGCAATTGAACCATCGCTACAGCCGTTATGTCTCAGGCAACGAGATCGAGCAGCTGGGTGCCCTAGGTACCATGCCGCTGAATCCGCAATGGCAGCTGGTTGGCAGTTATTATCGTGATCTGCACAATTCGCGGATGATTGAAGCCAATGTCGGTGTACAGTACGAATCCTGCTGCTGGGCTGTCCGGCTGATCGCCCGCCGTCAGATTGAGACCAACCTGGACCTGCCGATCAACAATATCAACTCCCCATTCAAACTGGACAGCGGTATTGCACTGCAGTTTGTGTTAAAAGGGTTTGGGGATAGTGCCGGGTTTAACGTGACGGACATGCTGTCCACTGGGGTCTTTGGTTATCGCCGTCCCTATTTATTAAATAATTAGACTGGAAAATTATGAAGTTAACACAGCTGATTGCCGCAACTCTGACTACTTGTGTCATGCTGAATGTGCAGGCCGTCGAAACCAAAGTCGATGCCGTCGCCGCGATTGTCAACAATAGCGTCGTGCTGGAAAGTGAAGTCGGTGACATGGTCGCCCGCGTCAAGAAAAACGCCGCCAAACAAGGTCAGACCTTACCGTCGGACTCGGCTCTGCAGGTACAGGCGCTGGAACGGCTAATCATGAACAGCCTGCAATTACAGATCGCCAAACGCATGGGGCTGCAAATTACCGACGCCCAGCTTGATCAGACTATCGACAACATCGCCCGTGAACAAAAACTCAGTGTGGAGCAATTCCGGGCGCAGGTCGTACGCGAAGAAGGCAGCTATGAATTATTCCGCGAGCGTCTGCGCGAAGAAATCACCACCGGTGAAGTGATGCGCAGCAACGTCCAGCGACGGATTTATGTCAGTCCGCAGGAAATTGATACCCTGACCAAAATGATGGAACAACAGGGTGCAAGCAACGAGCAATACAATATCGGCCACATTCTGGTGGCTTTGCCTGGCCAGCCGACGGCCGACCAAATTAAAGAAGCCGAAACCAAAGCCGGCAAAGTGATGGAACTGCTGCGCGGCGGCAGTGACTTCAAAAAAATCGCGATCGCATCTTCATCGGCCGAAACGGCGCTGGAAGGCGGCGACATGGGCTGGATGAACATTAATGAAATGCCCACCTTGTTCGCCGATCAGGTGCGTGGCAAAAAGAAAAAAGACCTGATTGGGCCACTGCGTTCTGGTGCCGGTTTCCATATCCTGACTATCTTTGATATCAAGGGCGCCAACGTTGTTGAATTTGAAGAGATTTCCTCTCGTCACGTGCTGATCAAACCATCTATCATCGTCAGTGAGGAAAAAGCCAAAAACATGCTGAAGAAGTTCGCGGTTGATTTTAAAGCCGGGAAAGCCGATTTCGCCGCTTTTGCCAAAGAACATTCAGAAGATCCGGGTTCACGCTTAAAAGGCGGCGAACTGGGCTGGGCAGATCCGAACATCTTTGTGCCTGAATTCCGTGACACCTTAAAAACACTGCAAAAAAACCAGCTGAGCGAACCATTCCGTACTGAACACGGCTGGCACATCGTCCAGCTGCTGGATCGCCGCACTGTGGATGCCACAGCAGAGAAAAAACGTGAGCAGGTCATGCGGATGATTTACAACCGCCGGTTCAACGAAGAATCAAGCAATTTCCTGCGCGAGATCCGGGACGAAGCCTTCATCGAAGTGCTGGCTGATAAATAATGACACTGCGGATTGGTATCACGCCGGGCGAACCGGCCGGCATCGGGCCTGACCTGATTATTCAGCTGGCACAGCAAGACTGGCCGGCTGAGCTGGTCGTCTGCGCCGATGCCTTATTGCTGCAGCAACGCGCGGCGCTGCTTGGTTTACCATTGCAGTTGCTGCCATATCAGCCCGACCAGCCACCCCGGCCACAACGCGCCGGCACCCTGACGATCGCGCCTTTTGCATTGGCACAACCGGTAGAACCGGGCGTGCTGAATGAAAACAACGGCCGTTATGTGGTGGATACACTGACCTTTGCCGGTCAGCAATCGATGCAAAAACAGTTTGATGCTATTGTCACAGGCCCTGTGCACAAAGGCATTATTAACAAATCCGGTATTCCGTTCAGCGGCCATACTGAGTTTTTTGCACAGCAATCCAACACCCCTTATGTGGTGATGATGCTGGCGACTGAAGGTCTGCGTGTAGCGCTGGTGACCACCCATATCCCGCTGGCTTACGTGGCCAAAGCGATCACGCGGGAACGGCTGTTACAAGTCACGCGGATCCTGCATCAGGATCTGCAGCAGAAATTTGCCATCGCTAATCCGCGCATCTACGTGTGTGGCTTAAATCCGCATGCCGGAGAAGACGGCCATCTGGGACGCGAAGAAATCGATGTGATCCGGCCAGCGCTGGATGAACTGCGGGCCGAAGGCATGGATTTAATAGGCCCATTGCCAGCCGATACCTTGTTCCAGAGCAAATATCTCGACAATGCTGATGCCGTCCTGGCGATGTATCATGATCAGGGCTTACCGGTGTTGAAACACAAAGGTTTTGGCCGTTCGGTAAATATCAGCCTCGGCCTGCCCTTAATCCGCACCTCGGTTGATCACGGCACTGCGCTGGATTTGGCCGGTAAAGGTCTGGCCGATCCCGGCAGTTTCCAGCATGCGCTGGACCAGGCCATTTTTTTAGCGACTCAATCAAAAGCACAACATGACTGATAAAGTACACATGGGGCATCAGGCCCGTAAAAGATTTGGCCAGAATTTCCTGCACGACCCGGCGGTCATCGAACGTATTGTCAAAGCGATAGCGCCAAAACCAGGTGAACATCTGGTGGAGATCGGCCCCGGACTTGGTGCCTTAACTGAACCTGTTGCTGAGCGCTGCGGTCATCTGACCGTCGTCGAACTGGACCGGGATCTGGCACAGCGGCTGCGCGAGCATCCGACGCTGGCCGATAAACTGACGATTTATCAGACGGATGCAATGAAGTTTGATTTTAGTCAGTTGATGCCAGCAAGTGGCAAATTAAAAGTGTTCGGTAACCTGCCGTACAATATTTCCACACCGCTGTTATTTCACCTGTTTGACTTCGCCGATTGCATTGAAAACATGCATTTTATGCTGCAAAAAGAAGTCGTTGAGCGGATGACTGCCGGCCATGGCAGTAAAACCTATGGCCGCCTCAGTGTGATGACGCAGTTTTTCTGTCAGGCCATTCCGGTGGTCGAAGTGGGCCCTGGCGCCTTTAAGCCGGCACCGAAAGTCGATTCAGCAGTGGTACGGCTGATCCCCAAACCTGTCGCAGAACGTGCTGACGTACCGGTTGCGGTATTAAACCGGGTCTGTCTGGAAGCATTTAACCAAAGACGGAAGACTTTGCGTAACTGCTTTAGTAATTTCGCCACTGCAGCTGACATTGAAGCGCTTGGCATTGAGCCGGGTCTGCGCCCGGAACAACTGCCGGTCAGTGAGTTTATCCGGGTTGCGCAGTGGCTGGCGCAACAGCCTGATGCGACCGGTGTCGCAGCGGATCTCAGCGGAGATGTATTGTGAGTGTTCAGATCCCTGTCAGCGTAGAAACCTTTTATATCGCCGCACAGTCCGATGCAGCAGCCGAACGTTTTGTGTTTGCCTACACCATCACTATCCGGAACGACTCAGACTGTCGCGTCAAACTGCTGCGCCGTTACTGGTCTATCACCGATGCCAATGGCAAACATACTGAAGTTCGTGGCGACGGTGTCGTCGGCGAGCAACCGGAGCTGGCACCAGGCAGTAGTTATACCTACACCAGCGGCGCCGTGCTGGAAACGCCGGTCGGTACCATGCAAGGGCACTATGAAATGCAGACCACAGATGGCAGCGCCTTTGAAACCCCAATCCCGCTGTTCCGGCTTGCCGTACCCAACGTGCTGAATTAATGGCCCGTTATGTTATCGGTGATGTTCAGGGCTGTTTTGATCAGCTGCAGCAACTGCTGACGCTCATCCGGTTTGATCCGGCCCAGGATCAACTGTGGTTTTGTGGTGATTTGATCGCCCGCGGCCCGCAGTCGCTGGAAACCCTGCGTTTTGTCAAAAACCTGGGTGCTGCCGCCATTACGGTGCTGGGCAATCACGATTTGAACTTTCTCGCCAGCTTACACGGCTATGGCCGGATCAGTCCGGCAGATCAGCTGGACGCGTTATTGCAGGCACCTGATCTGCCTGAGCTTGCGCTCTGGCTGCAACAACAACCCCTGCTCCACTACGACGCAGCAGAACAATTATTGCTGGTCCATGCCGGACTGGCGCCGGAATGGACTACTGAAATCGCCGTAATGGCATGCCGGGCTGTGGAACAACAGCTGCGAACAGATCCGGTCAGTCTCTATGCCCAAATGTATGGCAATAGCCCAGACCTGTGGTCAGAGGCACATTCCGCCGCTGAAAAATACCGGTTTACCATCAACGCCTGCAGCCGGATGCGCTACTGTTTTGCCGATGGCAGGCTGGAACTGCGGCAGAAAGGTGAATTATCAGATAATCCGCTGTTGACCCCTTGGTTTGATTTCTGGTCTGATAGAGCACATCCAACGATCTTCTTTGGTCATTGGGCGGCGTTACAGGGTTACTCCCCTGTTTCGGGTATTTACGCACTGGACACGGGCTGTGTCTGGGGGCAAGCACTTACATGCTATTGTATTGAATCACAACAGCGTTTTAGTGTTGCCGGCTACGAAAAAAGACTATAATACTTGGGTTTTATCCATACCGATCCCGAACAATTGCATGGACGCTGTTGAAGGCGATTGTTGACCAACCCGTTGGGAGTTCCATATGAAGTTAACCGTTGCATTGCGCATCATCGGCGGCTTTGGTGTGATATCAGTGTTATTGCTGATCATCGGCCTTACCTCCTACTCCAGCCTGAACAACATCAGTGATTCCACAAGCCAGGTAAATACCATTTCGATCCCTGCGCTGGAGAATAGTGCCACGCTGCAAAGTGAGTTTGTCAAAATGAGCAAAATCACCCTGCAGGCGTTTTACACCGATGAAGTGAAAAAAATAACGGCTTTTGAATCGGCATTCGCCACCGAAAAAGATGCCTACGACGCCGCAGCAAAAAACCTGCAGTCGGTTGTCGGCAGCGAACCTGTGCTGGCAGCCAGTTTCAAAGAAGTGGCAACACAGTATGCTGAATTTATTCCAACCAGCGACAAGCTGTTTTCTGAATTAAAAAAGGCGCTGTCCTTACGTGAATCCATCAACAGCAAACTTGGGGATATGGAAAGTAATGCCGACGATGCGGCATCGCTGATCCTCGATTTCAGTGACGTCCGTGAAGTCAGCCGTCGCTTTCCAAAATCGGCAGAAGCTGCTGCAGTCCTGGAAACCAGCCTGAACTCTATGGTCAGTACTGTTGTAGACCTGACACGTACCAGCACCGCCAATACCTCTGAGACGCTGAGCAACGAAATCAAAAACCGGATGGCAGATATTGTTGCAAAGATGGCCATTATCAAAGCCGAGGCCGGCGGTGCTGTCGATATGGTGGCAGATCTCGATGAAAAAATTACCGCAATCAATGAGTTGCTGACCACTGAAGACGGGATTCTGGCGTTAAAAGCCAACAAACTTGCTGCAGAAGCATCAGCAGCCAAATTGCTGGCAACGGCAGAACAGCAAACCATTGATGCCAGCGCGGCACTGAGTAAATTACTGACTAAAGCCCGTGAAGCAGCTGGCGAAATTCAGCAAGAAGCGGCGTCCAGCGTCAGCGGCGCAGTGGTAACTATCTTTGTTGTGATGGCATTTTCGTTCGCTGCAGCGGCCGTCATCGCATTGTGGACCCGTAGCAGCATCACTACCCCACTGAGTAAAGTGAACGAAATCCTTGGTGTTGTGGCTTCCGGTGACCTGACCAAACAACTGGACGACTCTGCTCAGGATGAATTCGGCGAACTGGCACGTAACTGCAACAAAGTAATCGGGAATCTGCGCCAGCTGATCCAGGGCATCATTTCCCGTTCAACCCAGCTGGCTGCAGCGTCAGAGCAGACCTCGGCAATCACGGTACAGTCCACTGCGGCCATTCGTGAGCAGAAATCACAAGTGACTCAGGCGGCGACTGCCACCACCGAAATGAGCAGTACCTCACAAGGCGTACTGCAAAGTTCCAATGATGCTCTGGCTGAAATTAAACATGCAGACGCAGAAGCTGAGCGTGTGAAAGGCATTTCCTCGAACAACAAGCAAACAATCCTGCAGTTGTCACAGGAAGTGGAACAGGCTTCAAAAGTCATCAACAAACTGCATCAGGACAGCGCATCAATTGGCAGCATCCTCGATGTGATCCGTGGTATTGCCGAGCAAACCAACTTACTGGCGTTGAATGCCGCGATTGAAGCCGCACGCGCCGGCGAACAAGGCCGTGGCTTTGCGGTAGTTGCCGACGAAGTACGTTCTTTGGCCAGTAAAACTCAAAGCTCAACCCAGGAAATCCAGGCGATGATCCAGGTCCTGCAAAGCGGGGCTCATGCCGCAGTAGAAGCAATGAACAAAGGCAAGCGTCAGGCGGAAAACTGCGTCGCGCAGACTGAAGTTGCAGATCAGGCACTGGATTCCATCACTCATGCGGTTCACATGGCGCATGACATGAGCGAGCAGATTTCTCATGCGGCGAAAGAGCAGAACCAGGTATCACACGAAATCAGCAAATTGCTGGAATCAATCGTGAATATCGCAGAAGAAACCGCTTCAGGCGCCGAGCAAACCTCTGACTCAAGCCATGAAGTGGCCCGGTTAGCTGAAGAACTGCGCTTGTCAGTCGATCAATTTAAAGTCTGAGAGCTGGCCCGGCTGAAACAATAAGCCTGAAGGCTGGTATTTAAAGGCCTGCAACAGCGATGTTGCAGGCCTTTTTCTATTGCGGTTCGTCACCTGACTTCCCTATTGCCTCGCGTGATTCACGCCTCAGGCAGCGCTGGCAGCAACAGAGATTTGCGCCAATACCGTGCAACTGGCGTTACCTGACAAAACAACGCAACTAACTGATACCGTTGCACGCTGCCAACCAGCGGGTTCAGGCGAAATAAACCAAAAGCTGTATCAACAGGGCTCTCGGTTGAGGCTCATCAAAAGCCCACAAAAATGAAGCTGAAGTAAAAAAGCCGTGCAGAGCACGGCTTTTTTCAGAATTTTATCAGGGTTACTCGCCGCCACCGGCCCGGGCTTTTAACACCGCAATTAATGCAGAACCGGCATGATTTGATTCGGCCCACGCAATATCACCAGACGCGGTAATTTGTGCTGCAGGTAACTGTTTTACAATAAACTCGCCGGCACCAGCCGCATTGTTTTTTACAGCAAAACGGATCAATGACAAGCCATCACAAAGCACACCGTCATAAATGTTACGCAGCCTTAGACGGTTGTCAGATAATAATTTACGGAAACGGTTTTTATCATCTGCTTTGACATAATCACACATTGAGGCCGCCAGCTGTTCCTGAGCCTGAGCGGCGGGCGCAACGACCATTAAACCTGCAGCCAACGACAAACATAACGTGGCGTTTATTAATTTCATAGGCAACCTCTGAGGCAGAATAAGCAAAACAAAATTAATAGTAGCAACATGTTAGTTGATGCGCAACGCTGGAAATTTCAGCGTTCCCTCTCGAGTTGCAGGAAACGGTAATCCGCCTGATTTTTGGCATCAGCACTATACTGCTGCGCCGAACTCACCCGCCACTGACCAACAGCATGGTAATCAGGAAAAAAGGCATCGCCCTCGACATTCAGGTCAAACTCGGACAGATAAAGTCGATCTGCGTCCGGCAACGTCTGACGGTACAACTCAGCGCCGCCGATGACCATGACTTCCGGTTCGTTTGCTAATAATTGCAGGGCTTCGTCAATGCTATGCACCCAATCTGCGCCGAACCCTGCCGGTTTTGGCTGACGGCTGATCACCACATTGCGCCGGCCGGGCAACAAGCGACCAATAGAATCATAGGTCTTACGGCCCATCACCACCGGCTTACCCATGGTCACCTGTTTAAAATGCGCCAGATCTGCAGGCATATGCCACGGCATCTGGTTATTCAAACCGATGACGCGGTTTTTCGCCATCGCAGCAATCAGACTTAACAACATGCCCAACCCTTAGCGGCGATATATGACTTCAACTTCATAATCGTCATCATCGAAATCGTCATCATCATCCAGATCGTCAGCCAGATTCATAGTATCCGTATGGTAGTCATCCCATTTAAACTGCACAGGATCCAGTAGTTGCTCTTTTGGCGCCTCTTTTGGCAGTTGATCAAGGTAAGCCTGAATATCGCGACAAAGCGCCTCTGTGTGCGTTCTGGAAGCAGCTGACACCTGATAAACAGGACCATCCCAGCCGATGGCATCGATCACAGCTTGTTTAATCTCTTCAAGCTCATCTTCAAGCACCAGATCGATTTTATTAAACACCAGCCAACGTGGTTTATTCGCCAGTTTATCACTGTATTTACCAAGCTCATGAATGATAACCTGCGCATTTTCTGCAGGATCAGAGCCATCCGCTGGTAACACATCGATCATATGCAACAACAGACCGCATCGTTCGAGGTGTTTCAGAAACTGAATACCTAAACCGGCACCTTCGGCGGCGCCTTCAATCAAGCCGGGAATATCTGCAATAACAAAAGACTTACTGCTTTCTGTCCGTACTACGCCTAAGTTCGGCACAAGGGTGGTAAATGGATAATCAGCGACTTTCGGTTTGGCAGAGGAAACAGCGCGAATGAAGGTTGATTTGCCCGCATTTGGCAGGCCTAACATGCCTACATCTGCAAGCAATAACAATTCAAGACGCAGGTTACGGACTTCACCCGGAGTACCATTTGTTTTCTTTCGCGGCGTCCGGTTTGTACTGCTGGCAAAACGGGCGTTGCCCAAACCATGCCAGCCGCCTTTAGCGACCATCAGTTTCAGGCCATTTTTTGTCAGATCTCCCAACACTTCGTTGGTATCAACGTCAATGGCCCGTGTGCCAACAGGAACACGTAATACGAGATCTTCACCGCGCTTACCAGTACAGTTGGTACTCATACCGTTCTGGCCGCGCTGGGCGATATGCAGCTTCTCGAACTGATAATCCACGAGGGTATTGAGGTTACTGTCCGCAATCAGATAGACGTCACCGCCATCACCGCCGTCACCACCATTTGGACCACCTTTGGCCACAAATTTTTCGCGGCGGAAACTGATAATACCGTTTCCACCATCGCCGGCTTCGACCCGGATCAGCGCCTCATCAACAAATTTCATTTCGACCTATCCTGCTATAAATATTGCGAACATTATAAACCCATGCCCGCAGTACTGCGAAAACAAAGGCTGATGTTTCATAAAACGGCTTAACTCTTCATGATAAGCAAAAAAAAACCCCGCTTGGCGCGGGGTTTCTTCGAAGAATCCAGCAATTATTCGCTAACGATGCTAACGAATTTACGGCTGTGTTCGCCTTTCACTTCAAACTGTACTTTACCGTCAGTTAAAGCAAACAGCGTATGATCTTTACCGATACCCACGTTGGTGCCAGCGTGGAATTTAGTACCACGTTGACGCACGATGATGTTACCAGCCAGAACTGATTCACCGCCAAAACGCTTAACACCTAAGCGTTTCGCTTCTGAATCACGACCGTTACGTGTACTACCTACACCTTTTTTACTTGCCATGAGTCGTTACTCCTGAAATTAAGCGCTGATGCCAGTAATTTTCACTTCAGTAAACCACTGACGATGGCCAGCTTGTTTACGGTAGTGCTTACGACGACGGAATTTGACGATTTTAACTTTATCGCCACGGTCATGTGCGACCACTTCCGCAGTAACTTTACTGCCTTCAACGACTGGAGTACCGATTTTTACATCGTCGCCGTTTACGATCATCAGGGCAGCAAACTCAACCTTTGCACCCATCTCTAAGTCCAGTTTTTCTAGACGAAGGGTTTGACCTTCAGTCACACGGTGCTGTTTACCACCACTTTGGAAAACCGCGTACATAGTTGAAACTCCGTACAGATCACGCCAACCGCAGAGGGGGCGTGTTAATTAGATTCACAGGGCGCGAATTGTACGCAATTTCCCCTACCCCCGCAAGCACAAATATTAAAAAGATCATCTGCTCAGAAAAAGGATCGAGATTTAGTTTTGCCACTTTCTTAGTTGTTGTAGAATCCAGCCACTCCGGTTTGCTGAATTAACTGAACCCGCATGACGCTCGATGAAATCCGTTTGTTAAGCCAACAAGATATGGCTGCTGTGAATGAACACATTTTTTCTCAGCTGAATTCTGACGTTGCTCTGATCAATCAGTTGGGCATCTATATTGTCAACAGTGGTGGTAAGCGTTTACGCCCGCTATTGGCCGTCCTTGCGGCCAGGGCTCTGGGTTATCAGGGCAGTAAGCATGTGACGCTGGCAACTATTATCGAATTTATTCATACCGCAACCCTGTTACACGATGACGTTGTCGACGAGTCCATGCTGCGACGTGGCAAAGAAACTGCAAATGCGGTTTTTGGCAACCAGGCCAGTGTACTGGTCGGTGATTTTTTGTATACCCGGGCATTCCAGCTGATGGTGTCGCTGGAACGGATGCGTGTCATGCAAATTCTGGCTGATGCAACCAACGTCATTGCTGAAGGTGAAGTATTGCAGCTAATGAACGTCAATGACCCGGATACTACCGAACAAAGCTACATGCAGGTCATTTATTGCAAGACCGCACGACTGTTTGAAGCTGCAACTGAACTGGCAGCCATCCTGGCAGACAAAGACGCTGCAACAACAGAAGCCATGCGCCTGTATGGCCTGCACCTGGGTACCGCATTTCAGCTGATTGATGATGTACTGGATTATCAGGCCGATGTTACAGAACTCGGTAAAAACATCGGTGACGATTTGGCCGAAGGCAAACCCACGTTACCTTTGATCCATGCACTGAAGCACGGCAATCCGACACAACAGGCGCTGATCCGAGCGGCCATTGTCGAGAGCAATGGCATGCAGCACTTCACGGCCATTATGACCGCAATGCATGATACAAATGCTTTTGGCTACACCCGTGATCTGGCTGAGCGCGAGGCAGAAATGGCCAAGCAGGCGATCGCATTCCTGCCAGCGAGCCCTTATAAAGACGCCTTAATGACTCTGGCGGATATTGCGGTGGAACGCTCTCACTAATTATTTTGTGCTGTCACCATTAACAAAAAAGCCAGCTTTCGCTGGCTTTTTTTCAATCTGATAAATTACGCTTTGTTGACGAACTCTTCGCCCAGCGCGATATCTGCTTTTAACGTTGGCAGCATATCGTTCATTGCTTTCTGCTCGTAAGCACTTAAAGCTCCGATATCTAACAAAGCCTCAACGCCGTTTTTACCCAGCACGATTGGCTGAGCAAAGAAACGGGCGTGTTCGCCGTTACCTTCAACGTAGGCATATTCAGTAACCGATTCACCTTGCAGACCTTTAATTAAAGATACGCAAAAACGTGCTGCAGCCTGACCCATGGATAATGTCGCAGATCCGCCACCGGCTTTTGCTTCAACAACTTCAGTACCGGCATTTTGAATGCGATAAGTCAGAGAGGCGACTTCTTCGTCAGTGAATGTCACATCTTTTACTTGTGACAGTAACGGCAGAATTGTAGTACCGCTGTGACCACCGATCACCGGAACGATCAGCTCAGCAGGATTTTTGCCTTTTAATTCGCCAATAAAAGTTTCTGCCCGGATCACGTCAAGTGTAGTAACCCCAAACAGACGTTTGGCATCATAAGTGCCAGCTTTCTTGAACACTTCAGCCGCGATAGCAACTGTTGTGTTGACCGGATTGGTGATAATGCCAACCAAAGCTTTTGGACACTGCTGAACAATGGCTTCAGCCAGAGTTTTTACCACACCAGCATTGATATTAAACAGATCAGAGCGGTCCATGCCCGGCTTACGTGGCATACCGGCCGGGATCATCACCACATCAGCACCTGCCAGTGCAGTGAGTAAATCATCTTTACCATAGCCCGTAACTTTTACCGCGGTAGGGATATGACTTAAGTCTACAGCAACACCTGGCGTCACCGGAGCCAGGTCGTATAACGCTAAATCAGTACCGGCAGGCAGATTTAACTTCAGTAACAAGGACAATGCCTGACCAATACCACCAGCAGCACCTAAAACGGCAACTTTCATGCTTCTCTCCCAATTAACGGTTCACCGAAAAAAACGCGCCAACAATACTGAAATACGGCGCAAATTACAAATGACTTATACCAAAGTAGCAGCACATTATTTAACCAGGCGTATCCCAAGAAAAATTCAGCAAAACCGATGTCTGGCAGCATTCTCAGACCAGACGAAGAATTCGCTGGATCTGCGAACCCGATTTGCTATGGTATGCTCTGCAGCATGATGCATTGTCCCGATTGAATTAGGTAAAGTAATTGGTAACTATGACCAAACAAACCAAACAGGAAGCGCTGATCCAGGCCTTTAAAGCGCTGCTGAAAGAAGAAAGGTTCGGTTCGCAGAGTGATATTGTTGACGCACTGAAGGCTGAGGGATTTGACAACGTCAGTCAATCCAAAGTGTCCCGTATGCTGAGTAAGTTTGGCGCCGTGCGGACACGCAACGCCCGCCAGGAGATGGTGTACTGTCTTCCGCCGGAATTAGGCGTACCGACAACCAAAAGCCCGCTGCGTCAGCTGGTACTGGACATTGAACACAATGACGTGATGATTATCATCCGGACCAGCCCTGGCGCCGCACAATTAATTGCCAGGCTGCTCGATTCGGTCGGTAAAGCAGAAGGCGTGTTGGGCACGATCGCCGGGGACGACACCATCTTTATCGCTCCGACCAGCGTGAAGAATATTAACTTCACGTTGAAGAAAGTGACTGAATTATTTGAAAAAGTCTGAAGTAAGCGCAGGCTCAGATGCCTGCCTGCTCTTCCAGAAATGAAATTGACGGTGCAAAAAAAGCCGCCCCACTGTCCGCCTGCACGTAATCGAGTAACAAGTCGTAGTTTTGCCCACCGGCATCTCCCAGCCGACGGTTCAACCATGCCAGATAGGCGTTGGGCTCTGCTGAACATGCCAGAATCACCAAGCCTTGCGCCTTGAGCTGGCCAAACGGCATATTCTGGAAAACTAACGGATAAAACTCACCGAATACATCTGTGACTGCAGCTTTGACGGCATGACTTTGCTCACTCAGCTGCGCCATCGGCAATTGCTGCCCATCCAGTTTACGTTGACCGATGATGATTTCCTGCTGTTGTTGGGTCAGTTGCTGCCAGCGATTTAAATCCAGCCGATAGCGTTGATAATACAGATAACTGCCTTGCGCCAGTTCTGGTTGTGCCTCTTCCGCTACCAGCGCCAACTCACGCTTTTTCCGGCCACGTGGCGATTGTGGCTGATCAATAAAACCGGTCAGATCACGCCCGTCCATAAAACGGAAACAATGTGTCTGTTCAACCAGCTCAAGATGCGGCATCAGTTGTTGATAACATTGTTGGATCGCCAGATGCAACACGTCGTAACGATCAGCCCGGATCTTCAGCAATACATCATAAGGAACGGCGGGCATGGCCAGATCATCAACCATCAACGCAGAAAACGGCTGAAAATCAGCGGGCCGCAGTTCAGGATACAATGCATCCCAGTACCCCGGACCAATCGCAATAACAGCGTTCAGATTCGCTTCGGAAAATTGCTCTGCGAGTTTTTGCATCAGTCCGGGAATGCGTCCGAGTACACGCCGGATCTGCTGTTCATGCCCGTCCAAAGCGTTCATCAGCAATAACAAGCCATGCAGATTCGGTTCTGCACAGACCCCCAATTGTTCTCTTGCCATAGTCCCAGCGTTACAAATCTCAGAAGTTGCCATGCTAACCAAAAAAGCGAAAGACGCCAAATCTGCGTCAAATTTGTGAGAAATATCTCACATTTGAGTAGGCCATAGCGTCATTTGCATTTGGATGCCAGCCTAAAAAAACACATAACAATATGTTTTACATAGATAAAACATGAATTTCCGTAATTAATGAAATATCGCAGTACCACAGGACCTGGCTCACAGTAACAAAACTCGCATAAATTCAGGGCATAATTTGCTCACTGGTCAGTGAAGACGTCACAACAGTTGTTGTGAGGACACAATCAAGGATGATTGAAAAGTCATTTTGTCAGGGACAGGCTCAGGATGAGCTGAGATTTCAGGATGAAATCTTTAAGGATCAGGAAGCCGGGATCGGCTGTGTTGGCAGGATGCCAGCTTAGGGAGTAGTCGCTCAGGATGAGCAGGTGTTGTTCAGGGACTGAATCACACCAAAAGGACGCTACCGGACGTAGCAGCGGTATCAGGATGATACCACCACGGACAGAGGACGCTACCGGACGTAGCAGCGGTATCAGGATGATACCACCACGGACAGAGGACGCTACCGGATGTAGCTGTGGTATCAGGATGATACCATCACGGACAGAGGACGCTACCGGATGTAGCTGTGGTATCAGGATGATACCATCACGGACAGAGGACGCTACCGGATGTAGCTGCGGTATCAGGATGATACCAGTATGGACAGGAAAGCCAGGATTGGCTTGAAGTAGGACACTGCACTGGCAGCGTTTTATGAGCATGGATGTTAAAACCTTCACAGCGCGTGAATCTCCTTCGGGAGGCAGGGAAGATAACCCTTTGGGTTTGAAATGGAATTTGACAAAGCATTACGGTAGCCGCATCCCAAAAGGATGCGGCTTTCCTGTTTTTTGGAGACTTGTTCAGCTCAAAAGCATCGCACATCTTGCCATGAACGCCGCAGACACTGACTGAGTTCCAATCAAGCGAGGTTGTATACAAGGGCATCCCCCCACTACAGCTCGTTTTGAAAAACCACCTCGCGATCCCGCCTACTGCAGCACCAACACCAACACCAACACCAACACCAACACCAACACCAACACCAACACCAACACATCATGACAATTCACAGCGCACAAATGAGGTCAAACAGATGAAATATTCTAAATCGTCACCTTGCCTACTTTTCAGACGAAAAGGTTGCTGATAGATTAGTTTTTGTCCGCACATAATAAAAAACCCCACAGGCAAAAACCGGTGGGGTCGTCTTAGAAGACAAAGGACAAGGATAGACGATTTGGTGGTAAGGGTTCAGTGTCCCGCTTCGGCAGCCACAACAGGCACTGCCGGGCGGGACACTCGCTCCTGAGAAGCCCCACCGGCTCTCCTCAGGCTGCTTACTTTAGGGTCGACACAAATTCCGGATAGGCTTCAATCCCACACTCAGAACGGTCCACACCCTCATATTCTTCCTGCTCGCTGACGCGAATGCCCATAGTGGCTTTGAGCACACCCCAGACAATCAGACTACAAACAAAAATCCAGACGAAAATCGTTGCAGCACCGATAAACTGCCCCAGGAACGACGCGCTGTCTTTAGTCAGTGGCACAATCATCAGACCAAAGAAACCGACCACACCGTGCACTGAAATCGCACCGACCGGGTCATCGATTTTGATTTTGTCGAAACCGATAATCGCAGCGACCACCAACACACCAGCGACCGCACCAAAAATCGTTGCCTGCAATGGCGTTGGAGTTGACGGTTCAGCCGTGATAGCCACCAGACCGGCTAAAGCGCCGTTTAACACCATGGTTAAGTCCGCTTTGCGAAACAGCACCATAGATACCGCCAGCGCAGACAGGGCACCACCAACAGCTGCTGCGTTCGTGTTGACAAACACCATCGCGACACCATGTGCATTACCGATATCTGCCAGTTTCAGCATAGAGCCGCCGTTAAAGCCGAACCAGCCCATCCACAGAATCAAAGTACCCAGCGTCGCCAGCGGCATATTAGAGCCCGGGAATGCGTGAGCCTTACCATCTTTGGTATATTTGCCTTTGCGAGCCCCCAGCAGCAACACACCCGCTAACGCAGCAGCACCGCCTGCCAGATGCACAATGCCTGAGCCGGCAAAATCCGAGAAACCAAAATCAGCCAGCGTGTAAAGACCAAATACCGGCTGACCGCCCCAGGTCCACGACCCTTCCATTGGGTAGAGGAAACCGCACATCACCACAGCAAAAGCAAAGAAAGCCCACAGTTTCATCCGCTCAGCGACGGCTCCAGACACAATCGACATTGCCGTAGCAACAAACACCACCTGGAAGAAGAAATCAGCCGCTTTTGAATAGGCCGCTTTACCAGTGAAACCATTTTCGCGGCTGGCGATACTGGCCAGTGTTTCATCGACATTCAGTGCTTCGATGCCAGATAAGAAAAAACCGCCGCCGTACATGAACTGGTAACCGCAAATCAGGTACATCAGACAAGCGATGGCATATAACACAAAGTTTTTCGTCAGAATTTCAGTGGTGTTTTTCGCCCGGACCAAACCCGACTCTAACATGGCGAACCCTGCCGCCATCCACATCACGAGGGCACCACACACCAGGAAATAAAAGGTGTCCATGGCAAACTGTAAATGATAAATCTGTTCTTGCATGATGGACTCCTGCTAGATCGCTTCTGCGTCAGTTTCACCGGTCCGGATCCGGACCACTTGCTCAAGGTCATAAACGAAAATTTTGCCGTCACCAATCCGACCGGTGTGGGCTGCCTGCTGGATCGCCTGTAACAGACGGTCGACATTTTCATCCAGCGTGGCAATTTCCAGTTTCACTTTGGGCAGGAAATCCACCTGATATTCCGCGCCACGATAAAGCTCTGTGTGGCCTTTTTGCCGCCCAAACCCTTTGACTTCCGTCACGGTCAGGCCTTCTATTCCAATGTCCGCAATCGCTTCACGAACATCGTCAAGCTTAAATGGCTTGATGATGGCAGTTACGAGTTTCATAGTTTTTATCCTCATTGATCCCCCGGCCGGCGCAAATCGGCCCGGGCAACTTGTTGCTGTTGCCAATTGGATAAGGAAGTCGTGTGCCAAGTTTTTTATTTGTTTAAATACAAATGATTAGGATGAAACCGTAAAATCTGAACAAAAAAAACGCACCATCTTGGTGCGCATCTTCCCGCTGTCGGTGCACCTGAAAGTACGCCTGAAAGTGTCAGGACCGGCCGATCAGCGCGGCAGAAATTGCTGCCAGGCCTGAATTAAGCGAAGCAAATCTTCCAGACCGCATTCACAGTGCAATGCCGCATCGTCGGTACTGAGCTCAGCTTCGAGAAACTGATCGTCGGCATAGTGTTGACCACAGCTATGGTGAAACACCCGCACTTCCATCCGCTCGACCTGCAACGAATATTCGCGGCCATCAAACTGATATTCATCATACAAACCCAGCGTCTGCAGTTTATCCAGTAAAGGCTGATAACTGCTGGCGCGCAGCTCAAACTCTTCCAGCAAAAAACACTGCAGCGCATGTTGTTCGGCGGCCAGCTTTAATAAATAACGCCGGCTGTCCGGCAGATAAATAAAATCGTGCTCCATCTCTTCCTCCACAATACCTTGCCGCTGAAAAGACAAAAGCCCGCAGCTGCGGGCTTTTGTGGCCTGACTTATTGATTACACAGCTTGCTGGATAATCACGTTCGAGGCTTTGCTGGTGTATTGGCTCATCTGATGGAAGTTCAGGTAGCGGTAGGTATCCGCTGCCGTCGTTTCGATCTGTTTCGCATATTCCAGATATTCGGCAACTGTTGGCAGGCGGCCGATAATAGACGCCACGCCGGCCAGTTCAGCAGAGGCCAAATACACGTTAGCGCCCTGACCTAAACGGTTCGGGAAGTTGCGGGTTGAAGTTGACACCACTGTGGTGTTGTCACCCACGCGCGCCTGGTTGCCCATACAAAGTGAACAGCCCGGGATCTCGATGCGCGCACCAACGCGGCCGTAGATACCGTAATAACCTTCTTCGGTCAGCTGGTCTTTATCCATTTTGGTCGGCGGTGCGATCCACAGACGGGTTGGGATTTGACCTTTGAACTTGTCGAGCAGTTTACCGGCTGCGCGGAAATGACCAATGTTGGTCATACAAGAACCGATAAAGACTTCGTCAATCTTCTCACCAGCGACTGCTGATAACAGACGGGCATCATCCGGGTCATTTGGTGCACACAGGATTGGCTCTTTGACATCTGCCAGGTCAATTTCGATCACCGCAGCGTATTCTGCATCAGCGTCAGCCCGTTCCAGTTTCGGATTGGCCAGCCAGGCTTCCATCGCGTTGATACGACGCTCGATGGTGCGGACATCACCGTAGCCTTCGCTAATCATCCACTTCAGCATCACGATGTTCGATTGCAGGTACTCACGCACTGAATCTTCCGACAGTGTGATAGTACAACCAGCGGCTGAACGCTCAGCAGAAGCGTCTGACAGTTCAAATGCCTGTTCAGCGGTTAAGTGCTCCAGACCTTCGATTTCCAGCACGCGGCCAGAGAAAATGTTGACCTTGCCTTTCTTCTCCACCGTCAGCAGACCTTGCTGAATAGCGTAGTAAGGGATGGCGTGTACGAGGTCACGCAGGGTGATACCTGGCTGCATTTCGCCTTTAAAGCGCACTAACACAGATTCAGGCATATCCAGCGGCATTACGCCGGTAGCAGCCGCGAAAGCGACCAGACCAGAACCGGCCGGGAACGAAATCCCCAGTGGGAAACGGGTGTGAGAATCACCACCGGTACCGACAGTATCCGGCAGTAACATGCGGTTTAACCAGCTGTGGATCACGCCATCACCCGGACGCAGCGAAATACCGCCGCGGTTCATGATGAAATCTGGCAGCGTGTGGTGAGTGTTGACGTCAACTGGCTTCGGATACGCCGCCGTGTGGCAGAAAGACTGCATCACTAAATCGGCAGAGAAACCTAAACAGGCTAAGTCTTTTAACTCGTCACGTGTCATAGGACCTGTAGTGTCCTGTGAACCCACTGTGGTCATTTTTGGCTCACAGTATTGGCCAGGGCGAATCCCTTTCACGCCACAGGCTTTACCCACCAGTTTTTGCGCCAGTGTGAAGCCTTTATTGGTGACTTCAGTCACAGCCGGGCGCTCGAATACCGTTGAATGCGGCAGACCCAGTGCTTCACGCGCTTTGTCAGTCAGACCACGACCGATGATCAGCGGAATGCGGCCACCAGCGCGCACTTCGTCTAACAGCACGTTAGAACGCAGCTCAAATGTGGAGATCACTTCATCAGTACCGTGGCGCTTGACCACACCCTGATGAGGGAAAATGTCAATGACATCGCCCATCGCCATGCTGTTGACGTCCAGCTCGATTGGCAGTGAGCCTGAATCTTCCATGGTGTTGAAGAAGATTGGTGCGATTTTGCCGCCTAAACAGACACCACCAGTGCGTTTGTTTGGTACAAATGGCATGTCGTCGCCCATAAACCACAGCACAGAGTTAGTGGCAGATTTACGGCTTGAACCGGTACCGACCACGTCACCGACGTAAGCCAGTGGGAAGCCTTTGGCGATCAGCGCTTCGATTTGTTTGACCGGGCCTTTTGAACCAGCGACGTCCGGCACAATTCCATCACGTTCGTTTTTCAGCATGGCTAAAGCGTGCAGCGGGATATCCGGGCGTGACCAGGCATCAGGAGCCGGCGACAGGTCATCGGTGTTGGTTTCGCCGGTTACTTTAAACACAGTCACCGTGATTTTTTCAGGGATAGCCGGCTTGCTTAAGAACCATTCGGCATCGGCCCAGCTTTGCAGCACGTTTTTCGCGTGTTGATTGCCTTTGTCGGCTTTTTCTTTCACATCGTGGAAAGAATCAAACATCAGCAGCGTGTGCGACAGGCCTTTAGCGGCAATAGCGCCTAATTTGTCGCTGTCCAGCAGGTCAATCATCGGCTGAATGTTGTAGCCACCGAACATAGTGCCCAGTAATTCTGTCGCACGTTCAGCGCTGACTAACGGGCTTGGCACTTCGCCTTTGGCAACCGCAGTTAAGAAACCGGCTTTAACATAAGCCGCTTCATCCACACCCGGCGGAATACGATTTTCGAGTAAGTCGACGAGGAATGCTTCTTCGCCGGCTGGAGGATTCTTTAATAATTCAACTAAATCAGCCACTTGTTGCGCAGTCAGCGGCTTCGGAGGAATGCCTTGGGCGGCACGTTCGGCGACGTGTTCACGGTATTGTTGCAGCACGGTAATGTCCTCAGGTTGGTCCGCTGAACACTTGCCATTCAGCGGGTTGGTAGCAAATCAAACGGCTGGATTATAAGAAAATTTGGCCGGAATTGACACCGTAGTATAAGCAGCATGGCTTATAGTCGCTATAAGTTTGCTGAATGGTGCATGTTTAAAACAATAACGCAGCTTAATTCTCTATGTCCAGCAGCAGTGTCATCCAGTGATCACCGAGGCAACATAAAAAAATGGCCGCAACAGGCGGCCATTTTTTTTGAAGCGGTGTTATCCGGCTTTATTACCAGATTTTGACGCGGTTTTCCGGCGCGATGTACATCTTGTCGCCTGGTTTAACGTTAAATGCGTCATAGAACTCAGGAATGTTCGACACGATACCAATGACGCGGTATTCGCTTGGTGAATGCGGATCTGTCGTCAGCATATTGCGCAGATACTCTTCACGGCCTTTGCGGCGCCACACTTGTGACCAGCTCAGGAAGAAGCGTTGTTCGCCGGTGAAGCCGTCCATGACTGGTGCCTCTTTACCGCCTAACGACAGTTTATAGGCTTTCAGCGCCACAGTCAGACCGCCAAGGTCACCGATGTTTTCGCCTAACGTCAGTTCGCCGTTGACGTGCATGCCTTCCAGTGGTGAGTACTGGTTGTACTGCGCCACTAACTGCTTGCCACGTTTTTCAAACTCCGCTTTGTCGGCGTCGGTCCACCAGTTACGCAGGTTACCGTCACCGTCAAACTTGGCGCCCTGGTCGTCAAAACCATGGCCCAGTTCGTGACCAATCACCGCACCGATGCCGCCATAGTTCACCGCATCGTCTGCATCCAGGTTAAAGAACGGCGGTTGCAGAATGGCTGCCGGGAACACGATTTCGTTGTTCACCGGGTTGTAATAGGCGTTGACGGTTTGCGGTGTCATAAACCATTCAGAACGATCCACCGGCTTGCCCAGTTTCTCGGTCATCTTGGCGTAAGCGAACTGCGCAGCGGCTTTGTAGTTGCCGACCAGATCATCACCTTTGATGCTCAGGTTGCTGTAGTCTTTCCATTTATCCGGATAACCGATTTTTGGCGTGAACTTGTTCAGCTTCTCATGCGCGGCTTTTTTGGTTTCCGGCGTCATCCATTCCAGCGTGTCGATGCTCTGGTGATAGGCTTTGATCAGGTTGTCGACCAGCACCGTCATGCGCTCTTTGGCTTCTGGTTTAAAATGTTGCTCAACGTACAGTTTACCAACGATTTCACCCAGCACTTCGTCAGAGGCGTTCACGGCTTTTTTCCAGCGTGGTTGCTGCTCTTTGGTGCCTGACAGCACAGTGCCATAGAAGGCAAAGTGACGATCAACAAATGCTTTGCTCAGTTTGCCGGAATATTCAGAAACCAGACGGATGCTCAGGTAATCTTTCCAGGTTTGCAGATCAGTGTCTTTGTAGATGCCACCCAAGGCTTCAAAATAGCTTGGCTGTTCAACAATGATGTCAGCGACGCCATCCAGTTTCACCACTTTGGCGTACTCTTCCCACGGGAAAGCACCCAGCTTGGCGGTTAAGTCGGCTTTGCTGAACTTGTTGTAAGTTTTGTCGGCGTCGCGGTTTTCCACGCGGCTCCAGTGCTTGTCGGCAATTTTCAGCTCCAGTGCATAGATACGCTCAGCGGCTTTGGCAGGCTCTGCCACGCCGGCTAAAGTCAGCATATCCACCAGAAATTTCTGATATTCAGCACGGATCGTTTCGAATTTTGCGTCTTTATTGAAGTAATAATCTTTGTCCGGTAAACCCAGGCCGCTTTGGCCCAGATACAAGGCGTTTTGCGTGGACGCTTTGGCGTCGTTATTAACATACCAGCCAAATGGCAGGCTGGTGCCGGTCAGCTGCAGTTCACCCATGACACGGGCCAGTTCGGTGTGATCTTTGATTGCCGCGATTTTGTCTAAATCGGCTTTGATTGGCGTCACGCCTTTGGCTTCGATACCGGCTTCATCCATGTAGCTATTGTAGAAATCACCCAGTTTTTGTTCGTCGGTGCCGGCCACTTTGTCTTTTTTCGCCGCAGCGGATTCGATGATAGTACGCATCGCCACTTGTGAATCGTCATACAGTTTGGTGAAAGAGCCGTAGTTCGATTTATCCGCCGGGATCTCGGTTTTTTGTAACCAGGTGCCGTTGACGCTGTAGAAGAAGTTTTCAGTATGCTTGACGGCAGGGTCAAAGTTTTCCTGCTCCACACCTGACACCAGTGTTTTGGCTGGTGCTGCGGCCACTGGTGAGGTTTCAGCGGCAGTTTGCGCCGGAGCTTGGGTGGCTTTTTCGCAGCCGGTCAGACCAAGCGCCAGTGCAACACTGAGCGCCAGTACAGAGATATTTTTCATCGGGAAGATTCCTGGTTGATTTTTTATAAGACCCTGAGTCTTGGGCGGGGTGATCTGACGACAGACCCGGCTGCAATCTGCGGCCAAAGCGCCTGAACTCTGCTTGCCATGGTAACGCGGCGCACGTCAGGCGACAACGATAGCGGCAGACAAGTTGTAACGAAATGCAACAATAAATACGCTGCTGTGTAAAATCTCTTTACAACCAACAAGCTGCACCGGCTGGCGCCGGCCGCTCAGTTCAACAACGGCTGCCCCGCCAGCTGCTGATAATGCCGTTGCAGGTTCTCGATGCGCGGCAGCGCCTGCGCCGTGGCATAAGGTTTGAAGAGCAGCAAAATCTTCAGTACGCCCTGATAAGCCTGCGCCTGATCGATGGCAGCATGCGGCGCCTGCGTTTTCAGGTAACTCAGCCAGAACGTCACCACCAGTTTGATGGTATGGGCAAAATTGGCAATATCCGCATCATCAATTGCAATGACCTCGGCCGCTTTCAGCGCCTGCAGTACCGAAACCACCTTCGCCAGCACACCTTTTTGTACCTGCAGATAATCCTGTTGCAACAGCGGATCGCGGCTTAAAATATCCGGCAGATTGGCGTAGAAAAAGTGAAAGCGCCACATCAGTTCAAACACAATGTCCAGATACTGCGCCAGTGCATCCAGCGCTTCGGAATGCCGGCTTGGCGGCTGCAGGCGGTTTTCCAGCAATTTGGCGTATTCTTTGAAGATTTGCCGGACAATATCTTCTTTATTGCGAAAGTGGTAATACAGGTTGCCCGGACTGATGCCGAGGTGGGCCGCAATATGATTCGTGGTGATTTGACGCTCGCCTTGCTGGTTAAACAACTCGATGCTGGCTTGTAATATTTTATCTTTAGTGCGCAACTTCTTGTCCATGACCGGCACGGGCTTATAGTGAAAGGAATTATTTTGGTATAGTAACGTCAAACCGAAAATAATTACCAGCCCTGCCTGCTGCGGGGGTTTTTGTTCCGCTGCAGCTGCCATCGAAGGTCCTCCGATGAAAACCAAAGCGATTTACCCTGGTACTTTTGACCCGCTGACCAACGGCCACACCGATTTAGTGATCCGGGCCGCCCGCTTATTTGATGAAGTAATTCTGGCCGTCGCAGCCAATCCGAGTAAACAACCGATGTTCAGCCTGGAAGAGCGGGTCGCGCTGGCACAGCAGGTATTTGCCGGCCTGGCCAATGTGCAGGTGGTGGGTTTTGCCGGTTTGCTGGCCGATTTTGCCCGCGTGCATCAGGCGCAGGTGCTGATCCGCGGTGTGCGCGCCGTGGCGGATTTTGAATATGAGTTTCAGCTGGCCAGCATGAACCGCCAGCTGAATCCGGATCTCGACAGTCTGTTTATGACGCCGTCGGAAAAAAATATGTTTATCTCCTCCACACTGGTCAAAGAAGTGGCCCGGCATGGCGGCGATGTCTCACCTTTTGTCGCGCCACAGGTGCTGGACGCGCTGAACCGGAAGTTAGGCCGATGAAACTGAAGTGGTTGTTTTTATGTCTGGGGATCGGTGGCACACCCGCGATGGCCACCCCTTGGGTCGATACGCAGGACAATTATCTGCGCCAGTCGCTGCAGAGCCTGGCCCAGGCCGGCTTGCTGAGCGGGCCGGTAAATACCTACCCCATTATGTGGAAGAATATTGCGATTGACCTTAATCGTATCGACAGCGCCGCATTGTCCCCTGCACTGCAATTCGCCGTCGCACATTTGCGCAGCGCCCTGAACGCCAACCGCCAGCAGCGGCAATCAGGTTTAAAACTTAAAGCCAACAGCGCAACGGCTAATCACCAGTATTTTGGCGAAACCTATGTGGAAGACGCCGCCGCCAGCCTGTTCCACGAAGTGCAGACCGATACAGTGGCGGGACGGTTACAGCTGAATCAACGCCAGCTGGATGATGACAGTAAAGAACAAGCCAGTACGCTGGACGGCAGTTATCTGGCGCTGATCCGCGGCAATTGGGTACTGCAGCTGGACCAGACGTCCGTCTGGTGGGGACCTGGCCAGCAAAGCAGCCTGTTACTGAGCAACAACGCCCGGCCATTGCCAAGTATCCGACTGACCCGACACGGCTGGCAGGCGGATGAACGCAGCTGGTTACACTGGCTGGGGCCCTGGTCCGCGACGACTTTTCTTGGCTACGGTCAGCATCATAGTGTTGTCCCGCAAACCCGTTATTGGGGTGGCCGCCTGACATTAAGACCTGTTCATGCGCTGGAACTTGGCGCCAGCCGCGTGATCCAGTGGGGCGGCGAAGGCCGCAGCAATGGCTTCAGCACCTTGTGGGATCTGGTCAGTTACGACAAACGCGATGAAATTCCGGCCGATCAGCGCGCCGCAGTGGATGCGGCTTATCACCTGCAGCTCGGCAATTTTCCGCTGACCTTGTACACCGAGCTGGCCGATGACGACAACCAAAGCGGTACGCCGGACGCGCTGCTGCAGTTATGGGGCGTCCGCAGTTATTTTGGCGATACGGCCGGCATCCACACTGTCAATATCGAATATTCTGATACTTACCTGCAATGTGCCGAACAACTCGACGCCGGCGCTTGTGCCTATCAGGGCGATGTGTATGCCGAAGGCTACCGCCGGTACGGCCGGTTTATCGGCAGTGGTTACGGTGCTGATGCCGAGGTACTCAGCAGCGCCTGGCATTACCAGACCGTTGATGGGATCAGCTGGTCAGCCCAACTGACGCTGGCGCGGTATTATCAGGCACAACTGCGCGATTCCAGCTGGCAGCTTAAGTTGGAACACCGACGGGGCCTGTTTGATGGACTGCTCAGCCTGCAACTGCGTTATTTACAAAAATCGCCGCTACGGCCCGAGCTGGACCATCAGGTCAGTGCAGCCGGCAGTTGGGAATATCGGTTCTGAAGCGGGTTTCGCACCACACAGGCCGGCACTGTTAACCAGCGCCGGCCTGTGTGGTGCGGTTCAGAGCTTAATAAAAATCTGCCGGCGGTACAGCCAGACGGACAGCGCCCAGAACAACACCACATGCAGCAGCGCAAACAGTAATGATGCAGCTTTAAGCGGCAACAGCACCGACAGCGCCGCATAAAACATCCCGGCCACAGACTCTTTCCCGGCGTCGCTGTTCCAGCTCAGCCAGCTGGCTGTCGCCACTGAAAACATCCAGCTCAGCATGTAGATAAACAACGGATTGGTGCCGTAAATCCGCAGCGGCTCGGTAATTTTGGTCGCTTTGCGGATATCCACCAGATACACCAGCGCCGCCAGCAGCCACAACAGCAAGCCACAACTGAGTGCCACATAAGTCCCGGACCACAACGCCTTATTCACCGGCCAGACCCAATGCCCCGCCATCGCCAGCAGGATAAGGACTGCGCCAGACGCGGCCAAATCACGCACTGCCTGCGCCGGTGCTTTGCCCCTGAGGCCAGTCGCAACCAGATAACCCAATAACACGTTGACTGTGGCCGGCAAGGTGCTTAACAAACCTTCCGGGTCAAATGGCAGCCCAAAGCCCTGATAAACATGCGCGGCACTGAACACAGCCAAATCCACGGTACGAACAATATTTTGTTCCAGTGAAAACGGCGCGGGCGCCAGCTGCAGCAGCGCAAAATAGCCGCCAAGCAGCAGCAATATTGCGACCCAGAGCCCGCGTTTGGGCAGGCTCAGCACCAACAATGCGGCGATGACATAACACAGGGCTATGCGCTGTAACACGCCGGGAATGCGCAGCGTGGCGAGATCCGGATGGCTGAGAAAATTCAGCAGCAAGCCGCAGCCAAACATCAGCAGGCCGCGTTTAAAAATCTTCAGGCATGTTGCGCTGTCCAGCCGGGCGTCTTTGAGCGAAAACGCCATCGCAGCGCCGACGACAAACAAAAATCCCGGAAACACGATATCGGCAAAGGTAAAACCATCCCAGCGGGCATGCAGCAGCGGGCTGTAGACATGCGACCAGCTGCCCGGTGTATTGACCAGCACCATCAGTGCGATGGCCAGGCCACGCAACACATCCAGCGCGTAAAACCGTCCGGTAGTTTGCATTGTGATTATTCTCCGGTGACTGAAATATCACAGGGCTGACAACGTCAGCCCTGTGATAACAATTGGCAGGCTCTGCTTACCACTGGCGTTTTTTGTAACCGCTGAAGGCGTAATACAAAATAAAGGCGTAGCAAGGGATCATCATCCAGTACGCGCCTTGTGCATCACCAGAAGCAGTAGACAGATAGCCGTAGACCTTCGGTAACACCGCGCCACCGGCGATGCCCATAATTAACAACGCCGACGCCGTGGCGGTGAATTTACCGAGCCCTTCCAGCGCCAGCGGCCACACAGCTGGCCACACCAGCGCGTTGGCAAACCCCAGCATAGCCAGGAACAACACGGTATCAGGCACAGTTGGAATACCAGCCCAGCCAAACATCACTGCCGACAGCTGGTGACTTTCAGCCGAACCAAACATCACCCCCAGCGTAAACAGGATGCCAAACAACGCAGACCCTTGCAGCGCACGCGGTTGTGACAGATATTTCGGAATACAGCTGACGCCGACCAGATAACCCAACACCATAAACACCATGGTGTAAGACGTCAGCGCGCCCCAGTGCGACACATTCAGGTGCTGGCCGTACAGGCCGATGGTATCGCCGGCGATCACTTCAACGCCGACGTAAAAAAACAACGCCGCCACACCCAGCATCAGCTGCGGGAATTGCAACACCGAAGTGCGGTGCTCTGGTGCTACGCCTTGCTCAGCGGCTTGTTCCAGTTCAGGTTCCGGCAATGGCGAAAACTTCACAAAAGCCATTAACGCCAGCAGCGCCACTGTCATATAAATGTATGGAGTGACCAGGCGGTTGGACAACTCAGCAATGCGGCTGGCTTTGTCTTCGGCACTTAAAGCGGCCAGCGCTTCCGGCGTGAACTGGTCCATACCGGTCAGGATCCAGGCGGTAAAAATCAGCGGCACCACCACGCCGGCGCCTTTGTTAACCAGCCCCATTACACTGATGCGCATCGCGGCGGTTTCGCGCGGACCAATACAAACAATGTACGGATTGGACGCCGTTTGCAGAATGGTTAAACCGGTGCCAAGCGTAAATAACGCCACCAGAAACAAGCTATATAACGTGGTTTGCGCAGCCGGAATAAACAACAGCGCGCCAGCCGCCATAATGCCCAAGCCGGCCACCATGCCATTTTTATAACCAATCCGGTTCAGTACCCAGGACATCGGTAACGCCATCACCACATAAGCGATGTAAAACGCGAATGTCACCCACATCGCCTGCGACTCAGTCAGATGACAGACTAATTTTAAAAACGGGATCAACGATCCGTTCAGCCAGGTGACAAACCCAAACACAAAAAACAGCGTGCCGATGATCACCATCGGCAACAGCGTATTCTTTTGTTGCGGTCGTTCCAGTACCGTATCCATATTCACCTCTTTATCGGTTGTTATTATGTGTGCTGACGTCACGGCCAGCCTTGTTGCCCTGTGATGATGCCGAACCTTGTAAACTGAAAATTATTTAAACGCCTGACCGGCGATAAAACACTGTTGTACCACACCTTTTTGATCAAGCAACACCAAATCAGCGCGGCTGCCCGGCTGCAGCCGGCCATACAAACCGGCAATGCCTAAAAACTCAGCCGGATATAAAGATGCCATCCGCAGCGCTTCGCCCTGCGCAACGCCGAGTTCAGTGACGGCATATTGCACAGCGCCGGCCATATCCAGCACTGAACCGGCCAGCGAGCCAGCCTCGTTGGTCAGTTTATTGCCGTCACGGGTCACTTTGCCGCTGAAAAACGGGAACTCAGTGTCTGGGGTGCCGACCGGCGACATCGCGTCGGTGACAATCAGCATTTTGCCGCGGGGTTTGGCAGCGAGTGCCAGCCTGGCGGCCACCGGGTGGACATGGTGACCGTCGAAAATAATGCCACACCAGCTGTTGCGATCCGCCAGCGCAACCCCGACCATGCCGGGTTCGCGCGACGTCAAAGGCGACATCGCATTATATAAATGAGTAAAGCCGGTAGCCCCAGCCGCCAGCGCCGCTTCAACGGTGGCGCCATCGGCATTGGAGTGGCCAAGACAGACGATGACGTCCAGCGCCACCAACTGACGGATTTGTGCCGGCGTGACATTTTCCGGCGCGACTGTGACCAGCTTAATCCCCAGATCAGTGCGGCCATACAAAGCCAGCTCGTCAGCCGACAAACCACGGATATGCTCCGTCGGGTGCACACCCCGTTTGGGCACAGATAAATGCGGCCCTTCAAAATGCACACCAAGAATACCGGGTTCACCGGCCGCGATCGCGGCAGCGATGGCATCGGCGCAGCGCTGCATGGTTTCGACCGAATCGGTGATGACCGTCGGTAACATCGCAGTGGTGCCAAAACCGGCATGGGCTTTGAGCATAGTGCGCAGGCTGTCGATGACCGGCGCCGTGTTAAATAAAGCGCCGCCGCCACCGTTGACCTGAACGTCGATAAAACCCGGAGCCAGCGTCAGATCGGCACATTCGGCCGGGGCGCAGGCTGCAATCTGTGTGATGACTCCGCCTTCGGCACTGACCCGCACATGCTGATGCCACTGTTCGCCATCAAATAAGCGGGCGACTGACCATTGTTGTTGCATTGATTCGGCTCCTATATCCCGACTGACGATCTTGCTGAACCGGCATACTACGTCAGGCACGACAAAAACGAAACCATTCGGATCTTGCTCATGGTTTCGTTTTATTTCATTAAACGGTTTTAGTGACTTTATTTAAGCCCGGCGGTGCGTCCGGATTCACGCCACGGCTGCGCGCCACGGCTTCCACGTCCAGATAAAAACGCTGTAACACTAACAGCGGCAATACGCGCGGATGTGTCATCAGCTGCGCATGATGTAAATGCACCAGGCTGGCACCGCGGCTTTGTACTTCAGCGATCTGCGCTTTGTGCGCCGCAAATGCTTCGTCCTGTACCGAGACATCGATGATGGCAAACTGATCCTTCACCAGCGTCACCGGGCCATGCAAAAACTCGGCGCTGGAAAAGGCTTCAGCGTGAATGCCACAGACTTCTTTTAACTTCAGCGCGATTTCGCGGGAAATGGCATAACCAGGGCCGCGGCCAAGCACCACACAGTGTTTCACGTCTGCGACAGCTGCAGCGGTCAGCTGCGCTGGCAGCTGCTGGGCCTGTAACAGCAATTCCGGCAGTTCAGTCACCGCGCTCTGGAGCTGTGGATCTGCCGACCAGACCGCCACCAGCTGCAACAAGGCGCTTAAAGTGGCGAGATAACTTTTAGTCGCGGCCACAGCTTTTTCCGGACCGACAAACAATGGCACAACAAAATCAGCCTGTTCGGCCAGCGGCGAAGTTGTGTCATTGACCAGTGCCACCACTAAAGCGCCGGCATTTTTTGCCATCGCCACCTGCGCCAGAATATCCGGGCTGCGGCCGCTTTGTGAAATACAAATCACTAACGCATCGGTCAGTTGCAGCTGCTTGTTGTAGACGCTGGCAATCGATGGGGCGGCCGCCACAACCGGCAGACCTATCACACTTTCAATCAGGTATTTGCCAAAAACGCCGGCATGATCGGAAGAACCGCGGCCAACCATGTACACATACTTTGGCTGGCGTTGACGGATCTGGGCCACCACCGCGGCAATAGTCGCAGCATTGGTCTGGAGCTGCTCACGGATTCGGATTGGGGCTTCTGCGGCTTCTTGCGCCATGATGGTGCTGGACATGCAAATACTCACTTCATTGATTGGAGACGGATAATAAACTCTGTTGCTGCGCGCGGCGCTGACGCGCAAACCAGACAGCACCGAACTCAGGCGCCGCCTGGGCCGGCGTTAACAATGCCTGCACCGGCGCAGACAAATACGGCTGCACTTTATAGGCCAGACCGCCAATTAACGACAGACGCTGCGGATTAAGACTAAACAGCCGCCGGGCAATATCGTCGATATGCCGGGCACCGGCGTGCACGATCTGCAGGGCAACCTGATCGCCCTGCTCAGCCGCGGTAAACACCAGCGGGGCATAGCGGGCAAATACGGTGGGCGTGGCATGCATAAACTGGCTGACAATATCCAGCGTCGCACTGACGCCTAAGGCTTCACTTAACAGTTCGGTCAGCTGCGTGGCGGCACCAATCTGGTCTTTGTGCAGCAACACATGGTGCACCAGCTGATTGCCAAACCAGGCGCCACTGCCGCTGTCGCCATAAGGAAAACCATGACCGCCGATATCCAGCCGCTGGCCACCGACATCCGCCAGGCCACAGGAGCCGGTGCCGATAATAATCACGGCGCCCTCTTCCCCTTTATGCGCGCCAATACAGGCGGTATGTAAATCGGTGGTCAGGTGAAATTCGGCAAACGGATGCTGCCACTCGCTGAACAGCTGAAAATACTGCGGCATATTGACGCCGGCAAGGCCAGCGCCGGCGATCAGGCGCGACATATCATTAAATGTCATCCCGGCAGCGAGCAGCGCCTGCTGCGTAGCGGTCAGAATAGAATCGGTCGCGACTTTCATGCCCCGCAGCGGATTAGCCGGGCCACCTAAACCCTCGCCTAACAGCTGATCGGCGGCATCGACAATCACCACCCGGCATTTACTGCCGCCGCCATCAATCCCCAGATACAATGGGCTGTGCTGCCCTGCTTCGCTACTCATCAAGCACCCTCGTTGCACGCAATGCGACTGTCTTTGCCATGTCCGCAGGCTGGTTTCAGCCTGTGTAGAAATAATCGGCACTTTTATTTATGACAGCGTTGTCATTTTTTCAGTTCAGCATATAATAATTTTGACAAATAACAAGACCCCTGATTAAAAATCAGACTTAATTTAGCAGTATTGTCAGTGCGCTTGGTAAAAATAAAATAAAAATCAGCGATTTAGCGCTGCAAACCTGATGTGTTGGCAGTGGAAAATCAGACTAAATGGTGGTTCGGCTCTAGGCCGTCGCCCTTTGCAACAGGAAATACGATGAAGAAACCACAGGTTGTTTTGACCGCAGTTGCCACCGCTTTGTTATTCACTCCCGCGCTGCTTGCCCAGCAGTTCACCCGACAAACTGACTTACAGACATTTGCCAGTCAGGCGCGTTTTGAAATGGCGGTGATCAGTAATTTCCAGGACAAACCCGGCACTTTTAAAGGCCAGTACCGGCTGCACAATACTTCCGGTCAGGCGCTGGCGGCAGGTGCGGGTCAATGGCAGATTTATTTCCACTCGGTCCGGCGGCTCAATGCCGCGCCGCAGCACGGACTGACGCTGGAACATATTCAGGGTGACCTGCATCGCCTGAGCCCCACAGCACAATTTAAAGGTCTGGCCGCGGGCGAAGCCCTGACCATCGAAGCCGGCGGCGCGCCGTCGGTGGTCAGCTACAGCGACTTTATGCCACGGGCTTTTATCGTGGCCGGTAAGCTGCAGCCAGAAATTTTCCGCAATACCGATACCGAAGATCTGACCCGGTTTGTCGCGCCGTTTCGCCGGACGGAGCAGCTGTATCGTTATCAGCAGCCCCAACCCGACTTATATAAAGTGGCCGACAGTAACAGCCGTTATCAGGACAATCTGGCCGTGAATGCGCCGCTCGCCGCAGATCTGCGGGTTGCCGATCAAATCATTCCAACGCCGAAACAACAAAAGCTGACCGGCGGCCGGGTCCAGCTGGATAAACAGTGGACCATCCGTTTTGCCGGCCGGCTCAGCAGCGAAGCAGCTTATCTGCAGGAAAGGTTTGCCCAGGCCGGGTTGGCACTGCACAAAATTCCCGGCGTGGCCGATGCCGCAGCGCAACAGATTGTATTGCGGGTCGACCCTGCTTTGACTCAGGCTGAGAGCTACCGTCTGCAACTGACTGCCAGCCAAATCATCATCAGCGGCGCGGACAATGCCGGCGTATTTTATGGCCTGCAGTCGTTATTAAGCCTGACACCAGCCCAATTTGACAGCGTCAGTCTGGCACAACAGGAGGTCAGCGACAGCCCGCGTTATCGCTGGCGCGGTATGCATTACGACATGGCCCGCAATTTCCACGGCAAAGCGGTGACGCTGCGGCTGATTGAGCAGATGGCGCGCTACAAAATGAACAAACTGCATCTGCATTTAACCGAAGATGAAGGCTGGCGTCTGGAGATCCCGGGCTTACCTGAGCTGACCGAGATTGGTGCGCAGCGTTGTTTTGACTTAAGCGAACAACGCTGTTTGTTGACCCAGCTTGGCACAGGCCCGTTTAAAACCGGCTCCGGCAACGGCTTTTACAGTCGGGAAGATTTTATCGAGATCTTAAAATACGCCAGCGCCCGGCATATTGAAGTGATCCCGGAAATTGATATGCCCGGCCATGCCCGCGCCGCAGTGAAATCGATGCAGGCGCGTTATCAGCGTTTGCTCAAACAAGGTAAAAAGGCCGAAGCGGAACAATATCTGCTGAGTGATCCGCAAGATACGTCCAGTTACATGACAGTGCAGAATTACACCGACAACTCGGTCAACGTCTGTATGGATTCAAGTTATGCCTTTATCGACAAAGTGATTTATGAGTTGCAGCAGATGTACCGCAGTGCCGGCCTGAGGCTGACCACTTATCATATGGGCGGCGATGAGGTCGGTGCCGGCAGCTGGACTGCATCACCGCAGTGTCAGGCCTTGTTTGCCAAAGGCCAGAGCGGTGTCGCCGGCGTGGCCGATTTAAAACCCTATTTTGTCAGCAAAGTGGCCGACTTACTGCACAAGCGTCAGCTAACGCTGGGCGGCTGGGAAGATGGCCTGATGTACGACCCGGTCAATCCGTTTAACCGCGATCAGTTTGCCAGTAAACAAGTGTACGCCAACGTCTGGGACAATATCTGGGAACTGGGTGTGGCCGATCGCGCATACCGGCTGGCGAATGCCGGCTATCAGGTGGTGTTGTCACACGGCACCCACTTATATCTGGATCACCCGAATGAAGCCCACCCGGAAGAACGCGGTTATTACTGGGCGACCCGCTACACCGATCCAAAACGGATCTTCGGTTATATGCCGGCGCATCTGTACGCTAACGCCGACAAAACCCGCAGCGGTGCCGTGATCTCCGATCTGGAGCAGCTGATCGGCCACGCCTTGCCGGCACTGGAAAAACCGGAAAACATTCTTGGTATGCAAGGCCAGGTCTGGTCAGAAACCATTCGCACCGCAGAGCAACTGGAACAAATGGTATTTCCGCGTCTGGTGCCAATCGCAGAACGCGCCTGGCATCAGGCCGCCTGGGAGGGCGACAAAGCCGACAGCAAGGCCCGTGATCAGGCCTGGCAGTTGTTTGCCCGGGTGATGGCCGAAAAAGAGCTGCCGAAAATGAGCCTGGCCGGAGTGAATTATTATCTGCCGGTAGTCGGCGCTCAAATCAGCAATGGGACCTTGCAGGCCAATGTTGCGTTGCCGGGCCTGACCATCGAGTACAGTCTGGATCAGGGCAACAGCTGGTTGCGTTATCAGGAAGGAGTACAGGTGAACGCCAGTACCGAAGTCTGGTTACGCAGCCGCAGCAGCGATGGCCGCAGCAGCCGGATCAGTAAATTGCCGGACGCCACACCATAACAGCGCAGGGCCGCTGCAGCATGCCGTGCCAGCGCCAGCCGGCCGGGTGATGTGCTGCAGCAAAACAAAGTGGCATCGCGCCGGCTTAGCATCAGCATGCAAGCCGGACGCGCTTGCCGGCGCGTGGCGTTTACAGGCCACAATCAGCGGCGCTGGCCGGTACTTGTGCCGCCACAGTATCAATAAAAGTCTGGCCGCTCTGGCGCAGCTGCTGCAAGCGGGCGTCAATCTGCGCCGGACTCAGCTGTTGGCCGGCAACATACATCACCCAATCAATATCCTGCTGATATTGCCGCAGCACCGCTGACGCCACCGGACCACCACTGCCGTCGGCACCGCTGGCCATAAACCACAAATTAAAGTTAACCGACATCCAGTCTTCCGGCACCACCGCGGCGGAGTGCTGCGCGAATAATTCACCGTCGACAAAATAACGCAGCTGTTGCGGCGACACCTGTAAGACCAGCGTGTGCCAGCCCGCCATCGAGCCGGGCCGGCGGCTGTGTTCATTCAGCGCCGTCCAGGGCTGCAGCCGGAAAGTTTCCCAGCTGGTGGCCCATAATGCGGCATCAGATCCCTGCCCCCAGCCGCCATTAGGCAGATACTCAAAATCGGTTTCACTGTAATCGGGATGCAGATCGGCCTGTAAAGGACTGATGGCGTAAAATGTCTGGATCACCACGTCACCATCAGGACCAAATGCCGGCGCGTCACGAAAAAACAGCCGGGCCGCATATGTTCCCATTTTATATTTACGCTGGTGGCAAATCTGCACCTGCCGGGTATTTGTGCCCTGACCGTCAGTGCTGGCACTGAGCCGCACCGCACCGGCAGGCGCTTCGACCGACGCTGCTAAAAAAGTCACACCATGCGGGTCCCACATCGCGCCGGGCAATCCCGGATGCCCGGCTTGCGCCCGCACCAGCCAGCCATGCGCCTGAAATTCGGCTGTCGAACGGTAAGCAAAATCGTCAAACAGCAGCGCAGGGTCCGCCGCCGGTGTCTGGCGGCTGCCGGCACAGGCCGCCACCAGGGCCAGCGTGCTGCTGATTAATAACAGGGGTCGCATCTTTCTGTCGCTCCTTCGGCTGATAATCCAGCTTACTTTCCGACAAAATGACATCGCTGTCATGATGGTTTTTACATATTTTTAATACTTATCTGCTGCAAAGCCGCAGCCGGGCACTGGGAGCCGACGCAGCCAGGCCGTGGCAATGTCCCCGGCGGCTGGTCTTTGTACCGAATTACATACCGAAAAGCAAAGGCCATAAAAAAAGGATGCATCGCTTGCGCACTGCATCCTGAATACCCTTGGATAAGGATTGGCAAATAAAACACAACATCCGTTACGGCTGTCCCGGTGCAGACGGTGATCCGCGCCGGGTGTTCCGGGGCAAACCGGTACACCGCACCTGCCAATCGACATCAGCAGGGAGACAATCGACAAGAACCAACTACGAACTCTGGTCGATGGCCAGATATTAGCCAATAAATGACAGCGTTGTCAATTTTTTATCAAATCAGAATTATTTTATATAATTGTTTATTTTCAATGCTTTAATTTAATTTCATCAGTTTGAGCGAAAAAAATATCCAGAAATATGTCGGTTTAGTCATGTATTTATCAACTGATAAATTCACTCATAGTTAACAATTTAACGGCTAATTATCCCTTCTTTATCACCTTTTCGTCAGTTTCTGTCCGGGCAGATCTCCTATTCTGCCGCCGGATTTTGTTCACTTTGATGCTGAATATAGATATGACAACCAAACAAATCTCAGCCATTGCTTTGCTGGCTTTTACTGCGCTGGCTTTAAGCTGGGCCATCATCCGCCACCCGGCTGCGCCCGCAGCGCCCGCCAGCGCACGCCCGGCCGTGCTGATCCAGATCAGCCAGGTGAAAACCAGCCCGCAGCGGTTTACCATCCGCAGCCAGGGTGTGCTGGAAGCCAGAGTCAGCGCCCAAATCGCTGCAGAGGTTGGCGGTAAAATTGTCAGCGCCGACGTGCAGGTCGGCCAGTTTGTGCAACAACATCAGGTGATTGCCCGGCTTGATACCGAACAAACGCAGGCACAACTGGCATTAGCCGCCGCTGAAATCGCCGCGGCAGAAGCAGAACTCAGCGAAACTCAGGCACAGGCCGACGTCGCGCGGCATCAGCTGGCCGGAGTGCGGCTGCAGACGTCAGCACTGGCGCTGAAACAACCGCAGTTAAAAAAGGCACAGGCCAAGCTGGCCGCAGCACAGGCCCACTATAACTTCCTGCAGACGCAACTGAACAAAGCCGAGATCCGCGCGCCTTTTGCCGGTCTGGTCAGCGCCAAACATGCTGAAACCGGCGACTATGTGCAAACCGGTGATGCATTTATCACCCTGGCCGCCACCGACACCGCGCGGGTGCGGGTGCCACTGACGCCGCATCAGCTGACATTACTCGGTCAGCCGGACGGCTTGCTGGAAAGGCCCATCGCAGCGCAGCTGATCAGTGAACAGGCCGGCCTGCCCTTTTATCGCCCGGCGCAGCTGGTCCGCACTGAAGCGGCAGTCACCCCCAATGAACAACTGCATTACGGCATCATTGAACTGAGCGACCCCTATTTTTTGCGAAAAAATGACAACGCTGTCAAACCTATTGTTTTTGGCAGTTTTGTCGAAGTCAGCCTGGAAGGCCAGCATACTTTTACCGTCACTCCGGTTCCGGACAAACTGCTGCTAAACGGTAAGCAATTGATTGTCGTCAGAAATTCACGGCTGGAGATCCGTGACGTGGACGTGATGCACCGCAGTGGCGAACTGGCGTACATCCGCCAGGGCCTCAGTGACGGTGAGTGGATCGCCGCCACGCCACTGGCAAACCCGATCCCGGGTATGCAGGTCGCCACTGAAACCACGCCGTTGCTGAACACGCCCCGGCGTCAGACGGCCTTTGCCGGGACAGTGCAATGAAGGCGCGCGGGCTGATCGCCTGGTTTCTGGCCAACCCGATCGCGGCCGGACTCGCCAGCTTATTTATCCTCTGCGCCGGTCTGGCCTCGGCTTACAGCATTGGCAAACAATATGAGCCGGTGCAGCCGAGTAAACTGATCAGCATCAGCACCCAATATCCGGGCGCATCCCCGCAGGAAGTCGAAGTCGCCATTCTAGCCAAGATGGAAGAGGCGATCCGTTCGGTGTCCGGCATCCGCAGTTTCAGCAGCGAAGCCCGTTATGGTGGCGGGACGCTGGTACTGGAAGCAAAAGACCCCTCAGCACTGCAAACCTTAATGGATGAAGTGCAGCTGCGGATCAGCAGCCTGTCGGCATTCCCGCAGGACGTGGAAAAGCCGCTGATTGAAGTGGTCCGCAACTGGCGCCGGGTGATGTTTGTGCAGATCTATGGCGACATTGATCAGGCCACCGTCAAAGAAGTCACCAAGCAGATCCGCGATGAAATTGCCGCGCTGCCCGGTATTGGCCGGGCGCATATTCCGTGGCTGGCGCGCTATGAAGTGGTGATTGAAGTGCAGCCGCTGGCGCTGCAGAAATATCAGTTGTCCCTGGCCGGCATCGCCCGGCAGGTAGAAGCAGCCTCCGGCAATATCGGCGCCGGCCTGCTGCGCAGCTCAGCCGGCGATTTGCAGATCCGCGCTGCCGTCCAGGCCTATTCACCGGATGACTTTGCCGCCATCGCGTTACGCCAGCTGCCCGACGGCACCGTGTTGCGTCTGGGCGATGTTGCCAGTATTCGCCACGGTTTTGAGGAAAAAGGCGCCTTTTTTGGCTTTAACGGTCAGGCCGGTGAAGCCATCAGTGTCGAGTCGATTGACGACCAGAATGACATCACGATCGCCGCCACCGTGCGCCAGTATCTGGCCGAAAAGCGCCAGCAATTACCGGCCGAAATTAAACTGGATGTGTGGTCGGATAATTCTTATGACCTGTCGAGCCGGCTCGGTTTGCTGGTGGCCAATCTGGTGTCAGGCGCCTTGCTGATTTTTGTGTTTATCAGCCTGGTGCTGAGCCCGCGCAGCGCCTTTTGGGTGGTGGTCAGCCTGCTGACCTGTATTGGCGCCACGCTGGCCCTGATGCAACTGCCCTGGTTTGGCCGCCTCACCATCAATATGTACAGCCTGTTTGGTTTTATTCTGGTGCTGGGCATTCTGGTCGACGATGCCATTGTGGTCTGTGAAAGTGTCAGTGCCGAAGCCATGCGCAGCGGTCGTCAGGACCAGATCACTGTGCTGCGTGGCACCCGCAAAGTGGCGGTGCCGGCCACTTTTGGCGTCCTGACCACGATGCTGGCGTTTGTGCCGATGTTGTTCCTGCACGGCGAGCTGGCGCAAATGTGGTACACCATCGGCATGGTGGTGATTGTGGCGCTGGCGATGTCTATTCTGGACAGCAAGTGTCTGCTGCCGTCGCATCTGGTCCGCCAGACCGCGCCGGCGCCGCCAGGCCGGCTGCGGCGGGGCGTGGCCCACGCAGTAGAACAGCTGCGCGAGCAGTATTATCTGGCGTTGTTGCGTGTGGTCCTGCAGCAGCGCTGGGCAGTGCTGACCGGCGCCGTGGCGATAGTGCTGCTCAGCGGCGCGCTGGTGCAGGCTGGCCATATCCGCACCCTGCTGTGGCCCAGCGTTCCCAGCGATTACATCCAGGTAAATATTCAGGGCGAGGTGGGCCTGCCGAATCAGCAGGTGCATCAGCTGGTCCAGCACTTTTCCGCCCGGCTGCAACAGCTGGATGCACAGCTTAAGACTGAAACCGGCCAGAGTGTGGTACGCAATCAGCTGTACTGGCGCCAGGGCGACTCGGCTGCCGGCATGTTTATTGAGCTGAGTAAAAGTGAAGTCCGCAGCATCAGCACTGCAGAAGTGATCAAACGCTGGCGGGCGCTGGCGGGCCGGCCGGCCGGACTGAAAAACGTCAGTATGGATGCGGCCAGCAGCACCGCCGGACCCAATCTGGCGCTGACACTGACAGCCACCGACAGTGACATACTGCAACAAGCTACTGAGCTGCTGCGTACCCAGCTGGCATTACAACCCGGTGTGCTGGACGTGTATGACAGCATGCAAAGCGGCAGCGAACAGATTGAACTGCAGCTGAAACCACTGGCGCAGAGCCTGGGCCTGACGCTGGCCGAAGTCGCCCGTCAGGTGCGTGCCGCCGTCCACGGCATTGAAATACAGCGCCTGATCAAAAATGCCGAAGAAACCCGCGTCATGGTGCGCTATCCGGCGAGCGCGCGGCGGGAGGTCAGCGATCTGGCGTCTTTGCAGATCCAGCTCAGCAATGGCCGGCAAGTACCCTTTGAGCTGGTGGCAGAGCTGCAACTGAGCCACGGCATCGCACAGATCCAACGGCGCAATGGCCAGCGCGCCGTGACCATCAGCGCTTATATCGACCCACAGCAAGTGTCGCCGGAGCAGGTGATGCATCAGCTGCAAAGCAACATTCTGCCTGCACTGCAGCAGCAGCTGCCTGGCCTTAGTACTGAACTCAGCGGCGCCAGTCGCGAAACGGCCGAACTGCTGCACCAGCTGGTCTGGTCGGCGGTGCTGGTGCTGATCCTGATGTATGGCGCGCTGGCGATCCCATTGCAGTCATACAGCCAGCCTGTGCTGGTACTCGCGGTGTTGCCATTTGCCGTCACTGGTGCAGTGCTTGGCCATGCCATCTTACAGCTGGAACTGTCGTTGTTATCGTTGCTGGGCATGCTGGCGCTGTGTGGCGTAGTGGTGAACGACGGTTTGTTACTGCTGGACAACCTGCGCCAGCAGGCCGCCGCGCCGCTGCCCCAACAACTGCTGCAGGCCTGCCGCGAACGCTTCCGCTCCTGTTTGCTGACGTCGGTCACCACCATTCTGGGGCTGTTCCCGATCATTTTTGAAACCAGTCAGCAGGCACAGTTTGTCATTCCGATGGCCGTGTCGGTGTGTTTTGGTCTGATGTTGTCCACGCTGGTGACCTTGCTGCTGCTGCCCGCACTGGTGCTGGCTCTGGCTGATATCCGCCGGGCTGTAAGGCCGGCATCTGTTGTAACAGTGAACCATTAAAAGGAGAACCGAATGAGAAACAGCGGTTTAGATTATCTGAAGTTCGTGATGGCGCTGATGGTGATTGGCATCCACTGCGCCAGTATCGGTTATCACAGTGAACTGTGGGGCGTATTAACCGCGCAGGGGCTGTTCCGGGTGGCGGTGCCGGTGTTTTTTATCATCAACGGCTATTACCTGTACGACAGCATCCGCAAAGGTCAGGCCACCAGCGTGGTGTCGCAGCTGTTTATGCTGTTTGCCTGCTGGCAACTGGCGTATCTGTATTTTTACGCCGACCTGGCGCTGACACACACCGACCAGTTTTTAACCACACTGCTACTTGGCTACAACCATCTGTGGTATCTGTCGGCGCTGGTGGTTTCGGTGATTGCGGTGTATTTCATCCGCCGCGGCAGCACCCGGCTGCTCAGTTATTGGGCCGTCGGCCTGTACCTGTTCGGCGTGTTGCTGCAGTACGGCAGCAATTACCAGTGGCTGGAGATGGCCAACGGTTATCTGTATTTTCGCAGCGCACTGTTTTTCGGCATCCCTTTTGTGTTGATTGGCTTCTTGCTGCGGCGCGAAGGCGTCAGCCGGCTGCCGGGCCGCTACCCGCTGTTATGGCTTGCCGGCGCCCTGAGTTTACTGGTGCTCGAAGCAGCGCTGAATTATCAGCAACACCAGCAGGTGGTGGGCTATGACCTGCCGCTCAGTGCTTTGCTGGCCGCACCTGTGTTGTTTTTGTGGGCGCTGGGGTTGCCGTCGGTCAGTTCAGGCCGCTCCAGACTGTATTCACAAATGGCCACCACCATTTATCTGATCCACCCCTGGTTTAACTATTTGTTGCACCTGCTGAATGTGCCACAAGGCTCCATTGCCAAATACGCCGGCTCTGTGCTCGGCTCAATGGCGGCTGCTTATTTATACCTGTTGTTTCAACCACTGCTCGGCAAAGGGCAACGCGCCACGCTGAGTCCGGACCGTGCCAGTTAACTATGTAAGGTGATTATGGACCGTCGTTTATTTTTGCAATCCGGCTTACATGCCGCACTGGCTGCCGCCACGCTGCCGTGGGCCGGCTGGGCGCTGGCCGCGCCTGCTGAAGCAGCTTTATTACAACGCCGGCTGCAACAGCTGCTGGCAATACCCGCCCGTTATCTGCAACAACACCTGCCGGCCATCTGGCAGGATCTGAGCACCGCAGAACGCCAGACGCTGGCGGCATTCCTCGCGGCGGCAGATCCGGCCGCCAACTGGCTGCAAGATGCCAAAGCCGGGCCTTTGCTGAAACAAATCAGCCGTTCTTTATATACCGGCAAATCACTGCCGGGCCGGCCGGACCGGCGCTATGACCCGGACGGCGGTTATTGCCGCCAGCTGCTGCCAGCCTTGTATAAAGCCCGGTTGACCTGTCATGGACCGGTTAATTTCTGGCAGAGCGTAGAAGGAGTGGCCTGATGACCCCGACACAGTACGATCTGGTGGTAGTCGGTTCCGGCGTCGCCGGCGCCATGACCGCCTGGCAGGCCGCACGCAGTGGTCTGAAGGTGCTGATCCTCGAAGCCGGCCCCCGGCTGGAGCGGCAGCAACTGGCCAGCCGCCACAGGGCTTCGGCACGCTGGGATTCGATGGCGCCGTATCCGGCGCAGCCCCATGCCCGGCAGGCCGATCCGATTGGCGATCCGGCGTATCTGACGTCGACGGCGCAAGCCTACGACACCACTTATATCCGTGCGGCCGGTGGCACCACCTGGCACTGGGGTTCGGCGTCGTGGCGCATCCCGGCCAAAGACTTCCGGCTGCAACAGCATTATGGCGTCGGGCGCGACTGGCCGATCAGTTATCAGGATCTGGAACCTTATTACGCTGCCGCTGAGCAGGAAATGGGCGTGGCGGGCCGCGACATCCCCCATCTGGACCTGCCGCGCAGCACAGCCTTCCCGATGCCACCACCGCAATTTTCGGTGATGGACCAGCTGCTGGCCGGCCCGCTCAAAGCCATCGGGATGGAGTTGTTTCAGGAACCGGTGGCCCGCAACACCCAGTTGTATGACCAGCGACCGCCGTGCTGTGGCAATAACAACTGTGTGCCGATTTGCCCAATAGGCGCGCAGTACTGTGCCGATATGACCTTAACCAAAGCGCTGCAGGCCGGCGCCGAGGTGCGTTATAACGCCGTCGTGCATCAGCTGCAGGATCAGGCCGACGGCAACATCAGTGCGTTGTTTTATCTGGACCCGGACGGCCGGCGCCATCAGGTCCAGGCACGTTGTTATGTGCTGGCAGCCAATGCGATTGAAAGCTGCAAAATCCTGCTGATGTCCGTCAGCAAGCACAGCCCGGCCGGGCTTGCCAACAGCTCAGGCCTGGTCGGTTGCAACCTGATGGACCATCCGCATATTTATGCCACTTTTGACTGTGATTTCCCGGTATACGCCGGCCGTGGCCCGATTGGCATCACCGGGATCACTCAGTTTATGGATGGTGAATTCCGTAAAGAAATGGGGGCGAAAAAATTTTCGATCTTAAACGGGAATCAACTCGAACCCGTCACTGAAGCCCTGATTGAGCAAGGCCTGACCGGCGAAGCGCTGAATCAGGCGATCCGCCAGCAAGCCGTGCGCCGGTTCAGCTCTTATGTACAGCACGAACAACTGCCGCATCAGGACAACCGTGTCACTTTGCATCCGACGGCAAAAGATGTGCTGGGCCTGCCGTTGCCGGTGGTGCACTGGCGGGTCGACGACTATGCGCGTAAAAGCTGCGAACACAGCGCCGGGCTATACCGGCAAATCGCCAAAACCATCGGCGCCCGGGTGCAGATTGATATGCATATGGGCTCAGACGCGCACAGCCTTGGCACTACAATCATGGGCACAGATCCGGCCCAGTCGGTGGTAGACGCCGATTGCCGTGCACACGACCATCCGAATCTGTATCTGAATGGCGGCACTGTGTTTGCCAGTGGCTCCAGCGTTAATCCGACGCTGACCATTGCCGCGCTGGCCTTGCGGCTGGCGGATCATCTGGTTAACAGGCTCAGACCAGCATGACCGCTCGGGCGCTGAGCGCATGGCTGCCACAGCTGATGGTGTTGCTGCTCTGTGGCCAGCTGAACGGCGCCCGGGCCGAATCCGCCGCTGCGGCGGCATACCGGCAACAACTGCCACCGCAAAGTGCGCTACCGTCTTTTCCACAGCCTGGCGATCATCAAGCCTGGCAGGCCTTACGGCAGCGGCTGGACGATGCAACACGGCCCGCTGCACTTGCACAAGTGCAACGCAGTGGCGTGGCCATGACCCGGCAGACGGTCGCCGGCATCCCAGTGCTGACGCTGACCCCAGCGCAGCTGTGTTACGAGCAGGCCCTGCTGTATCTGCATGGCGGTGCTTTTACACTAGGCAGCGCAGACAGCAGCAGTGCGTTGGCGGCGCGGCTGGCGGCCCGGCTTGGTATCCGGGTGCTGGTGGCGGATTATGCCAAAGCGCCACAGCAACAGTGGCGGCAGATCCAGCAGTCTTTGCTGCAACTGAGCACAGCACTGGCCGGGCAGTATCCGCAGGGGCTGGTGTATTTTGGCGATTCCGCCGGCGCCAATCTGGCCACAGTGCTGGCGCTGCGCACACCAAGGCCTCCGCAGGCGCTGGTGCTGTGGTCACCCTGGGCTGAACTCGGCAATCACGGCGACAGCCGCGACAGTCTGCGTGACGACGATCCCTATTTCAGTTACCCGCGCCATCTTGCCCGCGCTGCTGCAGCTTATGCCGCCCCAGCGGACTGGCAGCACCCGTGGGTGTCGCCGGTTTATGCAAAGTTCAGTGCCACCTTTACTCCAACCCTGATCCAAAGTGGCAGCCGCGAGCTGTTACTCAGCGACAGTATCCGGCTCTACCGCGCGATGGCCGACCACGGCGCTGCGGTACTGCTGGATCTGTACGACGGCATGTTGCATGTGTTTGCCGCCGCCCTGCCTGAGGCTGCAGAAACCCAATTATTGCTGCAGCGGATGGCCGGCTTTTTAACCCAGATGCTGGCGCCATCTGCGCAGCCACAAACGCGGCCGGCGTCCTGCGCTGCCGCCAATTGACAACGCTGTCAGCGCAATGCTTAATAGGTGGTCGTCTTTTAGCGGATAAGCAGAAATATCATGGCAAAACCCATCTCTTCAGTTGTGATTGTCGGTGGCGGCACCGCCGGCTGGATGGCCGCGCTCAGTCTGGCCCGGATGGTCCGCACTGAGCCTTTACACATCACGTTGGTCGAATCCAGCCAGATCGGCACTGTCGGAGTTGGCGAAGCGACTATTCCCGGTATTGTCCACTTTAACCATCAGATGGGGCTGGAAGAAATCGCCTTTATCAAAGCGACCCAGGCCAGTTTTAAACTCGGCATCCGCTTTGAGAACTGGTCGGCGACAGGACAACAGTTTTTCCATCCGTTCTCTGATTTTGGTCTGCCGATAGATCAGGTCGCTTTTCATCATTACCTGAACCGGCTGGCGCTCAGCGGCCAGCCACAGAATTTTGAGGATTTTTCTTTTGCCTGCGCGCTGGCCGAACAGGCCAAGTTTGCCCAGCCGCATCCACAACCCAGTTCACCGCTGGCCGATTTTAACTATGCCTATCATTTTGACGCCACCTTATATGCAGCTTATCTGAAACAACACGCAATGGCGGCTGGTGTGCGCCATGTCGATGCGCAAATTCAGCAGGTGACGCTGAACCCCGTCAGCGGTTTTATCGACACGCTGGTGCTGGATACTGGCGAAACGCTGAGCGCTGAACTTTTTATCGACTGCTCAGGTTTTCGCAGCCTGCTGCTCGGTGAAGCGCTCGGCGTTGGTTATCAGAGCTGGCAGCACTGGTTATTGTGCGACGCGGCGCAGGCGGTGCAAACCAGCCGCAGCGGTCCGATCCTGCCTTATACCCGTTCTATTGCGATGGACGCCGGCTGGCAATGGCGCATCCCGCTACAACACCGGATGGGCAATGGCCATATCTATGCCAGCGCCTTTTGCAGCGACGAATCCGCCCGGCAAACACTGCTCGATACCGTTGAAGGCGAAGTACTGAACAGCCCGCGCAAGCTGAGTTTTACGCCGGGCCGGCGGGAAGTGATCTGGCACAAAAACTGTTTTGCGCTCGGCCTTGCCAGCGGCTTCCTCGAACCACTGGAATCAACCAGTATTTCGCTGGTGCAAACCGCGCTTGCCAAACTGCAGGCATTTTTCCCCGATCAGGATTTTGCCCCGGCCGGCATCGCCGAAGTGAACCGGCTGCATAATACCGAACTGGAAAACATCCGCGATTTCCTGATCCTGCACTACAAACTGAGCGCACGGCGCGACAGCGAATTCTGGCGGTACTGCGCTGCCATGCAGGTCCCGGACAGCCTGCAGCACAAAATGGACCTGTACCGTGAACGCGGCCATCTGGCGCAATATGATCAGGAGTCATTTAAAGCCTCCAGCTGGCTCGCCATGTACAACGGTTATGGTTTTCAGGCGCAGGGCTTTGACCCAAGAGCCGGTCAGGTGCCACTGGAACTGATGCAACAACGCCTGGCCCAGTTACAGCAATCGCTGCGTCAGGCCGCGACGTCGGCGATCAGTCATCAGGAATTTATCGCCCGCCATTGTGCGGCAATAATTATTTAGAATAAAAAAAACCACGGTCAGATTACTCTGCCGTGGTAAACAATAAGAATCAGGATGATAGTCCGATATTAAAAAGCCAGTACTATAAATAAATTTTTACTTCGCCCCAACATCAAAACGGCCTGTTTCTGTTGTTGTATAACCATCATCATCTGTTGCCACGACAGAAACATGCATCCATGTCCCTTTTGCTGGTTTAGAGTAATAAGCGATTGAATGAGTCAACGACGCAGAACCGTTACCAGTACGAACTACTACTCCGTCAACAGATAATTCTTTTCGTACAATAGTACCATCACGATCACTAAAAAATGATTTTACCTCTGCAATATAAGGAGAACCCGATGCAATTTGTTTAGCTGGCATTGCTGAAACTGTCGCCATAGGCGTGTAGTCGCAAATATTTTTAGTACGACTCTCGGTACTCGTTTGGTTTAACGTCGCACTACAGTACTTAGTAAAATCTTGTGTATCGCGGATCGTGACGCTCGCATTATAACTGTGACCGAAATATTCACTTAATGTTTTACCTCCAACAGAACAATGTGCCCAACCACTGTAAACTGGGATTTCTGTCGTTTCCATTCGGCAATTCACTTGCTGGTCTCCTGCAGCCATAACAGCAGGAGAACCAAGCAATAAAACTGCCATCGCAGCAGGTATAAATTTATTAATTCTATAAATCATTAAGCAACTCCTTTTATATATATCCGTAACGATATGAAATTAAGGTTTATTAAAACCGCATTCATTTTCATTACCAGGAGCGCCGCAGTAAATATTAAAAATAATTTTATCAAAAAAATATAAAAAGATAACAACCTACAATTGCAAACAATATAGTACTCAGAAGTTACAATTTAGGCGCGGCGCAGTACTGACGCAAAAAATCACCATGCGAAGGCTGGGTGCCGGCATAACGCAAAATACCTTGCTGGCCGGCCTGCAGACTTTGCTGCAGTTTCTTTGCATCAAGCGCGTCCACCGTTGGGTTATAGCGGGCCGGGAGCACGCCCATGCCGGTAAATACCGCATACCAGCTGGTGGGCTGAAACAACTCTTCGGCGCCCGGAATGATACTGCCGCTGTGGCGGAAATAATCCAGCTTATAACGCAGGCTGTCAGAGACTGGCATTTGCTGGCACCAGCGCCAGAACTCGGTGTCGGTACGCTGGGTTTCACAATAATGCAGCACCAGAAAATCACGGATCTCCTGATAATCGGCATAGACCCGGCGGTTAAACTCGGCCCGCAACACACTGTTGTCACCACGGTCAGGAAACATCCGCACGAACAGCGCCAGTGTTTTTGACACTAAATGAATAGCGGTCGATTCCAGCGGTTCAAGAAAACCCTGGGCCAGCCCGAGCGCCAGACAATTGCGCTGCCACGGCTGTTTGCGGATGCCGGTCACAAAGGGGATCACCCGGGGTTCCATCAGCGGTTTGCCATCCACTGTTTGCAACAGCGTCTGTTTCGCCTGATCGTCGCTGATAAAATCGCTGCAATAGACATAGCCGTTGCCGGCACGGTGCTGTAACGGAATTTGCCAGGTCCAGCCGGCATCCTGGGCACGGGCGACAGTATAAGGTCTTGGATCTGCGACATTTTCCGTCTGGACTGTCACCGCCTTGTTGCAAGGCAGCATATAAGACCAGTCTTCGTAACCGGCTTTTAAGGTCTGTTCAATCAAAATGCCGCGAAAGCCGGTGCAGTCGATAAAAAACTCGCCACTGAGCACCCGGCCATCCTGTAATACCAGCTCACTGATATCGCCGTTGGGCAGCTGACTGACGCTGGCGATTTTGCCTTCGTGGCGCACCACGCCCAGTTTCTCGGCATACCGGCGCAGATATTGGCCAACCAGGGTCGAATCCAGATGCAAGGCGTATTGCGCCATCGCCAGCGGGGTATTCGCCGCCTGATGCGGCAGGAAAAACTTGTTGGCTTCAGCCAGCACAGCTTCCGGTGAATGCGCCATCAATGACGAAGAGTCACCCATAGCGCGGCATTTTAACCAGCACTGATAAAAATCATGGCCGTCGATTTGTTTGCCGAGGACACCAAACGGATGGAAATAGCCCTGGCCTTTCTGGTGCCAGTCCTCAAAGCGGATGCCCCATTTAAAGGTGGCTTGGGTTGCCTGGATAAACTCAACCAAATCAATGCCAAGGCTATTCAGTGTCGCCAGCAGCGGCGGAATAGTGGCTTCGCCGACGCCAATAATGCCAATCTCTTCCGACTCGACCAGCTCAATTTTCACTGTGCTGCCGGCAAAGATCCGCGCCAGCGTCGCTGCGGAGATCCAGCCGGCAGTGCCACCACCGGCGATGACAAACTTTTCAATAGCGGGGGCTGAGGGGGTCCTCATGTCGCGGCTCCTGTCACCGCTGGTGGCATCGGCTGATAACCACAAAAACGGCGTAAAAATTCCTGATGTTCCGGCACGGCCTGTACTGTGCGGCTGATAAACTGCCGCATCCGGCCGAGTTCCTGTAATAAATATTGCGGGTCCAGCGCGCTGGCTGCCGGAGCATAAGCCGCTGGCACCACGCCCAGCCCGTCATACAACGCCAGCCAGCTGTCCGTGCCAAAAATCTCCCACGGCAGCCGGGGTACCTGCGCGCGCTCGCGGTAGGCCTGGATTTTGTCCGCCAGTTCCGGCGGCAGGCTCATGTCGCGGCATTGCCGCCATAACGGCGCGTCATCCCGCTGGTTGGCTTTGTAATGCAGAATAATAAAATCACGGATCCGTTCGTATTCGAGTTGGGTCACCTGGTTAAAGCGCTGAATGTCGGCCTGGTCATACGCTGGTGTGCTGAACGTCAGCAACAGGCGATCAATCGAGGTTTCAATCAGCGCAATACTGGTCGATTCCAGCGGCTCAAGGAAACCCGAAGCCAGACCAAGCGCCACACAGTTTTTCACCCAGGCCTGTTTGCGCCGGCCCGGCGTAAACCTGAACTGGCGCGGGTTGTGTAATGGCTGACCGCTGACATGCGCCAGCATCGTTGCGGTGGCTTCATCGTCGCTGATACAGGCACTGCTGTAGACATAACCATTGCCATGACGGTGTTGCAGCGGAATTTGCCACTGCCAGCCGGCACTGTGCGCGGTGGCACGGGTCCGCGCCAGCGGCGCGCCACTGACTTCACTTTGCACCGCAATGGCCCGGTCACAGCTGAGCCAGTGCGACCAGCTTTCGTAGCCGCTGTGCAGTGTTTCTTCGATTAACATGCCTTTAAAACCGGTGCAGTCGACAAAAAATTCGCCCTGGACCACTTCACCGCTTTGCAGCACCAGACCGGCAATGCCGGCGTCGCTGCTCAGCACCTGTTCAATTTTCGCGTCGGTGCGCTGCACGCCATGTGCTTCGCTGTACTCGCGCATCAGCACGGCAAATCGGGAAGCATCAAAATGTAAGGCCCAGTCAAAAATACTCAGCATTGACTGTGGCTGTGGCGCCGGCAGACAAAATTTGTTCTGATCTGCCAGATTCACCCCCAGTGAATAGGCGGCAAGCGGGGTGTCGTCCCCCAGTGCCCGTGCCTGTAAATAACAGTCGATAAACGGCACATCGCGGATCTTCTGCCCAAACAGACCAAAAGGATGGATAAAACGGCTGCCGATGGTGCGCCAGTTGCGAAACTCAATGCCGAGTTTACAGGTGGCTTTGGTCGCGGCGATCACTTGTGGGTCGGTCAGCCCCAGCCGGGCATAAAACCGGCGGATACTGGGAATAGTGGACTCACCAACGCCAACAGTGCCCAGTTCTGACGACTCAATCAGCCGGATCTTCACCGGTTGCGCCTGAAATTGCGGCGCGCTGAAATGCTGACTGAGCGCAGCTGCACACATCCAGCCGGCCGTGCCGCCACCGACAATAACGATATTTTTAATCGCAGTTTTTTGCATACGGGCCTCTGCTGCAGGACTGAACTGTTACCTTATTGCAGTCGCTGATGAAAAAAAACCGTCGCAGCAGCTGCGACGGTTTTTATTTTGTTACGGCAACGCTTCGCTTAGAACTTCACGCGAACACCGGCAGTCCAGCGTGCTTCATACACGTTCTGGAATGCTTTTTGTGATTTATATTCCAGATAAGTTTGCTGGAATTCTTCAGTGATGTTCGAACCGTTCACATAGAAGCTGGTCATGTCGTCGTAATCATAAGATACGCTCAGGTCTAACTGCGCATATGTGTCCTGATACAGTGACTGACCGCCAACCGCATCTGAACCCTGAGTGATCAGACGTGGGCTGCGTGAGTTCCACGCCAGACGGGTAGAGAAACCGCCCTGTTCATACCACACCACAAAGTTGTAAGTGTCTTCTGACATGCCAGGGAATGGTAAGTCTTTACCATTAGCACCTTTTTTGTCTTGTTTCGACTTACTCAGGGTGTAGTTTGCATCCAGACCGAAGTGCGACAGGAAGCTGCCTTCATCCAGCACGTCGTTCAGCGCCAGACGGCCACCGATCTCCAGACCTGTCACGTTACCACCTTCACCCTGAACCTGGGTGGTGAATGGCCACGGACCACGTTTCACACCGTCCAGATCCGGCTCGTCGATCTCAACTGTGCCGCTCTTCGTGAAACTTTCGATCTCAATTTTGTAGGTAGACAGATAGGCCATAGAGGCGCTGCCCAGGTAATATTCTGCCGACAATGAATAGTTGTCTGAACGCCACGGATTCAACTGTGGGTTACCAGTCAGGTTACCGTTACGCACGCGCAGACAGTTACAGCTGCCATCGATGGTCATACCCACTGATTTACCGCCGCCCCACACCATCAGGTCCAGTGGCTGCATGTTTTTCGAGAAGGCACCACGCAGGATCACATCTTCCGCTGCTTCCACATTCACGTTCAGTGACGGCAGGTAGTCGGTGTAATCACGGGTCGTTACCGCATCACCGGCATCCGGTGCCAGACCACTGTGTGGTAAGTTCTGACCGGTCAGGTTCTGCTTCACGTACAGTTCGGTTTCAACCACTTTGATACCAAAGTTACCGCTGACGATGCCTTGTTCAAAGTTGGCCTGGGCGAAGTAGTTAAATTCGTCCAGTCCGACGTCATAGCTGGCGCCGGCGTTTTCAACGCGTTTCACGTTGCCGAAGGTTTTTTCATGGAAAGCACGTGGGTCACGGAAGTTGCTTGGGTCAATCACCCAAACACCCGGAATACCCTGTACACCACCGAAGTTGGTCTGATAAGACACAGTAGTGTGTTTATCCAGACGTGTCGGCGCTAACAGCGTATATGGCATCCAGGTGCCGGCTTTAATCACCTGACCATCGTGCACTGCGTCTGCTTTGAGGTATTCACCGGCAGCCGGGTTGCCCTGACAGCCTGCGGTGTTGATGTACTGGTCAACCGCTTTCCACTGCGCGATATCACAGCCATTACCGAAATCAGAGGTATAAGTGAAATCGGCGCGGTCTACTTCACGTTCCAGTGAACGGATACCGAAGTCGACGCTCTTAATGAAGCCGTCCTGGAACTCATAGTTCCACTTGGTGCTGACAGTATTAATTTCACCATTGGTATCAGTGTTGCCTTCCGATGAGAACGCACCAACATGGTAAGAATTCAGGTCTGCCATGTAGGCCGCAACGCTACGCGCACCGGCGCCACCGTTGACGATCTGGTCAAAACCACCAAATACCGGGTGTTTGCCAGACGCATCATAAGTCAGCAGGAATTTGTTGTCTTCGATGCCGCCTGGAGAGAAACGGGCGAAACAGCCACCATTGGCGCCGACAATAGTTTCACCGTTTTTACAGTTTGCGCCCTGCGAGAACTGACCAGGGCCTGTAACCAGTGTGCCTTTGTCGATGCTCAGCATATCGCCTTCACCGTAACCATGACGCATCGTGTGTGATGCATCAGCACGGGTCACGCGGATGTCGCCTTTCAGTGGGCCGCCCTGATCGATTTTCAGTTGCAGGTTCAGGTTACGTGATTTTTCTTCGTTGATATTCACCTGAGTGAATGATTGCATCCGCCACGGACGCAGCTGGAATGCGTTGACCGCACCCCATTCATGAGTGACTGGTTTATTGGTATCCGGATCAATAGTAGTCCAGTTGTGTTTATCGCCAGTCCAGCCTGTGGCCGTTGGGAACGCATAATCATTAAAAGTGTACCAGCGGTTGTTTTGTGAGAAACCGCTACGGGCGTTAAAACGTTCCTGATCGGTATAGAAATAATCGGCGATCAGTTCAAAACCGTTGGCAACTTCGGCCTGGAATGAAGTCTGGAATGCGGTACGCTCACGCTCTTCCTGCTTGTTAAACGCAGCAAAACCTTGTGGTACTACGTGACGGACTGTGTCGCCACGTGGGTTGGCACCCCAGGTAAAGTTGTTGTTGGCTGCACCGATACCGCCGTTTTCTGAGGTATCGAAATAACCGTTGTAGTCTGTTGCCAGGTTGGCTTCAGAGGTCACGGCAGACACTAACAGACCCCATTTGTCTTCACGGAAGGAAAACAGACCATTGACAGAAGGGTCAGTCTCTTTGCTGATTGAACCGCGCGTTGCTTCAGCGCCACCGGCAAAAGTAAAACCTTCTTCCATATCAAATGGACGGCGGGTTCTTAAGTCAATTGAACCTGAAATGCCTTTGGCGCTTTGTCTGGCTTCGCCTGATTTAAATACATCTACGCCGGAAAACAGCTGAGAAGGCAGATCACCGTAGTCAGCACGGGAAGCGTCAATCGTTGTCGCACTTAAAAATACTTCGCCATTCAGCGTGGTGTCGATTTGTGGTAAACCACGGATCGCCACCGGACCACCTTCACCTGCCACACGTTCGATCTGCACACCGGTAATACGTTGCAGTGAGTCAGCGATGGTCACGTCAGGTAACTTGCCGATATCCTGCGCGGTGATCCCGTCAACCTGTGAAGTACCAAAACGTTTGGTGTTAATTGAAGCGGCTGTACTGGCGCGGATACCGCGCACCTGGATGACTTCAACCTGTTGTTCTTTTTGTTGTGCGCCTGATGCTGGGGCTTGTTGCGCGAGCGCTGGTGCTGCGAGCACCCCGCTTCCGACCAACAGACTCAGTTTGACGGCTAAGGCACATTTATTCATTTTATTGTGCGACATAAGCTTCTCCCATTCCTGTTTTTCTTCGTGTGCGATGAAATTTTTTCTGTCCTGCAATGACAACGCTGTCATTAAAACTCAACATACACAAATTAATTTTACTTTGCAAACCCCATTCGCCGAATTTTTAGCCGGAATCTGACGCATTGGACAAACACTGTTCCCAGCGCAATTTTGAGACAGGTCAGACAACTCCGCCAGCTGCCAGCCAGAAAAGGTAAAGTATCAGACTGATTATTAAGATCTTTTTTAATTAAGAAAATTCAGAGACGTAAAACTGCTCAGTTTTTGCCAAATTAATAATTGCTGTTTTGGCCAAAACGTTGTATCCCTTAGTTCAATTATTCTTACAAAATGACTAACGCTGTCATTTCTGGCCTGAAGCGCCCGGAATACAGGCGTTTGCAATTGCTGCAAAGGTCCTGCCGACAGTACTGGTTTTGCCTGGAAAGCGCTATGAAAGTAACGATTAATGACGTCGCAGAATTGGCCGGAGTGTCAATCAAAACGGTGTCACGGGTGATGAACAACGAGCCTTCTGTGAAAAAGGCCACGCTGGATAAAGTCACAGCCGCCATCGCGCAGCTGAACTACCAGCCCAATGCGGCTGCGCGGAATTTGGCCAGTACCCGTTCTTACAGCATCGGTTATATCTACGACAACCCGAACGCTTATTACGTTATTGATATGCAAAAGGGTCTGCTGGATGCCTGCCGCAAGCATGGTTATGAACTGCTGATCCATCCCACCAACGCCAAATCGGCCAATATTGTGCAGGAAGTGATTGACGTGGTGCAGCACGCCCGCCTCGCAGGCCTGGTGCTGACCCCGCCCTTCTCCGAAATGCCGGAAATTGCCGAAGCGCTGGAGCGGATTGAAGTAGATTTTGTCCGGATCATTTCCGGCTCGACGCCGTCGCCCAAACTGACCAACTGCGTATTAATTGACGACTTCACGGCGGCTTTTAAAATCACCAACCATTTGCTGGAACTGGGCCATACCGACATCGCATTTTTGTGCGGTGACGAAGAACACAGCTCCAGCGGCGAACGGCTGGCCGGTTTTCAGGCTGCGCTGACCAAGCGCGGCATTCAGGCCAACCCGAAGTTTGTGGTGCCGGGCAGTTATTCGTTTGAATCTGGGGTCAAAGGCGCCAACCATTTGTTAGCACTGCCACACAAACCAACCGCCATTTTCGCCTGTAACGACGAAATTGCCGCCGGCGCTTTATTCAGTGCGCGCCTCGCCAATGTGGCGATCCCGGCACAGCTGTCGATTGTCGGTTTTGAAAACAGCCCGTTTTCTCGCCAGACCTGGCCACCGCTGACCACCGCCAACCAGCCGAACAGCACTATCGCCTCGCAAGCAGCAGAATTATTGTTTCGCCACACCCGCCCCGGCAATACCCGCAGTGCGGTAGAACAACAGCCGGTATTTATTCCGGAATTACTGGTGCGCGAATCCACCGCGTCCTGTCCGCGCTAAGCGCATAAAAAAAGGAGCCGGCCGGCTCCTTTTTTATATCTGGCAGAACGCCTTAAGGCGCCACGGCCTGCATCATCAGTGCTGACAGGTAACCACCATAAGTGCCCAGTGCATAACCCAGAACCGCCAGCAGCACCCCAACAGGCGCCAGCGCCGGGTGGAAAGCGGCAGCCACGACAGGCGCTGAAGCCGCACCGCCGATGTTGGCCTGGCTGCCAACCGCCATGTAAAACACCGGCGCTTTGAGCAGTTTCATCATGCCGAGTAACAAAGCAGCATGGATGGAGATCCACATCAGCCCCACCAGAAACATCACCGGATAATCCACGATGGCGGTCACGTCCATATGCATACCGATAGTGGCGACCAGGATATACACCATCACTGAACCGACTTTCGATGCGCCGGTGGCTTCGAGGTGACGCAGTTTAGTGCCGGATAACAACAAACCAAAAGTCGTCGCCAGCACCACAATCCAGAAGAACGTGCTGGTCAGGCTGTACATCGCAAGACCCGGCGCGTTTTGCTCAATCCAGGGAGCGATGATATTGGCCAGCCAGTGTGACAAACCGGCCACACCAAAACCAACCGCAATAATCATCATCAGGTCATTGGTTGACGGATTCCGTGAATTTTCTGCCTGATATTGCTCGATTTTGCCTTTTAAATGCTCGAGTGCGCGGGTATCAGCACCATTGGCCTGGTCCAGCCGTGCGGCATTTGCCGCCATCCACAACAGCACTGCGGTCCAGATATTGGCGACCAGCACATCAACCGTAATCATCACTGAGAAGATCTCACCGCTGGGCTGAAACACTTCTTTCATCGCTGCCTGATTCGCGCTGCCGCCAATCCAGCTGCCGGCGATTGTCGACATGCCACGCCAGGCCGCATCGGCGCCTTGCCCGCCAAGCTGCTCCGGGAAGAAATGACCCACGGTTGCCAGCGCAGCCGGCCCCCCCAGCACCACACCAACAGTACCGGTTAAAAACAGAATTAACGCTTTGGGGCCTAAGCCCAGAATGGCGCGAAAATCGACGCTCAGCGTCAGCAGCACCAGACAGACCGGCAACAGATAACGCGACGCCATCTGGTACAACTGCGAATGCTCGCCGTCAATAATGCCAAAGCTGTTAAACAACGATGGAATGAAATAACACAACAATACCGATGGCACATAACGGTAAAATTTTTGCCAGAACGGGCTGGCGCTGTGGCTGGTATGAAACACAAACCCCAGGATCAATGCCAACAGGCCAAGAACGACGGCGTCGTTGGTGATCAGAGCGGTTGAAGTCTGCATGCAGATTTCCTTACGTGACAGGTCTACAGAATGAAGTGCAACTGAGCAGGACTTTTCCCGACTTAACGCGAAACAATGGCACAACACATTGTTATCAGCTGTTTTTTACGGTCTAAACTGCGTTTGGAGCACGAGATAATTTTATAGTTATGCACCAAAACATAGCATAGATAAGGGCTCTGGCAAAGTCTCCTGCGATTTTCTACCACCTCAGTGCTATGACTGGCACTTCAGGCAAATCCATCAACAGAACTTCAGGCTGGCACTGGCAGCAACCCGAAGTTAATTGCATCGCTGCTGTTATTTTCACCATCACTTTCGTGGCGATAGTCTCAGCCCGGCCGTCTGGCTATAGCACTAAAGTACCGTTTACCCCCGGCACATTAACTTTTAGCCTGCAACAAAACAGCTTGATGAAATAAGAGGGTGTTATGCGGGTACTGATCACAGGGGGCAGCGGTGGTATTGGCTTTGCGGTGGCTTGCGCCTTTGCATCCGACGGACATGAGGTCATTCTGGCTGATATTAATCTGGCGCTGGCGCAGGAAAAAGCGGCGGAACTCAGTGCCAGTGGCGGCCAGGCGTCGGCCTTGCTGCTAGATCTGACCCGGCAGGACAGTATCGAACAGGCGGCCGCCGCGGCAGGCGCGGTCGATATTCTGGTCAATAATGCCGGCATCCAGCATGTGGCGCGGCTGGATGATTTCCCGGAGCAGAAATGGCAACAATTGCTGCAGGTGATGCTGACCGGCCCGGCGATGCTGAGCAAAGCCCTGCTGCCCGGCATGCGCAGCCGCGGTTTTGGCCGTATCGTGAATGTCGGATCTATTCATGCGCTGGTCGCCTCGCCGTTTAAGTCGGCTTATGTGGCGGCCAAACATGGTTTATTGGGTTTTAGTAAAGTAGTGGCGCTGGAAAATGCCGATTTTGATTTCACCATCAACACCATTTGCCCGGCCTATGTACGCACGCCGCTGGTAGACGCGCAGATCGCCGCGCAATGTAAAGAGCATCAGCTCAGTGAAACCGAAGTCATCGAAAAAATCATGCTGGCGCCAATGCCGCAAAAAGCCTTTATCGGTGTCGATGAAATTGCCGCCACAGCGCTGTTTTTAACCGCGCCGGCAGCCCGGCATATCACCGCGCAAACGCTGGTACTGGATGGCGGCTGGACGGCACGTTAAGTCCGGGCGCTGCGCTTTGCGTCAGCCGGAACTTCAGGCACAATCAAAGGCTTCGCGGTGGATCCGGTAAAATCTGAGATGATTCTGAGTCAGGGCAGCATTGGTATTGGCAGCATCGCCGCACTGTCGTTGCTCTATCTGCTGGTATTGTACAGCGTCGGCCGGCTGGGCCGGCGTTTTACCGGTGCCCACCCACTTGCTCCCTGGGTCTTCAGTTTCGCGCTGGCGATTTATTGCACCAGCTGGGCCTTTTATGGTGTCACCGCGCAGGCGGCTGTCAATGGCTGGTGGATCCCGCCGACTTATATTGGTTCGTTGTTATTATTCTGCTTTGCCTTTGGCCTGATTAGCCGTATCGCGATTGTCTGCCGGCGCCTGCGCATTACTTCAGTGGCCGACTTTATCGCCACACGTTATGGTCATTCGCGTTTATTGGCAGTGATCACCACGCTGATTGTGCTGATGGCGGTGATCCCTTATATCGCCCTGCAACTGCAGGCGGTGTCGACCAGTATCAACGCACTGGTTGGCAGCAACGCCGGTGGGCCCTGGTATCAGGACACCGGTTTGTATGTCAGTTTGTGGCTGGCAGTCTTTGCCATGTTGTTTGTCGGCCGCAGCGCCAAAGCCCATCAGCCTAACCCTGGACTGATGACCGCGATCGCCTTTGAATCGCTGGTCAAATTGCTGGCCTTGCTGGCCGTGGGTTGTTTTGTTGTGTTTGGTTTGTTTGATGGTTTCAGTGATATTTTTACCAAAGCGGCCAGCTCCGCCGAGGTAGCAACACTGCAAAGTCAGGGCGCGCCGTGGTCGGTGTATTGGATCCATGTGCTGCTCGGATTTGCCGCCACCTTGTGCCTGCCGCGCCAGTTCCATGTCAGTTTTGTTGAGATCCAGCATTTACGGCACTTAAAACATGCCCGCTGGATCTTCCCCGGTTATTTGTTACTGATGAGCCTGTTTACGCTGCCGGTGGCGCTGGCCGGTACCTTGTTGCTGGGCCACAGCGCCAGCATCGATTTGGTCGTGCTGCAGCTGCCACTGTCCGCCAATCGCACCGATATGGCGCTGCTGGCCTATCTGGGTGGCTTTTCCGCCGCCACCAGCATGGTGATTGTGGCCACTGTGGTACTTGGCATCATGATCACCAACGACTTGTTAACGCCGCTGATTTACCGCCAGCAACAAAAACCGGCCGACGGCAAACCCTGGATCCGGATGGTGACCCTGCGCCGGCTGTCGATGCTCAGTGTCCTGACGCTGGGATATTTGTATTACCTGCTGATTGGTACTGAAACCGGCCTGGCGCAGCTCGGCCTGATGGCTTTTGCCCTGATAGCCCAGCTGGCGCCGGCGCTGATCCTCGGTCTGCGCAGCCGGCGGGTCAACCGTCAGGGCGCCCTGGCGGGTTTACTCAGCGGTGCCAGCTTATGGGCTTATATCCTGCTGCTGCCGGAGCTAAGCCGTGCCGGCTTAATAAGCTGGGACTGGTTGCGTTCTGGTCCTTTTGGCTGGCAGGCCTTAGCGCCCAACGCGTTACTCGGTGGTCAGTTTGATCTGATTAGCCTCGGCGTCATCGTCAGCCTCAGCGTCAACACGCTGATGTTATTGCTGGTCAGTCAAATCAGCCAGACCCGGCTGACCGAGTATCTGGAAAGCGCGCGGTTTTTCCGCCAGAGCAAACCGCAGACCGGGCAGCCGTCACCACTGCTGACGGTGCAGGATTGTTATTTGCTGGTGCGACGTTTTGCCGGTGAGCGCGAGGCCCGCTTATTGTTGCAACGCCACTTCAAGACGGCCACACCGCAACTGGACAGCCGGGCGCCACAAGGCCTGCAACAAAGTACCGAACGCATGTTGGCCGCCGTGGTCGGTGGCGCGTCCATGCGGCTGTTGTTAAACGCCGCCGGCAAAAACAGCCAGTTACCGCTGGAGTCGGTCGCCCGTTTTGTCGACGAGGCCAGTCAGGTCTATCTGTTTAATCAGGCACTGCTGCGCGCCACTATCGACAATATCAGTATGGGCATCAGCGTGGTGGATGCCGATTTACGCCTCATCGCCTGGAACCAGCGTTATCTGCAGATGTTTGCTTACCCGCCGGGGCTGATTGAAGTGGGCCGGCCTGTGGCTGATTTGATCCGCTTTAACGCCGAACGTGGCTGGTTCCACGACAGTGCGGTACCCGACGCCGCTCAGGTTGAAGCGGAGATCCAAAAACGCCTCAACTTTCTGCGCCAGGGCAGCAGCTATCGCTTTCAGCGCCGGCAAAGCGACGGCCGGGTATTTGAGATGCAGGGCAACCCGCTGCCGGGCGGCGGTTTTGTCACCACTTACAGCGACGTCAGCTCTTTTATCGACGTGCAACAACAACTGGAAGCCAGCAACAGCACGCTGGAACAACGGGTCGCCAGCCGGACCTGCGAACTGGAGCAGCTGAACCAGCAGCTGGCAGGCGCCAAGCTGCAACTGGAGGAACAGACCGCCAGCAAAAACCGTTTTTTCGCCGCCGCCAGCCATGATTTATTACAACCTTTTAATGCCGCGGCCTTGTTCTGTGGCCTGATCCGCGAGAAAAGCACCGACGTGCAGGTGCAGCAACTGGCACGGGATCTGGCTGCGTCATTAAATTCCGCCGAAGAACTGCTGGCCAGTATTCTGGAACTGACCAAACTCGACGCCGGTGTGATCAAAGCGCAAAAAGCGCCGGTCAGCGTCAGCAGCCTGCTGGACCAGATCGCCCGCGAGGCCGGCCTGTTATCTGCCGGCAAGCCAATTCGCTTCCGCTATCGTCCCAGCCGGCTCTGGGTTGACACGGACAGCCGGCTGCTGCGCCGCGTGGTGCAGAATCTGGTGGCCAATGCCATCCGCTATACCCGCCAGGGCAAAATCCTGCTGGGCTGCCGCCGCAGCCGGTTACAGGGGCAACCGGCGCTGCGGATTGAAGTCTGGGATACCGGCATCGGCATTAGCCCGGATGAGCAGCAGCGGATTTTTCTGGAATTTCAGCAAGGCAAACAGGCAGATAATCAGGGGCTTGGGATTGGCCTTGCCATCAGTCAGCGTATCAGCGACTTACTGCAGCTGCCGTTGACGCTGCATTCGACCCCTGGCCAAGGCAGCTGTTTTGCCATCACGCTGCCGCTGTGCAGCGCCACCACATTACCGGCGCGCGTGACAACACCGCGTGAACAGCAGGTCAGTTTTCACGGCAAAACCATCTTATTGCTGGATAACGACCCGCAATTATCCGGCGCGGTGGCGGCGCTGCTCAGAAGCTGGGATTGTCAGGTCTTAGTGGCACAACAGCCGGCACAGGCGCTCGCCTGGCTCAGTGCTGGCCATACCGTGGATTTATTGTTGTTTGATTATCATCTGGATCAGGGCGCCACGGGGGTGGAAGTGGCGCAGCAGCTGCAACAGCATTATGCGCTGCAGGTGCCGGTGTTGATCCATTCGGCCGATCAGCAACAACAAACCCGCGACCATGCGCTGAATGCAGGCTTTCACTTTATGCTCAAACCGTTAAAACCGGCCAATCTGAAACGCTTGCTGCAACGGCTGCTGCGCTGAACCCGTGTTCTGATTGGTTAGTCTTCGACAGCCAGACAGGCACGGTTACGACCGGCCAGTTTTGCCTGATACAGCGCGCGGTCGGCGCGGCGGAATAACTGCTCGTAATCTTCATCCGGCTGCAATCCGGCCACACCGAAACTGGCGGTCAGCTGGTGGGTGTCGGCGATCCGGACCTGCTGCAGCTGCTCAATGATCCGTTCGGCAATGTGCTGCGCCGCCGCCACCGGCGTCTGTGGCAACAACACCACAAATTCGTCGCCGCCAAAACGGCCAAGCAAATCAAAAGGCCGCAGCGACTGCTGGGCCAGCCGCGCCAGTTGCTGCAAAGCCTGGTCCCCGACATGATGGCCAAACTCATCATTAATTTTCTTAAAATGGTCGATGTCAAACACCAGCAACGCCAAAGGTTGTTGTTCCTGTGCGCTGCGCAGCACTTCCAGCGCCGCCCGCTGCTCCAGCCGGTCGCGCGACGCCACCTGAGTCAGGCTGTCGGTGAAGGCGACTTTGCGCAGTTGCATGTTGTCGGCCAGCAATGTCGGGATCGCCAGGCCAAACAAGGTGTTGGCAGCAATGACGTTGATGGCAAACTGGTACACCATCACATAATCCATCAGCCCCAGCAGATGCACCCAAAACGCAATTAAAAAACTCGACAGGGCGACACTGCTGACGTTCAGCAAGGCCGATTCGGAACAGGCAATCCACATATGTGGGATCACCAGAAAGAAAATGGCAAAAGCGCTGTTGGGCGAGTCCGTGACTTTTGCCAGCAGCATACAAAAAGTCAGCAACAGCCCATTCAGCAGCAGTTTCAGTAAAAAACGCCGGCTGAAATGTTGTTGAGTCAGGCTGGTCATATCGGTCAGCCGGAACAACGCGCCCGGCAACAGCCGGCTGAGTAAGCCGACAAAAAATGGCGCCAGCACCATCACACCGGCCATATCACCAATCCAGAACGGTAACCAGGTTGTCGCCACTTCAGCAGCCGGCATCAAATCTGTCACCACCAGCGTCGGGATCACCAGCCAGGTGGCACAAAATGAACTGAGCGCGGCGATCAGCAAAAACTGCACGATGATCCGGCTGATATCGCGCGCGCCTTTTTTCGCCAGAGTGCGCAGCGCAATAGCCCCAACGGCATAAGGCAGAATATGCGCCAGTCCGAACAGCAAGCCGGCTTCAAGCAGGCGCAGCGGGTCAAGGGCGATATCGTAGTGGCGGGCGGTGTAAAAGGTGATCAGCACACAACCGGTCAATAAGGCCGGCAGCACTGAAAAGCCAAGCAATAACAAGGATGCGAAGGTCAGACCGGCTACCGGATACCAGACGCTGGCGTGATGGGTATATTCCACCAGCCAGCCGATCTCAAACACCAGCAGCCACAGGCATAACAACAGCACATTGCGCAACAACCAGGATTGCTGCAACCTGCTTTGCCAAAGCTGGCGATCAAATAATGGCGCGCGGGCCAGACCTTCAGATTTCACTTACTGCAAATTCCAGTAACAAATACTGCCATCATCACTGCCGCCCACCGCGGTTTTACCGTCGGGTGTCAACGCCATGGGCCAGTTCATCAGCTTAGTGCCATATTGCCACAGTTGCTGACCAGAACAAGCGTCGAACAGATAAAAGTTGCCCGGCGATTCTTTTTGGTCACTGCCGCCAGAGCTTTCGTCCGGTTTGCCGTCGGTGGCACTGACTAACGTGGCGGCAGCATCTAAAGTTACGCCCGGATTGACGGCATATTGCACCGGCTTGCTCCAGCGCAGCAGCGGCCCCCAGACTGGATAGTTCGCGATCTCTGCTTGGGTTTGCACAGCATCCAGCCGATACAACACGCCAGCCTCAGCCTGATTAGCGCCGACCACTATCACCAGCTGCTTCGCCGGTGTTTCTGTGATCGCAATGGCATAAGCGATATTCAGCCCGCTCAGGTCGGGCTTGTAGACAAATGCGGTACTGGTTTGAACAGCCTGAAAAAACGCACAGCTGCCGTCGTGTAACGCCGCCGCGGCATAAGCGCCATCCGCAGTGGTCACGACCCGCATCACGCCTTGCGCCTGTGAGTAGCTGGTCACTGCGCCAAATTTACCGTTATCCAGTGCAATCTGCTGCACCAGCCCGCTGTAGACCGGTTTCACGTTGTAGTCGATAGCGCCAACCCAAACCCGGCTGCCGTTTGCAGCAAGCACCGCACTGTAACTGGAAAAACCGGCCGGCAGCGCTAAAGTGTCCGCTAAGCCAAACACCGGCTGCGCCACGCCGGTGGTCGACGCCTGATACAACCGCACTTCATGCTGGAAGCCGGCCAACAGCCAATTGCCGTCGGCCGAGAAGGTCAATTGATTGACCCTGGAAGGTAAGTTGTTGTCAGTAAATAAAATATTGCCGCTACTGCCATCCACTATCACCAGAAAACCACAGGTTTTACTGGTCTCGCCACCACAGGCGGCAAATCGTTTATCGTCACTGACCGCGACCCAGAAGATGCCCTGCGTGGCGTTGTCGGCCGTCACCGGCACCGACCAGCGCAGGCTGCCGCTGCTGTCGTAACCGTAAAAACTGAACTGGCCGCTGCCAAATTCGCTGGAAGTGCCAGCAACGGTCAGTTGACCGTCGGGGCTGACCGCGACTGAATTGACCTGTAAACCGGCCTGTGGGGTTTGTTGCCAGCTGGGCTGGCCGCTGCTGTTTGGGCTTGTTGTGCTCATGCGCGTTCCTGTGTTGCGGTGAAAAATCCCAGCATGCAGCAAAGCCTTTTGGACCACAACATCTGGTTAACAGGTCAACCGGTTCAGCGCATCCCGGCCGGACAGCTGTTGCTTTGCCAGCGCGAATCACTGCTCAGGGTAAATTGCACATCACCGTTTTGCGCCTGGCCTGGCAGCGGCATTTTGTACTGGCCGGTGCCTTGCATATTCATTTGTATCCACTGCGGCGTTTTTAATGTGACAGTGCCCTGTAACGAGCCGGTGTAACCGCCCTGATCCTGACACTGGCCTTTGACTGACACTGAATTGGTGGTACTGCCGGTCAGCTGCAGCTGGCAACGCGGCAACTGTTGTTTGGCTCTGGCCAGCCATTGTTCCGGCGTTTTTAATAAGGCGACTTCAGCGGCGGTCAGACATTCCTGCGCCGTACTTAAGTCTTTTTTCGGCATCATGCCAGCAACTAACGCGCGTTGTTCCGCCGGCACTGCTGCCAATACTTGCGACTGCAAGGCCTGCATTTGCTTCAGAATATCCTCGCCATTCACCAACACCTGATGCTGACTGCGCCAGAGCCCGGTTTGCGGCTGCAACTGAGTAGCGTGACTGTGGAAACTACTGAAAATAGTGGAACAAGACAGGGCTAACAAAAAAACACGGCGCATCTGGCGCTCTCCCGAAAGACTCAAAACTGGCAGTTAGAGGCTACAGGGTATCCGGAAGTTTCAGTTTTTCAAATAAGATCCCGGCCAGAGTGCGGTTATTCACATTGAGCTTGCGCAAAATCGCCGACACATGCTGCTTGACGGTGGTTTCCTGCACATTCATTTCATAGGCAATTTGTTTATTCAGTAAGCCGTCGGCAATCATTTTTAATACGCGAAATTGCTGCGGCGTCAGCTGTTCCAGCCGGCCGGCGAATTCGGCGTCAATCAAATCCTGCGCCTGCGCCACACTTTGTTGTAAATCCGCCGGCAACCAGGTGTCCCCCGAGAGCACCGCGTCCACCGCTTCGGTCAGCACTTCTAACGGCGCAGATTTTGGCAGATAAGCGGCAGCACCTAATTGCAGCGCTTGTTTGATCACGGCAGGGTCTTCAATGGCTGACACCATCAGAATAGAAATATCCGGATATTCAGTGCGCAGCGCAGTTAAACCGGCAAAGCCTTCGGCGTCCGGCAGTTTCAGGTCGAGCAGAATTAATTGGGTATCCGGGTGTTCACGCAATAAAGGCCACAACTGCGCCATGCTATGCGCCTGATACAGGCTGGCTTCAAGGCCGAGAATCGTCTGCAACGCCTGCGATAAAGCAACACGGAATAATGGGTGGTCATCAGCAATAATGGCAATCATAAGTCACAGGTCCAGACAGCAGAACGACCATGATGCGGCATGCTACTGACCAGTGCAAGTCGCAGACCAGTGCAAGCCGCAGGCCGGTGCTCATGCACCGGCCTGGGTTTTCAGCAACACATCAGAAGCGGTAGCCCAACGACAGGCTGACTGTTCTTGGGTCGCCGTAATAGGCGGTAACCGTTTGTTCAGCCGCCAGCAGCGGGAAGTTGTAACCGGCGATGCGGGTGATCTTATCGCCTAAGTTACGGCCCTGCAGCGATACATCCCACTTGCCATCCGGCGAATACCAGGTGGCACCGGCGTTAAACAGCGTGTAACCGCCGTAGTCCAGCATCGACGGCAGCTCAAAGATCTGCGTTTCGCTGCGATGTGACAGGTTGGCGTTCAGCACCAGCTCGCCGCCGTACATCGCGACTGTGTATTTGCCGCCTAATGTCGCAGTCAGCTCCGGCGTATTAGCAAAAGACCATAACCCAGACACGTCTGAAGTGGTTTTAGTCACGGCATCATAAAACAGCACTTCATTAAACTTGGCGTCGGTGTAACCGACAATCAGGTTAAATTGCAGTGCGTCAGTGGCAACTGCTGTCGCTTCCAGTTCAATACCATTGATATCGGCACTGGCGGCGTTCAGTACTTGTGATGCCACGGTGTTATTCACTGCACGCTGCACTGTCACCTGCATATCATCATATGCCGAGGCAAATACCGCGGCGTTTACCCGCAGACGGCGGTCCAGCCATTCGCTTTTCAGGCCCAGCTCATAAGTGTCGACCGTTTCTGGCTGATACGGGTCGCCGGCATTCGGGTTGACCGACTGGTTGCCACGCATATCAAAACCACCGGATTTAAAGCCGTCGGTGTAAGAGCCATACAGCATCATGCTGTCATTGGCCTGATATTCGAAACCAACGCGGGGTGAGAAGTGGCTGAAGTTTTCGCTGCCGGTAAAATCAGACTGAGTGCCGATTTTAGTCGCGGCATTACGTGGCAGCTTGTAACCAAGATAAACAAAACGATACACGTTGGCGTCTTTGTCGTCTTCAGTGTAACGGCCACCCAAAGTGAACGACCACTGGTCGTTCAGCTGATAAGTCCCCTGCGCATAACCGGCGAACGAATCCGTCTGCACACAGCCACCGTTTTCAATGGTCACACCAAGGCCAGACACCAGCACAGTACCAAAAGCACCACAGGCGTCGCCTTCAAACGAATACAAACCTGAAGCGAACTTCAGTGGGCCGCTGTTATACAGGAACTGCAGCTCGTGTGAGGTTTGTTCATCTTCATAAAATGCCGGCACGTCCAGCGATGGTAATTTGGTGGAGTCAAAGTCGATGTTGGTGTCGGTCACGCCTTCGCGTTTGGCGGTGATGGCTTTCATCGTCCAGTCGGCGTTAATGTCCCAGGCCATCGTCAGCGAGTGGCCTTCGGTACGCACCATGTTGGTGGCCGGCATGCTGGTATTGGAGTCATACACATTGGACGGCGGGGCTTCTTTGGTCAGCAAACTTGGTGTTAAGCGGTGGCCGCCTTTGGAATTGGAATCATCTTTGGTTTTGTCGTAGGCAAAGTTAAAACGCAGATTGTCCAGCGCCTGATACTGCGCACTGAACCGGCCGGTGATGATGTCTTTGTTGTAGTTTTCTGCGTTGGTATTGAGGTATTTACCAAAACCGTCGCGATCGTAAAAAGCACCGGCAGCGCCGATGGAGAATTTATCAGTGATGGCTTTTTGGCCGGACAGTTTTAAGTCGCGCTGATGGTAGCTGCCGATAGTGCCACGAATGGCAAATTCGTCTTCACCGCTTAAGGGTTTGGTGACATATTTCACCGCGCCGCCAATGGTGTTGCGACCGTATAAAGTGCCTTGCGGGCCGCGTAATACTTCGATGCGCTCGACATCATAAATATCCATCGCCGCGCCTTGTGGCCGGGCCATGTAGACGTCGTCGATATAAATGCCGACGCCCGGTTCAAAACCCCACAGCGGGTCTTGCTGACCAATACCGCGGATATAAGCGGTTAAGGTGCTGTTGGTACCGCGCGACACTTGCAGCGTGGTATTCGGTGATTGTTGCTGAATGGCTGTCAGGTTTTCGATGCCTTTTTGTTTTAAATCCTCAGCGCCAATAGAGGTCACCGCCACCGGCACCGATTGCAGGTTTTCTGCAGTGCGACGCGCCGTCACCTGGATCACTTCCAGTGCCGCTTCTTCTTTTTTCGCATCTTTACCGGCTGCCGCATCCTGCGCATAGACAGGGCCGGCCAGTACAGCGCTGATGGTCAGCGCCAGCAGCGCCGGTTTAAACGAATTCTCAGTGGTACGGGTTAATTTATAGTTATTCTGGGCCATCGGGCATCTCCTGCTGATCTCGGCTATCACTTATCTTTCTGAATTATTTCAGTTACTTGTTATAGGTGCTCCGGGCATTTCGTTTTGATACTAACCCGCCGGCTGACCGCTGTCATAAAAATCGGGGCACAGGCAAATCAGTGACGATACGCTCAGACTGATAGCCTTACTTTAGGCCGAACTGATGAAATGTTAATCTGTACCTTAGTACTATAGAGATACGCTGCCTGATGGCTCAGACTCAGAAAAAACCGATGCAAGGACCTTTTTATGCTGAGTTTAACCGGCTTGTTGCTCGGGCTCTGCCTGCTGATCTGGCTGACGATGCGCGGGCTGAACCTGTTTATTCTGGCGCCGCTGTGTGCGTTGTTTGTCGCTGTCACGAACGGTATTCCGTTCTGGCAACCGAGCGGCAATGCCGATTTTATTCACGCCTACATGAACGGTTTCTCCGGTTTTGTCGCCGCCTGGTTCCTGATGTTTTTGTTAGGTTCGCTGTTTGGCAAACTGATGGAACACAGCGGTGCCGCCGATGCTGTCGCTTTGTGGATTGTGCAGAAACTCGGTCGGGCGCATGCCGTCGCCGCTGTAGTGCTGGCCTGTGCTGTGCTGACCTACGGCGGGGTGTCGGTGTTTGTCGTGGCGTTTTCGGCCTACCCGATGGCAGTCAGTTTATTTAAAGACGCCAACTTACCGCGGCGTTTTATTCCGGCCGCGCTGGGCTTAGGTTCTGTCACCTTTACCATGACTTCCGCCGGTTCGCCGGAAATTCAGAACTGGATCCCGATCCAATATCTGCACACCTCGCCTTATGCCGGCTGGGAAGTCAGTATCGTGGTCGCCATTTTTATGGCCGCTTTTGGTTATGCCTGGTTAAGCAAGATGATCAGGAATGCCGTGGCGCAGGGCGAAGTCTTTGTTGGCCGCGACAGCGACCCGCAACTGAGCGACCGCGCGCTGCCCCATCCAATGCGGGGACTCATTCCGCTGCTGGTGGTGCTGGGATTATCGAACTGGCTGCATCATAGTTTGCAGCAGGCGGCGCTCATCGTAGCGCTGAGCGGTGGTGTGCTGGCGCTGTATTTACTGAACCGGCGTTTTATTCAAAGCCTGGACAAAGCGCTGAATGAAGGCGTGCTGGGGTCTTTACTGGCCATCGGCAACACTGCGGCTGTGGTAGGTTTTGGTGCTGTCGCCAAGCTGACGCCAGCCTTTAACGACATAGTGCAGACGATGACACATCTGCCGGGGCCTGAACTGCTGGGCGCGGCCGTGGCCGTCAGTGCAATTGCCGGCCTTACCGGCTCAGCTTCCGGTGGTCAGGCGATTGCGCTGCCGGAACTGGCGCCTGTCTATCTGGACCGAGGCGTCGACGCTGAAGAGCTGCACCGCGTCGTGGCGATTTCCTCCGGTGCTTTGGATTCGTTGCCGCATAACGGTTATGTAGTGACCACCATCCGCGCCATTTGTGGCGAGAGCCATCAGCAGGCTTATTGGCCGGTCGCGGCCGTCACTGTGGTGGTACCCGCCATTGGCACAGGCTTGGCGATTTTATTATTTCAGTGGTTTTAACCCCGCTTTTAAACAGGATTGTTTCGCATGCGACATTTCATCAAATCCGGCTGGCTATTGCTGAGTTTCCTGCTGTACGCTGTCGCCAGTCAGGCGGCAGAATTGCCACTGGTGCAAAAACAGCGCTTTGAAATGGCAACGTTCACCACCCAGAACGGCGCACAGTTAAAGCAGGTGCAGGTGGGCTGGGAAGCCTATGGCAAACTCAATGCCGACAAATCGAATGTGATTTTAATCACCCATTATTTTTCCGGCACTTCACATGCGGCCGGTCGTTATCAGGCAACAGACGCAGCGCCGGGTTATTGGGATGCCATCATAGGCCCCGGCAAAGCCATTGATACCAATCAGTTTTATGTCATCAGCACGGACACGCTGGTGAATGCCAATGCCAAAGATCCGCATGTCATCACCACAGGCCCGGCCAGCATCAATCCCGCCACTGGCAAACGCTATGGCCTGAGCTTTCCGGTGGTGACTATCACTGATTTTGTTGAAGTGCAAAAAGCCTTATTAGACAGCCTCGGCATCAACAAGCTGCATGCGGTAGTCGGTGCTTCGATGGGTTCTTTTCAGGCGATTGAATGGGCGCAGCGTTACCCAGAGCGGGTGCAACGGCTGGTGCCGGTGATTGGCACTGCTTATATCGATGCTTACAGTGCTATCAAACTAGAGCGTTGGGCCTATCCGATTAAAACCGACCCGCACTGGCAACAAGGCGATTATTACGACAAACCGCAGCAGCCAACGGCCGGCCTTGCGATGGCGCTGGCCTGGGTGACTTTAGATGCGTTAAATCCGGCCGGCTTTAATCAGAAATATCCGGATTTACGCGCAGATAAAACCGCGCATCAGGATATCCGCGCCAGTTTCACTGCGCTCGACCAATTACTCGCAGTCGCTACCCAGCGCGCGGCGCTGCAGGACGCCAATCATGTGCTCTATCTGGTGCGCGCCTCGCAGTTATGGCGCGCCGGGATGGGCGATCACTGGCAGCAGGCCATCAAGAATATTAAAGCCCCGGTGTTATGGTTACCGGCGGCAGGCGACTTATTGCTGACACCACAAATGGCACAACAGAGCCAGCAGGCATTGGCCGCTGACCAAAGTCGCAATGCCGCGAATACGCTGTCGCTGATCCCCGGCGATATGGGGCACCTGGATGGTTTGCTGAATATCCAGGCGATCACGCCGCAACTGCGGGCTTTTTTACAACAACCGCTACGTCATTAACTCAACGCTTTCATTCTTGTCCTGCCTGCCGTGCCGCCCGCTGAACCGGGCGCGCTGTCCGGGCCAACCGTGGCAAAGTAATGCCTCTTTGCCCGGTTTTTTCTTCTGTGTGAAATCTGTGCGATACTGCAGTTGGCGTCGTATTGGATATTAAATTGTGCTGCGAATTTCTTCTCTACTGACATTGCTGCTAAGCCTGCTGACCGTCTGCAACTTTCAGGCGGCTGCGAGTGCGCCCGAACCAGCGGTGCTGCTGCGCTTTTGTTATGAAGACAAACCGCTGGAACCTTATTATCGTGGCTTTGGCGACCTGATCCCCAACGACCATCCGGGCGCGACCATTGAACACCTGCAACAACTGGTTGCGGCGGTGCCCGGTGTGACGCTGCAACTGGAACGGCGGCCATGGAAGCGTTGTCTGGCCAAACTGGAAGCCGGAGAGACCGATGCGGTGGTCGCCAGTTACCGGCCTGAACGCGAAGCCATCGGCCAGTACCCGCTGACGGCGCAACAGCCGGACCGGCAGCGGGCGTTTGGGGAACATCAGACCTGTCTGGTGCAAAAGGCCGGCAGCAGCTGGCGCTGGGATGGCGAGCGGATCAGTGGGATCGACAGTCTGGTTGTTGCCCGGCCGCTGGGTTATGCGCCGCTGATAGTGCCAGGGCCAAAACAGGTGCTGATGCACTACACCTTATCCGGCACCATGGATTTAGAATTGCTGCAGGCCGGCCGTGTCCAGGCCGTCACAACCTTATGCCAGATCGCCGGACAATCCATCATCTCGCCCAACATTCTCGAACGGGGACTACTGGTGCTCACCCCTGCGTTGCATACGAACGTCGGTTACCTGCTGTTCAGTCACCGCTTTTATCAACAGCATCAGGCGACAGCAGACGCCTTGTGGCAACGGCTGGCGACTGACAAAGGCAGAGCTATCTATCGGCGTTATTTGTCCAGGTCCTATCAGAGCACAACGCCGGAACCGGCGACAGTGCCTCGTCCACCCGAAGGTTAAGCCGCGCCGGAATGACCGGGATGCGGCGGTTCTACCGCCGGGGCGGCCCGCAGTGGTTGCCTGTGCCGGGTCGCTTGGCCTATGCTAGCCCGCATTCCGCTTGTTTCATTCAGGACAGTTCCAATGAAATTATCTTCCTCATTCAGCCTGTTATTCCTGTTCACCAGCCAAATGCTCTCAGCAGCGCCGCTGACTGCAACTGATTTGTACCAGGTACAAAAACCAACTGGCATGCAAGTGTCGCCCGATGGCCAGCGCGCGGTGTTCAGCCTGAATCGTTATGATCTGGCCAAAAACAAAAGCAATACCGACTTGCACCTGCTGGAACTGGGTTCCGGCCGACAAACGCAACTGACGTTCCATCCGGCCGCCGATAATCAGCCTGCCTGGAGCCCGGACGGCCGCCAGCTGGTGTTTGTCTCCAAACGCGACGGCGAACAAAACCAGTTGCAACTGCTGACTTTGGGTGGCGGCGAAGCCCGCCAGCTGACTGATTTACCGGTCAGTGTCAGCAATCCACGGTTTTTTCCGGACGGCAAAAAAATCCTGTTCAGTGCACAGGTACCGGCCGGCTTTGCCGGTGATTTCAAATTATTAAAAGATGAGAAAAAACCGCTGCACTCGGCCAAAGTCAGCGAAAACCGCATTTACCGCTATTGGGATCATTTCCTCACCGACGACAAGGTCACGCAGTTTTTCGCTTATGACATTGCAACTGGCGACGTCCAGGCGCTGACGCCGGGCTGGAACCAGTGGACCAGCCTCGATGGCGGCGTCGAATTTGATTTAGCGCCGGACGGCAAGCAGCTGGCACTCAGTGCGGTCAGCAGCAAACCACCGTACAACAGCCTGAATTTTGATGTGTATTTAGTGCCCACCGACGGCAGCGGCAAAGCAGTAAACCTGACCGAAGCCAATCCGGCCGACGACAGCAAACCGGTGTTCAGCCCGGACGGCCGCAGCCTGCTGTATGGCGCGCAAAAACGCACCGACTTTGGCAATGACAACGTCAAACTGACCCGGTTTGATCTCACCGCGAAAACCGCCACTGAGCTGGCCGGCAATATCGATTTGTCACCACAACAATGGTTTTTCAGCAAAGACGGCCAGATGTTGTATTTCCTTGCCGAAGACAAAGCGCGGCTGTCGTTATTTTCAGTGCCGGCCGGCGGCGGCCCGGTGAAACAAGTGCTGCGTCAGGCCAGTAATGAACAGGTACAAGTGGCCGGGCCGGCGCAGTTTGCGCTGGTGCAGCATGGCATCAGCCAGTTGCCGGAGATTTTCCTGCTCGACAATAAAAGCCGCACCTTAAAACAAATCAGCCAGATCAACACGGCGCTGCAGCAAAACACCCAATGGGGCAAAGTCGAAGAAATGACTTATCCGGGCTCGGACAACAAACCGATCCAGATGTTTGTGATTTTCCCACCGAACTTTGACGCGAAAAAACGCTGGCCACTGCTGAGCCTGTTACATGGCGGCCCACACGGTGCTTTTAACGACGCTTTTGGTACACGCTGGCACCCACAAGTATTTGCCGCGATGGGTTATGTGGTGATCATGCCGAACTTCCACGGCTCGACCGGTTTTAGTGAAGCCTTCACCGCGTCCATTCACGGCGATCATGCCACCAAACCATTTTTTGACAGCGAAGCTGCCATCGATTACATGACCTCACGCGGTTATATCGACGAAAGCCGCGTCGCAGCGGCCGGTGGTAGTTATGGTGGTTATCTGGTCAGCTGGATAGCCGGCCACAGCACTAAATACAAGGCGTTAGTCAATCACGCCGGTGTCTATGATCTGATGGCACAATTTGCCTCCGACAGCACTTTAATGCGCACTTATGCTTATGCCGGTTCGCCGTGGAAAGACAAAGACAATGTGCTGAAAGCCAGTCCGGCAATGTTCGCGGAAAACTTCAACACACCGATGTTAATCACTCATGGTGAACAGGATTATCGGGTGCCGGTGACCCAGGGCCTGGCACTGTATGGAGTACTGAAAGGTAAAGGCGTCGATGCGCGGCTGGTCTATTTCCCGGACGAAAATCACTGGATCTTAAAACCACAAAACTCAATTTACTGGTACCACGAGTTCGGCCAGTGGCTGGAGCGTTATATCGGTAAAGGCCCCACTGAATAAGCTGCAGATCCAGTGACAGCGTTATCCAACACCACGTCGCCAGACAGCCTGCAACAACGCTATCAGGCGGCCATCGCCACTGGCCAGTTGCAACCGGATGCGGCGCAACAGCAGCTGGTCAATGCACTGGCACAGCTGCAACAGCAGCTTGTTTCCGATCAGGCCCAGACCGGCATCTATTTGTGCGGCCCGGTCGGGCGTGGCAAAACCATGCTGATGGACTGGTTTTTCGACACGACAGCCACGTCGCGTAAATTACGGCTGCATTTTCATCATTTTATGGCGGCGGTACATCAGGAATTGCGCCAGCGGCAAGGAGAGCCGGACCCGTTAGTGCAGGTCGCCCGCAGCTGGGCAGCGCAATATCAGTTGCTGTGTTTTGATGAGTTTTTTGTCAGCGACATCGGTGATGCGATGTTATTGGCGACATTATGGCGCCAGCTGTTTGCCGAAGGTGTGGTGCTGGTGGCGACGTCCAATTGTGCGCCGGTAGATTTATATAAAAACGGCCTGCAGCGTGCGCGATTCCTGCCTTTTATCGATGTATTGCAGCAACATTGTCAGGTGCTGAGCCTGGATGCCGGCATCGACTATCGCCGCCGGCAGGCCAGCGACTGGCGATATCTCGGCATTGCAAAGCCAGCGGACTGGCTGACACAACAGGCACAGCGATATTTTGGCGCTGTTGAGCCCTGTGCGCAGGTGATGGTACACAACAGGCCAATACCGGCCTTGTGGCGCAATCAACACATCATCGGTTTTGATTTTATGGCGCTGTGCAGCGGACCACGCAGTCAGCTCGATTATATGGCGCTTTGTCAGCCTGATTCGGGCAGACAATATCGTGCTATTGCCCTGGCCAATATTCCGCAGTTTTTGCCGGAAAGCGCCACTGCCATTTTGCATGGGGTGGAAGAGAACTATCAACGCGAACACAGTGAGGTGTTTGTCAGCAAACTCGACAACGAAGCACGCCGGCTGATTGCATTGGTCGACGAATGTTACGAACGTGGTATGTTGTTACTTTGTACGGCCACTACTGCGCCTGAACACTGGTATCAGGCCAGTCAGCTCAGTTTCGCTTTTGAGCGCACCGTGTCGCGCCTGTATGAAATGCAGCGCTGGACGGTGGCGGATCCGGCTTTGCAGACTGCGCCATAGCGGCCGATTCAGTGGGGCTTTGTGTCAAAAGCGGTCATTTGCAATAAGGAAAAGGCAATGTCCGCTAAGAGTTAATTGCAGTCATCGTACGGCGACGCTATCGCTTGCCGGTACCTACGATCTCAATTAGCTAGTAGGTACGAGCAAGCGATAGCGCCGCCGTACAGAACGTTTCGCCAATGCCCACAACAGCAGCAAAGTGGTCATTTAGTTTTTTCGAATATCAGGCATCTTTAGATCTGCTTTTCGCTCATACCAGCTATTCACCGCATCAGTTGAACTGAGCTGCCACTTTGGCAACCCGGCTCAAGATTCACCCGAACATCATTATTTCGCCGGATCAAACCGGCGCTGGTGAGCGCTGAAATCAGGCACTGCGCGCTGATAATCGGTCTGAAACAAACTGGAATGCACAATAAAATCGGCGGTGGCTTTGTTACAGGCCACTGGGATATTCCACACCACCGCAAGGCGGATCAGCGCTTTGACGTCCGGGTCGTGTGGCTGGGAACTAAGCGGGTCCCAAAAAAACACCAGCCAGTCGATTTTTTGCTCGGCGATTAAAGCACCAATTTGCTGGTCACCGCCAAGGGGCCCGCTGGCAAAACAATGCACCGGCAGCTGCAGTTTGTCGCTAATGAGCCGCCCGGTGGTGCCAGTCGCGTACAAGGTTTTGTTCTGGAAAAAAGCTGCATGCGTTGCGACCCAATCCAGCAGTTCAGCTTTTTTACCGTCGTGGGCAATCAGGGCGATAGATTTCATAAGGTTCCTTTGCGCTACATTTGTGATTGAAGATACACCATCACGAAAAGCTGTGGATAGGGTAAGCGCCATGGATGGTGCGCATCACGGAAAAGCTCTGGGTACCACGTACTGGGTACCACGTACCTGCATTTTCCATTCGCAGAGCGAATGGTGCTCATCAGGCGAAACGCCAAACTGTTGGCGTTTCGAAATCCCAGCTTCGCTGTACCGTACTTCCTGTACATAAAAAATTGCCAGGAGCAATTTTTAACAACGCGAAGCGTTGGCCCGTAGGGTAAGCGCCATGGATGGTGCGCATAAAAAAAGCCCGGCAAAGCCGGGCAAACAACCAAGGTCCACGTAAAAAACTCAGTTGGGGTTGGCTGCGCTATTTCAGCGCTGCCCATTCAAACGCTTGATACTTAAGCGCTGACTACAATCCGCTTCATCGCGGTCATATAACCCCGTAATTTCTTGCCAACGATTTCCACCGGATGATTACGGATGGCTTCGTTTACTTCAATCAACCGCACGTTATCGACACCGTTGCTGGCTGAGGCTAAACCTTTGCCCAGCAGTTCAGGGCTGATGTGGTTCACCAGGTCGCGCAGCATTGGCACTGCGGCGTTGGCAAACAGATAGTTACCGTATTCTGCCGTGTCGCTGATCACCACGTTCATCTCATACAGACGTTTACGGGCAATAGTGTTCGCAATCAGTGGCGTCTCATGCAGCGACTCGTAATACGCTGATTCTTCGACAATACCGGCTTCAACCATGGTATCAAACGCCAGCTCAACACCCGCTTTCACCATCGCGACTAACAAAATCGCGCGGTCGAAATAATCCTGTTCAGCAATCTGCTCGCTCGATACCGGTGCATTTTCAAAACCGCTTTGACGGGTTTCTTCGCGCCAGCCGAGCAGCTGTTTATCGTCGTTGGCCCAGTCCGCCATCATCGTCTCAGAGAACTTGCCAGAGATGATGTCGTCCATGTGCTTGGCAAACAGCGGCTGCAGAATGCCTTTTAATTGTTCAGCCAAATCATAGGCTTTGATTTTCGCCGGGTTCGACAGACGGTCCATCATGTTGGTGATGCCACCGTGCTTCAGCGCCTCGGTAATCGTTTCCCAGCCAAACTGAATCAGCTTGGCAGCAAAACCGGCTTCATAACCATCGGCAACCAGTTTGTCGTACGCCAGAATCGCGCCGGTCTGTAACATGCCGCACAGAATGGTCTGCTCGCCCATCAAATCTGATTTCACTTCCGCCACAAAGCTGGATTCCAGCACGCCGGCACGGTCGCCGCCGGTAGCAGAGGCATAGGCTTTGGCGATCGCCAGGCCGTTGCCGTTCGGGTCGTTTTCCGGATGTACCGCAATCAGCGTCGGTACACCAAAACCGCGTTTGTATTCTTCGCGTACTTCAGTGCCCGGGCACTTCGGCGCCACCATGATAACGGTGATGTCTTTGCGGATTTGCGTGCCTTCTTCAACGATATTAAAACCGTGCGAATAAGCCAGCGTTGCGCCTTGTTTCATCAGCGGCATCACCGCTTTGACGACTGAAGTATGTTGTTTGTCCGGCGTCAGGTTCAGTACCAGGTCAGCCGTTGGGATTAATTCTTCGTAAGTGCCTACCGTGAAACCATTTTCGCTGGCCTGCAGGAAAGATTTACGTTTTTGCGCAATAGCGTCAGCACGCAGTGCATAAGAGATGTTCACCCCAGAATCGCGCATGTTCAGGCCCTGGTTTAAACCCTGAGCGCCACAGCCAACGATGACTACTTTCCAACCTTTGATAAAGTTACAACCGTCAGCAAACTCTTCTTTTTGCATAAAACGGCATTTGCCCAGCTGCTTTAACTGCTGGCGTAAGTTCAGTGTGTTGAAATAATTAGCCATGTGTCGATCCTGAAAATTCTGATTTGCCGATCCGGTCATGCAACAAGCACTATGGGAACTTTGGCAGAACAACGCTCTGTGCGCTGTTTTGATAAAGCCAGCATAGGCCACTGGTTTCATTGCGTGAAGTGATATATTCTCAAAACAGTATTTCACTTTTTGCAATTAAGAATCTGCAATCGACAGATTGTAGCGAAGGAATCTGATGGATATCCGCAGCGCGCAGCTATACCTGCATCTGGCCAGCAGCCTGAATTTCAGTAAAACCAGTGAACAGCTCTATGTGTCGCCGTCGACGCTGACGCGTATTATTCAGCGCCTCGAAGATGATTTAGGCGTGCAGTTATTTAGCCGTGACAAAAGGTCGGTCCGGTTAACCCCGGCTGGCGTGCGTTTTCAGCAGTTTGTGAAGCAGTACCTGGCTGACTGGCATCAGCTGCAGGTTGATTTGTCATTAACCTCAGACGCGCTGCAAGGCGAGATCCGGCTGTTTTGTACTGTCACCGCCAGCTACAGCCATCTGCCGGCCATTCTGGATAAATTCCGCCTGCTCTGCCCGAAAGCCGAAATCAGCCTGACCACCGGTGACGCCGCGCTGGCGCTCGATAAAGTCAAAAACGACGAAGCGGATATTGCACTGGCGGTGTACCCGCCGAATTTACCGCTGAATATCGCTTTTGCCAGTATCGCAAAATTACCGCTGCAGCTGATAGCGCCGGTGATCCCCTGTAAGGTCAATGATTTACTCAATGATGCGGCACCAGACTGGGACAAAATTCCGCTGATCGTGCCGGAACATGGCCCGGCGCGCAGCCGCCTCGATGCCTGGTTAAAACATCAGGGCATCACACCGAATATCGTCGCCAAAGTAGAAGGCCACGAAGCCATGGTCAGTATGGTGGCGCTGGGCACTGGTGTCGCGATTGCGCCCGATCCTGTGGTGCAACACAGCCCGGTGCGCGACCGGGTGCGCGTGCTGGCGCTGGATTATCAGTTCAGCCCTTTTGATTTGGGTATCTGTATGCAATCCAAACGCCTGCACGAACCGCTGATGCGCGCCTTCTGGCAAGTCGCCTCAGGTGGCCCGGCCCTGCAGCAATAAGGCGATTGGTTTTTGCAACAAGCGTAGCGCCGGCAACACTGTGGCCAGCAACACCAGACCCAGCAGCAGCGCCAGCGCCGGTAACACAGCGCTGTGCTGAAACACCGGCGCCCCTAATTTGCCGCTGAGCCAGGGTGAAAGCCATGCCGCCAGCAGCACACAGACCGGCAGGCTTAACAGTAATAACCCGAGCTGATGGCCACATAAGCGGCTGATTAGACCCGGCACTGTGGCACCGACCGCTAGTTTGGTTGCCAGTACACTTTGCTCGAGCAGCAGCTGGGTTTTCAGCTGATAATACAAACTTAACGCGGCAAGCCAACTAATCACCCCGGCTAACAGCAACGAGATGCGGGCAAAAATCCAATAAGGTTCATTCATTTGCTCTAGCTGTTTGGCCAAAGTGCCTTGGTAACTGATGTCTAAATCCTGGCCTTGCCGGTCGGCCCAGTCTTCCAAAGCACTGCTGACTGCATCGACCAATTCGGGCGCCGTCGTAACCGTCAGATACAAATGCGGGCCCCAGCCGTTGGGTTTCAGTTGGGTATAGATCATCGGCATGGGCGCCGCTGCCACACCGCGATGCGGTAAGTTTTTCACCACTCCGCGAATTTGTACCCGAACTTCGAAGGGCGCCATGTAACTCAGTGTACTGCCTGGTAAATCGGTATAAGTCTGGCCAGGCTCCAGCAACCGATCCGCTAATGCCCGATTAATCACTATTCCATCAGTGTCTGTTGCAGCATCACCCGCTAACAGCTCAGCACCCAATAATTGCAGATAATTGCTGCTGGCCTGCACACTGCCGACAAATATCTCAAGGCTATGACCAGCGACTGTCGTCGTCAGTTTTCGTTCTTCAGGCTCAGTAAAGGGCACAGACAATGCAATTTGACTTGGAGTATAAATCCCAAATTCACCACGCTGCAGCTTCGCATCAGGCTGAATGCCTGGGTTTAATCGCAACTGCAGCTCCTCGAATGGCACCCAGCGGCTGATGATTTTTTCCTGTTGCAACAATTGGAACTGTAACGACAATGCCAGCACCAGCGCCAGACCAGCAAAACTCAGCTGTAGCACTTGCTGCGCCATGGCAAGCCTTTGCTGCAATAAGTTGCGCTGGCCCTGACGATTGCGGAACATCTGGGCGCGTCGCAACAGCCACAGCAGTGGCAACTGACTGCATAATAATAAAAATACACTCAGCACCAGGATTGCAATCGCCATGTGTCCCCAATCAAACGGCACACCGGCGCTGCCAAAATACTGCTGATAAACCCGTAAACCGGATAACAACGTCGTCCCCTGCCAATACAGCATCCCACCTATGGCCAAAGCTGCACACCAAAGCGGCAGCTGCTCCAGCGCCAGTTGCTGGCTTAACTGCAGACTGCGGGCACCCAACACCTGGCGCATCCCCATTTCATGCTGGCGCTGCACCAGCTGACCGATCAGGCAAAATACCAGGTTGATAGCCACCACAGCGCCGCATAGCAGCGTCAGGCAACACAGCAACCAGAATTGCTGCAATAAGTCGGCACGTTGTTCAGGAAACAGTTCTATGCCAGGAATAATGTCGGCCTGATGTTTATCTTCAATCATTTTAAAGTCTTGCAGGCCCTGCCATTCGACCGGTGTGGCATCATAGTTTTTGCTCAGCGTGGTTAAATCAGCTCCCGTTTTATGCTGAATAAAACCAATGCTATCGGGCAGATTTTCAGTCATTGCCAATGCTTTCGGGCCAGGCCCCTTGCTGACATCATGGCCTTTATCACTGTCCAGTAATGACAAAAACCGGTCATCCCAGGGCAACCACAAACCCGGTCGTTGTTCGCTAAAACGGTCCATAGCAGGCGGTAACACCGCCGCGACCAGATAGCGTTTATCACTGTTACGCACCAGCACTTCCAGCCCCTGAATTTCTGGTTTGCCCAATAGTTGCCATAACCAATGACTCAGATAAACCTGTTGCGATTGACCGGCTTGTTGTGAAAAGAATGGAGTTTTAAGCCCCAGCACTTCTGGTAGATTTTCGCTGTAAAACATCAGCTGTGTGCGGTCGATATTCTGTTCGGCGATTCGTAACTCACTAGGTCTAAAACGGGCAATGGCCAGCTCCACCACCTCTGGTTGCTGCTTTAACCGGTACAGCTCCGCATTACTAACGAGCCGATAACGACCTTGTGGGTCGGTGCGGTGCACAGTCGCCACTAAATCTGCCGGCTGCGCCCAGCCCGGTAGCGGTGTGCGCAGCTGTGGTCCTAATTGCAGCAGTAACAACAATAAGGCACTGAAACAGCCAAGGCCTAGCGCCAGTAAACTCCATTGCAGGCGCTGGCCACGCCATAAGCGCCAGCCAAACTTCAGTGTGAACAACATCTGCATCAGCCTGCCCTCTGCTGAGCCGCTGCCATATTCACTGATGCTGCACTAGTTGGCTGTGTTGCTGTGACCTGCTCTGATGCTGTTGCGACAAACTGGCCATCAGCCAGATACAAACGGCGCTGCGCTCTTGCTGCCAGCTGCGGGTCATGTGTCACCATCAGCACGGTCGCGCCATCCTGGTGCAACCTGGTCAACAGGTTCATCACAATCTCGGCACTTTGCGAATCCAGGTTACCGGTCGGTTCATCTGCCAATAACAAACTGGGGTTAGTAATGAGCGCCCGCGCTATCGCCACCCGTTGTTGCTGACCGCCGGATAACTGTTCCGGATAAGCGTCCAGCTTGTCAGAAAGCTCCACCTGCGTCAGCACTTGCGCTGCGCGGCTGCGGTAGTCGGCCGCTTTGACGCCGGCTAAATAACGCAGCGGTAAACTGACATTCTCCGCCACTGTCATGCTGCTGATGAGGTTAAAGTTCTGAAAAATCCAGCCAATATGCCGGTTACGCAACACACTGTGCTGATAAGCCGATAAACCCGGCACCGACTGACCAAGCAGCAAATACTCACCAACCGAAAAGCTGTCGAGTAAACCAATGATGGATAACAAGGTCGATTTACCACTGCCGGAGCGGCCTTCAATCGCGACAAACTCGCCGCGTGTCACGCGAAAATCCAAAGCCTGTAACACCGGCAGTTGCAGCTTGCCCTGAGTAAACACCTTTGAAGCCTGCCGGATGTCAATGAGGGTTTCCGCCTGATGGGTTGGTGTGTTATTGGCTTCAGCCATTGAGGTCCTCCGGTGCAATCACTTCGTTGTTTAACAGTGCCGCCGGCACCTGCAATAAAATTTGTTCACCGGCTTTCACGCCATCTAACAGCTGCATTTGTTTTGGCGTCAGACCGCCGATCAGCACTTCGCGGCGCTGATATTGTTCGCTGGTAGCATTCCAGACAAACACTGCCTGGCGTTGTTGTGGTTTTTGAATGTAGGAAGCGCGGTCGCTGAGTAGCGTCTGCTGTTGGGTCCCGACATTGATATCGGCTTTCACTTCAATATTGGCGCGGGCGGTATCCGGCAGCTCACTTAACAATGCCACATCGACCCGTAAAAAATTGTCTACCACATTCGGCGACACCCAGCTGACTTCACCGAGCATCGGTTTGCCTTTGATATTCAGCGTCACCGCCTGGCCGGGCTTCACTAAAGCGGCATCGACCGCACCGATTTTAAGCTCCGCTAATAATTGCCCGGGCTCAGCTACTTGCCCCAGTGCTTGCCCTGCGACCACCTGACTACCGGGTTTTAAGCTTTCATCCAGCGCAATCAGCTGGCCGCTGATTTCGCTGCTGACGGCCAACGCCAGTACATCCTGTTTGGCGATATCCCGTTGTTTTTCTGCCCGTTGCCGGTTGAGCTCTGCCGCAGCAAGCCGGTTTTGGCTGGATTTAGCAAAGCCTTTGAGCTTCTCTTCGGCCAGCAGCACTTTTTGTTTGGCCTGCGTCAGCAACGCCTCGCTTTGGGCAAAATCCAGTGCTGAAATAATTTGCTGGCGAAACAGCTCTTGTTTGGCAGCCAGTTGGCTTTGCAACAGCTGCTGCTCGGCCTTGGCCAGTTGTAAATCATGCCGCAGTTGCAGCTGCTCTTGTTCCAGCTGTTGCTGCAGCAATAAAGATTCAGCCTGCTGTGCTTGTAATGCCAGCTCCTGCTCTTCCAGCTGACGCTGTAATTTTGGATTCACCAGCTGCAAAATCGGCTGGCCGGCCTCAAGCATCGCGCCGGGCCTTTGCGCCAGCTGCAGCACCCGGCCTTCAGTCATTGCGATCAGGCTTTGCACTTTTTTCGGCACTAAAACGCCGAACGAACTGACCGTATGGTTAAAAAAATTTTTACTAACTATTGCTGACGAATGATCAGTTGCATGTCGGGCCGGCATATATGTAATAACTAATAATATGATCAAAGATATGACTGATAGGCCAACCACCAAAATAAGATAACGACCTTTAGCCTTGTGGGAAATATCTACAGGAATTTCCATTTCGATAACCTACTCAAATTGCCATGATCCTATTCTCGGGCATGCATCAACGTTATTCTAACAGTCTTTTTGCCAACAAAAATTTGAGAAACCTGCCCCAAAATTATTCTAGTTGCGGGCTAGATACAGCCCACAACCAGTAATCTTTTAAACTTCAACCTCACAACTCATCCCACCAGGACCGCCTTCACAACATATTTTTTGTCCGTTGTTACCAGTAATACACTGGATAGTAACTGTACCATCATCATCATTGTCGCCGACAAAGACCAGCTCTGTTGCACAAACGCTCGCACTAAACACGGCCGCTGAAGCAATTGCAATGGCAACATTTTTCAACGATAAAAAATTAAGTTTAAACATGCAAATTTCCTTTTTGAATTGAGCACTTACCTACAAAGTGCGATTCAAATTTAAAGAAGCAAAGAACTGAAATGCCGAACGAGTTTTTGATAAAATATTGATAAAACAGTTCTTAGTTAACTTCCTGGCGCAAAATATTCTCTGATGCAAACACTTTGAAAGATTCACAACATCTGTTTCAACACGGAACACCGCAGTCCCGTTTTTTGCTTGGTTAACAGAAAAATCTTGTACTTTAGATATTTCGCACGTCATATTCTGCTAACTATCAGAACAACGCTCTTGGTGCGGACATACCGTACTGGTTAAATTCATCCTGAGAATGGTACTAAAAATGGGGGGCCTTTCATCAAAAACTGGAAAATCTCATCACGGGATTGGAATTGATTCCGGGGAAAGGTCAGGATGCTAAAGATCAAGTCTGAAGATATTTATGATATTTTTTGATGAAACAACGACTTGGCTGTAGCCAAAGTCACTAATTGGTGAGGCGTTTTAAAACTGTTAGCAAAAAGCCGCATTAAGCGGCTTTTTTGGTTTTACACAGGCAAAGACTATTTCACTACCCGCAAATGACTACCTTTTTTCGGTTTGTCATCATCCGGCCCAGGTTCCGGGCTGTCACTGGCCGCGGCTTCTTCAATGTCAGTCTCAGCGTCATCCAGTTCATCTTCCTGCCACTCTTCTTCCGGTGTAAACATAGTACCCGCGCCATTTTCCCGGGCATAAATCGCCAACACCGCACGCTGCGGCACATAAAGCGCAAACGGATTGCCGCTGAAGCGGGCATTAAAGGTCACCGCATCATTGCCCAATAACAGGTTGCCGACAGCTCCAGGGCTGATATTCAGCACAATCTGGCCGTCTTTGACATGCTGTAATGGTACTTTAACCCCAGCGACAGTGGCATCCACCACCAGATAAGGGGTGCAGTTGTTGTCGACTATCCATTCGTAAAAAGCGCGCAACAGATAGGGTCGGTTCGGAGTCATGTGCATGGTCAGCTCTCTTAATATGCACCGGGATGGATCCGGCGCTCCGCTTCGGTTAATGATTGCTGAAAAGCATCGCGTTCAAACATACGCAGCATATAGTTTTTGATCGGTTTACTGCCTGGACCGGAAATTTCAATACCCAGCAGCGGCAAGCGCCACAACAACACCGACAGGTACACGTCCTGTAAACTGAATTCGTCACTCATAAAAAATGCGGTATCGGCAAAAATTGGCGCCGTTGATAACAGACTCTCACGCAGGTCATGCCGTGCTTCTGCGGCCCCGGCACCATCGGCCAGAATTTTTTGCGCAAGACCATACCAGTCGCGTTTGATCCGATACATCATCAAACGGGTCTGACCACGCGCCACCGGATACACCGGCAGTAGTGGCGGATGCGGGAAACGCTCGTCCAGATACTCCATGATGATATCCGCCTGATACAGCGCCAAATCGCGGTCAATCAGGGTCGGCAGGCTGCCATACGGATTCACTTCATATACTTCTTCAGGCAAATTGCCCGGATGCACGGTCAGAATATCGGCACTAATGCCTTTTTCTGCCAGCACTAAGCGCACGTGATGGCTGTCCATATCGGCAGCGGCACTGAACAATGTCATCGTATTACGTCTGCTGGCGTTGCTCGCCATGGCTTCCTCCGGAAAAGGCAAAGGGGCCTTTGCGGCCCCTTATACTGACAGCGCGTGGCGCTTAATGAACGTCTTTCCAGTATTCTTTCTTCAGCAGGAACGCCAAAATAAAGAAAATAAACAGGAAGATCATGACTTTAATACCCAGACTGTGCGATTCCAGTTTTGATGGCTCGCCAGTGTATTCCAGGTAATTTACCAGATCTGCAACGGCTTTGTCGTAATCATCCGGGCTTAACTCACCGCTGCCATCAGCCACAATGCCGATGTACACGTCTTTTGACTGACCATCGACCAGTTGCGTTTCATGTTTCTTGTGCGGGATACCTTGCAGTTCCTGCAACACATGCGGCATACCGACTAACGGGAACACTTCATTGTTCACGCCAAATGGACGGGTTGGATCTGCATAAAAAGAACGCAGATAGGTATAAATCCAATCCGGACCGCGTACACGAGCCACGTTGGTCAGGTCTGGTGGCGGCGCACCAAACCATTTGGCCAAATCAGTTTTTGGCGCAGCGTTTTTGATGTAATCACCGACTTTATTGGCGGTAAATGCCAGCTCTTTCATCCCTACGTCATCAGGGATACCTAAATCGCGGAACGTCCGTGAATAACGCTGGTACTCCATTTGGTGACAGCCCAGACAATAGTTCTGGAACATCTTGGCACCACGCTGCAGCGACGCCTTGTCCTGCAGGTTAATTGGCGCTTTGTCCAGGTGGATATGTTCACCACCTGCGGCCAGCACTGAAGCAGAAGTCACCAGTGCCAGTACTGAGAATAACTTTTTCAGCATTATGACAACCTCACAGGCAATGGTTTGGTTTTTTCGTTTTTGCTGTACCACCACAGCAAACCGAAGAAGGCGAAATAAGCGATTGACGCAATTTGCGCATATAAGGTGTAGGTCGGTGTCGCCGGCAGTACACCCAGCACGCCTAATGCAACAAAGCTGATCACAAAGTTCACCAGGTTCAGTTTGTGCAGGGTTGAACGGTAACGCACAGAACGTACTTTACAACGGTCTAACCATGGCAACAGCGCTAACAGGATGATGGCCGCAAACATCGCAACAGCGCCCCACAGCTGATCGGGGATCGCACGCAGAATGGCGTAGAACGGCGTAAAATACCATACAGGTGCAATGTGCGCCGGCGTCTTCATCGGGTTAGCAGGCTCAAAGTTTGGCGCTTCCAGCAGATAACCACCGCCTTCAGGTGCAAAGAAAATCACCGCACAGAAGATAATCAGGAAGCCAACCACACCCACGATATCTTTCACCGTGTAATACGGGTGGAAAGGGATCGCATCAACGATGATTTTTTTGCCGCCTTTGGTGAAATATTCATGGAAAGTGAATTTTTCAGAGACGTTATTTTCAAACTTCTGGCCTTCGTTTGGTACTTTAACATCAATACCATCCGGGTTGTTTGAGCCGACTTCATGCAGCGCAATGATGTGCAGGAATACCAGAATCACCAACACCAGTGGCAGAGCAATCACGTGTAAAGCGAAGAAGCGGTTCAGCGTAGCGCCGGAGATAACGTAGTCACCACGGATCCACAGTGTTAAATCATCACCAATCCCCGGAATAACGCCGAAAATCGAGATAATAACCTGAGCACCCCAAAATGACATCTGGCCCCAAGGTAACAGGTAGCCCATAAAGGCTTCAGCCATCAGCACCAGGAAAATCAGCATGCCGAAGATCCACAGTAATTCACGTGGCTTCTGATAAGAGCCATACATCATACCGCGGAACATATGCAAATAAACAACCACGAAAAACGCCGACGCACCGGTAGAGTGCATGTAACGCAGCAACCAGCCGTAATCAACATCACGCATGATGTATTCAACAGAGGCAAAAGCACGTTCAGCAGAAGGTTCGAAGTTCATTGTCAGCCAGATACCGGTGACAATTTGGTTGACCAGCACCAGCATCGCCAGCGAGCCGAAGAAGTACCAGAAGTTGAAGTTTTTTGGTGCAGGATACTGCATGACATGGAGATTCATCTTCTCCATAAACGGCATGCGGTATTCAATCCAGTTCATGAAATTTTTAAACATCAGGCAGTCCCCTCGTCAACACCGATAACCAGGGTCGTGTCATCAGTGAACATATATGGTGGGATCATCAGGTTTTTCGGTGCCGGAACACCCTGGAACACCCGACCGGCCATGTCATAGGTGGAGCCGTGACACGGGCAGAAGAAACCAGAAGCGATCCCTTCCACATGGGCGTCAAAATCAGACATTTTATAGGTCGGAGAACAACCGAGGTGGGTACAAATCCCTACAGCGACAAAAAGCTCAGGCTTTTTAGAGCGATGCTGGTTCTTCGCATAAGCAGGTTGCTGCTCTTCATCGGAATTTGGATCCCGCAGCTGCCCTTCTACGGCCGCCAGACTTTTTAACATATCCGGCGTACGGTTCACGACCCATACCGGTTTACCTCGCCATTCCACCCGAATTAACTGGCCTGGTTCGAGCTTGCCGATATTCGCAGTCACAGGCGCACCGGCCTGTTTTGCTTTCTCACTCGGATTCCAGGACGCAATAAAGGGAACGGCTGCTCCGACAGCACCAACACCACCCACTACTGAGGTTGCGATGGTCAGGAAGCGACGGCGACCATGATCAACTGGCGCATTGCTCATCCACTCATCTCCACGTTTACGCTTAAAACTTCATCAGTTTAAGCGGCTGAATTACAGCGATTATTATAAGTTGTAAAATACGGCGGATCATAATGAAAAGCCCTGCCTGATACAAGGATTTACACTGATTCTCTGCGACCAGCGACAGCTTTTTTTTCGCAAATATTTGATCCGGAACAACACAGACAACAGACTGAATTTACGTTACAAATTGCTAACGCAAATCAGTCGCCGCAAAGCCATGCTCAGATGCTGGCCAGCCGGCAGTTTTTAACACAGAACGCTGACAAGTATTACTGCAGTTTGCCGAATTGCCACCGGCATAATGCTTGATACAACTAAAAAAAAACCCGGCAAAAGCCGGGTTTTTCGATAAAACGAATTAACGTTTTGAGTACTGTGGGCGCTTACGCGCTTTGTGCAGACCGACTTTCTTACGTTCAACCTGACGTGCATCGCGGGTAACAAAACCAGCTTTGCGCAGTGCAGGACGCAGAGATTCGTCGAATTCCATCAGAGCACGGGTGATACCGTGACGGATAGCGCCAGCCTGACCAGAAATACCACCACCTTTAACAGTGATGTACATGTCAAACTTGCCAACCATTTCAACTAACTCTAACGGCTGCATTACAACCATACGAGCAGTTTCACGACCGAAGTATTCAGTGATAGTGCGTTGGTTGATAACGATGTTACCAGCACCCGCTTTCAGGAATACACGTGCAGTAGAGGTCTTGCGACGACCAGTACCGTAATATTGATTCTGTGCCATGTCTATGCTCCCGTTAGATGTCTAAAACTTGTGGTTGCTGGGCAGCGTGCTGATGCTCGGCGCCTGCATACACTTTTAACTTACGGAACATAGCGCGACCCAGTGGACCTTTTGGCAGCATGCCTTTGATCGCGGTCTCAAGTACCATCTCAGGTTTTTTGTCCAGCAGCTTTTCAAAGTTAATTTCTTTGATGCCACCTGGGAAACCAGAGTGAGAATAGTACATTTTGTTTTTCGCTTTGTTACCAGTTACAGTCACTTTGTCAGCGTTAACTACGATGATGTAGTCGCCGGTGTCAACGTGTGGCGTGTATTCTGGCTTGTGCTTGCCGCGCAGGCGGCTAGCGATTTCAGTTGACAGACGACCCAGGGTTTTACCTGTGGCATCAACAACGAACCAGTCGCGTTGTACGCTTTCTGGCTTAGCAGTAAAAGTTTTCATCAAAAACTACCCAAAAATAAATTTGTTACACCTTACACAACCCCTTCAGGCTGTGTCGTTTATCGTACCCCTTCGAGTACTGCAAACTGCCAGGCTACGGCAGTATCAGGCTGTAACGTGGGCCGGCGGCGGATTATAAAGGAAGGCCGCACAAAAAACAGCATTTTATTGCAGAATTTTTCGATCAAATCAGCGCTTTATGGCAGATGCGCCAGTGCCAGATAATCCTGCGACTGCATTTCCTGCAGCCGGCTCAGGCAACGCCTGAATTCAAACGACAGGATGCCTTGCGTGTAAAGCTGCTCCATCGGCAATTCAGCCGAGATAATCAGTTTGACTTTGCGCTCATAAAATTCGTCAATCAATGCAATAAAACGCCGCGCCACGTCGTCAGTACCTTGCCCCATTTGCTTCACCCCACTGAGCAGCAGCGTGTGATAAATTTTCGACAATTCCATGTAATCATACTGACTGCGCATAGTTTCGCATAACTCACTGAATTCAAACCAGATAACACCATCCGCTTCACGACGATAACGCAATTTACGGCCGGCTATTTCGATCTGACCATCTTGCTGGCGCGGCTCGACCGATAACGCCAGGAAATACTGCTGCAGATTCTGCTCAGCTTTGTCATCGAGCGGCACATGATAAATCTCTGCCTGCTGCAAAGTACGCAGCCGGTAATCAATGCCGCTGTCGACATTAACCACCTCGGTATGCTGCTTAATTAATGCAATTGCCGGTAAAAAACGGGCACGTTGCAGACCGTTGCGATACAGTCCGTCCGGTTCAATGTTCGAGGTGGCAACCAGTGTGATGCCGCGGGCAAACAACGCCTGCATCAGGGTGCCTAAAATCATCGCATCGGTGATATCCGAGACAAAAAACTCATCAAAACAAATAATGTCCACGTCGCGTTTAAAATGATCTGCGACTTTTTCCAGTGGGTTTGCCTCACCGGCCAGCATTTTTAATTCATCATGCACTTTGTGCATAAAACGGTGAAAATGAACCCGCAACTTACGCTCGCCTGGCAAACACTCAAAAAATGTGTCAACCAGATAGGTTTTGCCTCGTCCGACACCGCCCCAGAAATACAAACCTTTCAGCGGAGTGATCTCAGTTCCTTTTCCGAGTAATTTGCGCAATAAAGACGTTTTTGGGGTCGAACGGCCGACAAAGTCGTCATACAGACGTTGCAGCTGCGACACCGCATATTGCTGGGCGGCATCAAACTGGAAATCGGGGCGTTGCAGATCAAGCTGATATTTTTGCTGTGGCGTCATCATAAAATGCAGTGCAGGCGCAGGTTCGGGCCGGGAAAAGTTGGCGCTTATACTAACATGCCTTACCACTACCGATAAGAAGATCGGTTACACTTAGCGCTAAATCGTTGTTCCAGGAGTTGTTATGTTGATGTCTTCTATCCTTTGGCTGATTGCCGGTTTAGTGATCGGTGCTGTCGCTGCGCGTTTATTCAGTATCCGGCAATTTAATCAGAATAAATTGCAGGTGGAACTCGAAGAAAGCAAAGCGCAATTACAAAATTACCGCACTGAAGTATCTGACCATCTGGAAACCACACAACGCCTGATGAGCCAGTTGCAGGACAATTACGAACAAATCGTGCGCCACATGGCCAGTACCAAGATGACTTTGGTCGATAAGGCGCCAGTACAGCGTCCGACACAACTGAACTATTTATCGAGTGATACTGCCGAGCATATTCGAAAATCTCTGGGGCAAATTGAAGAACGCCGCCGCAAGCAAGTGTCACATGCGCAACAACCACTTGATTATGCGGGTCATTCCAGTGGTCTGATGAAAAACTTCCCATCAGAAAAAAATTCGGGAAGCTGAAACTTTTTCAAAAAGCACCGGTCTTCAGAGGCAGTTATCCGATGGAGACAAGTGCGTTATGAAAATGAAGTTATCCTTTGTCACCGCAAGTATTCTTGCCGCTTTTTTGTTATCTCAACCCAGCCCTGCAGCGGCGAAACTCCCCTTCTTCGGTGCTGAAGCCAGCACCGAAATGCCGAGTCTGGCGCCGATGCTGGAAAAAGTGACTCCGGCAGTTGTGAACATCAACGTCGCCGGCAACCGGGAAGTACGTCAGCGCGTCCCAGACGCTTTCCAGCAATTTTTTGGTCAGGGCGAAATGCGCCGCTCACAGCCATTCCGTGGTTTGGGTTCTGGCGTCATTATTGATGCTGCGAAAGGTTATGTTGTCACCAACTCGCACGTGATTAATCAGGCCGATGAAATACAGGTCACCTTAAAAGATGGCCGGACTTTTGATGCTAAAAAAATCGGTGAAGACCCAGACAGCGATATCGCGCTGTTGCAAATCAAAGCCGACAATTTGACCGCTATCACAGTGTCAGATTCAGACAGCCTGCGGGTCGGTGATTTCACAGTTGCCATTGGCAATCCGTTTGGTTTAGGCCAGACGGTGACGTCAGGTATCGTCAGTGCGCTGGGACGTGGTGGCCTGGATATTGAAAAGTATGAAGATTTCATTCAGACCGATGCCGCAATTAACAGCGGCAACTCCGGTGGCGCCCTGGTCAACTTAAAAGGTGAGCTGATCGGCATCAATACCGCGATCCTCGGACCAAACGGCGGCAATATCGGCATCGGCTTTGCCATCCCGTCGACGATGATGAAAAACCTGGTCAATCAAATCATCGAATTTGGCGAAGTAAAACGCGGCGTATTGGGTATTGAAGGCAATGACCTGAACGCCGAACTGGCAAAAAACATGAACGTGAAAACCAACAAAGGGGTATTTGTTGGTCGTGTGACGCCGGATTCCGGCGCGGCAAAGGCCGGGGTAAAAGCCGGTGATGCGATTGTCAGCCTGAATGGCAAACCTATTCAGAGCATGTCGGAATTGCGCGCTAAAGTGGGCACACTCGGCGTCGGAAAATCAGTGAAACTTGGGATCCTGCGTGAGGACAAACAGTTAGCTCTGGATGTGAAACTGTCCGCAGCAGATCAGGCCAATGTCACAGCAGAAAACCTGCATCAGATGCTGGCTGGAGCCAACTTCGCCAACGGCAAAACTGTTGACGGAGATGCCGGGGTGCTGATTGTGGATATTACCGATGGCTCGCCGGCAGCGCGCTTAGGTCTGGCGAAAAACGATGTGATCATCGGCGTCGGCCGTACCCGGATTGAAAATATCACTCAGCTCAGAGCTATACTTGAACAGGCGCAAGGTGTGATAGCCCTGCAAATCCAGCGCGACAATACAGTGTTTTATACCTTAATCCGCTGATACTTAAATCGATGAAAGCCGGGGCAACCCGGCTTTTTTTTCCTTGCCCTGCAAGTACTTTGCCCGGAAAAATCAACGTTATTTCAAGCCAATTTCATGATCAGTAACGTTTTTTCTGCTGCAGCTTTTCTCTCATCAATGCTATGCTGAGTCATTCATTTGTTCTGACTGTACCGCTGTGACTCATTTCCTGTTACTGATCTTCAAAAGCGTGGCGTACGGGCTGGCACTGGCGCTGTTGTACCTGCTGTTGGCACCGTCTGGTCAGTTACAATTGTCGCAGCTGTTGCAACCGACAGAGACCGAACCGGTCGCCATTTCCTATGCCAGAGCGGTGCGCGCCGCCGCGCCTGCCGTGGTCAACGTTTATACGCGCAGCACTCAGCTCGATGAGCGTTCGTATGAACGCCGGGTGATCCAGAATCAGTCTTTAGGCTCAGGTGTGATCATGCGAAGCGATGGTTACATCGTCACCAATTATCATGTCGTGCACGGTGCCGACCAAATCGTCGTTGCGCTGCAGGATGGCCGCCAGCTGGATGCACTGTTGATTGGTCAGGATCAGATGACCGACCTTGCCGTACTGAAAGTCGAAGCAGAAGACCTGCCGGTTATCCCGCAAAACCCGGAGATAGCGCCACAGGTTGGCGATCTGGTGTTAGCAATTGGTAACCCATTGAATCTCGGGCAATCAATTACGCAGGGGATCATCAGTGCCACCGGCCGCGCCGGGCTCAGTACCAATTCTTATACCGATTTTATGCAGATGGATGCGGCCATCAATGAAGGCAACTCCGGCGGTGCGCTGGTGAACAGTAACGGCGTGTTGGTAGGCATTAACACCGCCGCTTTCCAGCGTCAGCGCAACCTGGAAGTTCAGGGCATTTTCTTTGCAGTGCCATACAAACTGGCCGCCACTGTGATGCAAAAACTGATTAAACATGGCCGGGTTGTGCGCGGGGCGCTCGGCATGAACGGTATTCCAGTGGTCAATGCCAGTGGCGAGCGTCAGGTCTCGACAGGGCAACCGTTTTACGGCGTGCTGATTGACCAGGTTGAACCTTTTGGACCAGCGGATTCCGCGGGTGTGCAACAAGGCGACATTCTGCTGCAGGTCGACAATAAAGCACTCACCAGCGTCGGCCAGGCGCTGGATATTGTGGCTGAAACGGAACCAGGCTCTGCAATTGATTTATTGCTGGAACGCCAAGGCCAGAAAGTCACGCTGAAATGCCGGATTGGTCAACGACCAGAATCAGAATAAACCGCCATCCATAGCATCTGTCTGATAACAAAACGCCCGCAATTGCGGGCGTTTTTTGTGGCGCAGCTGCAGAGCCTCGTCAGGCCGGGGCGTTAATCCGTGAGATCTCCGCACCCAGCTTTTGCAATTTAAACTCAATCTGCTCGTAACCGCGGTCAATATGATAAATCCGGTCAACAACTGTGTCGCCGTGTGCGACAAGACCCGCAATCACCAGACTGGCCGACGCGCGCAAATCCGTCGCCATCACTTGCGCGGCATTCAGTTGTGGCGTGTGCTGACACACTGCGGTATTGCCTTCGAGCTGAATAAACGCGCCCATCCGCTGTAGTTCAGGGACATGCATAAAACGATTCTCGAAGATGGTCTCAGTCACCACACCGACCCCTGCAGCCACGACGTTTAACACGGTAAACTGCGCCTGCATATCGGTCGGAAAGCCAGGGTGTGGCACTGTTTTTACATTGACAGATTTCAGCGTGCGGCCGGTCATGTTCAGCCGGATCCAGTCCGCGCCCGTCGTGACATCAGCACCTGCTTCACGCAGCTTTTCCAATACCACTTCCAGTTCGGCTGGATCTGTATTGGTACAAGTCACATCGCCCCCCGTCACGGCCGCAGCCACCAGGAAGGTCCCGGTTTCAATCCGGTCCGGCAATACTTTATGGCTGGCGCCTGTCAGGGTTGGTACCCCCTCGATCCGGATGGTCGGGCTGCCAGCACCGCTGATTTTTGCGCCCAAAGCTATCAGGTAATTTGCCAAATCGACCACTTCAGGTTCACGCGCAGCATTTTCGATGATCGTCACACCGTCAGCCAGCGTGGCGGCCATCAGTAAGTTTTCGGTGCCGGTCACGCTGACCATATCCATCACCAGATGGGCGCCTTTTAACCGTTCAGCGCGGGCTTTGATATAACCGTGCTCGACGACAATTTGTGCGCCCATTTTGCGCAGGCCATCGATATGCAGATTGACCGGACGGGCACCGATCGCACAACCGCCAGGCAGGGACACTTCGGCATAACCAAAACGGGCTAATAACGGCCCTAACGCCAGAATGGATGCACGCATGGTCCGCACCAGCTCATAAGGTGCCACCTGACTATGAAGATTGGTGGCATCAACAGTCACCCGGTCCGCGTCGCGCTCGACCACTGCTCCAAACATCCGCAGTAACTTAAACGTTGTATCAATGTCTTTCAGTGCCGGTACATTACTAATCACTGAAGGCTGTTCTGCCAGCAAGGTGGCAAACAGGATCGGCAACGCGGCGTTTTTAGCACCGGAGATTGAGACTTCGCCCTGCAGGCGGGCGCCACCTTTGACTAAAAATTGTTGCATCTGTGCTTACACCGGCGGGTTAAGAAGTTTTTCACGACGCCACTGAGCTGGCGTAAACGCTTTAATTTGCAGAGCATGGATACTGCCGTTTGCAATGTCACTCATCAGTGGCGCATAAACCAGTTGTTGCTGTTTCACCCGGCTTAACCCGTCAAAACAATCGCCAACAGCGGTGACAGAATAGTGGCTGCCATCTGTTTTTACATATACTTCAGCAAGTTGCAGTTGTTCAAGCAAACGCTGTTCAATCTCTTTGCAATCCATCTGGATACCTTTATGCCACGGTGTGGTGTGCGCGACCGTCTGTATATCTGACAATCGCTCAAAAATAAAACCCGGCATACGGGAGCCGGGTTGTCATTATATCCTGCCTCGAAGCGCTTTTCAGCTCTCTGTCGGTAAAAGGCCAAGCACATCGCTGACAGTCGCCAGTGAATGCATCTGCGCCGGCATCCCCCGTAACTGTACCTGTAACGACTTCGCTTTAGCCTGCGACAGCACCTGAATTAACCAGGCAAGACCTGCAGTATCAACGTGCTTTAATGCGGCAAGGTCAAACACTGCAGAACCTTGCAGGCTCTGTAATGGTTTAAACGGCCAGAACTGCACCACAGTGTCGCGATTCAGCTCGCCGCTGAAGCGCAGGACTTGTTGCTCCTGACGGATCTCAAGCATTTTTGGCTTTCTCTGGCGCTTTGATTGGTGCTTTGGCTTTTTCTTCGAGCAGGGCCGCGACACTGACCAGGCCTTGCTGACGAATCATACTGCCCAGCTCAGAACGCTTGCTGTCCAGTAACGAAATGCCTTCAGCAACCATGTCAAACACCAGCCAGTTGCTGGCATCTTTGACCCGGCGTAATTTAAACTCGATTTTGATGTCTGGCTTGCCCGGATCGATCACCCGGGTTTTGATCGTGATAATTTTCTTTTGCGGCTCAATGGCCTGTCCCGGTTCAATAATCACCTTTTGATCGCGATATTGGGTGAATACACCAGCATAAGTGCCGACCATATAGTTCTGAAACGCACCCACAAAGGTATTAAAATCCTGCTTCGGTACGGTATTGAGCTTTACCGCGTTGCCAATGACATAACCCGCGGCATAGCGGCTGTCGATGTAAGGGACCAGCTCTTCAGTCACGATAGTGCGCAGAATTTCCGGGTCTTTTTTGATATCAGCCTGCTGCCGGGCAATGCGCTGGAAAGTTTTATCTGCCAGCACTTCCATCATTTTGTACGGGTCGTCATATTTCGGTACTACCGCATCTGCGGCCTGCACCTGAGATAATGTCAGCAGCGCAGTAGCCGCCAGCAGTACTTTAAATAAAGCTTTCATCATTGATTCCCACGATTAAACAAGAACTGGCCAATGAGCTCTTCCAGCACAATGGCGGATTTGGTGTCTTCGATGTAGTCACCATTTTTCAGGATTTCAACGTTTTCATCGACAAAACCTGGTTGTAACCCGATGTATTGTTCCCCAAGCAGACCTGAGGTCAGGATCGCCAGCGAGCTGGTCTCCGGGAAATTGCTGTAACTGCTGTTGATATCCAGCGTCACCACCGGCTGAAATGATTCCGGGTCCAGCTGGATCGATGCGACACGGCCAACCACCACACCACCCACTTTGACCGGCGAACGCGCTTTCAGGCCACCGATATTTTCAAACTTTGCCAGCAACTGATAACTTTGATCCGAGCCGGCCACACCGGTATTCGCCACTTTCAATGCCAGTAATAACAATGCTGCAATCGCCAGTGCGACAAAAAAACCTACCAATAACTCTAATTTACGTGATGTCATTTCTCATCCACCAAACATGACAGCGGTTAATACAAAATCAAAACCCAGCACAGCCAGCGAGGCTGTCACCACAGTCTGAGTCGTTGCCTGACTGATCCCTTCCGATGTCGGGACCGCATCAAAACCTTTATGCAATGCAATCACCGTCACGACAAAAGCAAACACGATGCTTTTAATCACGCCGTTGACCACATCCTGCTGGAAATCTACGTTGGCCTGCATCGCTGACCAGTAACCGCCCGCATCAACCCCGAGCCAGTCCACACCAACCAGATGACCGCCAAGAATACCCACTGCATTAAAAATCAGTGCCAGCAATGGCATGCTGATAACGCCGGCCCAGAACCGCGGAGCAATAACCCGGCGCAGCGGATCGACGGCCATCATTTCCATACTCGACAGTTGCTCTGTTGCTTTCATCAGACCAATTTCTGCCGTCAGTGCACTGCCCGCCCGTCCGGCAAACAACAGCGCCGTGACCACAGGCCCGAGTTCACGCAGTAGACTTAACGCTACAAGCGGCCCTAACATTTGCTCAGCACCGAATTTCGCCAGAACGGTATAGCCCTGCAGCGCCAGCACCATGCCAATAAACAGGCCAGATACCAGAATGATCAGCAACGACAACACACCGACCACGTAAATCTGTTTCAGGTACAGGTGCCAGTTTTTCAGTGGCCGCGGCCGCCCCCATAAAGCACCAAACAACATCAGCGTTGCACGGCCAAGGCCCTGTAATGTGCCGAGTGTGTTGGCGCCCAATTGCTGGATTTGATTCAGCATCAGCGACTTAACTCCATTAATTCAGTAGCGTAATCAGCAGCTTTGAAGTGGAACGGCACCGGGCCGTCCGCTTGTCCCTGCAAGAACTGCTGCACCAGCGGTGACTCGTGCTGACGCAGCTGCTCGGGGCTGCCGTGACCAATCACCCGACGCTCGGCGACCACATAAACATAATCGGCAATGCTCATCACTTCGGCCACATCATGCGATACCACGATAGACGTCAGCCCCAGCGCATCATTCAGCGAACGGATTAATCGCACGATAACACCCATTGAGATCGGATCCTGACCGGCAAAAGGCTCATCGTACATGATCAGTTGCGGGTCCAGTGCGATAGCCCGGGCCAATGCCGCGCGCCGCGCCATACCGCCTGACAACTCTGCCGGCATTAAGTCACGCGCACCGCGCAAGCCAACAGCTTCCAGCTTCATCAGCACCATAGTGCGGATAATCGCTTCTGGCAGCCGGGTATGTTCGCGAATTGGGAAAGCCACATTGTCAAACACCGACATCTCGGTAAACAAAGCGCCGCTTTGGAACAACATGCTCATTTTTTTGCGGGCCTGATACAAATCCTGCCGGCTGAGTGTGGGGATATCTGCCCCTTCAAACAGGATCTGGCCGCTGTCCGGCTTTAACTGCCCGCCGATCAGGCGCAGCAAAGTAGTTTTACCGATGCCGCTAGGCCCCATGATCGCGGTGACTTTGCCGCGCTGAAATTGCATGCTCATGTCGTCATAGATGACACGGTCGCCGCGGCGGAAGGTCAAATGCTGAATATCAACCAATGGTTTATCCAAACCAAACTCCATTCGTTTCACGCTGTGCACATTCCTGGCCGGAGTGCTGATTCCGGTCCCTGCAGTGGCAGGCGGGAAAAAACGGCGCAATATACGGTGACTGACAGTACTATGCAAGGCAAATGCCTAATTAATCGCCGCATTTTAACCGCTTTCGCTGCCGCAGTCGCGCTGAAAAATTGTAATTATCAGTTGCAGAAATTCGAACTGTTCACATTTACCACCGGGCGCTACACCCGGCTGCCAAAGCCTGCGACACTGCTGGCTACAGAAGCAGCACCGCATCAGTTTTTTTTGCAATTGCCGGGCAGAAACTGGAAAATGCGCAGACATCAACATTTGCAGGCAGCCGCTGGCTGTTTGCATTTGCGTATAATTCGCATTTTGCCGGCGTTAACTGAATATCAGCTTAATGCAGCGATGGTTATAAACGCGAACAGGCTGGAGGATCAGGGTGAGCATGAATTTTTGCGGGACCGCCACACGAGTGCTGGATATCGAAGCCAAGGCAATTCTCGGCCTTAAAAATTATATAGATCAAAGTTTTAATGACGCTTGCCAGTTAATTTTTAATACCAGTGGCCGGGTGATTGTCAGCGGCATGGGTAAATCTGGCCATATCGGCAACAAAATTGCCGCGACGCTGGCCTCCACCGGCACGCCGGCTTTTTTTGTCCATCCGGGAGAAGCCAGTCACGGTGATCTTGGCATGATCACCCAGTCCGATGTGGTGCTGGCATTATCCAACTCCGGTGAAACCGAAGAAATTCTGAAGCTGTTGCCGGTGTTAAAACGCCTTGGTGTGGTCATTATCGCCATGACCGGTAATGCGGACTCTACGCTGGCGAAACTGGCCGACATTCATTTATCCGCCCGCGTCGAGCAGGAAGCCTGTCCGCTGGGCCTGGCTCCGACGGCCAGCACCACCGCCGCGCTGGCATTGGGTGACGCCATCGCTGTAGCTTTGCTCGAAGCACGCGGTTTTTCGGCGAATGATTTTGCCCTGTCGCATCCGGGTGGCAGTCTTGGCCGGCGTCTGCTGCTGCGTATCAGCGATGTTATGCATGCCGACACGCAGATCCCGCTGGTCAGTGAATCTGCCACTATTTCTGCGGCGCTGCTGGAAATATCCCGCAAAGGCCTCGGCATGACCGGCGTTGTAACGCCGGACGGTCAGCTGGCCGGCATTTTTACCGACGGCGACCTGCGGCGTATTCTCGACCAGCGTATTGATATTCACCAGACTCTGATTTCCAGCGTCATGACCCGCAACTGTGTCACAATCCGCGCCGAGATGCTGGCGGCAGAAGCGCTGAAAATTATGGAACAAAAGAAAATTAATGCGCTGATGGTCGTGACCGCAGACAAACGACCGGTCGGCGCGCTGAATATGCACGATTTGCTCAGAGCAGGAGTGCTGTGATGACGCCGGGTTACCGTGAACTGTATCAGCCACTGAGCGTCGAAGCTGAAGAAAAAGCACGGCAGATCAAGTTGTTAATCTGCGACGTTGATGGCGTATTCTCCGACGGCCGTATTTATCTTGGCAACGATGGCGAAGAACTCAAAGCCTTCCATACCCGTGATGGTTACGGAATCAAAGCACTGCGACAGGCCGGTATTGAAGTTGCAATTATTACCGGACGCCGTTCTGCCATTGTGGAAAAACGCATGCAAGCACTGACAGTGCAGCATATTTTTCAGGGCCAGGAAGATAAAATCCCCGCATATCAACAGTTAAAACAACAACTGGCACTGCGGGACGAGCAAATTGCCTACATCGGAGATGATTTATCTGACTGGGCCGTGATGCAGCATGTCGGACTCTCTGTCGCTGTCGCCGACGCCCACCCGCTGTTACGTCATCATGCCAGCATCATCACCAGCCTGCCCGGTGGATTTGGCGCGGTCCGTGAACTTTGTGACCTGTTATTACTCAGTCAGCATCATTTTGGTGATTTTTCAGGAAGCAGTACATGATCAGACAATTACTCTGGTTGTTTCTGGTGCTGACAGGTGCCGTAGTGTTATACAGCTGGATTGAATATGCCGATGAATCCGCTGCAAGACCGGTCGAGCGGGAACTGGTACCGGATTTTGTGGCCTATGACCTGACAAGACGCAGTTTTGACAAGGCCGGCGATCTGTCCGGCCAGGTCAAGGCCGCTCAGATGGCGCACTTCGAACAGCTCGGTCAGGTGCAGTTCGAACAGCCGGCTTATACCCTGTACGAAGACCGCCTGCCGCGCTGGCAGATCAGCAGTGCGCAAGGCGTTTTGTATCAGGATAATAAGGTGATTCTGGAACAAAATGTCCAGGTCAATAACCTGCATCCGGACGAAATGTTCCGCCAGATCCAAACCGGGCAGCTGGAGATGCTGCTCGATACCAAGCTGCTGCAGACTGATCACCCGGTGCTGGTGCTTGGTCAGAGCTTTCAAATTCATGGCCAGGGTATGCAAGCAGATTTAGTCACGCAGAAACTGCGCCTGTTTAAGCATCAAGGGACGGTATATCAAAATGAAAATAAATAAGCTGATGTATTTAATGCTGTTGCTGGTCAGTACGGCAGGCGCAGCAAAAACCACCGATTTCAGCGAACCTATTGAAGTGAGTGCAGACAGAAACGAAGCCAGCCTGAAGCAACAGATGCTGGTGTATTCCGGCAATGTCATTGTTAAACAAGGCACACTGCTGATCAAAGCCGATAAACTGACCGTCGACCGCTCTGGCGGCGAAGGCAAAGAAGTTTTTATCGCTCTGGGTCAGCCTGCGGTGTATTCCCAGGTGCTGGACGGTGATAAACCCATCCAAGCCAGTGCCGAAGAAATCCGCTATGCCATGGCGACGCGTGTCCTGACGCTGACCGGAAAAGCCGAGATCACCCAAAGCGGCAGTCTGGTGCGCAGCGCCAAAATTGAATATGACCTGCTGAAACAACAACTCAGCGCCGAAAGTGAAAAAGGCAAAGAGCGGGTCACGACTATCTTCACCTCTGAAGGAAAATAGGTTGAAAAAGCTGGTTGCATCACATCTGGCCAAAAGTTACAAAGGCCGCCAGGTAGTCAAAGACGTCAGTCTGGAAGTCGGCGCAGGCCAGATTGTCGGTTTGCTGGGCCCAAACGGCGCCGGTAAAACTACCACTTTTTATATGATTGTCGGTTTGGTGCCTTCCGATAAAGGTCAAATCACCCTGGGTGGGCAGGATATTACTTTTGACCCGATCCATGCGCGTGCGCGTCAGGGCATTGGTTATTTGCCACAGGAAAGCTCGATTTTCCGCAAGCTGACGGTATTTGATAACCTGATGGCTATACTGCAGACCCGCAAAGATCTGAACGAAGATCAGCGCGAGCAAACCGCCGACGAATTGCTGGACGAATTTAATATCACCCACATCCGCAACAGCCTTGGCATGAGCCTGTCTGGCGGCGAACGGCGCCGTGTCGAAATCGCCCGGGCACTGGCGGCCAATCCGGCATTTATTCTACTGGATGAACCTTTTGCCGGTGTCGATCCGATTTCAGTGCTGGACATCAAAAAAATCATTCAGCACCTGCGTAAACGTGGCATCGGCGTGTTAATCACTGACCATAATGTGCGCGAGACCCTTGATGTTTGTGAGATCGCCTATATCGTCAGTCATGGCGAGCTGATCGCCTCTGGTTCACCCGCTGAAGTATTAGCCAATCAGCAAGTCAGAGATGTATACCTCGGCGATCAATTCAGGCTATAGTTAGCAAAAAACCAGTCCCCAACTGGTTGTCAGGAGCGACAAGAAGTACATGAAGCCATCTTTGCAACTTCGGCTTGGACAGCAACTCACAATGACGCCGCAGCTGCAGCAAGCCATCAAGCTGCTCCAGCTGTCGACCATTGAATTGCAACAGGAAATCCAGGAAGCGCTGGAAGCCAACCCGCTGCTCGAAGCTGAAGATGAATTTAGTTTTTCCGAAGCGCCGAGCGGTAATGAGCTGCAAAGCGCAGATCCCGCCCCAGAGCACAACAGCAGCGATGAGTATGCAGAACCGGAGATCCCGGACAGCAGCGAGTCGATGACCGAACAGAATATCAAAGAAGATTTACCACTCGACAGCAACTGGGACGATATGGTCAGCGCCGCGCCTGTTGCCGGCACCGGTTCGCCGGATGAAGACACGGTATTTCAGGGCGAGACCACTGAAACGCTGCAGGATTATTTACGCTGGCAGATGCAGTTAACCCCATTTAGCGACACTGACCGTGCTATTGCCGAAATTATTATTGAAGCTATTGATGAAAACGGCCTGCTGACCATCAGCTGTGACGACGTACTGGAATCCTTAGGCCTTGACGACATTGAGGCAGATGAAGTTGAAGCTGTACTCAAACGCATTCAGTTATTCGACCCGGTCGGGGTAGGCGCACGCACGATTCAGGAATGTTTATTAATTCAATTGCGTCAGTTTGATCCAGACACGCCTTTCCTGAAAGAAACCTGTGAGATTATTAAGCATCACAGCGAATATTTGGCCAATCGTGATTTCCGTTCTCTGATGCGTGTGTCTAAACTGAAAGAAGATGACCTGCGCGAAGTGATGCGGCTCATCCATAGTCTGAACCCGCGCCCTGGCGCAGACGTGATCCGGGAAGAGCAGCAATACACGGTACCAGATGTCTCTGTGAAGAAAATCAAAGGCCGCTGGATGGTTGAACTGAATCCGGATGCCTTTCCGAAAATCAGAATCAATGAACAATACGCGGCGATGTCGCGACAGGTAAGGAACTCATCAGACAGTCAGTTTATCCGCTCGCATTTACAGGAAGCGAAGTGGTTTCTGAAAAGTCTGGAAAGTCGCAACGAAACGTTATTAAAAGTGGCCAACTGTATAGTGCAGCAACAGCAGGCGTTTTTTGAACACGGCGAAGAAGCCATGAAGCCTATGGTGCTCAATGATGTGGCAGAGATGGTCGGCATGCACGAATCAACCATTTCCCGGGTGACTACCCAGAAATATATGCATACTCCGCGCGGAATTTTTGAACTTAAGTTCTTCTTTTCCAGTCATGTCAGTACAGAGAGTGGTGGCGAATGTTCATCGACCGCTATCCGGGCCTTTATTAAGAAATTGGTGGCAGCGGAAAATCCGGCCAAACCGCTGAGTGACAGCAGAATGGCCGAGATCCTGTCGGAGCAAGGGATTAACGTGGCGCGGCGAACCATCGCTAAGTACCGGGAATCGCTTTATATTCCGCCGTCTAATCAGCGCAAGAGCTTGCTTTAGGTAAGTGCTCATCTAAGAAGGAAATGTCTATGCAAATTAATCTAACTGGTCGTCATGTAGAAATTACTGCAGCACTGAGAGAATATGTAGACAGCAAATTTGCCAAACTTGAAAGACATTTTGACCATATCAACAATGTGCATGTCGTGCTCAATGTCGAGAAGTTAAAACAAATCGCCGAAGCTAAACTGCATTTAAACGGCGGAGAGGTGTTTGCGCAGTGTGAAGATGATAATATGTACGCCGCGATTGATCTGCTGATCGATAAACTGGATCGTCAGGTCATCAAACACAAAGAGAAAATTTCTCGTCACTGAACTCTGGATTTATGAACCTAAGCTCAATGTTATCGGAGGACTGCACAAAAAGTGCGGTCCTTTTTAATAGTAAAAAACGCATCCTTGAATACATCGCGGAGCTTGCCCACCAGCATATGCCGGAGCTTGCCGAATCTGTTGTATTTGAAGCCCTGATGGCACGGGAAAAACTGGGGTCAACCGGGATTGGTGGCGGTATCGCTATTCCACACGGCAAGCTCAAAGGCGTGACTTCACCGGTATTGGTGTTTGTCGTCAGCCAGGATGCTATCCAGTTTGATGCTATTGATAATCAGGCGGTCGATATATTCTGCGCCATCCTGATCCCGGAAAATCAATGCCAGACCCACCTGACAACGTTAGCCGGCATCGCCCGCCTGCTCAGTCAGAAAGACATGACACGGAAAATCCGCCATGCGGCGACTGACCAGGCGCTGTACCAGCTGCTGATCAGTTATTCCGATGCTGGCACGCCAAAATGAAGCTTCTGGTCGTCAGTGGCAGATCAGGTTCCGGCAAATCCGTCGCGTTACGGGTGATGGAAGATCTGGGCTACTACTGTGTCGACAATATCCCGGTCAACTTACTGCCAACGCTGGCCAATGCAGTGATGGGTCAGTATGAACGGGTTGCGGTCAGCATCGATGTACGCAATCTGCCGCAAGAACCGGAAGAACTGACCGAGATCCTGTCTTACCTGCCGCGCAAGGTCGAGTTGACGATTTTATATCTCGACGCCGACCATACCAGCCTGATTAAACGTTTCAGTGAAACCCGCCGCCTGCATCCGTTGTCGCATCAGGCGATGTCACTGGACGAAGCCATTCAGCGCGAGCAGCAGCTGCTGGACCCGATCTCCAGCCGCGCCGATTTATACATCGACACCACTGAACTGAACGTGCATCAGTTGACCGAGCAGCTGCGCGAACGGATCCTCGGCCAAAAAACCGGCCGGCTGGTGATGTTGTTTGAGTCTTTTGGTTTTAAATATGGCATTCCCAAAGATGCCGATTTTGTGTTTGACGCGCGGTTTTTGCCCAATCCGCATTGGGAACCTGAGCTGAAAATTCTGACCGGCCTTGATCAGCCGGTAAAAGACTACCTGGAAGCGCAGCCGGTTGTGGCCAAATATACCTGGCAAATCAACAGTTTTATCAGCACCTGGTTACCACATCTGGAACGCAATAACCGCAGTTACCTGACGATTGCCATTGGCTGCACCGGTGGCCAGCACCGCTCTGTTTATATTGTTGAGTCTTTGGCGGAGAGCTTCCGTGCCTTACGCGAAGACGTGCAAATCCGTCACCGGGAGTTAGTCCGTCACCATGGCAAATAGCTTTAAAGAAACCGTCACTATCGTCAATCAACTGGGATTACATGCCCGCGCCGCTACCAAGCTGGCTCAGTTATGTATGCAGTTTGATGCCAAAATTGAATTACAGCAGGAAGGCCGCAGTGCCGACGCCAGCAGTGTGCTGGCGCTGTTGATGCTTGCCAGCAGTAAAGGCAAGAATGTTGATGTGGTTGCGACAGGTGCACAGGCTGAAGCCGCTTTAACTGCCGTCACCACATTGATCCGTGCCGGCTTCGACGAAAACTGAAATCCCCCGCAAATGCCGTGCGCCCGGCAGACTAGTCTGCCGGCAGTTTGTCCACACCCTGGGTGTTTTGGTAATGTTTCAGCTTGTGATGCATCGCCACTTTAATCAGCATATGCGCAGTCACAGGCGCTGAAATAAACAAAAACAACGCAATTAACAGCTGTTGTAAACTCAAAGTCTGCAGCTGCAGATTAAAAAAAACCATAGACGCCAGCACCAGGCTGCCAAGCCCTAACGTGGTTGCCTTGGTCGGGCCATGCAACCGAGTATAAAAATCCGGTAACTTCAGCAGTGCCACAGAGCCAAGCAGGACAAATAACGCCCCGGCGCACAGCAACCCGCTGATCAGCCATTCTAATACCGTCATCACGCCTCCTATTCGATAATATCGCCGCGCAGCAGGAACTTACACACGGCCACAGTGCTGACAAACCCCAGCATCGCAATCAGCAACGCCGCCTCAAAATACAGCTGACTGCTGGCATAAATGCCGTACACCAATAACAAAGCGATGCTGTTGATATACATAGTATCCAGCGCCAGTAAACGGTCAGCCACAGCGGGCCCCCGTAACAGCGACAGCATATTCAGACAGAGCGCCAGAATAATCACCGCCATCACGCCAAGCAAAATCAGACTGAACATGCGAATATCTCCTGCAACGGTGCTTCATAACGTTGTTTCAGCTCGCGGATCAGCGTCTCTTCATCCTGCAAATCCAGCACATGCAGCAATAAATACTGGGGCGTATCGGCCTGGCGCGGTAATAACTCTGCGCTGACAGTCCCTGGAGTCAGACAAATAGACGCTGCCAGAATGGTCAGCGGCAGTGGTTCTTTCAGGTCCAGCGGCAACAGCACAAAACCTGGTTTCAGTGCGCTGTTGCGCCCCAGCACGACTTTCACCACTTGCAGATTGGCGACGACAATATCCCACAACACCATCAACAGATAACGGCCAAACAGCCCATAACGTTTGATCTGTGGCTGCGCTTCACGAAAACCACGGCTGACCCAAGGGATCAACAACGCCAGCAACAAACCGCTGAGCAGCACCACCGGCGAGACACTGTTATGCAAAGCACACCAGACCAGAAACAACAATCCACTGCGCAGCGGCGTGGCAAACAAGCTGTTTCGCATCAGTAACCTCCCGTCACAGCCGTCAACTGAGCTATCGCATCAGCACAGAACTGCGTCCACCACTGGCCAAAAACGACCAGCTGCAGGCCGGCCAACAATAGCAACACGATGGCAAACACTGGTGTCCGCTCTGAAGCGACCATCGTGTGCGCCGGTGTCGCAACTGGCGGCTGTGCACGCCAGAACAACACGCTGCCGGCACGGCTGAATGCCACCAGCACCGCCAGACTACTCAGCAACAACATGCCAATCAGCAGCATGCCGTGTGAAGTGGTCGTGAGCCCCTGGATCAGCCATAACTTCGCGACAAAACCGGAAAACGGCGGCATGCCAATCACCACCAAAGCACTGAATACAAAGAGCCAGCCCAATAAAGTCGCCTGTGGTAAGCGCGGCCCTGGCACCAGCCGGTCGCCGACGCTCCCCCGCTGACGGGCAATCAGATCCGACAGCAGATACCAGATGGCGCCAATCCAGCTGGAATGCACGGCATAATAAAGCGCTGCGGCTTTAACTTGCGCGTTGCCACTACCAAGTGCCGCCAGCAAAGTACCTGCAGACAGCAACACCAAAGCAGCCGATAGTTTCTTCAAATCAACTGCGGCCAGTACCATCGCAGCAGCCAGTAACATTGTCAGTAAACCGCCCCACCACAGCACCGCGTCACCATAACCATTTAAAGCACCGGCGCTGACGCCAAACAGCAGGCCAAAGACCCGCAGCAGACTATAAACGCCGACTTTGGTCATGACAGCAAACACCGCCGCGACAGGGGCACTGGCCTGACTATAAGCCGCCGGCAACCAGAAATGTAACGGCAGCAGTGCGGCTTTTAAGCCAAATACGATGAGCAATAAACCTGCGGCGGCCTTGACGCCCAGCGTCTCAGACGGCGTTAAGGTGCTGATGCGCGCTGCCATATCCGCCATATGCAAGGAACCGAGCATCGCATACAACAAGGCCAGCGCCAGCAAAAACAATGCAGAACCCACCAGATTCAGCACCACATAATGTAACGCCGACTGGATACGCTTTTTGCCACCGCCGTGTACCAGCAAACCGTAAGAGGCAATCAGCAGCACTTCAAAAAATACAAAGAGGTTAAACAGGTCGCCGGTCAGGAAAGCACCGTTCAGGCCCATCAGCAAAAAGTGCAGTAACGGATGAAAATACGCGCCTTTTTCATCGTCGCCGGCACAGCTGTAAACCGCAACCGCCAGGGTCAGCAACGTCGTCAGCCAGACAAACAGCGTCGATAATTGATCCGCCACCAATAAAATACCAAAAGGTTCGGACCAGTTGCCCAGCAGATAATGGCTGGCCGGCACATTAGTCTGTTGCCACAGTAACGCCGTTGCCACCAGCAGATTCAGCAGCATCGCCAGCACACTGCCGATACGGCGGGACTTCACCGCCGCCTGCTGTGGATGCAGCAGTAACAGCACGGCAAACAACGCCGGCAGCAGAACAGGCAAGATCGCCAGATGTTGCATCAGGCACCTCCCCGTGAATTTGGTTTTTGTAAATCCACTTCATCGTGCCCCAGCTCAGCCCGGGCACGGATCGCCAGCACCACCAGAAAAGCCGTCATGGCAAAACCTATCACAATCGCCGTCAGCACTAAGGCTTGCGGCAGCGGGTCGGCATATTGCGCCGAAGCACCAAGCACAGCGCCCGCCCCGGCGGTCAGCCCGCCACTGACGAAAATGAACAGATTGACGGCATAAGAGAGCATGGTCAGCCCCAGCATCACGGCAAAAGTACGGCCGCGCAAAATCAGTAATACGCCACATCCGGTCAGCAGACCAATAGCAATAGCGATGAGCAGCTCCATCAGATTTGTCCTCGGTGTTCTGGTTTATGCCGGGTGGTCAGTTTGCCAAGATTGGCCAGGATCAGCAGCGTCGAACCCACAACGGTCAGGTACACCCCCAAATCAAATGCAATTGCGCTCGCCAGTTCAATTTGCCCGAGCAGCGGAATATCAAAATAATCAAACCAGGAGGTTAAAAAGGGTTTGCCGAACAACCAGCTGGCCGCGCCAGTCAGCCAGGCAATCAAAATGCCGCTGGCGATCAGGGCCGAAAACTGCAGGTTTAACCGCGGTTTGACCCAATCCACGCCATGGGCGATGTACTGCAGGATCAGCGCCACTGCAGTAACCAACCCGGCGACGAAACCACCACCTGGTAAATTGTGGCCACGGAAAAACAGATACACCGAAACCAGCAGCGCCAGCGGCAATAAGCCTTGTGACACGACACGCAGCAGCAACGGATGTGCATCCAGCGCCCAGTTGCGGCCGTCGGCGTCGGCGCTGGGTTTAAAGCGCGGGATACCGGTCAGCAGTTTATAAATACCCAGCGCAGCAATACCCAACACAGTAATTTCACCAAAGGTATCGAAGCCGCGGAAATCCACCAGGATCACATTGACCACGTTAGTGCCGCCGCCGCCGGATTTTGCATTGGCGAGGAAATACGCCGAAACCGAATCCGTTTGATGCGTCAGCATCAGATAGGCCAGACTCCCCACGACGATGGCGCAGCTGCCGGCCAGCACCAGATCACGCAATAATGTGGAGTGAGCGCTTTGTTTCGGGCTGCGATGCGGCAGAAAATACAGCGCCAGCATTAACAACACCGCAGTCGCCACTTCCACTGCCAGCTGGGTTAGCGCAAGATCTGGTGCGGAAAAACGGATAAACAATAAACTCAGCATCAGCCCAACGACAGAAATCATCACCAACGCCAATAAACGCTGACGTTGCCAAACCACGGTGGCCAAGGCGGCCAGTACCATCAATACCACTAACACCGCACTGAACCAGTCCGTCGGCAACAGTGCGCGCTCGCCCTGTAACGAATGGAGCTGGAGCAGCGGATAACCGGCCAGCAGCACGGTCGTCCATAACATCACTGCGATATACCATTGCAGCCGGCCCGGCTCAGCCCACTGACTGAGCTGCCGGCAGCGCGAGACTAAACGTTGGATCAGCGCTTCAAAGCGATAAATCGCCAGCGTCGACTGGAAACCAGCCTGGAACAGGAACAACTCTTTGCGATTGATATAAAGCACAATACCGGCGACAAAGGCCACTGTACTCATCAGCAGCGGCAGGTTCAGGCCATGCCACAGCGCCAGGCTGTAGGCCGGCGGTGTCTGCTGTAAAGCTGCAGTAGAGGCTGCCAGCAAGATATCGCCAACCAGCCACTGCGGAAAAAGCCCCACGCCAATACACAAGGCCACCAACACTTCCATCGGCACGCGCATATAACGCGGCGGTTCATGAGGGACTTTGTCGAGGCCAATTGGCTTGCCATTAAAAAACACATCGTGGATAAAGCGGGCTGAATAGGCGACCGAAAACACCGCAGCAAGCGTCGCCAGCAGCGGCAACAACCAGCTCATCGCCCCCAACACACTCTGGTGCAGGGTCTGACTGAAAAACATTTCCTTGGATAAAAACCCGTTTAACAATGGCACGCCCGCCATCGACGCGGCCGCCACCATCGCCAGACTGGCTGTCACCGGCATAAAATACCATAAGCCGTTGATTTTTCGCATATCACGCGAGCCGGTTTCATGGTCGATAATCCCGGCCGCCATAAACAACGAGGCTTTAAACACCGCATGGTTGATAATATGGAAAATCGCCGCCACAGTGGCCAAATCGGTATCCAGGCCCAATAACAGCGTGATGAGACCCAGATGCGAAATCGTCGAATAGGCCAGCAAACCTTTGATATCGTGCTGAAACAACGCAAAATAAGCGCCGGTTAATAAGGTGAGTAAACCCGCCAGACTTACCAGACTAAACCACAGGTCGGTTCCGGCGATGGCCGGATACAGCCGGATTAATAAAAAAATGCCGGCTTTGACCATCGTCGCCGAATGCAGATAAGCACTGACCGGTGTTGGTGCCGCCATGGCGTTTGGTAGCCAGAAATGAAACGGAAACTGCGCCGACTTGGTAAAAGCGCCGAGTAAAATCAGCACCAGGATCAGCGGATACTGCGCATCGGCAATAATCTGCGGGCCTTTACTTAAAATCACATCAAGCTGATAACTGCCGGCGACCTGCCCGAGTAAAATCAAGCCGACCAATAACGCCAGGCCACCGGCCGCCGTCACCGTCAGCGCCAGCCGGGCGCCCTTTCGGGCGTCAGAGCGGTGTGACCAATAGCTAATCAATAAAAATGAACTGATACTGGTCAGTTCCCAGAACATCCAGAGTTGCAGTACGTTGCCGGACAGCACAATACCGAGCATCGCCAGCATAAACAGCAGCAAACTGGCATAAAACCTTGGCATTGGGTCTTTGGCGCTGAGGTAATAACGGGCATAGAAAATCACCAGCAGGCCAATACCAAAAATCAGCAGGCTAAATAACAGTGCTAACGCATCCAGCCGTAAAGTCCATTGCAGGCCCAATACCGGCAACCACTGCCATTGCTGTTGAAACACAGCACCTTGCAGTAAATCGGGTATCATCGGCGCTAACAGCAGCAGGCCAACCACCGGAGCAGACAAGGCAACAAAGGTTTGTTGATTGCGGGTTAAATTTCGGAACAACAGCAGAATAACAATACTGAACAGAGGGATGGACAAAATCCAGGGTAGTAATAACGCCATGCCAGAACCTCTTCAGCAGATGTGAATGCTGAAACCAGCCCTAAGCCCGCACAGAATCACATCACAAAATTAAACCAGATCAAGATGCCAGTCTGGGTGGGACCAGCAATTTTCAAGACCCGCCACGCTAAATGGGGCATTCAGACCGCTGAATGCCCCATTTACAGCGATAAATTAATGCGCCGCTCCAGGCACATAATGATGGATCCAACCCACGCTATAAAAATAATGTGTCACTTCTGGCAACAAAAAGACGGTTGCGGTTAAACCCACGATAGTCAGCACTATGGTATAGGGCACAGCCATCCAGACCATCCGCATATAAGACAAACGGATTAACGGTGCCAGCGCACTGGTCAGCAGGAACAGGAAAGCGGCCTGACCATTGGGCGTGGCAACGCTTGGCAGGTTGGTACCGGCGTTGATGGCAATGGCTAACATCTCAAACTGCTCGCGACTGATACTACCCGCTTCCCAGGCCGCTTTGACTTCATTGATATAAACCGTACCGACGAAAACGTTATCACTGACCATCGACAACACACCATTGGCCATAAACAGCACCGCCAGTTGTAATTGACCGTCAAAAGTCAGTACCCAGCTAATGATCGGTGTAAACAGATGCTGGTCGATAATCACGGCGACAACCGCGAAAAATACCACCAACAAAGCGGTAAAAGGTAATGCTTCTTTAAAGGCGTTCCCGATAGCATGTTCATCGGTCACACCACAGAACGTCGTGGCAAGAATAATCACCATCAAACCAATCAGACCCACAGAAGCAATGTGCAGACTCAGACAAATCACTAATAAAACGGCAATAACACCCTGCACCCACAGTTTTGAAATATCAGAGGCTGTCAGTTTAGCGCTTTGATGTGCATCGTAATCGACCAGTACGGCACGCACGGCGTCCGGCATTTTGTAGCCAAAATCAAACCATTTGAGCTTTTCGACCAGTGCAGTGGTCAGCAAACCACAGATCAAGACCGGCACACTGACTGCACACATCCGCAGGGCGAATTCAGCAAAGCCCCACTCCACCGCTTCGGCAATAATCAGGTTTTGCGGTTCCCCCACCATAGTAGCAACACCACCCAGCGCAGTCCCTACACCGGCATGCATCAGTAAATTGCGCAGGAAACCACGGAACGATTCCAGATCAGCCCGTGACAATTCACGAACTTCAGTGTCGGCATTATGGTCATGGTTGTCGAGAAAGGTCTTGCCGGAGGAGATTTTATGATAAATCGCGTAGAAACCAACTGCGACGCTGATCACCACGGCGACGACAGTCAAAGCATCGAGGAAAGCCGATAAAAAGGCAGCCATCACACAAAATGCCAGTGAAATACCGGTCTTGGATTTCACCCGCAACAATAATTTAGTGAAAACAAATAACAGCAAGTCTTTGACGAAGTTAATCCCCGCCACCATAAACACCAGCAGCAAAATCACTTCGATATTCACCGACACTTCATGCATGACTTTTTCAGTGCTGGTCATGCCCATCGCAATCGCCTGGATCGCTAACAAACCACCGGGCTGCAACGGGTAACATTTCAGCGCCATTGCCAGCGTGAAAATAAATTCCACTACCAATAACCAGCCGGCCACATAAGGATTCTGAATAAATACTAATGGATTCAGAAACATAAAAGCGATAATGGTGAGTTTGTACCAGTTGGGCGACTGCCCGAGGAAATTGGTGTAAAGCGCAAGCGCCATGCCTGATGGTTTCATAGAGGATCTCACTTGTTATTATCTGATTTATTCGTTAACAGCTGACAACCGACTTTGAATGTAGCGTAATTGCGCTGTTTCGCCTGTGCAACCAGCAGGTCAGGCAGGCAAAAGTCCCGAAAAACATCAACGACGTCAGTTTCTTATACCTGAGTTCGGGGAAAAATGTCTATGGCAGCGACATGACAATTATGAATACCGGCTGAAATTTGCGACCAATAAACCGACGCTACCGTTGACTGGATTAGCAAAAGCAGTGCATTGAAAACACCGGCTTGGAATAAAAAACCCGGCAGCAAGGCCGGGTTTAGTGTGCAGTGATTTATCTTACTGATAAATCGTTATTTGTTTTCAACAAGTGACAGCACAAATGCATATTCCTCAGCCACTTCTTTTAAGCGTGAGAAGCGGCCAGATTTACCGCCATGCCCCGCTTCCATATTGGTGCGGAATAATAATGGCTGCGCATCCGTTTTATGCGTTCTGAGTTTCGCGACCCACTTCGCTGGTTCGAAATATTGGACCTGTGAGTCGTGCAGACCAGTGGTGACCAGCAGTGCCGGGTACGCCTGTTTTTTCACCTGATCATAAGGTGAATAAGACAGCATATAGTCGTAATAGGCTTTTTGTTTCGGATTGCCCCACTCATCAAATTCGTTAGTCGTCAGCGGGATAGATTCATCCAGCATCGTAGTGACCACATCAACAAAAGGCACATGCGCCACCAGACCACGGTATTTTTCCGGCGCCATATTGGCCACAGCGCCCATCAATAAACCGCCGGCACTGCCGCCCATACCAAAGACTTTGTCTTTCGCTGCATACTGGTGTTTCACCAGATAATCCGTGACGTCAATGAAGTCAGTGAAGGTGTTGATTTTCTTCAGTAACTTGCCATCTTCATACCAATGACGGCCCATCTCCTGACCGCCGCGGATATGGGCAATCGCATAGACAAAACCGCGGTCAACTAATGACAACACGCTGGAGCGGAAACTTGGTGCCGTCGAAGAGCCGTAAGAACCATAAGCGTATTGATACAGCGGCGCCGAGCCATCTTTTTTGAAGCCTTTGCGGTATAACAGGCTCACTGGCACTTTAGTACCGTCGCGTGCTTCCGCCCAGACCCGCTCTGTCACGTAATTGGCGCGGTCAAAACCACCCAGTACTTCCTGTTGTTTCAGCAGTTTTTTCTCGCCGGTTTTTAAATTCACTTCATAAATTGAATTCGGCGTGGTCAGCGAGGTATAGCTGTAGCGTAACCACTCTGTATTTTGTTCCAGATTCACATCGGTTGATGCGACATAAACCGGTTCATCAGAGCTGATGTAACTGGCTTTGGCCGGATTCTGCCACGGCAACACACGGATGCGGTTGATGCCTTCACTGCGCTCGTTAATGGCCAGATAGTCGTTAAACAGCTGGAAAGATTCAATAAACACATTTTTGTCGTGGGGCAGTAATTCGGTCCAGCGCGCCCGATCGCCGATTTGATCGTTCGCCACTGCCATGATGCGGTTATTCGGTGCATTCCAGTCGGTACTGATGATCCAGCGTTTGCCTAAATGGTCAGCTTCATATTTAAAATCGCGTTGGCGTGGCGCCAGCGCTTTAAATTCGCCGGTTGGCTGATTGGCCGGTAACACGCGAATTTCAGAAGACACAGTGCTACCAAGCCACAACACCACAAACTGGTCGTCACTGCTGTTACCAATACCGGTATAGAAACTGTTGTCTTTTTCTTCATACATCAGCACGTCTTTGGCAACTGCGTCACCGAGCTGATGGCGGCGGATTTTGTTACCTAACAAGGTCTGTTTGTCTTTTTCGATATAAAACAGATGTTTGCTGTCAGACGACCAGGCCAGCGAGGCTTCAACGCCACTGATACTGTCCGGCAGGTCTTTACCGGTGGTCAAATCGCGCACGCGTACCGTGTACTGACGCCGGCCATTAGTATCTTCAGCATAAGCCAGCAGTTTTTGGTCTGGGCTCACAGCGTAATTGCCAATCTGATAAAAATCTTTGCCAGCCGCCATTTTATTCACATCAAGCAGCACCTGCTCTTCGCCGGTTTTCAGCACTTTGCGTAAGTAAATCGGATACTGCTGACCGGTTTCAAACCGGCTATAAAAGCTGTAATCGCCTTTTTTCGCCGGCACAGAACTGTCGTCCTGCTTGACCCGGCCGATGATTTCGTCGGTCAGCGTTTTCGTCAGATCCTGATATTTATCAGCGTATTGCTGGTAATAAGCATTTTCTGCCTGCAGATGCGCCAGCACTTTTGGGTCCTGCCGTTTGTCATCCCGCATCCAGTAATAAGGGTCTATCCGGTCGCCATGCGGCGATTTCACGGTATACGGCACTTCTGCCGCTACCGGTGCCTGCACAGCTGGTTGCGCCTGACTAAGGCCGCTGATGATCATTGCGCCGGCGCCAAGCAGCGCAGTCCATTGAGTTGTGGGTCGTTTTGCCATTCGCAGTACCTGTTATTGTTTTGCATTATCTGGATGAAAACCATGTGTTCCTGTTTAACATAAAATACACATGAATGCACAGTCCCTTGCGGCCAAATCAACAAGCAACCAGACGTGAACTGTGTAAGCAATTATATTTCTGAACTTAATCGTTATAGCCTGACTGTCGGCAGGCAAAAACTATTCACAAATCAGAATTTCTGCGCTTATATTAAGAAGATTCATCACGCAGGAAATTATCATGGCTTTAATGAGCGTAGCCGAAGTTGCGGCTTTTTTATCAATTCAGGACATCCGGGTCGAACGGCTGGCGCGGGAAAATTTATTGGTCCCTGCGGGCAAAGACGATGCTGGCAAACCGATGTTTGAAGAAGAAGATGTGAAACGTTACAAAGTGTTAGCTGAGCGCCTTGGCGGCATCTGATATCAAAGGCTGAAACTGGTGCAATGCAGATTGCGCCAGTTTTGCTTTTTCCGCACCACCATCCAGCGATTTGTACCATAACCAGCAAAAACCACTGTATAACAATGACGCCAGCTTTAAACGTTGCGGCAGATCAGGCTTTGCCTGTGGCCGGAATTGCAAATAGAGAGTCAGTAGTTGTTCCTGCTCTTCGGCATTGAGTTGCAGATTCAGGCATAAAGCCGCCAAATCAAAAGCGCTGTCCGCCTGCTGACAATATTCGTAGTCAATCAGCCACAATTGCTGATGCTGCAACAGAATATTGCCGCTGTGCAAATCCATATGACATAACACCTGGTCCCCTGACAACAGGGCAAATTCAGCGGCGGCAGCACGTAAGCGTTGCCAATCCTGTTCATCAGCCGCACTCCAGGACTCATTAAATACCTTGTCACGCAGCTGCTGCAGATAGACAAAAGGGTCCAGAACCGGGGTCTGTACTTTCAGTTTGTGCAACCGCACTAACTTCTCTGTCAGCTGTAACAGATAGCTGTGATGCAACTCCCAGTCAAAATGCCGGCTGTGGGTCAAAAAGTCACTGATTAAAATCCGTTGATGGTTGTTCAGGCAAAGCGGCGCCGGCGCCACGCCGACAGCTGCCGCGGCATGCTGGCAGCGCAACTCCTGCTGCCGGCAGACTCCGGCCACGCCGGGTTTGTAGTGCCGCACCAGATAATGACCCCGTTGCGTATGCACGTAGTAATTGTCGTTAGTGCTGCTGGCCGCCAGCTTTTGCAATGCCAGCGGCAGGTGATTGGCAAAAAACTCTAGCCGCTGACACAGATGCCAGATGCGTTGCTCAGTTGCTGTTGCCGGTAGTGGCTGCGCCATGCGAAATATCCCGAAGCTGCTGTCAGCGTATAAATAACAAAAAGTACGCTGAAAAAATACAGATCTTTTTGCAGATACATATAAATAGAAGCCGCATCAATCACTATCCAATAGAGCCAGTTCGACACCACTTTTTTCGCCACCAGATAAGTCGTCACCACGGCGAAACAGCTGATTTGCGCGCCCAACCAGGCGAAATCTGTATTGGTGTACTGTTGCATCAGAAAACCCAGGCACAACCCCGACACCGCCGTCAGACTAATAAGCCACAGGTGTTGTTGCCAGCGCCATTCCACCACGGCTTGCGTCTGACCGTTCTGGCTGCGCAACTGCTGCCAGTTCCACCAGCCATACAGCGCCATGCCGGCGTAATACAGCTGCAACAGCGCATCGGTATACAGATTGGCACTGAGCATAATCTGCAGTGTCAGCACAGTACTCGCCAGAGCCGCCGGCCAGCACCACAAGCTATGACGAATGGCAAGCAGCGTATACGACAGCGCCAGCACTGTGGCCAAAAGCTCCAGCCCGGTCTGCAGCTGCCACTGGTTCAGCAATTGCTGCCACAGTTCAGTCATGGCCGCAGGTCACCGTGCAGGAACTTCACCACAAACACCACTTTGCCATAACGCTCAAACGACCAGCGGATACAACGCTGCAGTGCCGCCATCACGGTATCGTATTCACCAAAAATCTGCGTACTCATGGTATTGGTCAGTACATGCAGACCGGCTTCTTTATTCAATTCTGCGATAAAACCTTTGATAGGTTCGATGTAATCGCTGGTCAGCGGATATTTACTGATTTCGATAGAAAGTTGCATCACGATGTCCTTTTAATAAGTTCAGAACTGATAAGTGGCGGTCAGACCAATCCGGCGCGGTTCGCCGAGCTGTTGCCACTCCTGACTGGTATATTCATCACGCGGGTCATTCGGAAAATAGAAACCACGGACCCCATAGTCTTTATCCAGCAAATTGCGTGTCCACAGCGCCAGCTTCAAGGCATCTTGCTGCCAGCTCAGGCGCAGATTCACTAACTCCACAGCCTTGGCTTTAAAGAAATGACTGTCAGAGTAAAAATATGCACCTTTGTACTGGTAGTTCAGATCCAGCGTCAGCTGCTCCAGCAGCGCGTACTCCAATCCCAGCATGGTTTGACGCCGTGGTGCATGCGCCTGATCGCGCCCGGACAGATCCACAAACTGCTTTTTGCCATCAATATCAACAGCAGCGGTGTACCCGTCGATTTCGCTGTCCAGCAAGCCAAGGCTGGCAAAAAACCGCACCGTTTCGCTCGCCTGATAGCTGCTTTCCAGTTCAATGCCTTTATTGCGTCCGGCACTGGCATTGGCAATGTATCCGGCAAACTCTGAGCCTTGGTTAATCCAGGAATTGACCTGCATATCCTGCCGACGCATGTCAAACCAGGCCAGACGGGTCACCAGGCTTTGTTGCAACCAGCTGCCTTTGAGACCCACTTCACGATTGAGCAATGATTCTGGTTTAAATGCCGCTTGTTGCCGTAAAAAATCCCAATACTGGTTAAACTCCGGATTGGTTAATTGCGTCAGCGCTTCACCATTGACCCCACCGGCTTTGTAACCACGCGACAACAACGCATAGGCAGTTAAGTACTCATTGAGCTGATGTTCCAGCGCCAGTTTACCGCCCCACATCCAGTCGGCAGGAGACTGGCGGGTGTTGGCACTGTCGTCGTAATCGATGGCCAGATGTTCAGCTCTGGCCCCCACAGTGAATCCGGTCTGCGCAGTCAGTGCAAAGGTGGTTTCACCATAAAGCGCCAGCTGATCGCGTTGATAATCGCTGCCAAACAGACTGGTGCGCTTTTTAAAGTTATTGGTATAACGCCGTTCTAAATCAACGCTTTGCTGTGCAGCGAACAAACCGGCCACCCAGTGCTGTCCTTGCGCGGACTGCAATCGCTGGTCAACACTCCACTGCTTGCGGTCACGCAGATACTGGTCAGAAGTGGAGTATTCCCAAGGATGGATGCCCTGGAAGCCCCAGTCTTCGTCATAGCCATAATCGGTGTCAGCGGTTGTCGCGGTCACTACTGTGACACTACGCAGTGCCGGCGTCAGCAGGTAATCAGCAGACAAACTGCCCGCCCAAATTTCCTGTTGGTCTTGGCCTGGCTGATCAGACAATGTGGTACGGTCGCGGTTTAACGAAAACGCGTCATAGCCGTTATCCAGCAGGTGATAGTTCAGCACCGCATCGAGCTTCAGTCGCGTCGAAGGCTGATAACGCCATTTGGTATGAAAATGCTGCTCATCGATGTTATTGGTGTCATCGCGCTTCAGGTGGGTGTTTTTGATAAAACCATCAGAGCGTTGCAGCTGGGCAGCAAAACGGGCAGACAAGACATCGGAGATCACTGCGTTATGGCTCAATTCAGTCTGATAGCTGTCGAAATTAGCTAAAGTTGCAGTCAAAGTAGTTTCTGGAATATTGCTTGGGTCTTTTGACTGATAGTTCAGCATCCCGGCCATTGCCGCAGCACCAAAACGGGTCGATTCCGGCCCCCGGAACACTTCCAGTTGACCAATATCAATCAGGCTGCCGAGGCCTAAAGCACTGTAATCAATACCATCAACCAACACACCAACGGAAGGGTTGATGGTATCGACAAATTCACTGCGCTCGCCAATGCCGCGCACTTGCAGAAAACGTCCGCGCGACGCGCCGGAGGCATAGTTCACATTCGCCATGCCCTGCAGTAAATCTTCCAGTTGCAGTGCAGATTGGCGGGCAATTTCGTTGCTGTCGACGACGGTCAGACTGCCCGGAATTTTGTTCACCGCTAATCCACGAAAATCACCGCGTACTTCAATCCGTTCAACATCTTGCAGCGTCACCGGCTGTTCTTCGGCATGTAATGCAGCAGATACCAACAAGGCCATAACAGACATCGCCGGGAAAAAGGCCGGGCCGGATCGGGGGAAAGATAAAACATCATTGACGGCTAAAGACGGGAAGGCACGGGACATCATCAAACTCCGGTTAAGACCGGGATCACGCGCGCGCAGCTGGAAGTGTTGACACCATCCCTCCGCCGGTATGACCCGGATCAGGTTCTAAGGGTTTGCCTTGCGGCATCTCAGCGATTGCACCCCTTGGTTTGGCCGGCAGTTTAGCGGCTTTTATATACAGTCGCAAGAAATCAGAAAAATTCATCTAGGGACAAACTGGCAAAATAAATCTGAGCAGCTAGGGTTAAGCAGAACGTCATTTTTGACGTGCAGTTATAACAAGAGGAAAATTATGAAAAAAAGTCTCATCATCCTGTTGGCAGCCGGGGCTCTGACCAGCAACTTCGCTTTTGCGGAAGAAGCAGAAGACGTCGTGTACTCAACCGAAGGTTATTGTTTATTATCCAATGAAGGCGCTTCCGATGAATATCTGAAAGCCTACGCCAAAAAACTTGGCGGCAAACCAACCAATTCTGTCTGCGCCAGCTTCAAGAAAATTGTTGAAGAATCACGGCCACGTGAATGGGATTATCCAGCCGGCCGGGCTTACCCGGGCAGCGTGATCAAGCTGTCTCCCAGTCAGGTTGCATTATTAAAATCGCTGAAGAAAAAAGACGGCAAAATGTAAGCCGCCACGACAGCTCCGCCTTCTGGCGGAGCGCATCTCGTTGTTTATCCATAAGATTCTGTGTTACCTCTTGCAATTCTGTGACAAACCGCATTAACTGGGCCGCATCGTTCCGGAACAAAAGGACGCTGTGATGCGACGGATCCGATCAGTACCAGCATTGCTGTACATGCCATTATCGCTGTTGCTCAGCGGCCAGTTGCTGGCTGCAGAAAATTGCACCAGCATTGCCGCGACCGAAACGCTGCCCGCCGCAGCACAGCAATGGCGTATCAGCAAAGTGCGGTTTACCCGCAACGATATCTTTGACTTAGCCAATAAACACAGCGTCTGGTTCCACCGTTTTGCCAACGACTACCATGTGATCACCAGTGAACCGGCGCTGCGTGAAGATTTATTATTCCAGGAAGGCGATCAACTCGACACCGCGATTCTGGCCGAAACAGAACGGCTGCTGCGCTCCCGGCGTTATCTGCGTCATGCCGACATCCACGTCAGTGCCTATTGCCCGGCAAACCAGACGGTCGAAGTCACTGTGTTCACCTGGGATAACTGGTCGCTGCTGCCGCGACTGTCGTTAGGCCATACCGGCGGCGCCACTAAAGCTAACCTCGGTTTTGCTGAAGACAACTTGTGGGGCACCGGCAATCAGGCGCAGATTGAATATTTCACCGACAGCGAGCGCGACGGCTACAAGCTGCAATTTCAAAGCCCGAATATCAGCGGCAGTCACTGGCAAACCACCATGCAATATGCCGACACGTCGGATGGCGAAAGTTATCGGCTCAATCTGGCAAAACCTTTTTACCGGTTGTCGTCCGAACGCGCCTACAACTTGGATATCTTCAAAGAAATCAAAGATATCAGCGAATATGCCCGCGGCGATGTCTATAACGAATACAAAAGTAACCAACAGTTGATAGAACTGAGCAGCGGCTGGAGTTTCTGGCGTGACAGCGACAGTGTGCAGCACATCAATGCCGGCGTGACGCTGGATGAACGCAAGTTTGACCTGAATAACGACAGCACACAGGCGCCACCAGACAACCGTGATTTATCTCAGGTCTGGCTCAGCTGGGAGTTTCTGCAATCAGATTATCGTGAACTGACCAACTTCTTCTTGTGGAACCGGGTAGAAGACGTCAATTTCGGCTGGCAGGCGTCGCTGCGGCTTGGCCGTTTGCTGGAAAGTATCGGTGCAGATCAGGGCGGCTGGCACTGGCAGGCCAGTGTGCAAAAGAACTTTGAAATCAATGATATCAGCTGGCTGGTCAGCAAGCTGAGCTATTCGCAGCTGCACCGTAATCAATTGCAGGAACAGCAATTATTTCAAAGTGAATTACGTTATGTGCGGCATTTGTCTGCGCAGCAGGTGCTCATCGCACAGCTGCAATGGTCAGTCGGCAAAAACCTGTTTCGCGACCAGCGCATGACGATTGGCGGTGACGAAGGCATGCGCGCCTTTCCGCTGTATTACCAAACCGGGGATAAAGCGGCAATTGCCTCACTGGAATACCGTTACATCACGCACTGGCATGTCTGGCAGCTGCTGGATGTCGCACTGGCTGGTTTTGTCGATGCCGGCCGCGCCTGGGACAATCCGCAGCGCCCCGCCGGGCCTGACGATGAGCAAAATCTGGCTGGTTATGGCATCGGTATCCGGCTGTTACCCAGCCACTCCAGCCGCGGCAGTGTGATCAGTATCGATTTGGCCAAGCCAGTCAGCGACAATCCGGAATTATCCGGCTGGCGCTGGCGCTTAATTGCCAAACGGCCGTTTTAGTTTCAGGCCTGACAATGCCGGCAAAATACTGTGCTGCGCTGGCCTAAGCGAATTTCTTCAAGCATGCTGTTACAGCTGATACAAGGCTGGCCGCCACGACCATACACCAGCAGCTCCTGCTTAAAATAACCGGGTTTACCGTCGGCCTGACTGAAATCCTTTAACGTGGTGCCGCCTTGGGTAATGGCCTGCGCCAGAATTTGTTTCACCACCTCCACCAGCACTGCACATTGTGCCAGCGTCAGCTGATTGGCCGATTTAGTCGGCAAAATGCCGGCTTTAAACAAAGATTCATTGGCGTAAATGTTGCCGACACCAACCACCACATGATTGTCCATCAGCACCAGTTTGATGGCACTGCTGCGTTTCTGGCAATGCTGATACAACTGCGCAGCGTGAAATTCCGGCGTCAGTGGCTCCGGCCCTAAAGTGGTTAATAACGGATGCTCAGTGCCGCTCGCTTGCCACAGTACAGCGCCAAAACGGCGGGTATCGTTCAGACGTAATAAGGTGTTGTTATCCAACACAATATCGACATGATCATGTTTGCCGGCCGGTGTATCGGCGCTCAAAATTTTTAAGTTACCGGACATGCCGAGGTGCAGAATAATGCTGCCAGCCGGCACTTCAATCAGCAGATATTTGGCGCGGCGGCTGACGCTCAGTACAGGCGTATTAGTCACTGCCATCACTTCAGCTGACACCGGCCAGCGCAGCATCGGCTGACGCACATCTATGCGGCGAATGGTTCTGTTGCTTAAGTGTGGCGTGATACCTAACCGGGAAACTTCAACTTCAGGTAATTCAGGCATATCAACTCCGGATTAACGTAACGACGGCGGGCATAGCTGGTCGGCTGTGGCCTTGGTGACCGGGAATAACCACTGCTGAGTCTGCAGATACCACTGTTGCTGATCCAGTACCAATTGCCACAGTGTGGGTGCGGCCTCGCCGCTTTGGTACAACTGTACCTGACAAACCTGCGCCAAAATCTGATTGCCAGCCTGCTGCGGCGCCGGCAACACAAACTGCTGCCACTGCTGTAACAGCGTTTCTGGCGCTATCGCACTGTGCTGTGGTTCAAAGCGCCAGACCGGCCCGGCTTGTTTTAAAGTGGCTTGTGGAAACTGCAACTGCAAAATGCGCTGACCAGGCGCCAGCATGGTCACTGTGGCATCGCGGTTTAACATAAAAGCCAGATGACTGGGCGCAATATAAAATAGGAAAAACAGCGCAAGCACGCCGAAAATAATCAGATTGTTCCAGGATTGACGGGATAATCGCAGCATAAGGTTAAGGTGTCAGGAACGAATGTCCGGCAGTGTAACGGATAGCTTTGCTTCCGCCAATTTCTGTTCGGTAGCGGCGGTTGTTTTCAATCGAAACCGGCACAGCATCAGCGGTTTTACTTGTTGCTGTGGCAGAAAAAACAAAACCCGGTACAGGACCGGGTTTTGCTTTTGGAAATAAATCCGATTATTTGATTTTCGCTTCTTTGAAAATCACGTGCTTGCGCACTTTTGGATCGAATTTTTTAATTTCCATTTTTTCTGGCATGGTGCGCTTGTTCTTATCAGTTGTATAGAAAAAGCCAGTACCAGCAGAAGAAACTAAACGGATCTTATCGCGCATTTGCTAATTCCTTAAACCTTTTGACCTTGCTTACGCAGATCAGCTAAAACGGCATCGATACCATTTTTATCGATGATACGCATAGCCTTGGTTGTCAGGCGCAGCGTGACGAAACGGTTTTCGCTTTCAACCCAGAAACGGTGAGTTTGCAGGTTAGGCAGGAAACGGCGCTTTGTTGCGTTGTTGGCGTGTGAACGACGGTTACCTACCATCGGACCTTTGCCAGTGATTTGGCACACTCTAGACATGTCAATGTATCTCCAAAATTACTTCAGCTCGAGCTATCGTCATCCTTCTGGCCAAGAAGAATGCCCCGGATTTCTGAAAGGGCGCAATTTATACACGATATGTCGGTAAAACTCAAGCGATTCCGCCTGAAGTTTAAACGAGGATCGTGTTGATCCTTTCAGATCTTAAAGCCAGCCGCGTTCTGCGAAGGATATTACCTCCGCGTCGCCGACCACAAAGTGATCCAATAACTTGATGTCGACCAAAGCCATAGCTTGGGTCAGGCGCTCCGTTATTGCTCTGTCAGCACGACTCGGCTCAGCAACTCCGGATGGATGATTGTGAGCCAAAATAACGGCGGCGGCATTATGCGCTAAAGCGCTCTGAACTACAATACGCGGATAGACCGGAGACGCATCAATCGTGCCATAAAATAGCGGTTCAGCTTTAATAAGCCGATGCTGGCTGTCTAAATACAAAGTCATAAAGACTTCGCGCGTTTCCAGACCAATGCTGTACTGCAGATAATGTTTCACCATGCCGGGGTCAGAAAACACCGTATCGCGCTGTAAATGCTGATACAAACAACGTTTACACAGCTCCAGCACGGCCTGGGTTTTCACATAACGATGCACACCGAGCCCTTTGTGGCGACAGAATTGTCCGCGAGGCGCCGCAAAAAACGCCCGCACACCGCCAAAATCCTGCAGCAGCTGACGCGACATAGCCACGGCATCAAGGCCGGCACAGCCGTGACCGAGAAAAATCGCCAGCAATTCACCGTCGGACAAAGCGCCGGCACCATAACTTAAAAGCTTCTCACGAGGTTGTTCGGCCGCCGGCCAATGCTTGATGGTCATGATCACTCGTCCTTGAGTTCGTGGTATCTTATCGGCCAGTTTCTGGCTGATGGTTTTCTTATGCACAACATCCTTGCTGGCAAAAAGATCCTGCTTGGGATCAGCGGTGGCATCGCCGCTTATAAATCTGCCGATTTAGTCCGCCGCCTGAAAGAGCGTGGCGCCGAAGTCCGGGTGATTTTGACCCCGGCAGCGGCGGAATTTATCACCCCACTGACGCTGCAGGCGCTGTCAGGCCATCCGGTCGGCCAGTCATTGCTGGATCCGGCGGCCGAAGCTGCGATGGGCCATATCGAACTGGCGAAATGGGCCGACTTTATATTAGTGGCGCCGGCTTCGGCCGATGTTATCGCCCGCATCACGCATGGCCTGGCCAACGATTTGCTGACCACCTGCATTCTGGCGAGTAGCGGGCCGCTGGCCATTGCGCCGGCAATGAATCAGCAGATGTATAAAAACATAGCGACTCAAGCCAATTTATCAACTTTAATTTCACGAAATATTCACATATTTGGACCCAATGCTGGTGAACAAGCCTGTGGCGACGTTGGTCCGGGCCGGATGTTAGAGCCACTACAGCTGGTAGATGCCGTGATTAGCGTGCTGGCAAGGCCGGCGCAACAGCCACTGCAAGGCGTCAAAATCACTATTACGGCTGGTCCAACGCGCGAAGCCATTGACCCGGTGCGCTATATCAGTAACCACAGCTCCGGCAAGATGGGTTATGCCCTCGCCGCCGCTGCCGCAGCGCTAGGCGCAGAAGTGACGCTGATCAGCGGCCCGGTGCAGCTGGCGACGCCTGCTGGTGTGCAGCGGATTGATGTCACCACCGCCGAACAGATGTATGTCAGCAGCCTGCAACAGGCGCCGGCTAGCGACATTTTTATCGGCTGTGCCGCCGTGGCAGATTTTCGCGTGGCGACACTGGCATCGCAAAAAATCAAAAAAACCGCCGACCATGACGGCCTGACGCTGCAGTTAGTCAAAAACCCGGACATTATTGCCAGCGTCGCAGCACTCACTTCAGCACGGCCTTTTACCGTCGGTTTTGCTGCCGAGACGGAAAAAGTGGCAGACTACGCCCGGCAAAAACTACAGAAGAAAAATCTCAACCTGATTTGTGCCAATGACGTCTCTGACCCTGCGCTTGGCTTTAACAGCGAGCAAAACGCCATTACGGTTTACAGCAAAACAAGCGAATTTCCACTGGGGCAGCGCAGTAAAACCGAGCTGGCCCAAGCTTTAATTTCCCTGATTTATGAGCAATACCAAGATGAAAAAAAGCATTGAACTGAAAATTCTCGACCGGCGCATTGGCACTGAATACCCGCTGCCGGAATACGCCACGCCGGGTTCGGCCGGCCTGGATTTACGGGCGTTATTAGACGAACCGCTGACGTTGTTACCGGGTCAGACTGAACTGATCCCGACCGGGCTTGCCATTCACATCGGTGATGCCAACTTATGCGCGACTATTCTGCCGCGCTCGGGCATGGGCCACAAAAACGGCATCGTGCTGGGGAATTTAGTCGGTCTGATTGACTCGGATTACCAGGGCCAGCTGATGATTTCCACCTGGAACCGCGGGCAAAACGCCTTCACCATTCAGCCAGGCGACCGCATCGCGCAACTGGTGTTTATGCCGGTGGTCCAGGCGCAATTTGAACTGGTGGAAGAATTTGATACCTCAGAGCGCGGCGAAGGTGGCTTTGGCCATTCAGGCCGGTCTTAACTGCTGATGTCGACGCCCAGAAGCAGCAACCGCAAAGCGGAAATTCTGGATGCGCTGGCCGTGATGCTGGAAAAAAGCCCCGGTCAGCGTATTACCACCGCCGCACTTGCGGTGCAGGTGGGTGTCACCGAAGCGGCGTTATATCGTCATTTCCCCAGTAAAGCGCGGATGTTCGAAGGCCTGCTCGACCTGATGGAGCAAGAGCTGCAACAGGAATTTCGCGTCATTTTTCAAACCCACAAACAAGCCGAAGCGCGGATTCAGCTGATGCTGGAAGCCTTGCTGCAATTTGCCGGCCGCAGACCCGGCTTGTGCCGGCTGCTGACCAGCGAAGCCTTACAGGGCGAGCAGGAAAGGCTACGCGAGCGCGTCACCTTATTGCTTGATAGTCTGGAAAAGCAGCTGAAACAATGCCTGCGCGATCGCAAACTCGGTACCGGCAAACGTCATGGCGACGAAGCCGCCGTCGCCAATTTGCTGCTGGCCTTTATTGAGGGCCGGCTGCAGCAGTATGTGCGTAGCGGTTTTAAAGAAGCGCCGCACCTGAGTTTCGCCAGCCAGTGGCCTGCATTAAAAGCCGCTCTTTTCGCCCAGGATTAACAGGGGGCGCACCAATATGATCCGCCTGTCAGCGCCCTGGTCATCAGGCGCGGTATTGCAACACAGTCAGGCACTGCGGCTTTGCGGTCAGACAACCGCCGACATGCCAATAATTGCCGTATTACACCATGAGCAGACCCGCATCAATCTTAGTGGCCGCAGCGACGCTACCGGCGTTTTTTGTTTTGAAATCCACGCGCAGCCGCCATCCGGCCCCTGGACGCTGCATATTTCTGCTGACGGTAGCCAATTAATACAGCTCGACGACCTGTGGTTTGGCGAACTGCTGCTTTTTGCCGGTCAGTCCAATGTCGGCTGGCCGCTGGCGCGTTATCCTGAGCAACTCTCAGCCGCCATCACACAGCTGCAAAATCAGCAACGGCTGCGCTGCTACCACAGTGACCCCGCTGATTTTCAGGCGCCAGGCCAATGGCTGACGCTGAGCCCAGAGTACTGTGCCTACTGGCCGGCGCTGCTGTATCACTTTAGTCAGTCTTATCAACCGGCAGAACCCGACGTGATGCTGGGGCTGGTGGATATCAGCTGGCCCGGCTCTGCCATCGACGCCTGGACTGAACACGTTGACGGCGCAAGCGCCACCCAAGCCTGGCAACCCGGCGCTTTGTTTGCTACAAGGCTCAAACCCTGGCTGCTGCAACCTTTTGTAGCACTGATTTGGTATCAGGGTGAACAAGATGCGATGGGCAAAGAATCAGCTCATTACGCCGCCAAGCTACAACACTGGCTGGATAGTTGCCGCCGGGTGGCCGGCCTGGAATTTCCGCTGCTGATAGTGCAAATCGCTGGTTTTGGCCGTCGTGATTTGCCAGCGCCGTTGCAGGGTTTTGTGCAGGTGCGGCTGGCACAGCAGCAAGTCGCGGCAACAAACCCGCAGTGTTGGCTGGTCAGTGCCGCCGATTTAGGCGCGGCAGATGATATTCACCCGCCTTTTAAGGCTGAACTGGCGCGCCGGCTGGCGCTTTGTATTCGCCATCAAAACAACGCTTTATTGCTGGCACAGCTGTTACCTTCTGAGGCGGGAGCACAACAGCACGAAGTGGTACTGCAATTACCCACCGCCGACTGGCACAGCAGGCCCGACGAACCCGGAGCAACAGCTGCGCCCATCGCAGGTTTTTACATCGATGATGGTCATCATGACTGGATAGCAGTGCCGGCAAGATTCAGTGCCGATCGCCGACAGCTGCTGCTTTTGCTGCCAACGAAGATACCGCAGCAGGCGCGACAGCTGGTGTATGGCCTGACGCCGATGCCTGATTTAACACTGTATACCGCAGAAGGTTTGCCGCTGTTACCACAGTGCTGGCAACTGGAAACTTATTGAGAATTGGCGGAAGCCTGTCGCTGTGCGACTTCCCACTGTTGTCGCTGCTCGGCCAGATGCTGCCAGATCTGCTGGCAAACCGCTGCGCTGCTCAGACAATAATCTTTGGCAAACGCCAGATACAGTGGCATCTGCAATAAAGGCAATTCCAACTGGCGTACCTGCGCAAATTTTGCATGTTGCGAGAACTGCTGCGCCGTAGGGCCGGGCGGGATGACATAACCGTCCACACGATGATTGAGCAGTAAATCAATGCCTTGCGTAATGTCTAAATCCAGCGGCGACAAGGCATTCAGTTCGCGCAGCCGCTGCTCGGCCAGATAACCTTTAAAAGTGATAAGACCATATTGTAGGCCTTGGAATTGCTGGCCGTCCCAGCGCACTGTGCTGTTTTGCAGCACATAGATAAAATAAGGCACATCAAATAACGCCAGCTTGTCGTTTTGCTCCCCGGCGTGTGGCGGAAAAGCAAACCAGCTGGCGCGCTCTTCGGTCCAGCCAATCGATAACAAACCATGAATACGACCGGCGCGGACTTCATTCAGGCAGCGCTGCCAGGGTAATTCCACAAAGGTGGCCTGGGGTAATTGCTGCAGCACCCAGCCAGCAATGCGAGCGGTGTGCTCGCCATAGATGCACTGTCCGTCGACCAGCACAGGTTGTAGTGTGCTTTTGTCGACCGGCGCGTCATAACAGAAGGTTTCGGCTGCCTGCAACGGCCCGGCAGACCAGGCCCACAGCAACAAAAACAAAAAACAACTACGCATGATTCAAACCGTGGTGGCTTGCCAAAACTTTACCATAGCACAGCCGCTCGCCGCCGTGCATTGAAGGTTGGTCATAGTGCGGTGTCCGCGCAGGCTCAGCCCAGCAGTTGCCAGATAGCCGCGCCCCACACCAGCGCCACAATCGTCAGGCTTAAAGTAACAGCCGCAGAGCCCATGTCTTTGGCGCGGCCGGACAGTTCATGGCGCTCGAGACTGACGCGGTCGGTCAGCGCTTCAATGGCAGAATTGAGCAGTTCAACAATCAGCACCAACAGCAACACCCCGACCAGCAAAGCCCAGTGGCCAACCGATTCGGCCAGCACAAAAGACAGCGGGAACATCAGCATGGCCAGCACCGCTTCCTGGCGAAACGCTGCTTCAAAACGCCAGGCGGCGACAAAACCTTTACGCGAACATTCAGTGGCTTTGAGAATACGGCCAAAACCGCTGCCATTTGGTTTGTTGATCAACACAGACTCCGCTAAAAACAAGCAGGCCAGCATGGCTGGCCTTTCAGATGAGAGATGGCTCTTTATCGCAGCTTAAACTTAACAATTCCTGAAGACAACCCGGCGCCTTAAACGCCAAACTCCGCGCGGTAGGCTTTGACTGCATCCAGGTGCTGCGCCAGTTCCGGCTTGCCTTCGAGGTATTGGATGAGGTCTTTCAGGCCGATAATCGACACCACTTTGGTGCCAAAATCACGTTCCACTTCCTGAATCGCCGACAATTCGCCTTTGCCGCGTTCCTGCCGGTCTAATGCGATGAGCACGCCAGCCAGCTCTGCGCCTTGCGCCTGAATGATTTCCATCGATTCGCGGATCGCGGTGCCAGCCGTGATCACGTCATCAACCAGCATAATGCGGCCTTTGAGTGGCGAGCCAACCAGACTGCCGCCTTCGCCGTGGGTTTTGGCTTCTTTGCGGTTAAAGCAATAAGGCACGTCACGGTTATGATGTTCCGCCAGCGCCACTGCTGTGGTAGTCGCAATTGGAATACCTTTATAAGCCGGGCCAAATAACACGTCGAAATCAATACCGGCATCCATCAGCGCAGCGGCGTAAAAACGGCCCAGTTTGGCCAAATCGCCACCGGTATTAAACAGCCCGGCGTTAAAGAAATACGGGCTGGTGCGGCCGGATTTCAGCGTAAATGAACCAAATTTCAGCACCTGACGCGACAGGGCAAATTCAATAAATTCTTGTTGGAATGCTTTCATCGGAAGACCTTTCAGGCTGCTTAGGCCAATACACGTTTTTGTTCGTCGACAATTTCGCGGATAGCGTCTTTCGCCAGCGCCAGCATCGCCTGCATTTCTTCAAAGCTGAATGGCTCAGCTTCGGCAGTGCCCTGAATTTCAATCAGTTTGCCGGTTTCGGTCATCACCACGTTCATGTCCGTGTCGGCAGCGGAATCTTCAACATATTCCAAATCGGCGACAGGTTCGCCTTTATAGATACCAACCGACACCGCTGCGACCATATATTTCAACGGGTTGGTTTTAATCAGGCCTTTGGCGCGCATGAAGTTCAGTGCGTCACATAAAGCCACGCAAGCGCCAGTAATAGCTGCGGTGCGGGTGCCACCGTCGGCCTGGATCACGTCGCAGTCAAAAGTAATAGTATTTTCACCGAGCAGTTTTAAATCTACCGCAGCGCGCAGCGCGCGGCCGATTAAACGCTGGATTTCCATAGTGCGGCCGGCTTGTTTGCCGCGTGCGGCTTCACGGTCGTTACGGGTGTGGGTAGCGCGCGGCAGCATGCCGTATTCGGCGGTGATCCAACCTTTACCCTGACCTTTCATAAAACGCGGCACACCTTCTTCAACAGACGCAGTGCACAGCACTTTGGTGTTACCAAACTCCACCAGCACCGAACCTTCGGCGTGGGCAGTAAATTGACGGGTGAAACTGATAGGACGGATCTGACTGGCTGTTCTGCCGCTTGGACGCATGGGAAACCTCGATGGCCATTGATTTGGCGAAAAATGATGCCGGCATTATAGGGCTTTCACCGCCATACCGCCATCTCTGCCACAGCCGGCGTTTTTCGCGCAGACAGCGGATTGGCCTTCTGCGCGGCTTTGTGGGTATACTCGGTTTTTCCATGTTTTTTGATGTACACAAGGATAATCGCATGATCCACAGCATGACCGCTTTTGCCCGTCACGAAATTAAAGCGACCTGGGGCAACGCCGTTTGGGAGATCCGCTCCGTTAACCAAAGATATCTCGAGAGTTATTTTCGGTTACCCGAGCAATTCCGTGGCCTGGAAAGCCTGCTGCGCGACAAACTGCGCCAGAGCCTGCAACGCGGCAAAGTAGAAGTGAACCTGCGCTATAACGCGGCGCAGCAAAGCGGCGACTTAAAAATCAACGAAGCCTTTGCCGGCCAGCTGATGAAAGCCGCCAGCGCTTTGGCAGCGCAAAGCCCGCAAGCCCAGCTGAATATCGCCGACATCCTGCGCTGGCCCGGCGTGATGGAAACCCAGGAAGAAGACATGGACTCCGTGCAGGCCGAACTACTGGCTGGTTTTGACATCGCGATGAAAGACTTCCTCGCCGGCCGCGGCCGCGAAGGTGTGGCGATTGAACAGCTCATTCGCGATCGCTTAGACCAAATCTCCACGCATGTTGCCAACTTACGCGTGCACCTGCCACAAGCGCTGCAATGGCAACGCGACAAAATGCTGACCCGCTTACAGGAAATCAAAGCCGAGCTGGACCAAAACCGCCTTGAGCAGGAAATGGCCTTCCTGGCACAAAAATCCGACGTCGCCGAAGAACTCGACCGCCTCGACGCCCACATCAAAGAAACCCGCCATCACTTAAAACAAGGCGGCGCCATCGGCCGTCGCCTCGACTTTATGATGCAAGAATTTAACCGCGAATCGAATACGTTGTCGTCAAAGGCGATTTCGACGGAGATCACCAATACCGCGGTGGAGTTGAAGGTATTGATTGAGCAGATGCGGGAACAGATCCAGAACGTGGAATAATCAGGCAGGAGGTAATTCGCTGAATGAATTACCTCCTTTTAACCAGTTAGTGATATGCAAAAGCAGTTGGTCAGGTGTGAACCTGGTTTTACCTTTTAAGGTACATTCCCACACTAACAAAACACGCCAGCCAAGTTCTCTCAATTTGTCTTGTACTGCTTCATCGCGTGCCCTGTTGGCTTTGATTTTATTCACCCACCACTCAGTACGGCTTTTTGGCCAGTGAAACATGTCACACTGATGCTGATGCCAGAAACAGCCATGAATAAAAATCACCGCTTTGTATTTCGGAAATACCAGGTCCGGTTTCCCCGGTAAATCGGCGACATGCAAACGGTAACGAAAACCAGCCCGATGCAGACTGAGCCGGACCAGCATTTCTGGACGGGTGTCTTTTTGTTTTATGGCCGCCATATTCCGGCTTCGGGTCTGAATGTCGTGAACATCGGCCATAAAATCTACCTGAGATAACGGTTTTCATTGAAGGGACTAGTTTTTAATTCATTCATCTTCAATCGATTTCAGCTCATTAATAAATTCTGCTAGTGACAATAATTCGCCACGAATGCTTTTCGGATAGTTGTCATGCAACGGTTTTGGCACAACTAATTTAACCCCGGCGTCTTTCATTTCCTGAAATTGGTTCTCTGAAACGCCATGCTGCATCGTGAAGAGATGCTTTATTTTTATTCTGTTTGCCTCATTTAAAATCTGACGCCATCTGTCTTTACAAGTCGTCTTCACAGCAAGCATTCTCAATCCACTATCAGGAAACGAATTGTCCCGGTAACAGTCAATGGTGGGAAAAATAAAGTCCGGCTTTTTATTACCCTCTGTACTTGCTTGGGTAGAAAACTGAGTGACGCCATTTTCAGCAAAGATCTTTTCGAGATGTAGTTCCAACGAGCGACCAGCTCTGGATTTTCTCCTGTTGCTGACCGAATTTGCAGTCGCCATGAACTCATCCATATTTTTGAAACCATCACTAATAGTTTGAAGAAAAATATTTTCTTCAATTTTCTTAAATAACAAATACTCAGCGTCTCTTCGTTTCATGAGCAATTTATCAGGATCATCGTTATAGCTTTTTAGATTCTCCGATACATAGGAAACGAGCTCCAAGCCGGTTGGAAATTCGTTTGCCCACTCGGCAGGGATTTCGGCCACTTTGGCCGTGTCGTATCTGTTACCGACCCCTTGAAGAAGCTTTGACGCTTGACCATACATCGGTTCACCAGGAACAACTTCACCGACAAAAGTTTCTAATTCTGCTTCTTCTGCAAGTGAGCTACAGACCCAAACTTCGAGATGACTAGCATCTCTTCCCGTGGACTGGTTAAAAGCAAAAACCACTGCAGCACCAGTCAAATCGACATTTTGTATTGGAGACTGCTTGCCACCCCATCGGGTGATTCGTTTTTCATTTCTGGTTTTTCCAAAGAACCTATTGTTGTAATAAATTGCCCGGACAGTTGAGGAAAACTGTGGTAGTGGACTCACAATCAACGATTTAAAATTAACAGATGGATTTTCCACACTCTTGGTATCAATCGACGGGAATACACTTGCCAGAAACTCATTTGAAAAATAAACGCCAACCTGATGTCCACCCGATGCGCCTGTGTCGTTGGCAGATAATCGCTTGATATAAAGTTGCCAGTTGCTACCAGAATACTTTTCATACAACCATTCAATAAACGTCATTCACTGTCCCTGTAAAACGATTCAAAAAACCACGATAAAACAAATTGTCTTATAAGTCAGCGTATTACAAATTTTTTAATTCAAAAACAACTCAATCATAAAAAAAAGGGAAAATCGTGTGATAAAGTTCTACACAAAACTCCCAGAGAGCTTAAAAAATGACCCGCGATATCGTTACCCTTGGCGACCAATTAAACGAACAGCTCAACAAAAAAGATGAGCAAAGCGCCAAGAGACTCTTAAAGCTACTGATTGAAATCTATGATCAAAAGAATCTGGCTATCAAACTTCATGCACTGGGTTTTAACACAAGCAGGGAAAGCTTAAACAAGTTAACCAAAGATCCGGAATCTGTGAGTGTTGGACTGGACGAACGAGCGATGAAGCTTATACGCGACAACCTCCTGCCAGCTAAACCTTCTCATTGGGGCGAACCGGATTTTAGGTTTATTGATCTGTTTGCCGGTATTGGTGGATTGCGCAAAGGTTTTGAAGAAATTGGCGGTAAATGCGTGTTTACAAGCGAATGGGAACCGCGGGCGCGCCGTACTTACCTGGCAAACCACTATGTCGATGAGCACGAATTACCTTATTTCATTGATACTGAAGAAGAAAGCCCGGATAAAAACCGTTCTTTCATGGATATCACTAAAGTCACTCAAAGCGGAAATACGCTTCTTAGTGATGAAGAGAAAGCAGCCCACATTCGCAAGCATATTCCTGAGCATGATTTATTGCTTGCTGGTTTTCCTTGCCAGCCGTTCTCAATTGCAGGTGTTTCAAAAAAGAACTCTTTGGGGCGTGCTCATGGTTTCGAGTGTGAAACACAAGGCACACTTTTCTTTGACGTTGAGAAAATTATTGAAGCGCGTAAACCGAAGTTTTTTGTGCTTGAAAACGTTAAAAATCTGAAGAACCACGACAAAGGGAATACGTTTGCAACCATTATCAGGACCTTAGACAGGCTTGGATATTGGATACTCGATATCAGTGATGCTGGAGACTCCGTTGAAGATGCAATTACAAATGTCAGAAAACGGAAAAATGAGCCGACCATTATTGATGGTATCCACTTCATCCCACAGCACAGAGAACGTATTGTCCTTGTCGGCATTAGAATGGATCTGGTAAACGCAAACCCCTATCTAAAAGACCTTTCATTGAACCAGATTGAAAAGCCTGAAAGTCGTTACACAATGGCGGACATACTCTGCGGCCTAAGTAAAAACGAAAAGCAAAAATATACCCTGACCCCTAACCTTTGGAATTATCTTTACCACTACGCACTGAAGCACCAGACAAAGGGGAATGGATTCGGTTTTGGCTTGGTTGATCCAACGGATGCCAAGGCCGTCACAAGAACATTGTCAGCCAGATATTACAAAGACGGCTCGGAGATACTGATAAACCAATCAGGCCTAGAGATTGCTTATCTTGAAGATAAGAAAAAATATGCAATTGAAAAGAACCTTGACCGTGAATCTTATGCCAGAGGTTTTGCTGATAGATTCCATTTGGAAAATCCGACTGCCACCTCAAGCCAATTAATCGAAGAGATAAAACGAGGGGAGCAGGAATATGATGAAAAACATGGCAGATATGCTCATCAGTTTGACGCGTTGTTTAAAACTCCACGACGTTTAACACCCAAGGAATGTGCAAGACTTATGGGGTTTGAAAAACCAGAATTCGACAGAAACGATGCAGACAAGGATTTTAGGATTGTTTGCGCTGATGCAAGCGCATATAAACAGTTCGGCAATTCAGTTGTGGTGCCAGTATTTAGAGCTGTCGCTAAATTACTGCAACCCCATTTAAAGGCGCTTGGAGCCTCTGGTAAAGACTTACATACCAAGTAATCGCTGCGTCTGAGGATGCGTAACAACAGACTAAAACAAGTTTGTTGTTGTGCTTCCTCAAACAAATCCACCCTACCACTCCGCCACCTGTAACCGTTGTTTAATCCCTGCCGACTGGAACTGTAAGGCTTCAAATACCACGTCGAAATCTGTGCAGTTGTCCGCGATGTTGGGCAGGGACAACGCGGCTTCGGTGAAGAACCGTTTTTGTTCGGTTTGATTTTGCCAGGCTTGTTGCCACCAGTCGGTGATTTGGCTGCGTGAGGTGTGCAGGCGCTGCCGGCTTGGTAAGCGGTCGCTTTTTTGCCGGTTCTCGGCGCTGCTGGCTGGTAGCAGGTTCCACAGGTCGTTGTTCGGCCAGTAGCTAAATGGCAGGCAATGGTCGATGTCGTAGCTGTACAGTGGCTTGCCGCTCCAGACGCTGCGCACGTCTTCGCCTGCACTACGTAGCGTTTCAACTTTTTTCCTGACAAAACCGGTGTCGTGCTGTCGGTCGAGCCAGCGCAGATGATGATGGTAGGTATCCAGCGTCAGGCCTTGCTGCTGATTTTGCTGATATTTTTGCATTTCACTGACCCACTGCTGCACCAGCAAGGGTTCTATCCAGCAGCCATAGACCCGAAAACAATCCCACATGGATTCACTGAGTTCAAACTGGCCGTAACTTTCAAGGAATACTCTGTCCAGTAACACAATGTCGCGGCGGGTGGTTTTTTCCCGCTGCATCCGGAACAGCCGGTTGTCTTTTTGCCCTTGCCAGATGTAAGTGACCGGGCCGTCTTTGATGGTTTTCAGCGTATCACTGAACAGCTGTTGTAATGCAACGGCTTCTGCGCCGCTGAACAGCGTGCCGACGGCGAAATCGTCCGCGGTCAGATGCTTTAATGCCAGCCAGCCCTGCGCTGTGACAAAACCTAAGCCTTTGGCAGGGTCCGAGTTTTGCTGAATATTGTTGTCAACCAGACGCTTAAACAAGCGGATCCAATAAAGCGCCACCAACCCGAGTGAAATCAGTACTTTGCCATCCTGCCGGTCCAGCACAGCGCCCGGATGCGCGTCGGCAATCCGCACCAACGTGCGTAGCAGCGCCAGTTTGTAGGTGGAGGATTTGCTGTCGTTCAGCACGATATGGCGGATGCGGCTGAGGCTGGCGCTGCCATCGTCCGGCAATTCCAGCACCAGCGTTTGCCACTGCACATCGGCCCTGCCGCCACTGTCAGCCGTTTTGTCGCTGATAAAACGCAGCACCAAACCAAACTGTTTGGCCAGCTGTTCCACTTCGTCGACGCTGACCGGAAAAGCCTGCCGGCCGTCAGTAAATTTGCCGTAGCGCAGGCTTAAGACAAAACGTCCGCCTGGGGCCAGTAAATTGGCAATTTTGCGAAAAGCGCGTTCGCGATCAGAGGGCGCAATATGCATCCAGACCGCGCTTAACAAAATGGTTTGAAATTGCAGATTCAGCTGATAACAGGCTTTGAGTTCTGGCAGGCTGTCGCAAAGCCATTGCACTTTTTCGGCCGTTTTTAGCTGGCCGATATTACGCAAATCCGTGGCCGGCTCCACTGCGATGACCTGACAACCCTGCTCAGCCAGCCACAACGCATCACGGCCACTACCAGCGCCGATATCCAGCACCAGGCCTTGCTGCGGCCAATACGGCTGCCAGCTTTGATGCACCTGCGCAAAACTCAGCGCATCATATTGCGCTGCGTATAATTTGGCGCCCTGATGGTAAATGTCCTGGGTTTTATTCATACGCATCCCTGCAGCGCCCACAACGGCTTCGGGCTTTTGTACCAATACTCACCAAATTCTGCAATCCGTTTACACCACTACAACCATTGCGTGAACATATTCACTGCGTTCAACTCTGGCCGGGTTAACAGCAGCATTTTGGCTGGCGGTGCCTGGTCAGACATTTCGAATATCAGCTTGATATTGGCGGTGCCGGCTGGCATCAGCGACTGGTAAATGGCTTCCAGAGGGCCGGCAGTCAGGCTGAGGTCGCAGAAACACCATGACAGCTCAGCACTGGCCTGATGCACGCCAATCGGAATGGACTGACCCAGTGACCAGCGTTCCCGGCCGGACGCCAGTACCAGTGGACATGCGGACATACACTGCGTTTGCGCCAGCTTCAGCGGAAAATCATGTAACTGGTACTGCTCAGCCACGCAGGTGTTCAGGTTGTTTGTATTGATCCATCGCGCTATCACCACCATCATCAGCGCCATGCCGCCGGGTGAATCAAAACAGATGGCCTGCACGGTTTTTTGCCGGGAAAGCTGCCGCAGACTGAAGTATGTGTTCACAGCAATCGCGCCCCGCACTAACAAGACATCTTTCACACATTGGCTGTGACTGGCGTTACAGGCATCTGCCCACATCACGTTGTCCAGCATTAAGCCCTGCTTACCGGCCGGTTGATGCCAGGTCTGAAAATACCTTTGTAGCATTTGATAATTGTGCAGCAGGGTGCAGCCTATCGTTACTATGATGAATGCGCGAAACGCATAGCTTAAAGCCCAATAAAACCAATCTTTCATAAATACTTCCTGATGAACTGACGACAGCCTGCCGGGCAGGCAGCAACCTAACTTTTTATTTGTTCTGCTGATGGGTCCGATGGTGGGTCTGCTGGTGGGTCGGCAAACAGACGGCAGAACTCCGGCAGTTTTTGCTGCATTGTTACGGCCAGCTGGGGTTGATAACGTTTGGCCCACTGATAGCTCTGTTGATAAAACAGCCAGTAGCCGTCGTGCAGGCAAAGCTGCCGGTCAAAATCATCCGGCACATATGCCAGTGCTGTGAGCTGTTGAGTGATAGCCAGGTGACAGAGCTTGAAGCTGCGCAGGCGTTTAGGCAGCTCTGCTAACAGCTCGCCGCGCAGGCTCAGTAACTGTTCCAGCAAGGCTTGAGTCAGCTGTTCAGGCCTTAGCTGTGCGAATAACTCCGGCTGACCTGCCACCGCGCGCACCAGCTGCGCCGGACTTGCCCAATCCGGGAACTGCATCGCTAAAGTGGGATGCCAGTTCACCAGCTGGCGGTATTCCCGCTGAGTAATGGCAACCCCGGCATGCCGGATGAGCTGCGGCGCAAAACGAAAGGCCTGTAAACGCTGCCTCGCGTTTAAACGGGGTAACAACAGCTCAGCCATAGCTGGCGCATCTGATAAGGCTGTGTCGATGAAATCTTGCGAGCGGTCCGCAGGCAGTAACAACAGCAGCCAGGGGCATTGCGCGATTAATTGCCGCAACTGCGGTTTGTGCAGCGCCATCAGCATCAGATACAACACCTTGAGCTGCTCCAGCACTGCAGGCAGCGCCGCCACCGTAGACGCCGCCGGCTGCTGCTGCCGCTGGCGAAGCCGGCTTTTAATCAGACGATGTGGCTTTGGGCGGCTTTGTTGCCACCAGAGCTGCGTCAGATTTGCTAAATCTGCCAGCACAAAAGTCTTACCGGCGGCCGCACTGTTGCGCTGCGCCTGATACAAGCTGAGTGCCGAACGCACCTGATGCTGTTGGTCCACATAGATACGGCTGACCGGGCGTTCACCGGGCAGCCCGTCAGTAATGGCGGCCAACAGGGCGGCCTCAAAAAACTCAGCACTGACAAATGGCCGCTGTAACCGATGCTGCCACACCCATTGTTGCAACAATTGCGCGGCCGGCTGCGCAGGCCAGAGCTGGCGGTACAACCAGGGCATATAACGACAAAGCGGCAGCCGATACACGGCCATCGCCGGCGTCAGCGGCAAATAGCGTAATAACCAGGGTTTAGTCGCCGCCAGTGCACTGATTTGCTGATAACTCAATGGCAGCGCTCGGGCTTGCAGCTGACCTTTTACCGGGGGAAGAATATAAGCGTCTGTACTTTGCTGCGCCCCGACAACTAATTGATAAAACAGCAGCTCAGGCAGCTGAAACACCTCAGCCTCATTCGCCAGCGCGTCTGCCAGCATCGGTAACTCGCAACAGAGCCGGAATAAACAGCAAAAGCGCCGATCCGACGCGGTATACCGCTGGCCGGCACAATCCAGTAAAAAGTGCTGATAACCATTACTGAGCAGGAACACCGCCGCCCAGCGGGTCTGTTGCAGGCTGGTCACGGCGTTCTGAAAACCTAATGCCTCCAGCAGCGCCGCGCCGTCGCTGGACAACGGCTGCCACAATGACCAATGCCCGGCCTGCCCGCGTGCGAACAACCAACCCGCAGACAGCCCCTGGGCAATCCAGTGCTGCCACAGTTGCGGCCAGCCAGCCAGATCAGTCAACGACGGCGGTGGCACCAGCTGACCGTTTTCCCACCATTGCAGCATTTGCTGCAGGCTTTGCACTTGATATTCACGGCTACAATCACGCCCCGCCAACACCCAATGCAATAAGCTATTGCCGGGTAATTGCCAGACGTGTGGCTCCTGCTCCAGTAAGGCCCACTGCTGCGGCCGGCTGATAAAACGCGCCAGTGGCGCCAACGGGCTTTCATGCCCTGCGCTGGCCAGCTCTGCTGGTGATTCGGCTAAAAGTGTCATCGTACTGCTCCTGCCAGGCACTGCCCTTGTCAGCAGCAATGATGCAGGCAGACTGCGACAACATAGGTCGCGGTAGCCAACATGCCGGCCAACGCGATACAGACGTGCTTGCACCAAAGCGACTGTGGTATAACCTGCTGATCTGTCACAAGACTGTTGAAAGGACGCCGAGATGTCTGCCGCTAAATCTCATGCAACCCTGAGCCGGCAATGGGAATTACTCAACCTCATCCCCGAACGGGGGCAGGGCAAAACCGCTGCAGAGCTGATGCAAGCATTAACCGACCGAGGCTTTTGCATCAGTAAACGAACGGTGGAACGGGATTTAAACGATCTGACGAGTGTATTTCCGCTGCGGACCGACGACAGCAGCCCGCAGCGCTGGCTCTGGATGGATAATAAATATATTGAGCTGCCCGGCATCACCGTAGCGGAGGCGGTGATGTTGCAGCTGGTCGAAGGGACCTTACAGCAAATTTTGCCGCCGGAAATGCTGCAAGGCTTAAATGGGCGTTTTAATCAGGCGCGGAAAAAACTGCAGGCGCTGGAGCAAAGTAACCAGAACGCCCGCTTATTTGACAAAATTGCCGTGGTCTCGCCCGGTTTACCGATGATCCCGCCAAAAACACCGCCCAATTTATACGACGCGGTGCAACAGGCGTTAGCGGGTCAATGGCAGCTGCAAGCGCGCTACACCGCCGTCCGGGACCAGCAGCAAAAAGACTATCTGCTTAACCCGCTGGGGCTGGTGCAACGTGGCCATGTCACTTATCTGGTGGCCACGGTTGAACCCTACACTGATGTGCGTTTATTTGCCCTGCATCGCTTTGAACATCTGCTATTACAACCCAGCCAGTTACAAACACCCACAGGCTTTACGCTGGCTGATTATCTGAAAACCGGCGCACTGCAGTTTGCCAATGATCAGGTGATCCAGCTGCAGGCCCGGGTCGGGCCTGAACTGGCGCGATTGCTGGCAGAGGCGCCGCTGTCGTCTGATATGCAGCTGAGTGTCAGCGACGATGGCTGGTATCAGCTCAGCGCGTCTGTGCATCACGGCTGGCAACTGGAGTGGTGGATTTTGTCGCATAGCAGCCAGATTATGGTGCAACAACCCGCCACGCTGCGGGCTCGGATCGTCGAGCGCCTGCGGGCAACACAGGCGCTCTATCCGGAACTGCGCTAGATCAGGGCTACTGCAAACGCAGGGTACTGGTGGTCTCGGGGCTGCACTCCAGTGCACTGCCCTGACTTTTCAGCAATACCGCTTTCTGCAATTGCGCCACAAAGGCACTGGCATCAGCCAGCGGCCGAAAACGCGCTTGCCGGGCGACCGCCTGAAAATCACCGGGCGTCAGCAACGACATCTGTTGCAATTGTTTTAACGCGGCCATATCCAGCGGCAGGTTCAGCAGCTTGCAGTATTCGTGCAGCAGGTCCAGCGCCTGCTCAGCCTGCAGGTAGTTAAACCCGATGTGCAGGTCAAACCGGCGCAGTGCCGCTTGATCCAGCTGTGGCAATTGATTGGTGGTGGCCAGCAGAATGCCGTTAAAGCGCTCCATCTGCTGCAGCATTTCATTGACCTGCGTCACCTCCCAGCTGTGCTTCGCTTTGCCACGCTGCTGCAAGAAACTGTCAACCTCATCGAGCAGCAAAATAGCGCCGTCTTCGCTGGCTTCACTAAAAGCCTGTGCAATGAGCCGCTCCGTTTCGCCAACATAACTGCCAAGCAAGGCCGAGGCGGGTTTAAACAGCAACGGCTTATCCAGCTGGTCGGCCAGATACTGGCAAAATGCCGTTTTACCGCTGCCCGGTGGGCCGTATAAACACAGGCGCGCATTCCCGGCGCGCTGTAAACCTACCACCAGGCTTTCGATATGCACATCGGCGTTGATAAAAGCAGGGTCATACACTTCGGCGCGGGCTGTCAGCGCAGCCAGGCTGGGATTAAAACCCTGCGCCTTCAGCGTACTGTTAATTAAAAGCGCAAACCGTTGTTTTTCATCAACACTCTGGCGAAACGCAAGTTGCCCCAGCGGAGAGTATTTACCGTTGTTTTCTGGCATACCAGCCTCCCGAACCACCGCTGCGGCGCGTTTAATCACTGCCGGCGTCAACCCCGGATGTGCGGTCAGCGCCAGCGCATCCTGTTCACTCAGCACGCCGTCCGACGCCTTGAATAACAGCTGCGCCCGCTTTGCTTTGGGCAAAGTCGGCACTTCAATGACCAGATCAAAACGCCGGATCACGGCATTATCCATACAGCTGATATCGTTGGTTAACCAAAAACAAGGCACCGGGTTTTGCTCCAGCGTTTGATTCAGCCACCCCTTACGCTCTGCATACCCGAGGCTGAACGGATTTTGCGCAAATACGTCTTCCGCTTCATCAAATACCAGCATCGTGCGATCGCCCGCCGCCAGACAGCGCTGGGCAAATTGATAAGCCCGCAAGCGCTTGTTGCCTGAAATCATATCGCCGTCTTCGTCCTCGGTCGTGACCTGAAACAGCTGCGCCACCAGATAGTCGGCCATTAATCGCGCCAGTTCAGTTTTACCGGTGCCAGGCGGGCCATACAGCAACACATTCACCCCGGCTTTACGCTGCTGCATAGCCCCACGCAAGTAAGCGCTGAGGATGTTGATTTGCGGGGCAATATGTTCATAGTCAGGTAAATCTAAAGTGGATGCCGGCGCCACCTGCCACAGATGCTTCAGCAGTTCCATCGGGCTCACGGCGATTTGCTGCAACTCCATCGCCACATTCGGCGCGATAAAATCAAACACGTCTTCCAGGTCATTCGGAAACTGCAAACGGAGTAAACCACAGTTGACCAGGGCACCTTTCGCCTGCAATGCGGCCTGCAGCGGTTCCGACTCGCAGCCAAGCATGATTTGCACCATTTTTTCCAGGCATGACGGCTGTTTTAACCGCACCCTGGCAGCATAAGCCCGTAAGCCCTCGTCGGTATTTAACAGCACCGCTAAGGCCAATACCTGCTGCTCAAAATCATTCAGGCCAATCACACGCGAAAGTTCGGCGATATTAGCCGCTAAAGCGCCAGGGATATCCACCTTGGGATCTGCCGCCAGCTGGCGACACTTTGCCCCCAGAATAAAGTTCACCATGCCAGGTTTTCGGACCTGCAGCAGCTGTTCGCTGAGGCCAAATTTGACCAGCAAACCTTCGTAGGCAAAATCCTCTTGCTGCAGGTACTGACAAAGGTTCGGCAGCTTCAGCAGCAAACGGTACAGCCATAACTGGCAGATCGCCGGCATGTCGGTGGGAACAAAATAACGTTGATGCTCAGAGGCTTTGACTGCTTTAGGCCGGCTGGCTGCCGGGGTGATGTTGCGGGTTAAGGTTTGGGTGACTGCCATCAGCTGCGCTCCTGGTTAACTGAACGCTATGATGGCAGTGCGGTGCGACAGCATGGGTCGCGGGGTAAAACCTATTTAGAGGGTAAAAAAACAGGTTTCACAGTACGTGAAACATAAGTGTTTTTTAAACCTGAGGTATCCACTTCATGTTTCTCACGATCCGCTAAGCACCAGTAAGCCGTTATCGAATCAGGAGTCATAGGAATCCCAAGGTTCCCTTCCAACTGAGCTACAGTCCCAAAATAGGCAGATACGTATTCCCCATCTATCTGCACGGCGAGCCATGCTGGCACAGCGTTTTGATTTTCTTCAAGAAGAGCGGCCATTCTCAAAGCATTTGCACCTAGTTTATATCTAGCATTAAGATTGTTTGTTCTTGCTTCATATTTATTTCTGGTCTTGACACTTATTGCATAAATAACTCCACCGTATTCTGCAACAATGTCAGCAAATGGGAAATTATTACGTAATTCGTTAAGGTTCTGAACATTAGCAAAACCAGAGCGCTCGAGAAATGATAAAGCTAAATCCTCACCAATCGAGCCAAGAGTTCTCGCTCTTAATGCTGTACTTTTGTCTAACACGGAAACTCTAGCCATCAAAACCTCAAAGACCATAATTAAAGGGTATAAATCGGCTTATCTTTCGATGTATTAGCCTTAATTAATTTAAATGTGCCTGGTGAAGTAATGCTATTCAGCAGCTTCAAATCATTTTCAATTGTAGAATGGCTCTTGGCAACTTGATGATAAAAAACAGAGTAAGCTACCAACCCCTCTGACCATAAAATTTCTCTTACTGGAGCAACGATAGCGTTACATAATGTAATGTGCTTATCAAATATCGCACTAACACCTTTTCCAACATCACAACTAGAGAATACCAGGCATTTGTTCTTCAAATGAGGCCATGCAAGTTTATCGAAGTCATTCCATTTGATAAAATCACTTTCTTTTGTTAATGCAAACCCATCCTTGCTACCATGCGCACTGACATGAACATACTTAACAGACTGTTCTGCAGCGAATTGCAAAACCTCCGCAAGCTGTTCTTTAGTTGTCACTTCATAATAATCGGCACAGACACCTTGAATTCTTAAGACCTCTTGCAAAGTCTTCCCTTCATATATATTCCTGTAAATATCTTCATAGCTTCTGGATTCAATAATTATTACTTCCACTTCCATAAAAATCCCTTTTTACTAGAAAATAATTATAAATATCATTTGCAATCACAATACAAAAATCACTGTCTCTTACCGTCAACGGTTTAACGCAACCATGCCGTTGAATCGGTCTAAGACTTCTAAAAAAGATCGAAGAGCTGCGCTTTGATAAACGGGAATGAGCCTTAATTGTTATAGACTTTTCTGGCTGCAATTTGCAACTATTTATTTGCTCACAAAACAGAAAAACCATCTGCATCAAATTTTGCCGATTTACTGGTTATATAATGCGATTGTTATATGAACAGCATGGGTCGCGGTTGTACGGCGGGCCTGAAACCGCAGCAGTCTGACAAATCTGTCTGCTGCGGGCGACTTGCGTACCAGCTGAATTAAAACATCACCATCGGATGGTTTTTTACGTGTTTTTTGTTCAAATTCTTCAGAAAATCAGTTTTACTTTGAAAATCGGCAAAATGTGAATCAGTAAAGTTATTGCCGGCTTTTTCCATCAGCGTGAGCAGGATAGATTCATTTAAAAAGCAAAATCTGTCGTACATTAATTCCGTGTAGGCAAACAGTCGGAACGCAGCAAAATACTGTTTAAACGCCAGTGTCAGCTCGGCATTTTTGCCGATAAAACAACTGGAAAAAATAACAATCTTCCCGGCATTTTTATCTGGAAAATCTGCTAAAGCATCTGGTGTAAACACTTCCCCATTTGAAAGATGAAAGCCATCCACTTCACCGTGACCGGAGAATATAATCACGTTCTCTTCAATTTTCTTCGAAAAAAAGTACTTCAGATCCGCTAACGAATGCACACGTTCATGACTATAAGCCCAGCCTGCAGACTTACACATGGGGCGCCAGAAATCTGCTGAATTTCTGGAAACTGTGTCCTTTCTTTTTGCGCCGTCCAGTATCGTATCAAAAACTCTTACACCTTGAATCATATAGAATCCTTCTAACAATTAACGACCAACACAATAAACCAGCATAAAAACAGCTATTTTCTTAACTATTAAACAATCGGCTATCCACACCCGGCAAACAAAGCACACGCGCCGTCAGCTGCGGCTATGGTGTTTTTTGCCTCAGTCAGGCAGTGCAAACAAACTGAGGGCAAGAGCGACAATATCCCGGGTCCGCTGTTCAATCTGAGCCACCGACCAGGACTCTGCGACAGCCAGCTCCCGATTCAAAAACAAGCCATTATTGTAACCAACCGGCTGTTTATCACGGTTCAGCCGATCGCGTTTGTCAGGAAAACTCTTGTTGCCCAAAGTGCTGTTGTAACCAGATATTGTCAGATTCCCGATTTGATGTACATGCGTTTGCAGATATTGTTCAGCCAGGGCTTTGTCACCATTGGCAATCATGTTTACCCAAGGCTGCGGAATGTTTTCACCTTGCGGGAACACGTGCTCAATAGTCCAGACAAACTGTTTGCCATCAACCGCCCATAAATCCACTTGTGATTCACGAGTCATCTTACTTTCTTCAATGGCGCACAGCACAAAACGGCAAACCCCGGTATTTTCCTCGTACAGATTACCGCTCAAAGCCAGACGGAACTGTTCATCCGAGGCACTGACGCCACGAAGCGCCGCCGCGGTTGCAGCAACGACCGCCTGGCCTTTCAGCCCTGGAATACTCTCTGCCAGGTCCATAAAAATGCGGTTTAAATCGCGGGTTGCCGGTATGTCTGTCGCATTACGACGGACAAAAAAGTTAATCAACAAACTGACGATAGTTTCGAGCTGGGCGCTGCTGATGGCCAGCGCCTCTCGCTTGGCAAACAGCAATAACAGGATTAAATAAGACGGCGTCCCCTGGATCCGCTCCAGACTCTTTAACAGCCCAACGAGCCTCGGTTCGCCGTCGAGCGGCTTGTTGCCGACAATTTGCGCGTACCAGCCGGAATGATCGGCCATCGTCTGTAAAAACAATTTAGGGTCGTGATTAATCAGCTTCTCGAACACCTGGATCAGATTGGATTTGGTCGCGACTGGCACCAGCACTATGTCTTTCAGTTCGGGCTTAAACGCATTGTAGTACTGCCGGAAATAACGTTCCTGCACCGCATAGTCATCCCCGAGCGCTTCAATGACTTTGGTCCAACGTACAAAGGCCTTGTCGATGCTGCCTTTTTCGGCTTGCTCCAGTTTGGCCAGCAGCTTGTTTTTCATCAAATCAATCGCGGTCAGTGGCACACCACGATTGTTTAATGATTCAAATAAGGTGTAGGCATCGGAGTGACTTGCCACTTCAATTTTGACCAGCGTCGCCGCATTCACTTTTTCCAGTAACAGGGTAAATGCACCGACCACATCGGCAGCACTATTCACATATTGCTGGATGCGCTGTACAAAATGCCGGTACGCCTTAAATACCCGACGGTTGCCGGCGTTGGCAATCAGTTCAGCTTCTTTCAGCACACCCGCGTCTTTTAATACGGCAAAATAATCTTGTTGATTTGAGTTCTGAACCTGCGGAATTAAACGCGGTTGCTCCGCATTCTTCTTTAACACTAATTTATGTTTGAGGTTATACAGTTCAATCTGTTGTTCCATCGACAAGGTCAGGCCTTGTTGGTTATAGCTGGCATAAATGGCTGCCAATAGAATGGACAAAGTGGTCATGCGTTGTTGGCCATCAACTAATTCAAGTTGTTGTACCGCCAAGGCGTCAATGGATTGATTAATACAAATAATGGAGCCCAGATAATAATTCAGATCGTTCTCTAACAAATCCTCAAATAAAGCATCCCACTGATTTTTGCCCCAGGTATATTCGCGTTGATAACGCGGAATGGCATACACAACGCCGGCCTCAATATCTAATAATGTGGATACCGGGTAATTAAAAACGGACTTAATCATGCTTTTCTTCCTTGTTTACACATTCTGCCCAGGCTGATCATTGCTGGCCTGGGTTACATACAATTTTCTGCTGAAATCAAAATAACACCGCAGGATTTTACCCCGGCTGCACGAACAGCGAGATCGGCGCCGGCAATGGCTCATTTTTGTGCGGAGCACTATGCGGCGTATGTGCCCGCGCCGCTGAAGGTACGCGAACGGCTAAACAGGTACAACAACTTATCCTGTGAGCACGCCGTTTGCCGGGATAAATGCGCTGGCGCTACGGTTTTTTCGCGCCCTGGGCGTTCGAGACCTGTTGCTTCAGTTCATTGATGCCGGAGCGCACATCCTGCTGCCAGTTGTTGGTTTCTGTCGCCATCAGGCTGAGAAAGTTATCGGCAAAAGTAAACACCGCCTCCACTGCCTCCGACAAGGACTGCTGCGTTCCCTCAGTAGCAAATTTGTTCAGCCTGGTCTGAAAATCAATGACATGCAGCATAATCAGGCGTTCAATGCCCAGTTGGGTGTTGGTATTGCGGATAAATGCCTGAGTACCGGCAAAAAGATTGTCGGCCACCAACACCGCGCCGGTGATGGCAAAAGCAATAAAACCATACTGCAACAAACTTGCCGGGCTGGTGTACAGGCTGCTGGCCAGCACGGGCGCCGCCAGCGGAATCATGATGCCAAAGGTTGCCGTCAGCCAGGCCAAAAAACGCAGGTTCTGCGAGGTATTTCTGGCCGACACCCGACGCGAGTAATAGTACTCCACTTCGGCATAGGCAATGGCCAGTACCTCGCTGTTTAACGTCTGTAAGGACGCCATTCTGGCCTCACCTTGCCACTCTAGTTTGGATAACCTGGCAATAAACAAGGCTATTTTTTCCGGGTGCTCCGCTGGTTTGCGAAAATGAAACCAGCCTTTGCGTGAATTGCTGTCCCTGCTGTTTTGTGGTTCTGACATAACTGTCTCCTTCACCATTGCCGCTGTCATTCAGAGGATGCTGCGTATTCAGCCTTTTTTGCCGTTTTCCAGCTGGCTGATGACCTGGGCCGGGTCGCTGAAATCCGTGATTTCCTGCAGCACTTTGCCGTTGGCCACTTTTAACAGCACCGGAATTTGTCGCACGTTAAAGTGTTGAAATAACAAGCCATTCTGGTCAATCTGAAACGGCACCTGCATCTTATACAGCGTATTAAATTCGGCCAAGGCTTTGTCGTCTGTCCATAAATGATTGACGATGCCAGTCCAGTGCGCTTTGGGTAATTTGGCGGCCAATGCGTTTAATTGTTGCTGCGCCTGCTGGCACTGCGCCGACATCGCCGGCCGGGATTCTTTTAAATACCAGTCGCACCAGGTGGCGCTGATAAACAGCAGATGCTCGCCGGTTAAAAACGGTTTTAAACGTTGCAGCTGCGCTTCGGCACTCAGCGCTTCATTGGTCGCCGGCGGCAATTGCTGGCCTTGCGCTAAACGGGCGAGAAAGCCATCCAGCGCCTGGTCCGACTCATGAGTACTGTAGACCTGCTCCCCTGCCGTATTCAGCAGCACTGAAAACGGCGTGCCGACCAGGCCCAGCTGTACCGCCAGTTTGCCTTCAACATCACGCCACACCGGCATGGTCAGGCCGAACTTGTTGACGACTTGCTGGATGTCCTTAGGCGCTTCGTTGATATCAATATTCACCGCGACAAAATTGACCTTGTCGCCAAACTGTTGATATAGCTTCTGAAAATGTGGCATTTGCTGCATGCACGGCTGGCACCAGGTCGCCCACATTTTGATATACACAGGTTTACTGGTATCTAAACTGCTCAGGTTACTGATTTGCTCGCCCGGAAATGCCTGCAGCGGCACAGTGCGATAGGCCGGCACTGCGGCGCTCGCCAGGCCAGACAGCGTCAGCAGCAGTGCTGCACAGAGCACGCGCCATCCGGCCCCTGTGGTGAAAGTCGTTATATGCTTCATCGAAAATCCCCTGTTAAAAATCCGGCTGAAAATGAAAGGCCACGGCGATGCGGTTCCAACTGTTGATTGTGACTATCAGCACACTTAAATCAAGGATCTGCGCCTCACTGTATTCGGCCGCCACTGCAGCATAATCGGCATCTGACACGCCCTGCTGCGCCACCAAAGTCAACGCTTCGGTCCAGCGCAGCGCCGCTTGCTCGGCCGGCGTGAACACAGCACTCACTTCGCGCCAGGCCGGCAGTACGTCCAGCCGCTGCTGCAATTCGCCGTCTTTACGCGCTTCATTGGCGTGCATGTGCTGGCAAAAGGCACAGCCGTTTAATTGTGACGCGCGGATTTTGATCAGATGGATAAGACTGGCACTAAGCCCGGTTGCTTCAGCGGCTTTGGCTAAGGCGACCAGATGTTGCAGCAGCGCCGGCTGCATTTTATAAACCTGACTGCGACTGATACGTTCTGACATAAACACCTCCAATGGTTGAGGTGCCCAGTCTATGCAGCCACTAAAGGCCCGCCTTGGAGATTTGCGCCATCTTGCGTTTTTTATACTGGCCCGGCGTCTGGCCGGTGATGCGGCTGAAGTGCAGATGCAGATGGGCCTGGTCGTAAAAACCGGCTTGCTGCGCCACGCTGGCAAGGTCACAAACCGGGTTTTGACTGAGGATAAAACGTGCCAGCCGCACCTTCAGCAGCAACTGTAATTGCGCCGGTGACAAGCCGGTTTCGAGCTTAAAACGCCGCTCATACTGGCGCCGGCTTTTCGGCAGCTGCTGATACAAATGCTGTAAATCGGCCGCTGGCTGCTGTAACAATTGCAGGCTTTGTTGTACCAGCTGCTGGCCGGTCACCATGCGCTCGGCCAGTTGTAACAACCAGCATTCGACTGCGCTGATGCAGGCATTGGTGTCGGGCTGGCCAGCCAGTTGCTCCAGTAACCAGTCCAGCCCGGCGACATTGGCCAGCTGTAAATCAAGCTGTGGTGCAGTCAGTTCGGCCGGACTGATGCCAAGCAGCTGAAAAGCGCCGGTCGGCTGAAAGCGCACACTGAATAAACGCTGGCCGGCGCGAAACTGGCTGTGGGTCAGTTTGGGCTCGTATTGCAACCAGACCTTGGGCAGCTGGCCAGGGATAAATTCAACCGTCAGATTGCTGCCACCGTCCGGATACAAGGCATGGCTTGGCACCAGGCCGCTGTCCGGCGGAATGCACAACGACCAGTACAGCTGCACCCAGGGCTGCAACTGCCGGCAAGCGGCGCGCTGCGAAAAACCTGGCAGTGATTGCTGCAGTTGTGGTTGTAATAAAGTCTGGATTTGCTGGGTTGAGGGCGTCATCGCTGTGCGCTGTCTGCCATAGATTGGCGCAGCTTATGCGGCATTGGCCGGCGGAGCAAGCGCGTAAAGGATAGCCGTTTGTACGGCGACACTTCGTTTGCCGTACCTACGTTCTAACCCATGTGGCATAAACCAGTTAAACCAAAATCCGCAATCAAACCGTAGGTACGGCAAGCGCCAGCGTCGCCGTACACAAACCATGCGCCATACATTGATGACATCATGTCGTTTACCGCCGCCGTTCTTCACCGGTGTATAAACGGTAACCGTTGCGGCCTTGTTGTTTGACCTGATACATAGCGCTGTCGGCTTTTTCCAATAATTCAGCCAGTTCCTGGCCGTGGCGCGGGTGCAGGCTGACGCCGATGCTGGCGCCAAGTTCATAACTCTGGCCGTCAATCTCCACCGGTTGTTGCAGTTGTTTCAGTAGCTTGGCGGCGATTTCCTGCACATATTGTTCCTGCTCGATTTGGGTGGCTATCACCACAAATTCGTCGCCGCCAATGCGGGCGCAGATGTCCGTGCTGCGCAGGCTGGCTTTGAGGCGGCGCGCCACTTCCTGCAGCACTATATCGCCGGTTTTATGCCCGGCGCTGTCGTTAATGGGTTTGAATTTATCCAAATCGATGTAAAACACCGCCAGCGCCTGATGTGGCCGGTTGGCCAGCTGCAGCGCCTGACCAAATAACACATCGACATAACGTTTATTGCTAAGGCCGGTTAACGGGTCCTGATACGCCAGCTCCAGTGCTTTGGCCTCAGATTCGGTCAGCCGGCGGCAGAACAACATAATCACCGCCGTTAACAGCAGCAAATACTGCAACATCGCCAGCACAGTACCAAAGGCAAAACCTTGCTGACGCCAGTCCGGCAGCAGCCAGATATACAGCGGTACTATCAGGCTCCAGTGCAGCGCCAGCAATAAAACCACACTGACAAAAGCCCGCCTGAGCCACAGCGGCAGCCGGATGCGGCTGCGATACACAGTACTGGCCAGCAGCAACAGTGCCAGTGCATTAAAGGCTGCGAGGCCGATGTCATAAGCGACTCGCGGCAGTAGCAAGGTGCCATAAGCTGCAATCCAGCCCAGTAATAACACCACTGCCGTGTATAACCAGCGATCTGTGACCATAGGCCCGCCCGGCAACAATACCGCGCCAAAAAAGCGAAAAGCGCCCAGTAGCAACAACAATTTTTCCAGCGCGATAAAAACGCCATACCAGAGCAAACCACTGGCCGCGTCGGTTTCAGTCGGCAGCAATAACATCGCCATGCGGGCACAACAGGCAGCGAGAGCGGCAAAGGCCCAGCAGGTGATACCGGGGTTGGTGCGCGGCACCAGCCGGGCGCATAAAAACAGCAGAAACAACATGAAATACACGGTGCTGCCGACTGCATGCATGATTGGATACAGCATAAATCGCCCCTGCCTTCTGCACATGAGACCGGAATAAAACGCGATTTGATAACACTGCTGGTGGAATCAGATGTGGCTTTTCACTGTCCGGCGTGTCTGAGCAGCCGACAGCGGAAAAGGTTTTCACAGCATGATTGGGGATAGCGAAACTTGTCAAGAAAAGTCACGCCGGCGACAGCGCATTACAAAAAAACGTAAAGCGCTGTATCGCCGAAAAGGCCCGGCAAAGCGGTTAAGCCGGGCGGCGTTTTTGCAAAAACAATTTATCCAGCGTCAGAAACACCACCGGCGTGGTCAGCAGCGTTAAGATCTGGCTAAAGGCCAAACCACCGACAATGGCGACCCCAAGCGGCACGCGCAGTTCTGAACCAGTACCAAAACCGAGCAGCAGCGGCACTGCGCCTAACATCGCCGCCAGCGTCGTCATCATGATGGGCCTGAACCGCACCAGACAGGCCTGATGGATGGCATCACGTGCACTTAAGCCCTGTTCACGCTGCGCCTGCAGCGCAAAATCGACCATCAGGATGCCGTTCTTCTTCACGATGCCGATGAGCAAAATAATGCCAATCAGCGCCATGATGGAGAAATCCAGCCCCCACAGCCACAGCAAGCCAATCGCACCAATCGCCGCCGACGGCAGTGTCGACAAAATCGTCAGCGGGTGGACAAAACTCTCATACAACACGCCAAGGATGATATAAACCGCCAGCAATGCGGTCAGGATCAGCAGCGGCTGACTGGCGAGCGACGCCTGAAACGCCTGCGCCGCGCCCAAGAAAGTACCCAGCACCGCTGGTGGCATATTCAGTTCAGCCCGCGCCTGTTCCAGCGCTTTCACTGCATCACCCAGCGCCACCCCGGCCGCCAGGTTAAAAGAGATATTCGCCGCCGGCTGCATGCCGTGGTGCGCGATCACCACCGGGCCACTTTGCGCTGGCAGCACTTTGGCAAAGCTCAGTAGCGGCACCCGGTCGCCGGTCAGCGGCGAGCGCAGGTAGAAATAATTCAGGCTGTCGACGCGGCCACGTTGTTCGGGGCTTACTTCCAGAATCACATTGTATTGGTTGGTTTCGGTCTGATATTCGCTGATTTGGCGCTGGCCAAAAGCGTCATACAAAGCCTGGTCCAGATCAGCGGCGGTGAAACCTAAGCGTGCTGCGGCCTGGCGGTCCAGTTCCAGCCGGATAATATTGGCGTCCCACTGCAGGTCGTTGGATAAATCGGTGAATAGCGGGTTTTGCCGCAGTTTTGCCGTGAGCTGATTGGTCCAGCTGGCCAGCTCGTCGCTGTCGAGCGCTTTTAACACATATTGATACTGCGCCCGGCCCTGGTTCGCGCCGAGGTTAATATCCTGCGACGCACGCAAAAACACCTGCAAGCCCGGAATTTGCGCAAACTGTGGCCGTAACCGGTCGATGATTTCACTGGCGCTGGCGTCGCGGTCATCCGGGTCGCTCAGCACTATCCAGATCCGACCCGAGCCACTGGAGTTATTGCTACCCACCGCATGGTTAAAGCCGGTAATGTCCGGGTCTTTGCGTAAAATATCTTCCAGCTGTTTATGCTTGGCGACCATGTCTTCATAAGAAATATCCGACGCGGCCTGCGTCGAACCAATGACAAAACCAGTGTCCTGCAGCGGGAAAAAACCTTTGGGGATAGCGATAAAACTTGCCACACTGCCGGCCAGCGTCAGGCCAAACACGCCCAGCATCACGCGCTGATGCGCTAAGGCCCAGGTGAGCACGCGGTCATAGCGCCGCGCCAGCCGGTCAAACAAACCCGGGTGATTCGGGTCGTGATGCGGGGCCTTGTCCATAAAAATCGACGCCAGCGTCGGCGCTAAGGTCAGACACACCACCACCGAAATCAGAATGGCGGCGGCAGCGGTTAATGAGAATTCGAGGAATAACCGGCCGATAATACCGCCCATAAACAGCAGCGGAATAAAAGCCGCAATCAGCGACACAGAAATCGAAATCACGGTAAAACCAATCTCTTGCGCGCCTTTCAGCGCCGCTTCGGTTTTACTGAGGCCCAATTCGAGATAACGATGGATGTTTTCAATCACCACAATGGCATCGTCGACGATAAAACCAACCGCGATGACAATCGCCACCAAGGTTAAGTTATTCAGGCTAAAGCCGGCGACATACATAAAGGCGCAAGTGGCAATCAAGGACACCAACAGCACTGCTGTGACGATTAAAGTCGCCGACCACTGCTTTAAAAACGCCGCCATCACCGCGATGACCAGCACCACGGCAATCGCCAGTGTCAGCTCGACTTCATGCAAGGACGCGCGAATAGTGCGGGTACGGTCGTTAAACACTTCCACTTTGATATCAGCCGGCAGCGCCGACACCAGCTGCGGCAGTGCTGCCTGAATGGCATCGGCGGTCGCGACAATATTGGCGCCCGGCTGACGGCGGATAATCAGCGCCACACCCGATTCACCGTTCGGCCAAATTTGTACAAAGTCGTTTTCCGCGCCGGCCACCACGTTCGCCACATCCCGCAGATACACTGGGTTGCCGTTGTCGTATTTCACAATCAGCTGGCCATATTCGTCGGCACTGAAAATCTGGTCATTGACCGCCAGCGTCGACACCCGGTTAGCGCCAAACAGGGCGCCCTTTGGCTGATTGACACTGGCTTTTTGCACCACAGCGCGAATGTCGGCCAGCGTTAAGTTATTGGCCGCCAACACTTCCGGCCGCGCCTGAATGCGAATGGCCGGCTTTTGCTGGCCACCGATAAACACCTCGCCAACGCCATAAATCTGGCTGAGCTGGCGCGCCAACACGGTTTCAGCCAAATCGCTGATGTGGCTGCGCGACAGCGTTTCTGAGGTGACGCCGATGATTAAAATCGGGCTGTCCGACGGATTGGCTTTACGCCAGGTTGGCTGATTCGGCATATCCGGCAAGCGGCCGGCGGCTTGATTGAGCGCAGCCTGCACTTCTTGTGCGGCGGCGTCGATGTCTTTTTCCAGCACAAACTGTAACGTAATACTGACCGAACCCAAGGCGCTGCTCGAGGTCATTTCAGTGATGCCGGGCACCACACTGAGCGCCACTTCTAATGGCGTCGCCACAGCCGAGGCCATCGTCTCAGCGCTGGCACCGGGTAAACGGGCGCTCACTTCAATGGTCGGAAATTCGGCTTCCGGCAAAGGCGCAATCGACAGGCGCGGAAAGGCCAGAATACCCATCAATACTAAGGCACAGGTCAGTAGCACAGTGCCAATCGGGTGCTGCATGCACCAGGCAAAAATACTGCGGCTATTCATGCTGCGTGCTCCGCCGCGACTTGCTTGGCTTGCTTTTTGGCTTTCGCGGCCTGCGCCTGTTCGGCGGCGGTTTTAATCAGCAATGGCGCGCCCGGCCGCAGCCGGCTTTGGCCGTCGACCACCACTTGCTGGCCGGCACTGACGCCGCTAACCACCACCACAGTCTCAGTGCTTTCCAGTACCTGCACCGGTAACACTTTGGCTTTGTCGCCATCGACAGACCAGACAAAAGCGCCCTGCGGGCCTTGTTGCAGCGCTTTGACCGGAATGGTCAGCGCCTGCGTTAATAACTTGCTGCGAAGCGCCACTACCACAGTTTGCGCCGGCCACAAGGCCTGAGTTGGATTGGCAAAATCAGCTTTGATGCGGATAGTACCGCTGCCAGGGCTGACTTTGTTGTCGACGACAGTCAAAGTGCCGCTCGCCAGTTTTTCGCCGCCATCCTGCACAAAAGCATCGACCGGCACCGCCTGCTGCTGACGCACCTGCTGCATCAGTTGTTGTAACTGCGGCAACTGCGCCTGCGGCAACGCCATTTCGACACTGATCGGGTCGAGCTGCACCACAGAGAACAGGCCTTGTGTATCTGAAGGGCGCACATAGTTGCCGGCATCGACATTGCGAATACCAACCTGACCGCTAATAGGCGCATGAATTTGCGTGAAAGAGAGTTGCACTTGCTGGGCATTGATTTGCGCGTCGACACTTTGCAGTTCGGCCTGCAGTTGCTGCACATTGGCTTGCTGCTGGTCTTTTTGCTGGGCCGAAATCGCCTGGCTTTGGCTTAAATTCTGATAACGCTGTAAATCGCGTTTGGCGACATTGAGTTTGGCTTCGACTACAGCGCGCTGCGCTTTGGCCTGTGCCAACGCGGCTTTGATCGCGCGGTCATCCAGCGTGGCCAGCAACTGGCCGGCGCTGACCATCTCGCCTTCGCGCACCAGCACTTGCTGCAATAAACCATCGACCTGCGGCCTAATCTCGACACTTTGTTGTGGCTTAACCTGACCAATACCGCGCAGCCAGACCGGTACATCTTGTGCGGTTACAGTGGCGACCACCACAGGCACAGCGGGTGCTTGCGGTTTTTGCTGGGCGGCAGCCGGTACGGCTAAAGTGATTGCACTGAACATACCAAGCCAGGTCAGCATCGGTCTCATAGGGTGGGCTCCAAAAACGGGTTACGGCACTGGCACTTTGCCAACACAAGATGCCAAAACAAGATGCCGGCAATTCTGCACGGTCTGAACGCAAAAAAATGTGCAACCGATCAGCGGATGCGGTCAGAAACCGGGATCAAGCGATGAATAAGCCAGCAGGCACTGACGGCGCTTCAGCATAAGGGGCGCAGACGCACAAAAGCAACACGCCGGCAGGTGCCGGCGTGAGAGTGCAGCTGTATCAACAGCGTTTTACAGGGAAATACCCAGCCAGCTGAGTTTATGCGGTGTGTAATTTAACTGCAGCGTAGAGGTGACCTGCAGTTTGGCCAGGTCAACGGCCACCACAGCTTTACTCACCGGATTGCTGACATAAGCGCGGTATTCACTGCCGGCCAGAGACAGCTGCAGGCTGCTGCCGGTTGGCATCGCAGCGACATCGCTGGCCACCTGCACTTTACCGGCCAGCGTAAAGGCACTGCCGCTGTAATTCAGCACCGTCAGATAGCCCTGATTGTCCAGCAAGACAAAGTGTTTGGCTTTTGCCGTAAAACCATAACCGACAATGGCGGCGTTGGCCGGCGCTTGCCAGTCGATTTTGCTCATGGTGTTGGACTTTGGATCAACAGCAAATACCAAGGCTCCGGCCAGACCAACAAAATGCGCGGCGTCGTCATGGCCTTCAACAGTACCGATGCGGTTCGTGCCGGTGATATCAGCGGCGTTGGCGATTTTTGTCGCGCTGTACGTTGTACCGGATTGGGCAATCATCAGCATGCCGTCGGCACAGCCAAAGCCGATAAAGCCTTTGTTTTGTGCGCTGCCATGCAAACGCGGGCAGGTCGGCGTGAAGGTCTGGCTCAGGCTGAATTTGCCGGCCGTCTGGCTATAAAGCCCAACTTTGTCCGGCAGAATATCGCTGCTGGCTGCGTCGCGGATGGTGGAGATCAGCTGGTCGCCACGCGGCTGCGCCGCGCCATGCATATGGGTGTCGTATTGCAGCAACGGCAGATCTTTTTTGTCGGCGCTGATATTGGCTTCATTCACTGTAACCACAGCAGCCGGGGTTTTGCTGGCCGCGTCACCGTCCATAAACACCGCAGTAGTGCTGCTGTTACTTTGCACATGGGTCGGCCGGCTGCCGTTCAGCTGAAAACTCATCAGTTTTGGCTGTTCGCTGTAAGGGTGCAGATGGTCGCCATGATCTTCCTGCCACTGACCGCCATCCACCAGCTGGACCCGGTCCGTGGCGCGCTGCACGACAAAGGCATAACGCTGCCCCGGCGACGGATACACCGCATCCGGCGTGTTAATAAGCTGGAACTGTTCAAGCAACTCTGAGCGGTCCAGATCATAGACACTGACGACGGCGCTATTTTTATCACTGACCAACAAGCGGCCTTTGGCCACAGTAGCCACCGGCGGATGCGGATCCGGGATCACAATTGGCTCTTTTTCGACGATGTTGGTCGTGGCATCGCCGCAACCGGCCAGAATAGCGCTGGCAATCGCCAGTGGCAGTAATTTCATTTTTACACTGTACATATCAACTCCTGTTTTATAGTCATGCGCCGGCACGCGGTATGGGCCTGCCGGCTGATTTTTCGGCCGCTGTGGGCAGCATTCGCGCCGGTCAGAATTCGCCACGAATACCAAGGCCAATCGAGCGGCCCGGTAATGGCGCTTTATCCTTTAAGAATGAGGTGTGGACGCGGGCGTCTTCGTCGGTCAGGTTCTGCCCTTTCAGATAGACCGCCAGCTGCTGGTCAAACAGGTCGAGGTAATAGCTGACATTGGCATCCAGCAGGTTGTAGCTGCCGGTCGCGCTTTCCAGCGTTTCGACTTTGTCCTGTTTGCTGTAGTGGCTGTAACGCAGCTCGGCACTAAACGCGGCCGACTGCCACGACAACGCGGATTGCAGGCGCAGCGGTGGGGTGCGCGGTAAATCACCGCCGCCGTCTAAGCGCGCCCGGACGTAGTCGACTTGCTGGGTCCAGCGCCACTGTGGCGCAAACTGCCAAATCAGCTGGGCTTCAAAACCATGCAGGTTCACATCGGCGGCGCGGAACAGATACACCGGCAATTCGCCGCTGTGGTCATGCGCTTCGTCAGCATGCTCATTTTCGTTATGCGCGTGATCGTGACCATCTTCGGCGAACAGGCCGGTATTTTGCTGGTAATAGTAGTTATCCACCTGGTTGTAGAAGGCGTTCAGCACTAATGCCACATCACCGCTGTATTTGCGCCAGGTCAGGTCAATATTGTTCGACACTTCCAGATCCAGCGGATCTTTATTCAGCGCAAAAGCCTGATGTGGGTCTTGCGTTGAATTGAGCCGGAATAAAGCGCCAATCTCATAGGCGTTAGTACCGATGTGAGGGCCGAAGGATAGCAACTCGGCAGCCGAAGGCGCGCGACCGGAGCGCGACAACGACAGCGCGGCGTTGTAGCCGTCCTGATATTCCCAGACCAGGCCAGCAGACAGGCTGTATGGCTTGAAGTTCTGATCGACGGCGAAGGTGCGGATCAGCTGATCGCCGCCATGATCATGCTCATCGTGTTCGCTGCCGTCATGGGCGTGTGCGGCCAGTTCAGGCAGCAGCACCTGATCGGCTTTGAGTGTGACCCGCTCCAGCCGGGCACCGGTTTGCAATAACAGCGGGCCAAAATGCCGCTCTTCCATCCAGCCAACCGCCAGCATTTCCTGTGTCGACGGCGGTGTGAAGGCTTCGTCCCCTACCGCGGCAAAATCGCTGTGTTTGTAATGCAGGCTGAGGCCACCACGCCAATCCAGCCATTCGCGGTGCAGCAGTTCGAGGCGCGCTTCGTCACTGCGGTTTTTAAAAGTGGTGCCGATAGCACCGTCTTCAATTTCGGCATGTTGATAGTCGGTAAAACCGGCTTTGACATTGAGTTGTGAAAGCGGCCCGCCGCTGAAATTCAGCTGGCTGTGCAGTTGCACCCGGTCTTGTTCAAGGTCGGCAAAAACCCGCTCTTCGGCGTGATTGGCTTCAGCTTCATCTTCCTCGTGCTCATGCCCGCCATGTGAATGGCCCGGAATGCCGTATTGCCGTTCCAACCGGCCCACCGACAGGCCTACAAAGCCATTGGGTAATAAATAGCTGGCACCGAAGGTGCCGCCTTTGCCGGTCGAGTCGGTGTTAGCCACCCGGCCGCCGGCGGCTTCTGCACTGCCGGTCTCCGCGACGCCGGGAATTTTATAGTTGCCCTGCTCGCGCCAGAAACCGTCGGCATACAAGGCGACATCACCGACGCTGGTTTGGCCGGCGGCAGCGGCCAGTTTTTCATTGTTGACGCTCTGGCGTTCCAGCTGCCAGTTGACCCGGCTGTCACGCCGTGTGGGTACACGCTCGTCCACCACATTCACCACACCGCCAATAGCCCCGCTGCCATAAAACAACGTTGCCGGGCCGCGCAGCACTTCAATTTGCTCGGCGGTGCCGGCTTCACTGGCCACACTGTGATCGGGCCCAACCCGCGACGCATCGCCGGCGTCCAGACCGTTTTGCGTGATCAGCACACGCGGGCCATCTAAACCACGGATGATTGGGCTACTGGCGACAGAACCATAGAAGTTACTGTGCACGCCAACCTGATTTTTCAGCGTGTCGCCCAAGGTAGACGCCTGTTGCATTTTTAATTGTTCACCGGACAACACACTGACCGGCAAGGCCGACTCTGTCGCCGAGGCATGTAGCGGACTGGCTTTGACATCAATGACTTCAAGTAACGTCGGTGCCAGCCGCAGTTCGACGTTGTTCAGCCCCGCCTCTGGCACGTTCAGATGCAGATTGCGATGGGCAAATTGCGCGGCTTCGACGTGCAGCTCGGCCAGCTGTCCGGCTGGCGTTGCCAGCAGGAAAGTACCGGCGGCGTCGGTTTTCACCCGAACCTGACTGCCGGCCAGCGACACTTCAGCGCCGACGATCGGCTGGCCTTTCTGGTCCAGCACTACGCCAGACACGCTTTGTGCCCATAACTGCTGGCTGAATGTCGCCGCCACCAGCATGGCTATTTTGTTACGGTAATGCATAGATCTCCCTGCGTTATAGCCAAATCAGAAAACTCACTTCAGATAATGTGATAATATAACATTTCCTTTAGGTGTTAAAACCAGCGTTTTCCGTTCAGGTGCAACAAAGATGAGACCAATGTAATTTTAGTTATTTCTTATATATCAATAACTTAAAATATTGTTTATTGATGTCAGCGGGGTTCGTCATGCGGCAGTATTGGGAGATGTTCAGGCAGCGGAGTGGCGACAGCATCTGCTGCGCACTCCGCTGTTGTTGCGGGCCGGCTGGCGGCTGTACTTCAGCAATAACGTACCCAGCGCCAGCGGCTGCGTTGTTTAAAAGCGGCAAACCAGCGCGTCGGCACATACAGCAACAGCGCCAGCAACACGGCTATCAGCCAGACCCAGCCGATGTGGCTGACGCCAAACAACTGGCCCTGATTGGCGCCAAATACCCAAAGCAGCAGGCTGTACAGCAGCAACAAGGCGTACAGATGCAGCAGATAAAAAAACATCGGTGCGGCGCCAAAATCAGCCAGCACCTGCTGCCAGCGCGCCGCCGGATTGGCCGTGGCGGCCCGTTCCAGTGCCCGCAGCGCCAGACACATCAGGCCTAAGGTCAGCAGCAGAAAATCCAGCGACGGCGGATATTTAGTGAAATTAAGCACATCCATCAGTGTTAGCAGCGCTCTGGGCTGAACCTGCCAGTTCAGCGTTTCGCCGTACAGATTCAAACCACGCAGCAGCACCAATACCGCCAGCGCCATTAAGCCGCTGTGCAACAACCACTGTTGCCGCACCTGCGCCGTCAGTTGAAACCAGCTACCAGCGAGATAACCAAGCACAATGACACCAACCCAGGGCAACAGCGGATAACTGATTTTCACCGCAATGGCTGCTTCGCCCGGCGCCAGTAAAAAACCGCGGTCATGCAGGATGGTCCAGAGCCAATAACCGCTCTCGCCCGGCGAAAACTGGATAGGTGTCAGCAGGTTATGCCCGCCGACCAGCAACAGCCCGATGACCAGCAATACCGGCCGCGGCAAGTGATGCAGCAGCGCCAGCAACAGCATGCACAGACCAAACACCCAAATCACCTGCAAATACAGCGTGTTGTAGCTACCAAGCCAAGCGAAATTCACCAGCGTCAGTTCCAGTAAAATCAGCACCAGGCCGCGTTTGACTAAAAACGGCGTCAGCGGCCGGCCTTTTTGTTGATACAGATAAGCCGACACGCCGGATAAGAACACAAATACCGGCGCACACCAGTGTGCCAGCAGCCGGCTGAAAAACAGCCCCGGTTCGGTCTGGCTGATGTCCATCGGATCGCTGACCTGCAGATGCAGCAATACCCGTTCGCGCACGTGGTCCAGCAGCATAATCAGCATCACCAGACCGCGCAGCATGTCGATGCTGTTGATACGACCGCGTGGCAGTGGTGAGGAAGTGATAGTCGTCATCTTCAAAACTCGTAACGCAGGCTGAGGCGCAGTGAGCGTGGCTCACCCGGATAAGTCCAGAGCGCTGAATACGAACTCTGGATCCAGGCTTTGTTCAGCAGGTTTTCCACCACAGCTTCGGCCTGCCACTGTGGGCTTAATTGCGTGCTGGCAAACAGGCTCCACAACGTGTGCGACGGCAGCATATAAGACGGCGTCACCGCGTCACCTAATCGTTTGCTCTGATAACGTAGCCGCGCGCCGAGCTGGCTGTCGTAACCGGCAATCGCCAGCTGCTGGCGTAGCTGCGCGCTGAGCGTATGGCGCGGCACATTGACCAAAGCACTGCCTTTGGGCACCAGCACGCCCCAGTCGATATTGATGCTGTCTGTTAAGGTTTCACTGTCAAGCCAGCTATAAGACAACGACAGCTCGGTATTGGCCGCAAGCGGGCCAGCCAGTTCCAGCTCAGCGCCACGGCTTTGTGCTGCGCCCAGCGTGGCCGAAAAACCGACGTTCACCGGGTCGGACACCAGAATATTGGATTTCTCCGCATCAAACAGCGATAGCGTGGCCTGCCAGGAGGCCAGCGCCAGCTTCATACCCACTTCCACCGATTCGCTGAGTTCAGGCTCAAACGCCTTGCCCGCATAGTCCGTGCCTGATAATGGCAAAAAGCCTTCGGCGTAATTGGCGTAGAAGGTGATCTGGTCATTCAGCAAATAATTCAGGCCAACCCGCGGGCTGACTTGCTGGTCGTCGGTGCGAGCGACGGTGTTTTTCACCAGCTCTTTTATGCGTTGCTGATAGCTGTCGTAGCGCACTCCCAGCAACAACTGCCACTGACTATTCAGCTGCAGCAAATCCTGCAGGTAAACCCCGACAGCCTGCTGCGATTCGACATTTTCATACAATGTGGCGATGGTGCCGGCTTTGGCAACCCCATATAAAGGCGCCTGAATATCAATGGTATAGCTGCCTTTTGGCCCCCGATAACGGCCAAGCAGCGTATACAGTTCGTAATCGTAGGCGTCAGAACCAATCAGCAACTGATGGGTGATGCCGAACAGCTGCGGACTACCGCTCAGCTCCAAGCGTGCGGTGCTGTCTTTGGAATCATAATCACGGTAACGACGTTGCCGCGTCAGCGTTTTGCCATCATCAGTTACGCCCTGGCGCGCTTTCGCCAGTTCGGCATCGGAAGAAAAACCCTGCAAACTGGAATCACGGTAACCGGCGCCGAGGTTCAGATGCCAGTTGTTGGCTAAATCACGTTCATAACTCAGTTGATGGCCGGTGGCAGCAATTTCTGTTGGTTTATCATCAGGTTCGCCTAAATAGCGGCTATGCGGCATGGTATTAAAATTGTTGTTGAGCACCACAATACCGCGGTCAAATAACTGGTCCTGGCGCAGCACTTCCACTTCGTACAATACCGAGCTGTCGGCATCAAGCTGCCACAACACAGAAGGCGTCAGCACTTGTTTTTCACTGGTGACTTCATCACGGAAACTGCCGTAATCCTGCACAGCGCCGTTAAGACGCAGCATCAGGCTGTCGCTATAGGCGTAGTTGTAATCGCCCTCTAACCGGTATTGCTGCTCAGTCGCAGCGCTGGCTTTGAGGTAACCGCCTGCGCTCTGATTCGGTTTACGCGTGATGATGTTGATAGTGCCGCCAGGCTCAGAACGACCATATAAAGCCGAACCCGGCCCTTTTAAAATTTCGACCATTTCGATATTTGACACGTCACGATGACCACTAAAACCACGGCCGCCGTTAAAGCCGTTGATCAAATACCCGGACGGCATATTTTCGTTGCCGGGAAACCCACGCAGCGAAAAACTGTCCCACAGACCGCCGCCATTATTCTGCCGCGCAATGCCGGCAGACAAATCCAGCACATCCTGAAAACGGCTCATCGACCAGTCGGCAAAGTCAGCTTGCCCCAGCGTTGATACCGCCTGTGGCAATTTTTCCACCGGCACCTGGCCGCGATAACTCTGGTGATGACGCACTTCAATGTGTTCCAGATTTTGATTTTCAGCTGCCAGTGTTTGGCTTTCAGCTGAAAACACAGACAACGGCAACAACAGCAAACCACTACTGACAACCAGCAACAACGGGGCGGGACAAACAGACATGACGACCTCAAGATATGTTATATTATCACAATATATCTTAAAGCATTCAGTTTAGGGAAGCCTGCCCGGCAAATTTGCGGCGAAAACCATGTCATTCAGCGATGCACGCCTGAACAGCATAGAGTTGCCGGCCGCGCCGCTTTGCCCCTACACTCAGCGCATTGTGAATTAAAACACCCTATAACCCGGAATCTCAGCTGTGTTCAGACCGCACCGCGCTGTGTTAATGCTGCTCTATCTGCTGCTGTTATTGCTGACCGCAGCGGCCTGCCAGCATTGGATTTATCAGGATTTGCGCGCCCAGGCGGCCAGTCAGAGCAACAATCTGGCGGCATTTTTGCGTTATAGCATTGGCCGCCACGCTACATTGCCGGCAAAGCTCGGCCACAGCCCGCTGCTGCAGCAATGGCTGGCACAGTCTGACATCGCAGCGCTGAATCAATATCTGGCCGAACTGCAGCAAAGCGCCGGGGTGGCGGATTTGTATCTGGTCGGCAATGATGGCCTGGTGCTGGCGAGCAGCAATAGCGCTGACGCAACTTCTTATGTCGGCCGCGATTTTGGTTTTCGGCCATATGTGCAGGCGGCGCTCGCCGGCAACAGCGGGTTTTATTATGCGCTTGGCCATACCAGCGGCATGCGCGGCGTGTATTACAGCGCGCCGCTAAAGCAGGACGCGGCCAAATCAGCCAGCGCGATAGACGCGGTGCTGGTGGCAAAAGTCGACTTAGAACCGCTGGAACTGCAGCAACAACAAATCGCCGGCCTCAAAGGCAGCCACTTTATTGTTACAGGCCAGAGCAATGAAATTTTCCTCTCCGACGTGCCGGCCTGGCGACTGACCAAACTCGATAACGCGGCGCTGAGCAGCACAGAACAGCTGCGATACCTGACCAAAGCCATCACCCCGCTCGGCCAGACCGAGCGCCGGGCGCTGCTGACGCCCTGGCAACAACTGTGGCAGATGCCGCTTGGTACCAAGCGACAGAATTATCTGGCGCAGTCGCAGCAGCTTGCGGAATTTGGCTGGCAGCTGACAGTGCTGACCCCAGCCACCGATGCCTATCAGCAACTGAGTGCCGCCTTGCTTTTGACCACCCTGCTGTTTGTGATTTTATTGCTCGGCTGGCGTCTGCAACGCGAGCGGCAAAAACGCACGGCGCAGCTGGAATTACATGCCAGACAGCTGGAACAACGCGTGATAGCCCGCACTGCTGACCTTGCCGCCAGCAATCAGCAACTGGTGGCGCAAATTCAGCAGCGCGAACAAACCGAAACCGCGCTGGCGCACACTGAACAGGAATTGGTGCAGACCGCCAAACTCGCCACCATCGGCAGTTTGTCAGCGTCGCTGAACCATGAGCTGAACCAGCCGCTGACGGCGCTGTCGAGTTACAGCCAGACCACCGCAAAAATGCTCGACAAAGCCATGTACAACGAGGCAAAACAAAACCTGCAGGCGATGCAGCAACTGATTGCTAGGCTGAGCAATATCGTCGCACAGTTCAAAGATTTCAGCCGCAAAAGCGCCGGTAAAAACCAGCCGGTGGATGTGAACAAACTGGTGCTGGACGCGGTCGGGCTGGTGCATCACCAATGTCAGCGCCAGGGCGTCAAAGTGCGGCTGCAGCTGCCGGAAGTGGCGCCACAGGTGCTGGGCGACCCTATTCAGCTCGAGCAGGTGCTGGTTAATCTGCTGACCAATGCGCTACAGGCGATGCAACAACAAAGCGACGCCGCTATGGCGGTAGCGGTCAAAACCACGGCCGGACAAGTGCAAATTCTGCTGAAAGATCAGGGCCCTGGCATTGAACCGCATCATCTGGAACGAATTTTTGAAGCCTTTTTCACCACCAAACAACGCGACGGCTTAGGGCTTGGTCTGTCGATTTCGCAGCGTATTATTCAGTCCTTTGCCGGCAAACTGGAAGTGCGCAATCACCCGCAAGGCGGCGCTGAGTTTTGTGTCACCTTGCCACTGTTACCGATGGAAGCCTACTGATGCCGCTGCCTGCTACTCACACCGCCACCGAATCTATGCCGCAAATCCTGTTTATCGATGATGAAGCGGAGATCCGCACTGTCGTCGAACAGCTGTTCCGCTTAGAAGGGCTGCAGTGCAGCACCACGGCCAACCCGGGCGCGCTGTTAAAACAGTTAACGGCGGATTTTGCCGGCCCAGATTTTCCCGGAATAGTCATCACCGACATCCATATGCCGGCGATGCATGGGCTGGATTTGCTGCAGGCCATTCACGCCATCGATGCCGAAATTCCGGTGGTGGTGCTGACCGGTTATGGCGCTGTGTCGCTTGCGGTTAAAGCGCTACAGCAAGGCGCTTATGATTTTCTGGAAAAACCATTTGATAACAGCCACTTATTAGAAGTGGCGCAACGCGCTTTAGAAAAACGGGCGCTGGTGCTGGAAAACCGCGCTTTAAAAGCCTCAGTGGCACGCGCGCAGCAACCCGGCATGCGTATTTTGGGTCAAAGCCCAGCCATGGTGGAGCTGCGCACAGTGCTGGATGCCGTGCTGGACGCGCCGGCCGATGTGCTGATTTTTGGTGAAACCGGCTGCGGCAAAGAGCTGGTCGCGCGCTATCTGCATGAACAAAGCAGCCGGCGCGAGCATAACTTTGTCGCCATCAACTGCGGCGCCATTCCGGAACAACTCATTGAAAGCGAGTTATTTGGCACCGACGCCGGCGCTTATACCGGCGCGGAGAAAAAACGCGCCGGCAAGTTTGAATTCGCCAACGGCGGCACGCTGTTTCTCGACGAAATAGAAAGCACGCCGCTGTCATTACAGGTGAAATTACTGCGCGTACTGGAAGAGCGCCGGGTGACCCGGCTGGGCTCGAATCAGCCGGTCGCGCTTGATCTGCGTATTATCGCCGCCACTAAAACCGACCTAAAACAGCTGGCCGCCAGCGGCGCTTTTCGTGCCGATTTGTATTACCGCTTAAGCCTGGTCGAAGTCAGTCTGCCGCCACTGCGCGACCGGCGCGACGACCTGATGTTGCTGTTCAGCCATTTTGCCTTGGTCGCAGCGGCGCGTTTTCACAAAGAATATCAACCGCTGACGCCAGCTCAGGTACAGCAACTGCAACAACACGACTGGCCCGGCAACGTACGCGAACTGCGCAATATGGCAGAACGTTATGTGCTGCTTGGCCCCGCCGTCTGTTTTGGTAAAACCGACACACCCAGCGATGGCATCAGCAGCCTGATGTCGCTGCAGCAACGGGTCGAAGCCTACGAAAAAAGCCTGATTGAAGAAGCGCTGAATCAACACCACGGCTCGATCAAAGACGTGATGCAGGAACTCGGCCTCGCCCGCAAAACCCTGTATGACAAAATGGCCAAGTATCAGCTAACCCGGCGGGATTTTTTGGAGTGATTTTTATGCAGGTCCTGCTGGCTTCTGCTGAAATCATTTTTATCCTTGCGGATAGACCGCTTAGCAGAGATTTCACCTGACGGTGAGTTCCTTTCTTTTGTCTTGCCAATAGAAAGGAACCAAAGAAAATTCGCACCCCGGTTCCGCTCGAAAGCCCGATGAAAATCAACAGTTTGAGGCGCTGGGGCAACTCGCGCGGCGCTACCGTCGCCGCACTCAAACACTCCCGGCCGGTCGTCGCACGATTAAAACCTCAAACTATTGATTTGCATCGGCTCGCTTCAACGGGGAATGGGTTTTCTTAGTTGTTTTTGTTTTGAACAAAAGAAAATTAAAAGCAAAACCAGCTACTGCAGCAGGCTGCCCGTTGGAGCGAGCCGGCTGAAAATCGTTGGCCAAGGTTTTAAGAAAACGGGTGTCTGAGCACGGCGACGCTAGCGCCGTGCGAGTTACGTTTTCGCCTTGGACGACGACTTTTCAGCCGGGCTTTCGAGCGGAATCGGGCAAGCGCTTTTTGGTTACTTTTTATCGCGATAAAAAGTAACTCGCCCATCGGGCGAAACGGCCGCCCGCAGGGCAAAGCTCCAGCGTCAGCAACAAGGAACTCACCGTCAGGTGAAATCTTTGCTAGACAGTCTTCCAGATGCAGGAAAAAACGAAAAATAAACCAAACGCCGCCACAGGGCAAAGCACCTGCGTCAGCAACAAGTGCCTCACCGTCAGGTGAACTCTTTGCTAAGCGCTCTCGCCACAAAAGGCAAAAATGACAACAGCCGGCACCGGCGGAAAAAGTGACAACCTCCAACTAAGACTGTGTGGAAATCCACACAAAACCAGCCCCTACAATCACCATTAGAAGAATAACCAATTAATAAATAAAGACATTTAAACAAACCAAGTTCTGGCCCAGCCTTTGCCTAAGTCAAAGCGACAGGGAGATTTCCTCCGCTAACTAAAAAGAGAACAACATGAAACAAGCAACAGGCCGGCTGGTTTCCAGCCTCTACTTTCAGGTGCTGCTCGCCATCACCATTGGTATCACACTCGGACACTTTTATCCGGACACCGGCACGGCGATGCAGCCGCTTGGTACCGGCTTTATCAAGCTGATTAAGATGATTATCGCCCCCATCATCTTTTGTACTGTGGTGATTGGCATCGCCGGCATGGAAGATATGAAACGGGTCGGTAAAACCGGCGGTTATGCCCTGCTGTATTTTGAAGTCGTGTCGACTATCGCACTGGTGATTGGTCTGGTGGTGATTAACGTGGTGCAGCCCGGCAGCGGCATGCATATCGACCCGGCGAGCCTGGACCAAAAATCAATCAGCAAATATACCGCGCCTGGCCAGATGCAGACGGTCACCGATTTCCTGCTCAATATCATCCCGACCAGCGTGTTTGACGCCTTTGCCCGTGGCGATATGTTGCAGGTGCTGTTTTTCTCGATTCTGTTTGGTTTTGCGCTACAGCGCCTCGGTGGCCGGCAGAATATCCTGTTCACTTATATCGAAAAAAGCTCGGAATTGCTGTTTGCTATCGTGCATATGCTGATGAAAGTGGCGCCTATTGGTGCTTTTGGCGCTATGGCCTTTACCATTGGTAAATACGGCATAGGCACGCTGTGGTCGCTCGCCGGCCTGATGGCGACTTTTTATGCCACTTGCCTGCTGTTTATCTTTCTCGTACTCGGTGCTATCGCGCGTTATCATGGCTTTTCTATCACCAAATTTATCCGCTACATCCGCGAGGAACTGCTGATTGTACTCGGCACTTCATCGAGTGAATCGGTGCTGCCGCGGATGATGACCAAGCTGGAAAAACTCGGCGCGACCAAATCAACAGTAGGCCTGGTGATCCCGACCGGTTATTCTTTTAACCTGGACGGCACCGCGATTTACCTGACGATGGCAGCCGTGTTTATTGCCCAGGCTACTGATACACCGATGGATTTAACCCAGCAGCTGACGTTGCTTGCAGTATTGCTGGTCACCTCCAAAGGCGCGGCGGGTGTCACCGGCAGTGGTTTTATCGTACTGGCCGCCACGCTGGCGTCGGTTGGTTCAGTGCCGGTGGCCGGCATTGCGCTGATTTTGGGCATCGACCGTTTTATGTCAGAAGCGCGTGCTTTGACCAATCTGATTGGCAACGGCGTCGCGACTTTGGTGGTAGCAAAATGGTGTGGTGAACTCAATAGTGAGACACTTAACCGCGAACTGGCGCAAGGCCCGGCGGCGCCTGCAACCCCTGTGATGATCAGCAGTACAGAGGCACAAAATGCATAAACCTTTTTTAGCGACTATCGCCTTGCTGGCAGCGCCGCTGCAGGCCAAGGATTTCAACTGGGATTTTTACGGCAAACTCGACCTGCAGGCGCTGTATGCCGACGCCGACCTGCTGCGTTACGCCGACCAAGGCTGGCAAATCGAAGCGCCGTTCAGCCGGCTGGGGATCAAAGCAGACCAAGCGCTGACCGATGATTTAAAGCTGATTGCCGTGTACGAGTGGCAGGTCAATGGCCTGGATGACAGCAATAAAGGCCATCGCCTCGGCAGCCGTAATACTTATGTTGGTGTTGCCAGCATAACCTACGGCGAGCTGACTTTTGGTAAAAACGACAGCAAGTTTAAAAAGTCCGAAGGCAAAATCGACTTATTTAACGAGACCTTAGCTGACATGGCGCAGCTGACGCCAGGGCAAGACCGGCTGGAAAATATCGTCAGTTACCAAAGCCCGAAACTGGGTTTATGGCAATGGAGCGCGACTTATCAGACCGGTGCCAGTGACGAAACCGCCGGTGGTTACGACTGGAGCCTCAGCTACGGCGACGCCGCCTTTAAGCAAGCGCCGTATTATTTTGCTTATGCCCGTGCCAATGAGCTGAATAACATCAGCGCCGACCGCTTGCTGGCGCATGCGCTGCTGAACGAGTCCAGCCTCGGCACTTTGTCGGGCGGCCTGATGTGGCAGCACAGTGAACATCAGACTAAACCGCTGCAGGGTAACGCCTGGCTGGCTGAACTGCAGTTAAAACGCGATGCGATTGCCTACAAACTGCAATATACCCAGGACCACAGTCGCACCAGGCACGCGGAAGAAGGTGACAGCTGGTCCGTCGGCGCCGACTATAGCCTCAGCAAAGACCTGACCGCTTATCTGCTGGCGACCCGGCTTCAGCTGCAAACGCAGCGCGACAGCGCGGCCGCTGTCGGCATACGCTGGCTGTTTTAATCTCATAGTGTTTCAAACCGCAGCGGGCGCGGTCAGCCGATCGCGTCCGCGCCTTATGTTTTATCCAGCCATTCCCACCGCATACAGAAACCGAGTACAGAAAAACACCATTTGTTCAGCTGAAGTTTAGATTTCCAATGTTTAACTGCAGAAGTCCTGTTACCATTTTGCAACTTTTACCGAAAAAGGAAATTTACATGAAAAGTACCTGCCGTACCTTAGCGCTGGTTTTACCTCTGGTGGTGTTAGCTGGCTGTACTGCGACCGAGTCATCGCGCACTATCGAAGCCCCGAAGGTCAACGCCGCTTACCAGCCGTATCAGGGGCCAAAAAGCAAACTGGTGGTGGGTAAATTTCAAAACCGCTCGAATTTCCAAAATGGCATTTTTAACGCCGAAATCGATCAGTTAGGCTCGCAGGCCAAAACCATTCTGATCACACATTTACAACAAACCAATCGTTTCCTGGTGATGGACCGCGCCAACATGGCGGAATTGTCGCAGGAAGCCCAATTTGCCGGCGCCAAACAAAATGTTATCGGCGCTAAATATGTCGTGACGGGCGACGTCACCGAATTTGGCCGCAAACAAACCGGCGACAAACAACTGTTTGGCATTTTGGGCAAAGGCAAAGAACAAATCGCTTACGCCAAAGTGGCGTTAAATATTGTTGATGTGGAAACCTCAGCGGTGGTGTTCTCGGCGATGGGCGCCGGTGAATACAGCCTGTCGAATCGCGAAGTGGTCGGTTTTGGCGGCAGCGCCGGTTACGACGCCACGTTAAACGGCAAAGTGTTAGACCTGGCGTTACGTGAAGCGGTCAATAACCTGGTGAACGGCATCAGCAATAACCAATGGCAACCGCAGTGAGACGGGTCAGCATGGACGCGAAAATAATGCTGGTTGCCGCGCTGTCTGTCGCCGCACTCAGCGGCTGCGAGAGCACCAGGCCGCTGTACCATTACGGTTCTTACCAAAGTAATGTCTACGAGCACTTCAAAAACGAAGATTCAGCAGTGACCGAACAAATCGCCGCGCTGGAAAAAACTATCTACGAATCCGGCCGCAACAAGCTAGCGGTCGGTCCGGGCATTTATGCCCATCTGGGCTTTTTGTATTTGCAAAGTGGTCAGCGCGATACCGGTCTCAGCTATTTGCAAAAAGAGCAACAGCTGTACCCGGAATCCGCCAGATTTATCGACTTTTTACTGAAAAACGCCAAGGCAGGTCAGTCATGAGCACGCTGAAACTCTCCGTGGCTTTGCTGCTGACGCTGCTACTGGCCGGCTGTGCTACTAACCAGACGCCAATGGATTACAGCGCTTTTAAGCAAAGCAATCCCAAGTCGATTCTGGTGTTGCCACCAACCAATCACACGTCCGAAGTGATAGCGCCATACGGCGTGCTGGCGAACGTGACAGTGCCGCTGGCCGAAGCCGGTTATTATGTGTTCCCGGTGGTGTTGGTCAATGAAACCTTTAAAAACAATGGCTTGACCGTCGCTGAAGATATCCACGCCGTCGCACCGAAGAAACTCAACGAGATTTTTGGCGCCGATGCGGTGCTGTATATCGACATCGAAGAATACGGCACTTCTTATACGGTGTTGTCGAGTGACACTGTGGTGGTGGTCAAGGCGCGCTTAACTGACAGCAAAACCAACGCGCTACTGTGGGAAGGCAAAGCCAGTGCTTCCAGCAGCGAGCAAAACAATAACAGCGGTGGCGGTATCGTTGGCATGTTAGTCGAAGCGGCCGTAACGCAGATTATGGAAACGGCGCTTGATACCGGTTTTGACATCGCCGCCATTGCCACCAACCGGCTGTTATCGCCGCAAGCGCCCAACGGCCTGTTATACGGCCCGCGTTCACCGCATCATGGTAAAGAAAAACCGGCGAAATAATCTGACCTTTTCCTGAAATGAACAAAAGCCCTCGTTGATTCGAGGGCTTTTTTTTAGTGCTACGTTGTGCTGCTGTTGCCAAGCATCACTGAAAAACTAAGCAGCGCTGGCCTGGTCGATGGATGAAATGTGAGGCTGGGAGCCAGCTTTTGTTTACAAGTGGGGTTTGCTCCATCACTGCTCAGCATTGATTAATCTGCAACTGCGGCCATAACTGTAACCAGCTTTTTGCCGCAACACGCTCGGCAAACACCTCTGGCCGCGGGAAATCAGGATTCATCGCCACTTGTAACGACCAGTTCAGCGCCAGGCCAAAAGGCGCAAAAAATTGCAGCTGGTCGTCGGCCAGCAGCCGCACACCCACACAAGTCGGCTGCTCGACCCAGCGCCGGATGCCGTCGCCGCAGTGCTGGTAAGGTGGATGACCATGCTTCAGATGCATTCGCGCCTGGTTTCGCACTTCAAAACACTGACCGGGAAATTGCGCGGCTAAGTGTTGTTCCAGCTGGGTTTCGCGCTCAAGGCTGAGATCCTGCGGGTCGAAAAATACCAGATCGATGTCATTCAGTGGCGTCTGCGGCAGCTGATGTACCGCATCCCAAATCGAGTTCCTTAAAAAACCAGCCGCCAGATACCAGTCCGGCAATTGCAACGCCCGCACGGCACGCAGGCAAGCCAGCCGCCAATCATCCGCTTGCAGCAGCGCTGCGGTCTTTGTTTGCCACTTATCCATACCAACCCCTTCGCATGTCTGGTACTGCAGCTTGCCATTTCCATCGTCTGAGATCGAACTTTTACGCTTCACTGCTTTTGGCGATAAAAAGCGAGGATACAAGGAGCATGCGGCAGAGCAGATGCTCAAATAACAGAACTCTGGCAAATCAGAGATTTGTCAAAGTTCTGCATATGACTTTCCGGCAAAAGGCGTTGTGGTTATGCCGCCGACAGCAATGCCAGCAGTGGCGACCCGGGCATCCCTGGTTTTGGCAAAGTCGCCGGTTTACTGGCGATATCTTTTGGCAATTTGGCTTTGACCTGGTCACGTCGCACCACATCATTTTGCTGGCTGTAGATGTAGTACTGCAATGCCTGCGTATAGCTGTCCTCAATGATATTCGGGTGAGTCAGCACCTGACTTGCGGCGGCATAATCGGCGTTTTCCGCATGCGCAAGCGCCAGCATATAGAGTGAACCCGGACGGATATCATCACCAATCTCCTGCTGCAAAATGGCCAGCTCTTGCAATGCTAACCCGGGTTGGTTCAGCTTCAGATAGGTACTGGCGGTGATATTTCTGAGGAAATAAGGCACGTCGCTGCCAGCAGGGTACCAGCTTTGAAAGGCGCTGATCACTTCCTGATGCTGACCAAGTTTATGCTGAACATGCGCCAGTAAAGTAAATGCATTTAACATCATGCGTTGTTCTTCGCCCCAGCTCAGCGTGGTACGGTCGCGATGCCAGGCATGGATATTGGCGACAACTTGCTGTAATTCCGCCGGATCCTCGCTTTTCGCTTTAGCAGCGGCCTGCAATAACGCCACTTGCTGGGTTTGAAACACGTTGCTGAGGTTTGCCGTGCGTGCTGCCGGGGCGACCGGTGCTTGAGCCTTCGTTTCGCTAATTTGCGCAGCAGCAACGGCGCTGATGGATACTGCAGCTATCAATATTGCCAGATGTCTTAACTTCATCACTTTCTCCTTGTTTAACATTTTTACTCTGAGCATATTAAAATCTTTGTTATTGACGATATTGAGGATCGGAGTTCCAGCCAAAGATTGTGTGGATGAGCCAGCAAGTGGCTTTAATAACAAACTGGCCAAATCCATTTGATACTGTTGTTTTAATTGATGGAAGCAGCTTTCATCACAACGCAGTTCTAATAACTGCCGGACTTTTCTGGCCAACATCCGACAAAGCGGATTCCACCAGAACAGGCTTTCAGTCAGACAAATCAGCCATAACCAGACAATATCGCCCTGCCGGATATGGGTCGATTCGTGTAATAACACAGAGTCTAATTCCGGGCGTTGCAGCAACTGAGCATCAATCCAAATCGTGGGCCGAAACAGCCCGGTGGCGATGGCCGGGGTCTGCAACGCCGTCACTTTAACCGGGTATGCTTGCGTGAATGACGCCGGAAAAACCCCTGCAATAGCTTTGATATTCAATGATTTTATCGCTGCAGAATATTGATAAAGCCGCCACAGAAATACAGTTACGCCCACCATAAGAAGCGCGCCAAACAGATGGGCCCAGCTGAATTGCAACGACCACAGCATCGACGCTGTCCCGGCTTGTCCGGCCGTGTTTGCACTTGGCATGCTCAGTACCGGGCTTTGCAGATCAATGGGTGCCAGATCGAACCAGGCATCAATCGGCACTTTGGCTGTGACAGCTTCAGGGACCAGCTGCCAGGGCACAAACCAGCTCAGCAGCGCAAACATCAGCAAATAGAAACTTATTCTGGCAGGCGCATTTTTTAATAAGATACTGGCAAACCACACACAGATACTGATGGCGGCGCAGGTAATGAAATAATCCATCATAATATCAACCTACTTTTGTTGCTTTTTGTCTTTTAACAGGTTTTGCAAATATTCAATATCGTCTTCATTCAATGCTTCCTGTTGAATAAAGTGGGCGATTAAACTGCGGGAATCTCCGCCAAAGAATCTTTGCATAAAACCGGGCGTGGCTTGATCAGACAAGGTGCTTTGGTCGACACAGGAACGATAGATAATTGCTTTCCCCTGCTGACCGGCCCGCGCCACCGCGCCTTTTTGTTCCAACCGGTCGACGATTGTTTTCACTGTGGTGTAAGCCACCTTTTTGTTCTGCGACAACAGCTCATGCAGCTGCGCTGCGGTGCAGGGCTCCTGCTGCCAGAGTAGTTGCATCACATCGAGTTCAAATTCGCTGAGTTTCATTGCAAGTCCTATTACTACATTTGTAGTTTTCAATGCTACAAATGTAGTAATCACAATTTCATTAGTCAACAAAAAATTAACCAGGATAAACACTGAAGACGTGCGAGCCCGAGTGGTGGTAGCGATGCAGGCTTGACCACTATGGCTGGTTTTTCGCTTTTGGCTGTGTTTAAACCAAGACTGACCTTCATTCTCCGCTCCCATTCACACTTTTTATTGCGAATAATTCTCATTTGATCTAATAATGCAAATGCGAACCAATCTCAATTAGAAGGTAACCCCCTGTGATGTCAGTCAAACCCTTGTTGTTGGCGCTGTGCTGTGTCCTGCCATTGAGCGCCGCTCAGGCCCACGTGCCTTATCTGGCACCTGCCAGTTTTGAACCGGTGCGCGGCTGGGTCAGCCTGGAAGCGGCTTTTGCCGAGCAGTTTTTTCTGCCGGAAGCCAAGTTTGATCAAAGTGAATTTCAGGTCACCGGGCCGGATGGTCAGACGCGGGCGCCAAAAGAGCTGGTGGCAGTGAAAAGCCGCACTGTGCTGGATGATGAACTGAAAACCGACGGCACTTACAAATACAGCACTGGCCAGCGTTTTGGCGCTGTGTTTCACAGTTATGAACTGAACGGCAAAACCGAAAACAGCCGGGACCCAAAGTTTGTGTTGCCTCAAGGTGCCACGCTGAAGGCGCATTTCCAGAGTGTGACCCGCGCCGAGACTTATATCAGCAAAGGCAAACCGGACCAAACTGCGTTAAAAGCCAGCGGTAAAGGCCTGGAGCTGCAGTTTGCCAGCCATCCGAATGACCTGTACGCCGGCCAGCCGGTCCGCGGCATGTTGCTGCTGGACGGCAAACCGCTGGCAAACAGCAAACTTGAATTGCACGCCACCGGCAGCCACAGCGCCGGCCAAAACAACACAGCGCCAGTGCCTGTCACCACCAACGCCAAGGGCGAATTCAGCCTGACCCCTAAGCAGGCCGGCACTTACCTGCTGCTGGCCCGCCATCGCGCCCCAGCTCCACAAGGCGCCAAAGCACCGACTTACAGCCACACCAGCACTGTGGTGTTTGAAGCGGCGGAATAAGCGCCACCACATTTAAGGAGAACCCTATGATGATGCAACCCAAAACTATCCGGCATTTTTTACTGGTCAGCAGTTTGTATCTGCTCGGCCAGCCCGCGACAGCGCAGCAGACCAATAACAGCGCGCCAACCCGCGCCCATCAGCCGACGCTGCAGGCCAAAATTGATTTTATTGCCGAATTTGACCAAAACGGCGACGGCCAGGTCAGCCACAGCGAGTTTTTCACTGAGCGCCAGCACCGCCTTGCGCTGATGGACCTCAAGCACAACGCGCAGATTGACGTCGCCGGTTATCAGGCTGAATACGCCGACCGGCTGGACCAGCGGCTGGCGGCAGACCGCAAAGGCCAGCTGAAACAAACCGAGGTGCGTTTTGCTGCGGTGGATAAAGATCAGGACGGCCGCATCAGTAGCGCTGAATATCAGGCGTCGGGCCAAAGTGCCTTTCGTTTTATCGACAGCAACAAGGATGGCCAGATTTCAAAAACAGATTCAAAAACAGACAGCAAGGCCGATCCGGCGCCACAGCGGCGTGGTCAAAATAACGCGGAACAACCCCGCCGCCGGCCGGCGCTGGTGATGCCAACTACTCACAGCGTCAGTGGCATGTTGGCCATGTACGACACGGATAAAAACGGCACAGTGAGCGCCGCTGAATATCAGCACATTCGCCAGCAAGCCTTTGCCCGCACTGACGCCGACCACAATGGCGATTTGTCACCTGCGGAATATATGCAGGAATTTACCGACCGGGTCGACCAGCAAATCGCCAGCACCCGCAGCGCGCAGTTAAAACAGGCGCAGGTGCGGTTTAAAGCGCTGGATAAAGATGAAAATGGCATCTTAAGTGCGGCCGAATATCATCAGTCCGGCCAACGTATGTTCAGCCGCTGGGATACCGACCAGAACCGGCTGGTCAGCGCCACTGAAGCATTGCCAGCGGCTGAACCAGCGCCGGCCAAAGACAACAAAACCACAAGCCGGACGGCGCCCTGAGATGAAAGCTCTGTTCAGTTTGCTGCTGCTTGGCAGCGCGCAGGCCCAGACGCTGACGCTGCCGGGGCCAATCACAGTTGAGGTCAGCGGTATCAGCGGCACCGCGCAAACACAACTGCAGCAACAATTGCAACAAAGCCTGCTGCCGCAACTGCAACAGCAATGGGCGCTGCTCAAAGACGAGCAATACTGGCCAGCAGCGCAACTTTTTGCCTCGACCGGTCAGTGGCCGGCACAGGCGACGTTATTGCAGCAGGCCTGGCAGCAATGCGAAGCCTGGTGGCAACAGCAGCGCAGTTATCATTGTCGTTTTGGTGCCGCCAGAAAGGTCTGGCGCCAGGCCAGCGCCACCGAGCTGCCGGACCGGGTCAAGCTCAGACGCGAAGCGCGGCAGCTGCTTGGCCAAACGGGCACAGCGCTGCGTCCACTGCCGGATCTGCAAGGTTTTGCACAAGCGGTGTTGCTCGATGATGCACTGGAAAAGGTTCGGATCTCAGTGCACAACCGCTGGCCAGAAGCCAGCCTGCACCTCAAATTTGGCCACTGGCAGGCGCAGTTTGGGCCCACAGCTTTGGATGTAGCGGCTTTTGCAGAGACTATACAAAACCCTCTGACGGCCATCCGTTTACAGCAGCAAGTATTGCTGCAGGCAAACTTACCAGACGCTGGCACTAAAGCTGCGGTCTGGTACCCGCTGGAAGCCTGGCCGGTGCAATACGGCCCTGCTGTTGCAGTGACTAGTCAGAGTTTCAGCCGGGCCTGGTTATTGGCGCAGGCGCTGACTGCCGCCAGCCCGGCACAGCGCAAGCAGTCTCTGCCGCAGGATACCGACGCGGCGCTGTGGCGGGAATGGCAACAAGACCCGGCGGCAGCACCGCAGTTTCAGGCATCCGCCAGCTGGTTTGGTCAGCTGCAAGCGGCGGCGGCCTGGCAGCAATCCCAGCAATTGCAGCTGCAACTGGAATTGCCGGCGCTGCAGCGTCAGGCCAAACGGCCTTATGTCAGTGCCTGGCTTAGCCAACATGGCCAGTGGCAGGCGCAGTTGTTGTTACTGGGCGAACAGCCGCGCTGGTATAGCGAATTACGCAGCTGGTGGCGTCAGGCCAATCAACAACCCGGTAAGCAATTCGACCAACTGGCGGGTGCCACCCGCAGAGCGGGCTGGCATCAGTTCCTGTGGGACGCCCGTCTGCCAGACGGCAGACCGCTGCCGGCCGGCGATTACATTTTGCATCTGGAAGCGGCGCGTGAAGGCGGCGGCCGCGAGCAACTGAAGTTGCCACTGCACTGGCCGCTGCAACAACCGTTGCTGCAGCAAGGCCAACACGAGCTGGGACAGGTGCGTGTTGAGGCCCAGCCAGTCAGCGCGCCAGCCAGCGCCGCTGCGGTCAATCCGTCCGGCTAATCCAGTCTGCCAACCCGAACCTTCGGAAAACACCGGCACTGCCAACAGGCAGGGTCTGGCTTCGTGCAGCCTGAACAAACCAAAAAAATAAACCTATGATTGATAAGGAATCTGGTATGTCACCTCGTTATTCACTCCTGATGTTGGCGTTAAGCCCCGCCTTGTTTGCCGCAGCACAGGCTGCGGATATGGCAACCGCCAAAACGCTGGCCGCCGTTGAAGTTAAAGCCAGCGCAATCAACGCCAGCCCGCAGCTGACCCAACAACAAGTCAGTGCCAAAGATATCGACACCCAGCAAATCAGTAATTTAGCGGATTTAGTGCGGATGGTGCCCGGCGTCAATCTGACTGATATCGGCCGCTTTGGCTCCACTGGTTTTAATATCCGTGGTGTCGAAGGCGACCGGGTCAAAATTGCCGTCGACGGCCTGGCCCTTGGCGAAACGATGGACCCGGACAGCCACGCGCCTTATGAGTTTTTCCGCTCCGGCCTCGGTGGCATCGATCCGGATGCATTAAAGCAGGTCACTATTTTAAAGGGCGCTGATGCTATCAGCGCCGGCAGTGGCGCCTTGGGCGGTGCAGTGTTGTTTTTAACCAAAGATCCGGCTGATTTCCTCAAATCCAGCGGCGACGATGGCGCGCTGAAACTGAAAAGCCAATACAGCGGCAATAACAGTGAATGGCTGCACAGCGTTACCGGCGCCGCCCGCACCGGCCGGCTGGAAAGTCTCGTCGTTTACACCCATCGCGATGGTGAAGAAAGTCAAAGTTATGACCGCCACAGCAGCGTCACAGGCCCGGGCCGCACCAGCGCCGACCCACTCAGCGCACAAAGCCGCAATTTACTGCTGAAGCTGCAATACAGCTTTTTGCCGGATCATAAAATTGGTTATAGCCTCGATAACTACCAGGCTGACAGCAGCCTGCAGAACATCTCCCGCCAGGACCAGACCTACTTAAACCGCACTGGCCTTGATGACAGCAGCCGCGATAAACACAGCCTGCAATATGACTATCTGGCCGGCGTGGCTTTATTTGACAGCCTGCAGCTGAAATTTGACCAGCAAAACAGCCGCAACCACGGCCTGACGCGGATGACGGTATCGGCGCCTTGTCCGCAAAATATCACCCCATGTATTCGCGAAGAGGACCGTGATTTCCGGCAGAAACTGACGCAATGGACCGCAGCTTTTGACAAAGAGCTGAGCACAGAAACGCTGCATCAACAATGGACTTATGGCCTGCAGGCGCAGAATAAAACTGTCAGCTCGAGCGCAGTAGACCGGCGTTATGTCGGCCAGACCGCGAAACTCGCCACGCTGGAAGTGGACCCGGCTTTTGTACCGCTCACCGACATTCGCACCCGCTCCGTCTATGCCCGCAATCAGCTGAGCCTGACCGACACGGCCTGGTCACTGGGTTTAGGCGCGCGCTACGACGCGCTCGATTACAACCCGCAATTGTCAGCCACCTATCAGGATAAAACCGGCTCAGTGAAAGCCGTCGATTTTGGCGCGGCCAGTTATCAGGCGCAGCTGCATTATCAGCTCGATGAGCGGCAACGCCTGAGCCTGCAGGCCGGCCGTGGCTTCCGCGCGCCAAGTACCGAAGATATGTATTTGCAGACCAGCACCACCAGTTTGCAGGAAGCGGTCAGCGGCAATACCGTGACGCTGCCGACGGCGCAGGCCAACCCGGCACTCAAACCCGAGCACAGCCTGAATCTCGAACTGTCGTATCAACTGACTTTGGATAACAGCGCGCATCAGCTGGCGTTATTTCGCGATAAATACAGCGACATGATCCAAAGCGGCCAGTTCACGCTCAATCCAACCACGGTTTACCAAAGTTGTGTGCGCGGCGTCTGCAGCAAACAAAATGGCGCTGTGTACAGCATGCCGGTCAATATCGATTCCGCCGTGGTCAAAGGCATTGAACTGACAGGCCACTGGCAGCCAGCTGCGCAGTGGCGGCTGAACTGGGCGGCCACTTATCAAAGTGGCGAAGAACAAAATGGCGAACCGCTGCTCAGTGTGATGCCGTGGAGTGCAGTGCTGGGTGTTGGTTATCAGCTTCATGACGATATCCGCTTGCTGCTGAACAACCGTTATCAGGCGGCCAAAAGCAGCTCAGACGCCTGGGTCTACAACAGCAGTGGCTTACAGACGGCCGCTACGCCGTATTTAAGCGACAGCGCTGTTGTCAGCGACCTCACGCTGCAATGGCAACTGCTGGACCAGCTGGCGCTGACCGCCGGGGTGTTTAATCTGCTGGATCAGGAATATTACCGCTGGGAGCGGCTGCAATATGTCACGCAGTCGGTCGGCGCAGTGCGCGGCGGTGTCAGTGGTGATGGCATCCGGCGTTATCTGGAAAGCGGCCGTTATGGCAAAGTCAGTCTGACGCTGAGCTTCTGAGCGCAATAGCGTCAGGCTGTCAGCCGGCCCTGGGTTTTGTCGCGGTCAGTGCGCGATGCAAAGCCCGGTGGCCGTCACTTAACAGCTGCGGCTCGACCTGTTGTAAGTACCGCTGCGCGCTGTGGCGGTCCTGCAACTGATCATACAACTCCGCGAGGCGCAGTAAATGGGTGGACTGCAACACAGCATCCAGGTCTTTTCGCATATAAGATAATGATTTTTCGTAGTAATTCACCGCAAGACCCAGTTGACCAAGCAGCTGATGAGTACGGGCCAGATTGCCATAAGCGACGATAATTTTTCCCGGATGGCCGCTTGGCAAAATCGCATCCAATGCCAGCTTGCGATAATAAGCGGCATCTTCCAGCTTGCCTCTGGCATGTTGCACTAAGGCTTTATTGCTGTTCAGTTCAAACCCAAAGATCGGATCTTTGCTTTTGCCAAAGCGTTGTTCAGCCGCCAGCAGTAAAGTCCAGGCGCTGTCCTGTGCACCGAAAACGGTTTGTAAATTGGCCAGTTCCAGCATGCGCAGCGGATCAGCAAAAGCCCGATACAGCTCGCTCAGTTGCACCGACGCCAGCTCAGCATAATGTTGCGCCTGCACCAGCCGGCCCGCCGCATTCAGCATTTTGGCGTGGTAAAAATACAGCTGGGTGCGAAATACCGGCGGCAAGTCGGGCAACTGCAGCAGTTGCTCAGTCTGCTGCAACAGTTCTGAAAACTGATGCTTATCATAGAGATAATCAAGCTGATAGGAAGTCAGCTTAAACCAGGCTACCGACTGTGCCGGCAGTTCATCCCGCTGCTGTCGGATGAACTGCAGACAAGGGGTGGCGGGTTCGCGCTGGCAAAACTCTTCATGATCGCTGAAATGTTCGGCCGCAGAGGCCGGAAAACCACTGCAAAGCCACAACAATGCCCACAACAGTAACCGACCCGATAACATCAACATCCACACCACGACTGTTTTGCGTTGTTGTAACGCAGCGCGGCAGCGTCGTCAATGGCGCTGGCCCGCTGGGCTCGCAAAGGCGCAGCGATCGGCCCAGTCCAGTGCGGCCGCCGCCGGCGCAAATACCAGTTCAGTGGCAGGCTGTAGCAGGCTCAGCAGCCGGGCGGCTTGCTGTGACGCGCTGAGCTTGCTGCTGAGGATCTGGCTGAATTGCTGTTGCTGCGCTAACAGCAGTTGCAGTTCCGGATCCGCCACGGCGCTCAGCAGCTGCTGTTGCCGGGCAAAAGCCTGCTGCCACAAAGGCCAGTCTTTTGGCAACTGACACTGTGCCGCTTCAGCAAAGCCCTGCTGCAACGCCAATAACGCTGGCGGTTCCAGCAATAAGGTGTCGGCGAGCTGCGTCAGCGGCTCATCCAGATGGTACCGGCCGGCCGCGGTTTTTAAATGATGGCGGCCGTAATAATGCAGCGGCTGCAGATACTGACTGAAATCCTGCAGCGCCTGGCTTTGCGCCGGGGTTAACGTGCCCAATTCCCGCGTCGCCCATTGCTGCAAACTGCTGCTTGCCTGAGCACGGTGCTTAAGGCCAATCTGTGCGGCATAGTCATCCATTGTGCTTAAGCGCTGCGACAAATTCGCCGGGACATCCGCTGCGGACGCCGCCGGTGACCAGAATCGCTCTGCCACCACAAATAAACGCGGCCAGAGTTTAGTATCCAGCAACTCCGGTGCGACCAGTTCAGTCCATAGCGCTGCTTCGCCGCCCCACAGCAGTTGCTGCTGCGCCGCAGTCAGCGCAGCTGTGGCCGGCAACGGCTGATAGGGTTCGCGGCGAAGTTCCAGCGGATAACTATGGTTGCCAATCAGCGCCAGCGGCTGCGCCGGTGTATCCACGCCTTGCGCCAGCAAAAACCGCAGCTGTACCGGTCCCAGATAATTGTCGGCATCCAGCCGCACCTGCAGTTGACCGGCAGCATCAGCAACCCGGACCTGCGCCGGCACCACGCCCCGGCCTGTCGCCGCCAGACTGCCTTGCCACTGGCCGTTACCAAGCTGATACAACCGCACTGTACCCGTCACCGCTTTGCCATTCAGGCGCTGCAACACAAAACCAAACTGCAGCCGTTGTCTGACATCCGCAGGCACAGCAAGCGGCGTTGTGACCTGCAGTGGATCATTCTGCGCGTGATACAACGCGCGCTGCGGCATATCGAGGTAAAAACCAGCCGATAACAGCGCCGGATGACCGGCCCGCACTGCCGCACCGAGCGCATCCTGACCTTGCCAGCTTTGCACCACAGTGCTTTTCGGCAGCGCCGGATGCAAAGTTTCATCCCAGCCAATCATCCGGCGCTGCTGTTGCTGTAATAACTGTGCCAGTTGCTGATTAAAATACGCCTGCAGCGCGTGGCCATCCGCCAGTTGCTGTTGCTGCATCAGCCGCCGAATTTGACTGTTTGCCAGCCAGTGATCGGCTTTGACTTCATCACCGCCGATATGCAGGTACGGATCGGGAAACAACTGCCGCCACTCGGTGACCAGCGCCCGGATAAACTGCCAGGTTGGCGCACTGCTGATATCCAGCACCGGCGCAAACACGCCAAAACGCCGTTCCGCCGGCAGCGGCTGGATGCCGTGTTTATCCACGACCTCGTCAGGCCAGGCCAGCAGTTGCGGATACGCCATACCAATGGCTGAGGCATGGCCCGGCAAGTCCAGTTCCGGCACCACCCGGATACCACGGGCAGCGGCATAAGCGACCAGCTCCCGCACCTCGGCCTGCGTGTAAAACTGGCCCTGGCTCGCGAACTGGTGCAGCTTCGGATAAGCGGTTGATTCAAGACGCCAGCCCTGGTCATCGGTTAAATGCCAATGCAGCACATTGAGTTTGGCCGCTGCCATGCCGTCCAGCGTGCGGCGGATATCAGCGAGCGGAATAAAACGCCGCGCACTGTCCAGCAGCAAACCGCGCCAGCGAAAACGCGGCTGATCGTTAATCTCAAGCGCCGGCAGCGTGCAGCGTCTGGCGTCACATTGCAGCAGCTGGCTCAGCGTCATCAGCCCGTACAGCACGCCGGTGCTGCTGTGGGCGCTTAAGCGGATCTGCTGAGGGTTGATCAGCAGCTGGTAACTTTCGTCATCGTCCGGGCCGGGGATATTTATGTGCTGGCGCAGCGCTATCTGCAGCTGCGCCGTGGCCGGCGGTGCAGTTTTGAACTGCAGCTGCGGCTGAAACTGCGCCAGTAAGGCTAAAGCGGTCGCCGTGCTTTGGCTTGTGCCACCAGTCAGCGCTACACCCACCACCGGCGGCAATAACAAAGTGCCAGCGTCCAGGCGCATCTTGGCCGGTTGCGGCATCAGCAGCGGCATCGCCGCCAGCATTGGCGTACAAAACAAACATAAATAAATCAGTATTTTAGGCATCACACCCGCCCTCCGTCACCGGCAACATCTGCGGCATCTGTGCCGGGTCGATAATAGCGCCATGCTGCTGCACTACCGCAGCAGCCAGCCGATGGCCACACTGGGCGGCAGCGGCCAGATCTGTCGGCGCCGTTAAAAAACGTGCTAAAAATCCGCCGGCAAAGGCATCACCGGCACCACTGCTGTCGACCACTTGCGCCACCGGTTGTGCCGCCACCTGCAATACAGTCGCAGACGTGCCCAGCCAGCACGGCGCCGGGCCACATTTCAGCACCACCACACCAGCACCGGCGCGCTGCGCCGCGGCAACCAAATCGGCAGCACCGGCACGCGGCTGTTGCCAGATCAGCCGTTCATCGCTGTCGGTTAACAGTGCAAGGGTACAAAGCGGTAACAGCAGCTGTTGCCAGCGCGCTGCCGTCGTGTGGCTCCATAACAAAGGCCGGAAATTGTTATCAAAAATAAACCAACCGCCGCGCCGGACAAAAGCAGCCACCGCACAGTACAAGCGCTGCCGGTCGGTTTCATCGAGGATAGCCAGGCTGATGCCACTCAGATACAGTGCATCCAGACTGCCGTCTGCCAGCGCATGTTCTAATGCGCTGATACCATTTTTGAAGTAATGACGCGCCGCACTGTTGTCGCGCTGATAACGAAAACTGCGCTCACCCGATGCATCGGTATCAATCCAATACTGGCCGATGTGTCGCTGTGGATGGCGTGTGGCCTGCAGCGCCAGGCCTTCGGCCTGTAACTTGTCACACAGCAGCGCGCTGGAGGCGTCACGCCCCAGCATGGTGAAATACTGCACCTGGATATCAGCCGCACTTTGCCGGGCTAACCGGTGTAAATACAACGCAGTATTCAGCGTATCGCCGCCAAAACCGTAACCCAGCCCATCAGCGCGGTGTTCGCGCATCACTTCGCCAAAAAATCCAATCCGCATCAGCGCGCCTCCGGCTGAGCAGTCGCCGCCAGCGGCGCTGTTTTGTCTGCCGACGCAGCAGCCGGCTGATCTGTCACCCGCCCTGCTGCCAGCAGCGCCAGAGCTTCAGCCCGGCTAATAGCCGCGGGCCGGGTCAGCACACTGCCAACAATAGCGGCGAGCAGGCTCAATAGCGTTGCCGGGATCACCGGGTTGCCCCAAAATGCCTGAGCGCCCGGCCACCACAGCACCAGCAAAGACACCATGGGTGCTGTGACCAGTGCCGCCAGCGCACCGGTTTTATTCAACCGGGTCCAGCGCAGTCCTACCACCGCCACCGCAAACAAACCGGACAACACCATACCCACCATGGTGGTGATATAGCCGATGATATTGTCCGCCAGCAGGGCAAAACCTAATGCCAGCGCCACCACGGCCACCAGCCCGAGGCGGGATAACAACACCACCTGCTGCGGGGGTGGCAAACGGCCACACAGCACTTTATATAAGTCGCCAACCAGCACCGATACACCGGCGATCGCATCAGAACTGGCACTGGATAAGGTCGCGGAAATCCCGGCCAGCAGCACCAACACACCAAGCGCCAACGGCAGGGTATTTAATGCCAGAAACGGAAAAGCATAAGACGGGTTGTCCAGCGCCGGTGCCAGTTGCAGTGCTGCCAGGCCAAGCAGAGCTGGGATCAACGAGAAAAATAAATACAACACGCCAGACCAGACAAAGGATTTACGAATAGCACTGACATCTTTGCCGGAATAAATACGCTGACGAAAACTTGGCGTCGCCAGCACACCAACAGCAACAGCAACCGCCAGCGACAAGCCCGGCAGCCAGCGGCCTGCGGCCTGCGGCTGTGTCCGGTTGCGCCGCCAGTAGTTCGGCCTGCTGCCGGATGGCGTCAAAACCACCGACTGCAGCCAGCGCAAAACCGGCCATCAAGACAAAACCGCAGAACAGGATCAGCGCCTGGATGGCGTCGGTCCAGACCACGGCGGTATAACCACCAATCACCACGTAAATGGCAAAACCGGCGGCGATCAATAACTTACTTTCGGTTAAACTCAGGCCGGTCAGCCAGGCCAGATACATACTGCCACCGAGAATATGCGCGCCCAGCCAGCCGATACAGGCAATAAAAATCAGCACGCCAACCACATGACGCACTTGTTTATCGGCGCCGGTGTAATAACTCAGCTCTTCGGCCATGGTCAGGAAATTAAAGCGCCGCAGCGGGGCAAACCACCAGGCCAACAACAAAATACCAATACCACCACCGACGCCGTATAACATGCCGGCCCAACCATGCTGGTAAGCATATCCGACCGCACCCATTGACGAACCGGTGCCCACCATTGTCGCCACCGTCGTGCCCAGCATCAGCCAAAACGGCAACGCGCGGCCACCGAGTAAAAAGTCTTCACCGCTTTGTTGGGCTTCGCCCTGCCGCCGGCGCGACACCCACCAGCCAAGCGTGATCATCGCCAGCAGATAGACGGCAAAACCCGCCAGAAACAGCCATTGCTGCTCTGTGTGTTGTATTGTTTGTTGCATGAAATTTTAATTCCCCGTTGCGCTGTCGCGCTGATGTACAGCCACGCAGACTGGCGGCTCTGCGGCCGCCTTGATGTGTTGCGTGCTTAGCTGCCTTTGTAGCAGGTGACGTCGACTTCAACTTTGCAGTCCACCACCAGATCCGCCACGGCACAAATACGGGCCGGCGGATGGGCGCCAAACACTTCGCGGAACACTTTATTAAAAGAACCGAAATAACGCGGGTCGGTCAGCACCACAGTGACATGCACCACATGCTCCAGGCCATAACCGGCTTCCTGCATGATGTCGAGACAGTTTTGAATGGCCAGGCGCGACTGTTCGACAATACCACCTTCAACCACTTCGCCATCTTTCATCGGCGTCTGGCCTGACACATACAACCAGCCACCAGCTTCGACTGCGCGGGAAAAAGGTAAAAACTGACCACCGGTGCCGGTGCCGCCTTCAGCGCCAAATCTGCGGATCATGGGTATTACTCCTGTACATTGTTGGAAGATAAACGCGGCAGGAAACGGCCGGCACGCGCACCGGTCGCCGCCCCCTGCTGATAACTGAGCACACCATTGACCCAAACGGCGGCAATACCGGCGGCACAGGCCACCGGCGCGGTAAAAGTGGCGGTATCACGCACCAGCGCCGGATCAAACAACACCAGGTCAGCCTGATAACCTTCGCGCAACAAGCCACGGCCCGGCAGGTTAAAATTCGCCGCTGACAACGCTGTCATTTTATACACAGCTTCAGGCAGGCCAAACAGTTGCAGATCGCGGCAATAATGGCCCAATACGCGCGGAAAGGCGCCCCACAGCCGTGGATGCGGCATCGGGTCACAAGGCAGACCGTCCGAGCCAATCATGCTGAAAGGTTGCTGCAAAAAACGCTGCACATCGGCTTCATTCATGCCGTGGTAGACCGCGCCAGCCGGCATCAGCCGCTCTGCAGCGTCGTGTAAACTGCACTGCCAGTCGGTGGCGATGTCCGCCAATAAACGCCCGGCCATCGCTGGTTCTGCGTCGGACCAGGTGATAAAAATGTCAAAATCGCCTGTGACCTGCGCCAAATCCAACGTGCTGGAACTGGCCGAATACGGATAACAGTCACAGCTGAGTTGTTGCTGTTGCCGTCGGGCGGCAAAAAAATCCAGTACTTCAGCCGAGCGGCCCCAATTGGCCACGCCGGCGCATTTTAAATGCGACACCACCACCGGCACTTTCAACGCTTCGCCCAAATCGGCCGCCTCAGTCAGCGCATCGAGAATGCCGTCAAATTCAGTGCGTAAATGCGTGGTGTAAATGGCGCCGGCGGCAGCAAGTGGTGCCGCCAACGCCAGTAATTCTGCCGCCGGCGCACAGCTGGCGTTGTGATACGCCAGGCCGGAACTTAAGCCCAAAGCGCCTTGTGCCAGCGCAGCTTCCAGCATTGCCCGCATCTGGCTGATCTCCGCCTCAGTCGCAGGCCGGTCCAGCCGGTCCATCGTGCTGGCTCTGAGTGCCGTATGGCCGACCAGAGCCGCGACATTCAACGCCGGCTCAGCCGCATCCACCGCGGCGGCATAGTCGGCAAACGCCGGATAACAAAAATCGGCGCTGTGACCGAGCAGATTCATCGGATCCGGCACTGTGGCAGAGCGCAGCGTCACCGGCGCGGCGCTGATGCCGCAGTTGCCGGTGATCACCGTGGTGACGCCCTGACTGAGTTTCGCCAGCAGCTGTGGATTGCGCAGCACTTCCAAATCGTCATGGGTATGCACATCAATAAAACCGGGCGCCAGCACCAGCCCGTGCGCATCCAGCACTGTGGTGGCCCGCACGTCCGCAGCGGATAAATCACCAATCGCAGCGATTTTGCCGTCGCATACGGCCAAATCCGCCAGCCAGCCCGGCCGGCCACTGCCATCAAGCAGCAGGGCGCCACGGATCAGCAGGTCAAATTGATACGGCATATCGCTCCTGGCATGTTGCACTGTTAATCCCCCAACGGCAGGCGCTCAGGCCCCTGGCGATGTTCATCCAGTTCATGTTTGATCCGGCGCAGTTTTTCGCGTGATTTGCGCTGATTCAGCACGGCGATTTGACTGACCAGAATGTCAATCGCCGCCAGCATCACATAACGTGACGCGCTGGGTTTATAAATAAAATCAGATTCTTGCGTCATGATTGGCAAGTGAATATTCGCCAGCGCGGACAACCGGCTGTCCGGACAAATCGCAATCACCTGGCTGCCATAATCTTTGGCGATCTGCACTGCGGCTTCAACATCGGGGCTATAACCACTCAATGACAAACACAACACCACATCGCCTTTGTCGACGCTGGCCGCCGTCATCCGCATCAGCAGCGGATCTGAATAGGCGTTGCTTGGTACACAGAGCCGGAATAGCCGGTTATGTGCTTCCTGCGCCAGCACAGAGCTGCCACCGCCGACGCCAAAAATCAGCACCTTGGGCGCGGCGATCATCAGCTGCGCTGCGGCATCTGTCACTTCCGGCTTAATCAGACCGCTATTGAGCTGCAGAATATCGATGATGGCGCTGTAAATCGCCGGGATGTCTTTTTGCTCCACCGGTTTTTCAGTGATAAAACGTTCACCAATCGCCGCCGACTGCGCCAGCCGTAGTTTCAGCTCGCGCACATTGGCGCACTGCAGCGCACGCGCCAGCCGGGTAATACTGGCGTGACTGACGCCGGCTTTGTCGGCCAGTTCGTTAATCGGCGCATTGGCCGCGTAATTCAGGTCGTGCAGGATAAACCTGGCCACCTTTTGTTCGGAGGGCCGCAGGTGGGCCAGGCATTCATGAATTCTTGACACTATATCCACAGCAAAGGGTCTCCAAGACGTTGTGCTTGCTGATTAAAACTCGGTCGCCAATACCCGGCGCACGACAAAATCTGCATCCAATACCGCCAGTTGCCGCCATTTATCCAGCGTCAGACAAGGGTGAGATGCGGAAAAAGCCAGCATATCACCAACCATCAAATCTGTGTCAGCCGGGATCTGCAGCTGCAGATGCTGGTCCATAATTTTGCAGGCCTGCCAGCCTGACCCCACCGGCAGTGGCGCGGTCATCCCAGGGCGATACCACAGCTGCGGCTGCGGTAAACCGGCGTCAAAGGCCGCGTCGCGTTTACCCAGGCCAATAATGGCAAGGCCAGGTTCCGGCCGCGACAACACATATCCCCACAGTTGCAGTGCATCTTCCAGAGCCCCCGGCACCAGACAGGCCTGCGGACTGCGCGCCAGTACCTGTTGCTGTGCATCCTGATAAATACCGCTGTCGTGCAGGGCGTAACAACCGGGGCGCAGCACCAGCGCAAACCCCTGTTGGCTGAGTCCACTTTGCAGAAATTCGTCAGCGACCAAATCATAATTGGCCGAACCGGCACCACTGACCAGCAGCTGGCCGCCCGCTGTTGGCTGTAACCAGCCGGCTTGTTGCAGTGCCGCCGTGGTCTGATAGCAGTCACGGATAAACTGGCGTAGCGCGGCTTCGCCGCCTTTGACCATGCCTTCGTAAAACTCGACACCACAGAGCTGCAGCGCCGGATAAAGACGGATTTGTTCAGCCAGTGTCAGCGCCGCCGTTTCTCCCCGCACGCCACAACGCCCACCGGGTACACCCAGTTCTAACAACAGATTTAACCGCACGCCGGCAGCGGCCATTTCTTGCTGCAGCGCAGGCAATTGGGCGGCGTCATCGATCAGACAATAAAATTCCAGCCCTGCGGCGATTAATGCCGCCATCTGGCGTTGTTCAGCGCGGCCAACCAGCGGATTGGCCAACAGAATGCGTTTGACGCCGGCCCGCACAGCACTTTGCACTTGCGGCACTGTGGCCAATGTCATGCCCCAGGCGCCGGCTGCTTGTTGTGCCCGGAATAATTCCGGTGTCATCGCCGTTTTGCCATGTGGCGCCAGCAACGCCTGACTTTGCGCGGCAAATCTGGCCATCCACTGCAAATTACGCTCTAAGGCGGGCCAGTTCAGCGTCGCCACTGGCAGGCAGAGTTCGCCGTCCAGCAAAGACCAGCCTTGCTTGCCCAATTGCGCCCAGTCTCCCAGACCTTTGCCGGTTTGCGCCAAAGCATTCACTGCAACATCAGTTATTGAAACACCAGATAAATCAGTCACTTCAGAATTCCTCTTTTTACAGCCCGGTTTTTTATCACGCCGGCAGTGGCCAAAACAGCACCAGTTCCTGCTGTAAAAATAATCGTTGTATCCCACTAAAATATCGTGTTAAAACATAACAAGCAAGACCAATAATAAAAGTTATTTAATAACAATAAAGCATTTCACCGCACTCAAAATCAGCGGGCGACGGCAGCCCTGTTGCGTGATCCCACGCAGCCATAACGCAGCCGCGACCCGCATCTACAAGGTGAAAACAACAAGTTATTGCAGAGGAACATCATGTTACATCCACAATTCCGCCTCAGTTTGCTGGCGTTATCTATCGTGCTGAGCACGCAGGCCACAGCGCAAACTGCAGCTGCGGCACAGAAAAACACCGCGGACAACGCGGAACAACAGGTCGAACGTTTGGAAATCCGCGGCATCGCCGCCAGTAACAAACAAAACCTGAATAACAAAAGATTCAGTGAACAGGTGGTCGACACTATCACCGCCGAAGATTTGGGCAAGCTGCCGGATGTGACTATCACCGACACGCTGCAGCGCATTCCCGGTGTACAAATCCGCCGCTCGGCCGGTGAAGGTTCGACGGTGAACGTGCGCGGCATGCCGCAGGTCACCACGCTGCTAAACGGCGAGCAGTTTTTATCGGCGGGTTCGCTCACCACAGTGCAGCCGGATTTTACTGACATTCCGTCGGCACTCATCGCCGGCATCGACGTACTGAAATCACCGATGGCGAATGTGCTGGCCGGCGGCATTTCCGGCACGCTGGATTTAAAAACCTGGCGGCCGCTGGATTTAAAACCCGGCAGTACTTTTGCTTTTAACACTGAATTGACCCGCGGCAGCCTGTCGAAAGAAAACGACGGCAAAGTGTCGTTGTTCGGCGGTTATAAATCCGACGATGAAAAATTCGCCGCGGTGATGACGCTGTCGTATGACCAGAATAATCTTGCCAACTACTTAAACGGCGCCATCCTGAACGCGATGGAAGTGATTGGTGAAAACGAAAAAGACTTGCGCGATTTTAATAAAGACGGCGATAAAAACGACACTTTCTTCACCCAGCGTTATTACGGCGTGATGGACCGCACCACCGAGCGCGACCGCATCGGCGCCAATGCCTCTGTGCAGTATGTATTGAGCGATACGCTGACGCTGACCGCCGATCTGTTCCACACCCAAATGGATGACGCTGACCGCAAACAAGGTTTGATGGTCGACAGCGCGCGCGGCAATAACTGGGCTTATTCGGACCAATTTATCCCGCGCGCCGACGGCCCGCTCGGCGGCAAAATCTATACCGTGAGCGAAGCGCTGTATCAGGTGCGCCGTGTCAGCGCTTATTCCGAAAGCCTGACCAACGATCGCGAATCGACCAATATCAACCTGCAGCTCGACTTTGATAACAAAGACAATTTCTCTGGCTCAGTACGTTATTTACGCGGCGACGCCAGCCGTGACCATACCGAAAACGTCGCACATGCGTACGTTACCAGCGGCGCGCAACATGGCCTGATGCGCAACGTCGGCAACGGCATTGAACCGGTCAACCCACGCGGTTATGGCCCGGCCGATATTCCGGTGCAGTTCAGCCGCGGCGGTAAATATATCAGCCTGAGTTACCCGCAAGGTTTTGCCCAGGACATCAAACGCACCAATTTAGTCTCGACCTATTCTGAGAATAATTTCCACGAAGAAGCCACGCTCGACGTGCTGCGCGCTGACGGCAAATATGCTTTTGAACTGGGCGATATTCAGTCGGTATCCTTTGGCCTTCGCACCGCCAAACGCGATGTTGACCGCGATACTTTTATCCTGGTGGCGCCGTTTAAAACCGGCAATTTATCAGCCGACGTGATGTGGAAAGATTCGGGTGCCTCTTTAGGCGACACCAACGGTGATGGCGTGGCCAACGTCGCGCTCGGTGATTTAACCTTAGGCCGCGCCTGGTATTTTGACGAATTGCCGGCCGGCTGGGTGCATCAGGTCAACGGCTTTGGCCCGGCAAGTAAAGACAGCTTTTATCTGATTAACCCCAAGGCGCTGGATAACCCGTTCGAGTCACAAAACCAGCTGTATCCGGGCAATAAAAAGCTGTCTGACCCGGCGAAAAGTTATGGCGTGACCCAAACCGACCACAGCGCTTATCTGAAACTGGATTTAGACGGCGAAATTGCCAGCCTGCCGTATCAGGCTAATCTCGGCGCGCAGTACATCAAAACCGACCTGGAAATTCTGCAGAATCTGGTCGGCAGCGCCCGGCCCTGTTCGCTCTGTACCGCCGCGATTAAAGCCGGCGAAGAGCAAATCGACCGCGACGATGACACAGTACTGCCATCGGCCAACTTCCGACTCGACCTTAGCGATGAACTGATTTTACGCGCCGCTTACGGCAAAACCCTGACCAACCTCGATTTTGCCAAACTGGCCGGTGGTGTGTCAGTCGGCCGCACCCGCGCCGGTGACGTGCTCGCCAAAGAATATGGGGTGTCACCGGATTTATTAGTTGCAGTCAGCGGTCGTCAGAACGGTAACCCGTTGCTGCAACCATGGCGCTCCACCAACTATAACCTTGGCCTGGAGTGGTATTACGACAGCGCAAGCCTGCTCAGCGTCGGCCTGTTCCGGATGAACATCGACTCCTTTATCGAAAAAGGCCAGGTGATGAAAGGCCTGCCGGACATCGACGGCGTGGTGCGGCGTGAAGTGCCGGTCGACACCGAAATTAACGGCAAAGGCGGCACGGTCAAAGGCGTTGAAGTGACCTGGCAACAAAGTTTTGATTTCCTGCCGGGGATCTGGAGCGGTTTAGGCACCACGCTGAACTACACCTATGCGCCGTCGGACAGCGCCAACAAAGATGTCTATGGCGCGACCTTGCCCATTCAGGACAACTCAGAAAATTCCGGCAACGCCGTGCTCTGGTATGAAAAAGACGGCCTGCAGCTGCGCGTCGCCGCCAACTACCGCAGCGACCGGCTGGATTCTCTGGCCATTCCACTGGGTAAAGGTGTAGTGCCAATCTGGACGCAATCGACGGTGTATGTCGACGCCTCCGCCAGCTACGACCTGTTTGAACACAGCAGCGTCTACCTGCAGGTCAGCAACCTGACCGGCGAGTTTGAAAACAACTACGCGCAGTGGCGCGATCATGTCATCTACCAGAACGTCTACGAAAAACGCTGGACGCTCGGCTGGCGCAGCCGCTTCTGATGTTCAAGCGCAAAACACTCCCTGTTTGAGTGCGGTACTTGGGGCCTTCGGGCCCCTTTTTTGTGCGTCAGCAACCGGAGCGGCCTGCCGTGTTGACGCCAACACGTATGACCGTCACTTCGCGATCAGGCGGATTTTATTTCTGTCTGCACTGACCATTCTGGCGCCGCGCTGCGTAGTTAAAGCAGTTCCTCATTTCAGCAAAAGAGCCCGCTATGTTTAATTTCTTTAAGCGCGACCCGTTACAAAAACTCCGTCAGCAATACGATGCCAAAGCAGAACAGGCCATGCTGGCACAACGCAAAGGCGATATGCGCTTATTTGCCGATTTAACCGCTGAAGCCGAAGCGCTGTGGGAGCAGTATCAGCAACTGGAGCGCGCCACACAGGCGGAACCACGCACTTAAGCGCTGCTGTTGCCTGCCTCTGTCCGACGCGTGCCCGTATTCTCTGCCTGGTGAGGCAACGCTGTAATCGGTACTTATGTTTATATTTTGTTTCAAAAACAAAGTAAATCCGATAGCGTGGTTTCAGCCATAGCGACGGCATTACAGCCAAGGACCACAGATGAATACGGCAGGGACTGCAACACCGCATGACGGCTCGGAACACCACAGGATCCATCAGACAGCCCCGCAACCGCTGGCCTTTGGTGGCTGGTTGTGGTTACTCGGTTGTGGCATTTGGCTTGGGCCTTTCCGCTTGTTGTTTAACCTCTTTGGTTTGTACCAACCCCTGTTCAGCAACGGTCATTTTTCCGATATCCTGCACGCCGGCTCAGCCGGTTTTATTGGGCTGATTGTCGCCGAGATGGTGCTGAATCTGCTGATGCTAGCCATTTCGGTCTATCTGATTTATTTGTTTATGCGTAAAAGTCGCTTATTACCGAAGTGGTTTTTTATCCTGGCTACAATTGCTGCCACATTTATCCTCGGTGACACCCTGATCACCAGCCTGATGTTCCCGCAACTCGAAGTCTGGACCAGTGACATCATAAAATCCCTGCTCAACAGCGCCATCGCACTGTGTATTTGGGTGCCTTATTTGTATCGCTCCGAGCGGGCAAAAAATACTTTTGTTTGTTAGATGAGTGGTTGCGGCCGCAATATCCGTGTGTGTCACAAACGGGTCTTGTTAAACATCAGGTCCGGCGACGTTTCGCTTGCACTTATCTGCTCGCCGATTGAGTGCGTAGATATCGGCGAGCGAAGCGTGCTGGCTACCACCTGGCGTACTATGATGGTCGCGGTGCATAGACGATATGATATTCGCCATGCACTCAAAATACCCACCCCGTCAAAAACCCCTTACCCGATGGCCACCAGACACTCCCTTGCACAAGCCAACACCTGTAGCCGCAGTTGTTTTAGCTGCGGGCTTTCGGTTTGCCAGTGATGCCAATACAGTGGCGTGTCGAGGAAATAGCCCGGTGCCAGATCAATCAGTTCGCCGCTGGCAAATTGGCTTTGCATCTGCAGCTCCGGCAACAGGCCAAACCCCAGGCCGGCCAGCACGGCTTTTAAAAAACCTTCGGATGATGGGCACTGATGCACTTGGGTGGGGCAGATGCCGGCGATGT
>CALJUX010000021.1 GCA_937978655.1 uncultured Chromatiaceae bacterium
GCATACGAGTTGGTGATTCGGGACTGGAGTTCAGACGTGTGCTCTTCCGATCTGTATCTGGCACGTGCCCGCCAGCAAGGCAGTATTAAATTAAATGCGTCGGAGCGACAGCAGGCATTGCAGGCTGGTTTTGTGCTCTGAGCGCAATCGAAGACAGCAAATTTAAGAGTCGGATAGGGACATATGCAGTTAAAAACTTTGGTTTCAGGCGCAGTATTGTTGATGGCTGCCGGTGTGGGCGGATATTTGTGGTTACCGCAGGATGAAGGCAACACGGCTGGCGCAGCAGCCACCGCGCCAGCGGCCGGGGGCTCGCAGGCAGGTCAACGCCCGGCAGCAGGAGGCGAAGGCCGCGGCCCTCGTCGCGCCGGTGGCCCTGGCGGCCCGGGTGCTGGCGCCAATCCCTGGAATGCTGCTGTGCCGGTCCGGGTGATCAGTGCTGAAACCACAGATTTAAAAGTCCAGTTTAAAACTATCGGCACTGCGACCGCGTTAAACACAGTGCTGGTACAACCGCGCGTGGGCGGGCCGTTATTACAGCTGCATTTTACTGAAGGGCAAAAAGTTGAAGCCGGCCAGCTGCTGGCGGAAATTGACCCGGCACCTTATCAGGTCAAACTGGCGCAGGCCGAAGGTCAGCTGCAGCAAAACGTGGCGCAGCTGAAAAACGCCGAGCTCGACCTCGCACTCTATGAAAAACTGAAAACGCAGAATTCGATTTCCCGTCAGCAATACAACACGCAGCAGGCGCTGGTGAACCAGCTGAAGGGTTCGTTAAAATCCAATCAGGCGCAAATCGACGCCGCCAAACTTGAATTATCTTACACCCGCATTGTGGCGCCGATCAGCGGCAAAACCGGTTTACGTAAAGTCGACGCTGGTAATCTGGTGCAGGCCAATAGCGCGGAAGGCTTAGTCAGCATCACGCAAAGTTCGCCGATTTATGTGGTATTCAGTATCCCGGAAACTCAGCTGCAAAGCCTGCGCCTTGCGGTACAGGACCAACAAAAACAACAGCAAAAACTGGTGGTTGAAGCCTGGGACCGCAATGACAAACAGCTGTTGGCAACCGGCGAACTGACCACACTCGACAACCAGATTGACCCAGCCACCGGTACGCTGAAACTCAAAGCACAGTTCGCCAATAGCGACGACCAGCTGTTCCCGAACCAGTTCGTGAATGTGCGGCTCAATATCGCCTCAAGGCCCGGAGCAGTGACTATTCCACAAGACGCCGTGCAATATGGCGCCGACGGCACTTTTATCTATGTGGTTGAAAACAAAAAGGCTCAGCTAAAAATGCTCGAGCTGGGTGTGGTCGATAATGGCCGTGTTGAAGTGCGTAGTGGCCTCAAAGGCGGCGACCAGATTGTGATGGAAGGCCTGGACCGGTTAAGACCCGGCCGGGACGTAGCTGTGGTGCAAAGCAGCCAGCAGGAATAAGCCATGCAACTGTCCAAACCTTTTATTCTGCGCCCGGTAGCCACCTCGTTATTGATGCTGGCGCTGTTGATCGCCGGGATCCTCGGCTGGCGGCAATTGCCGGTCGCGGCGCTGCCACAAGTCGATTATCCAATCATTCAGGTATTTAGCTTTTATCCGGGCGCAAGCCCGGACGTGATGGCGCGCACTGTCACAGCGCCGCTGGAACGTCGTTTGGGCCAAATTCCCGGCCTGAAACAGATGTCGTCGTCCAGCAGTGGCGGCGCTTCGGTGCTGACGCTGCAGTTCGCTCTTGTTGTTGATATGGGCGTGGCTGAGCAGGAAGTGCAAGCGGCGATTAACACCGCGAGTTCTTTATTGCCCAACGACATGCCAATTCCGCCGGTGTACCGCAAAGTCAATCCGGCCGATGCACCTATTCTGACGCTGGCGGTCAGCGCCAAAGCGATGGCGTTGCCGCAAGTCTATGATTTGGTGGATACGCGGATGGCGCAGAAGCTGGCACAGGTAAACGGCGTTGGCATGGTGAGCCTGGCTGGTGGCCAGCGTCCGGCGATTCGGGTCAAAGCCAACCCATCGGCGTTAGCCGGTTTGGGCCTGACGATGGACAGCCTGCGCAGTGCTATTGTTGCCGCCAATACCAATCAGCCCAAAGGTAATTTTGACGGCCCGTTTCGCTCTACCATGCTGGAAGTGAACGACCAGCTTAGTTCAACTTCTGAATATGAAGCGCTGATTGTCGCCTTTAAAGGCGATGCGCCGGTGCGTCTGGGTGATGTCGCCAAAATCGAACAAGGCGCCGAAGACCGCTTTCTGGCGGCCTGGGCTAATCAAAGCGCGGCAGTGCTGATTAATATTCAGCGTCAGCCCGGCGCCAACGTCATCGAAGTGACAGATCGGGTACGTCAGTTATTGCCACAGCTGACCGCCACTTTGCCGGCAGAGCTGGATGTGTCCATTCTCAGCGACCGCACTGAATCTATCCGCGCCGCAGTGCGTGATGTGCAGCATGAACTGCTGTTTGCCATCGGGCTCGTTATCGCCGTGACTTTTGTATTTTTACGCACTATTCCGGCCACTATTATCCCGTCGCTGGCGGTGCCGTTGTCAATTATCGGTACTTTTGCCGTGATGTATCTGCTGGATTTCTCCATCAATAACCTGACGCTGATGGCGCTGGTGATCGCGACCGGCTTTGTTGTCGACGACGCCATCGTCATGCTGGAAAACATTGCGCGCCATCGTGAACAAGGCGCGTCGGCGCTGGATGCGGCGAAAAACGGTGCCAAAGAGATTGGTTTTACGCTGATTTCGTTAACCTTTTCCTTAATTGCCGTGTTAATTCCGCTGCTGTTTATGGCCGATGTGGTCGGCCGGTTATTCTTTGAATTTGCTGTGACGCTGGCTGTCGCGATACTGATTTCTTTGCTGGTGTCATTAACGCTGACGCCGATGCTCTGTGCGCACCTGCTGAAAACCCTACCGCCACATGATGATGGCACTGGGTTTATGGCGCGGGTGATCCGCCGCTACGGCGAGATGCTGCAATGGATTTTGGCGCATCAAAGATTGGGTATGCTGGCGATGCTCGGCAGTGTGGCCTTAACCGCCGTGCTTTATCTGGCGGTGCCAAAAGGCTTTTTCCCGGTGCAGGACAGTGGGGTGATCCAGATTGTCACCGAAGCACCGCAGGATATTTCTTTTGCGGCGATGACGGAACGGCAGCAGCAGTTGGCGGCGGCCTTGCAGGACGACCCAGCGGTGGCGAGCCTGAGTAGTTTTATCGGTGTCGATGGCAGTAATGTCAGCCTCAATGCCGGCCGTATTCAGCTCAATCTGAAATCACACAACGAACGCGATGAACATGCGCTTGAAGTGATTGACCGGCTGCGGCAAAAAGCGGCGCAGGTGCCGGGGATCACGGCCTGGTTCCAGAGTGTGCAGGAACTCAGTATCGAAGACAAAATCAGCCGCACTCAATATCAGTTTTCACTGACTTCACCTGATTCTGAAGTCCTGGCGCAGTGGTTGCCGGACCTGATGAGCGCGCTGAAAGCGCGGCCGGAACTCGCCGATGTGGCGGATGATTTAGCTGAAAACGGCCTGCAGGCGTATGTCGATATCGACCGCACGGCGGCGGCGCGGCTTGGCATTAGCGTCAGCCAAATCGGCACTGCGCTGCAAAGTGCTTTTGCTCAGCGCCAAATCACTACTTTGTTTACGCAGGCCAATCAATACCGCGTCATTCTGGAAGTCGACCCGGAGCAGGCGCAGGGCTTGGATGCGCTGGATAAACTCTTTATTAATACCGCCTCCGGCAGCCCGGTGCCGCTGTCTTCCGTTGCTACAGTGACGCAAAAACCGGCGCGGCTGTTGATTAACCATCAGGGCCAGTTCCCGGCCGTGACGCTGTCGTTTAACCTGGCCGAAGGCTATTCGCTTGGCGATGCGGTGGCAGCGATTGAACAAGTGCAGCAGCAGATGCAACTGCCCGCCTCGATGGAACTGACTTTCCAAGGCGCAGCGGAAGCCTTCCGCGCTAGTCTCAGCAATACCTTGTGGCTGATTCTGGCGGCTGTGGTCACCATGTACATAGTGCTGGGCGTGTTGTACGAGAGCCTTATTCACCCGGTGACCATTTTGTCGACTTTACCTTCGGCCACTGTGGGCGCGCTGGCGGCATTGTTAATCACCGACCGGCCGCTTGATTTGATTGCGGTCATCGGGATTGTGCTGCTGATTGGCCTGGTGAAGAAAAACGGCATCATGATGGTCGACTTCGCGCTGGATGCGCAGCGCAGTCGTGGTTTGACGCCACAGCAAGCAATTTATGAAGCGGCGCTGCTGCGTTTCCGGCCGATTTTGATGACGACGCTGGCTGCCTTGTTTGGTGCTATTCCGCTGTTGCTGGCGACCGGCTCCGGCGCTGAGCTGCGCCAGCCGCTGGGCTTGGTGATGGTTGGTGGTTTGCTGGTCAGCCAGGTTTTAACCTTATTCACCACGCCTGTGGTGTATTTGTGGTTTGACCGGCACCTGAGCCGCAAAACGGCGGTGACGGCGGAGGCGCTATGAAACTCAGTCTGGCGCTGATCCAGCGCCCCATCGCCAGCAGTTTATTGGCGCTCGCTATCGTGCTGCTTGGCTTTTTAAGCTACCGCGCTTTGCCGGTGTCACCGTTACCAGCGGTGGATTTTCCGATGGTGGTGGTGACCGCCAGTTTGCCGGGTGCCAGTCCGGAGGCTATGGCCGCGACCGTCGCCACACCGCTGGAGCGCCAGCTTGGCACTATCGCTGGCCTGCGCCGGTTAAGTTCCAGCAGCAATCAGGGCTCAACGCAAATCCGGCTCGAGTTTGATTTAGACCGCAATGTCGATGAAGCCGCGCGGGAAGTGCAGGCGGCGATCAACACAGTGCGCGGCCAGTTGCCGGCTGGCATGCCGGGCAATCCGACCTACCGCAAAATGAACCCGTCGCAAATGCCGGTGATGGCGCTGGCGCTGTCGAGCGACAGCCTGCCGGCGTCGGCGTTGTATGACACCGCCGCCACGATTCTGGCACAGAAAATTGCGCAAATTCAGGGCGTTGGCGAAGTTGAAGTTACGGGTTCTTCCTTGCCGGCGGTGCGGGTGCAACTGAATCCGTCTTTGCTCAGTCAATATGGTATTGCGCTCGATGAAGTGCGCAGCGCCATCAGCGCGGTCAATTCCAATCTGCCAATAGGAACGCTGGAGCAAGACGATTTACGCTGGCAAATTAATCTGAGCCAGACACTTCGAAACGCCGATGATTATGGTGATTTGGTAATTAAATACGTCAATCAGGCAGCTATTCGCTTAAAAGATGTGGCGATCGTCAGTGATTCGACGGAAAACCGCTACAGTGCCGGCTTTCACAACGACAAACCCGCGGTGATTTTACAAATCAGCCGGCGCAGCGGCGCCAATATCGTCGCCACTATCGATGCGATTTACGCGCAGATGCCGGTACTGGAAGCGCTCATTCCGCAGAATTCCAAATTAGCCGTGGTGATGGACCGCAGCCCGGTGATCCGCGCCACTTTAGAAGAAGCGCAATTTAGTTTGTTGTTATCGATTGGCCTGGTGGTTGCTGTGGTGCTGCTGTTTTTGCGCAGCATCCGCGTGGCGCTTATTCCGACTTTGGCCATTCCGGTGTCGCTGATTGGCGCTTTTTGTGTGATGTATGCCTTTGGTTTTTCGCTGAATAACCTGTCGGTGATGGCACTGATTGTCGCGGCGGGTCTGGTGGTTGACGATGCTATTGTCGTGGTGGAAAACATCAAACGCCATCTGGAGCAGGGCATGTCGCCGTTAAGTGCGGCAAGGCGTGGCGCCAGTGAAGTTGGCGTCACGCTGATCGCGATGAACCTGGCGCTGGTGGTGGTGTTTTTATCCATTCTGTTTATGGGCGGCTTGGTCGAGCGGCTGTTCCGTGAATTCTCCATCACGCTGGTCGGCGCTATGTTGATTTCCTTACTGGTGTCGCTGACATTAACGCCGGGTTTGTCGGCGCGGCTGATGGTGCGCGAAGCTGTCAAAACGCAACAAGATGGTTTTTTCCAGCGGTTTCAGGCCGGTTATCAGCGCAGTTTGCGCGTGGTATTGCGTTACCGTTATGCCGTAGGTGTGTTGTTACTGGCACTGTTCGCTGCGTCTGTCTGGTTATTCCGTACACTGCCCGGTGGCATGTTGCCAGAGCAGGATACCGGCCAGCTCAATGGCTTTGTGCGTGGCGACGATGGTTTTTCTTATCAGCTGATGCAGCCCAAAATTGAAGCCTATCGGCAATATTTATTAAAAGATCCGGCTATTGCTGACGTCACAGGCGCCAGTGGCGGCCAGATGGGCACCAGTAACTCGTTTTTACGCATCCGCTTAAAACCATTAGAAGAGCGCGGCATTTCGGCACAGGAAGTGGTGAACCGGATCCGCAACGGTGCGCCGAAAATCCCCGGCGGCATGATGTTTTTAAGTGTCGATCAGGATATTCGCCTCGCATCGCCTTTTGCCAGTTCTGACTATGAGCTGCTGCTGATGTCCGGTGATTTAAAACTATTAAAAAGCTGGTCGAAAAAAATCGCCAAAGCGATGCAGGAGCTGCCTGAGCTGGTGGATGTGAATACGCCCGGTGGCGAAGACACGCAGCAAATTGTGCTGACCATTGACCGCGAGGCCGCGCAGCGGCTTGGCGTTGATATGCGCACTGTGGCCACACTGTTGAATAACTCGTTTTCGCAGCGCCAGGTCGCGACTTTGTATGACGAAATGAACCAATATCGGGTGGTGATGGAATTATTACCCGGCTACACGGCGCAGCCGGAAGTGCTGAAACAGCTGCAGCTGATTAACAGCCGTGGCGAGCGGGTGCCGTTAAGTGCCATCGCCAGTTACCAGTACGGTCTGTCGAATGACCGTATCCGCCGTGATAATCAATTCGCCGCGCAAGGTATCGGTTATGCCTTAGCTGAAGGCGTCAGTGCACAGCAAGCCGATGCGGCGCTCGACCGCATGCTGGCCGAACTGATGGTGCCGACGGCGATTTATGCCATCAATGGCGAAGATCAGCGCAACGCCGTGTTTAGTCAGGGCGACCAGCTGTGGCTGTTTATCGGTGTAGTGCTGGCGGTGTATTTGCTGCTGGGGATTTTGTACGAAAGTACCGTGCAGCCGCTGGTGATTTTATCAACTTTGCCTTGTACCGCACTCGGCGCTTTGCTGGCGTTGTATGTCACCGACACCCCGCTGAATTTAATCGCCCAGCTGGGTTTGTTCCTGCTGATTGGCATTGTGATGAAAAACGCCATTCTGCTGGTCGATTTTGCCCTGGCGGCCGAACGCCAGCAGGGCCTGTCGCCGCTTGAAGCCATAGTACTGGCCGGTCAGCAGCGGCTTAGGCCAATTCTGATGACCAACTGTGCGGCGATGCTCGGTGCTGTGCCGCTGTTACTCGGTATGGGCGAGGGGTCAGAACTTCGACAACCGCTCGGCATCAGCATCGTTGGTGGTTTATTACTGAGCCAGCTGTTTACGCTCTACAGCACGCCGGCGGTGTATCTGCTGTTAAGTCGCTTCACCGCTAAAACCCGCTCTGTGCCCGTACCTGCCTGAACATTCCTGCTGTCTGTGCCTTTTTGGTCTGAAAATGGCCATCAAGGCACGAATTTTGCCTGAAAATCCAGGGTCCATTCGATGCTGCCTGCAAACACGGCCAGCAGGGTAAAACCTGTGGCGCGCTGATGTAGTTGCAGCCTGGCTGACTGAACGCCAGACAAAACACTGACAATTTGGTGCCGCCTGGCATCGCACAAGACCGCAGGCGCTGGAGAAATAGATGAAAAAAGGCTTGGTTATTATTGGTTCGAACCAATACGGCGTGGTATCCGAATTTATCAACGGAATTCGTCAAGATCTTCAATCATTGAATATGACCACTGAGCTACTTGATTTAAATTCACAGAGTTCGATTGAATATCAGGCCTCGCGTGAAGACCGGTTTGATGAATTTGATTTTTTCTTCAGTTTTAATGCAGTAGGGTTAGATTTATCTTTTAATGGGATGATGTTAACCGAGGTCATGAAAAGAAAACCCGTTTTTGTGTTTTTAGTTGACCATCCTTTGCATCTGATCACCCGCTTTATTGGTTTAAATGTGATCTTATTGTGTGTTGATCAGGAGCATGTTGGATTTGCTCAGTTGTGTGGGATCCGGGCGCATTTTTTCCCGCATGCAGTGCCTGCCGACATGGTTGCCGGACCCACTGAATTTTCAGGCATGGAACATAAAGATGGCATTTTGTTTCCGGCGAGTTATTTTGATACGGCGCAATGGCGCCAGAAATTGCAGCCGGTCTGGCATCAAGTGGGGCATTTTCTGGAGAATTGTCAGTCCGTCACTCGCTTCATGCAGCACTTACAGGTGTTACCCTCAGGCAATAAACCCGCAACGGTTGGCTTAGACCACAACATCCAGTTACTTTCAATTTATGCTGACTTTTATATCCGCGGCCGGCAGCGGGAAAAAATTCTGCAACTGTGTCAGGACTCTGGCTTAGCCATTACTGTGGTCGGTAATGGCAGTCAGGAATACAAAAACAGATTTCCGTTACATCAATATTTAGATGCTGTGCCATTTAAAAAATTATTATCACTGATACAAAGTGCCAGATTTGTACTGCATAACTCGCCGGGTTTTGAATTAGGCCTGCATGAACGCATTGTTTATCCAATGGCGCTAGGGACTCCGGTTGTCTGTGATTTGTTAGCAAGGCCTGACCGAATTCTGGGTGCTGACTATCAGCTGTTAACCATCAATAATATTGCCGGCATGAATTCAGCGCAGTACCTGCAGATCCAACATGAAAATCTGGCGATGATACGCCAGCGTCACACCTGGCGATACCAGTTACAGTCTTTAATGCGTGAGTATCATCTGCTTGCCGAAACGTCGGCTCAGGCGGTAGCGTCTTGTTAAACACGATGTAACCGTCGTGGCAGCGGCGCTGGCTTGTGGCCATTTTTTGCCACTGCGCTCAGGCCGCTGCTGGTTGGTCAAAGTACAGTGCGGTCTGCTGCATACGCCTGATACAGCGGCAGCATCGCCGCGCCAAGCAGCATGGCGTCGCTGCCAAGGCTGCCGGCCTGCAGCTGTGGCGCCAGCAGTCCCAGTGCGGGCCAATGTTGCAACTGCTGCTGAATGTCTGCCAGCAGTGGCGTGAGCTCGTTGCTTTTGCTGCTGTCGATAATCACCAGCGGGATATCCAGCAGCGCTATCGCTGCTTGCAGGCCTGCAGCGATACTTTGGGCATCGGGTTGTTGCAGCAATAACCGGCCTGCACCGGCCGGCAACACTGCCAGATGCGCGGCATTGCCGTGACGACCGCGCCAGAGCTGGCCGTTTAACACTAAACCCCCGGCCGGCAGTTGATCGAGATACAGGTACAAAAAGTCCGTGGCGGCCGGCTTCCCCAGCCAAAGCTCTGCGGCGGCGGCGGCTGAGCCATCGTTTTCCGGATAGACCGGGATGTGCAATTCCTGTTGTAACCTTGCCGCCAAATCAACGTCTTGCCAGGCCTGCTGCAAATCCTGCAGTGCAGTTGCGCCGAGCTGTGGATATAAACGGGCGGCAAACTGGCTGTTACCGGCAAACCAGGGCATCGCCAGTCCAATACCACAAAGCCGCGCTTGCTGCGGTGCAGATAACTGCGCCAATAACCCGCGGGTTTGTTGCAATAGTGCCGGTTGTACATGCTGCGGCAACCAGTCGCTGAGCGGGCATTGCCGGCGGTGCAGGATATTGCCACAGAAATCGGTCAGCACCAGCTGCAATTGGGTACGCTGTAATTGGATACCGATACTGAACACTGCGTCTGGCACCAGCTGATAAAACTGCGTCGGCTGGCCGACCCCTAAGGTCTTTTTACCGCAGCTTTGCAGCAAACCGTCGCGGCACAAGCCGGCGACAATGCGCGTGACTGCCTGCAACGACAACCCCAGTTCGTTGGCCAGCTCCGGCCGTGATGCGATGCTGCGCCGTCGCACGGCGCCCAGCAGCAGGCGTGCGTTGAAGTCGCCCAGTATTCCCGAGTTCGCCCCTGTTCTCACTGTCACAGGATCCTTTTCATCTGCATGCTGCTACTTAAACCCCATGATATCGCATCTGGCTGATCTGTTTGTATATTTGCAGAATTCGCAGCTGTTGCCATACTGCTTTGTACCCCATCAGTGGAAAGTCCGAACCGGGCTTACCGCATATTTCCAAGGACAGAGGCAGATAATCCATGAACTGGCAGAGTATCAGAGTGAAAAGCAGTATTCCGGTGGTGATGTTGGGCGTCAGCCTGCTCGCTGTCATGTTGATGTTCAGCAGCCTGATTTCGATGCAGCACAAAGCGTTGGAAGTCCAGGCGGAGAAGTTTCTGCAAGCAATTTCGCTGGTGTTAAACGCTGACCGGGATGCTTATCAGGCGAAACTGGCCACGACTCATATTTTGGCAGGCATTGGCGAAGTTGCCGCCGAGCGAAAAGACTTTGATGATAATGCGGCTCAGGTCAAACAACGTTTTGACCAGTATTTAGCGCTGCTCAAAGCCTATCCCGATGTGACCGGCCGTTTCAGCGGTTTTGATGCACAGTTTGACCGCTGGCAACAAAGTGCCGTGACGCTGCTGGATAATCAGGATGCGGCACAAAAAGATGCGCTGGCCGCGCAGGAGCAAACCGAATTTGAAGCGCTGCGGGATGTGCTGGATAAAGCCGGTGAAGCGGCCTTAGCCCGCTCCGAGCAGGAGCAGGCCGAACTTAGTGCCAGCATTGCCAGCACCAAAATCTGGGTTTATGCCTTGTCTGCGGTGTTGTTGCTGTTTGCCGGCTGGTTCAGTTATCAGGGGCCAAAAAAACTGGCGGAACAGATCCGGACTTTATCCGCCCGCTTAAGTGACATCGCCAATGGCGATGGTGATTTAACGGCGCGGCTGCAGATTGACACTAAAGATGAAGTGGCTGATTTAGCCCATGAATTTAATAATTTCATCAGCAAACAGTGCCAGATGATTGCCGCCATTTTGCAGCAGGCGAACCAGCTCAGTCAGCTGACATCGCATTTGTCAGAGTCAGCCGATCGCACCAGTGCTATTACCTTGTCGCTGAATACCGCATCAGATTCGATCGTCAGCGCTGTGCATGAAATGGCGATGGCCAACAAAGAGATGGCGCAGGTGGCGACTGACACTGCGCAAGTGTCGGAGCAGGCGAAACGCAGCGCTGGTCAGGGCCTGGAAGTGGTGAAGGTGGTCAACAGCAGCATGCAGAACCTCACCCGTGATGTGCATATGGCGCTTGGTGCCGCAGAAGAGCTGGAGCAAAGTTCATCGACTATTTCTTCAGTGCTGGAGGTGATCCGCAGTATTGCTGATCAGACCAACCTGCTGGCGCTGAATGCGGCTATTGAAGCGGCCCGCGCCGGTGAACATGGCCGGGGTTTTGCGGTAGTGGCCGATGAAGTCCGTACGCTGGCGTCGCGCACACAACAAAGTACTAACCATATTCAGCAGATGATTGAGCAGCTGCATATACGTGTCACCGAATCGCGTCAGGCGATTGGCAGTGGCAAAGACAATGCAGACCTGACGGTCAGTAACTTCTCCCAGGCGGAGCAGGTGTTTCAGGACATTATGCAATCCAGCCTGCAGGTGAATGATATGGCGGTGCGCACTGCGGCGGCCACTGAACAACAAACCACGGTGTCGGAAGAGATCAGCAAAAATCTGTATGCACTGAATGATCAGGCGCTGGCGGCTGGTGAAGTGGCGAAGAAAAATGACCAGCTGTCTAATGAAATCAGCACCTTGTCGCAGATGCTGTTTGGTCTGGTCGGTAAATTCAAAGTCAGTTAACCAACAGCCGCAAACAAGGGCGCTTAACCGCGCCCTTGTTGTTTGGCCTCAAACCACTGGGCAAAACGGCCACTGACTTTGCCGCTGCAAGCCCAGACGATTAATGCTCCCCAGGCGATAAAAGACATGCCGGCCGGAATTGCCGCGATGGCAATATATCTCAGATGTGGCCGGTTAAAAAACGCCGCCAGCAGCACCGGCAAAAACCAGATAAACAGGACCAGCGGGATCAGGGTGGCCCAGAACAGTGGGCTGGCGTTGCTGAAAGTTTGCAGGATGTCGTTCATAAGTCACTCCATTGGATGAAGGGTTGAGGTTGCCTGTAGTGTGTTCAGTCACTGCATGCCGCTATTTTGTGCCTGCACGGATGAAGCCGGCACAAAATAGTGATAAACGGCGTTATGCGGGGAAGAAAGGTGGCCACGACCGGTGCAGAGGCGTCGGATGATCTGCTTGCCGGCTTGAACTTAACATTTATTTAATGTAGTTTTGGTTGGATATTTTGTAACTATAAAAGGAACTTCAGATGTTGCGTCTGCTCTCCAAAATGTGTTTTATCGGCATTGCCGCAACAGCGGTGCCGGCATGGTCGGCTGATTTGTATGCAGTGGCTGGCGCTCAGTACAGCCGTACCGGCGAACCTTATGATATCAGCGGGCCTGGTTATCACGCCGGCGCCGGTTATGTGATCAACGCGGCCTGGTCGGTAGAAGTCAGTGCTGAACAGTTATTCTCCGATAAAGAAAACAGTCAGATCGGGCTGCGACGGCTGAAGAGCCAGGGCGTGACGTTGTCAGCGCTGGGGAAAACACGGTTACAGGAACAAAGTGTGTTGTTTTACCGCGCCGGTATCAGCAGCATCAGCCATGAAGCCGAATATCCTTATGTTGTGTCCACCCAGACATTGCCGAATGGATCGGTCAGTCAGGTGGTCAGTTACAACGCTGTGGACGACAGCCTGGTCCACGCCATTCTGGGTCTTGGTATTGAACAGAACTTCAGTGCCAACTGGTTTGGCCGTGCCGAAGTGATCCATACCTTTAAAAAACAACAATTGCAGGCCGACAGTTTTCGCTTAAGTCTCGGCTACCGCTTCTGAGAGCGTCCCGCAACACCCGCACATAAAACAACGGGCCCGGCAGCCAGCCGTGCCCGTTTTTCCCTGCCAATGGCTGCTGATAAATTGCAGCAATGTTATTGCTTAGTTAAGAAAAGTGTCATATGGATGTTTTAGGCTGATGTCAGGCTGAGTGTTGGTGTGCCCGGCACAGTCTCAGTAGCATTGATAACATTCAGAGGACATGATGAAACCCATTCAACCAATCATTGCCGTGCTGGCATTGTGCTGTGTGATGCAGACACAGGCCAAACTGTTGCTCAGCGAAGTGCTGTACGACGCGCCAAACAACGACAGCACTGAAGAATTTGTCGAAATTTTTAACGACGGCTGTACTGCGGTCAACCTCAGTGGCTACAGCCTGGCAGACAATGGCGGCAGCTTTGACTTGTCCGGCAGTATCGCTGCGGGCGGCTATTTTGTGGTAGCCAAAAACAGTGCCGCCTTACAGGCGTTAACCGGCAAAGCGGCCCAGTTGTCCGGCATGACGCTGTCGCTTGGCAATAGTGGCGACTATGTCAGGCTGCGACAGGGCAGCACTGAAGTGGATTTGGTTGCTTTTGAAAATGCCATCAGCGGCTGGACTATTGCGGCGGTTGATAAATCGGTTGCCCGGAAAAATGTGGCAGACAGCCACAAGGTCAGCGACTGGCAGGTCAGCAGCAATGCCGGTGAGCCGGGCAGCGGGGCCTTAAGTGTCAGTTGTAGCGGCGATCCCGGTGGCGATCCTGGCACCGGTACAACCCCAGGCTCCGGTGACAGCATTCAGCTGCCCGCCTATTACGTCAACAGCAGTGGCAAAACTGGTGAGGCGCTTAAAACTGCGCTGAACAATGTCCTGCGTGGCCATGTCCGCTTCAGTTATGCCGGGGTCTGGGACGCGCTGGGCTACACCGACGAAGATCCGGCTAACAGCAACAATGTCCTGTTGTTATACGCCGGCCGTTCACAGGCGAAGACCTTTCGCGCCGGCTCGTCCAGCTCGCCGGATGCCTGGAACCGCGAGCATGTCTGGGCGAAAAGCCACGGTTTTCCCAACGAATCGCAATATGCCCACACTGATTTACATCATTTAAGGCCCGAAGATGTGTCGCTTAACTCTACACGCGGCAACAAGGATTTTGACAATGGCGGCACGGCCATCAGCGAAGCTCCGGCCAACAAAACCGACAGTGACAGCTTTGAACCCCGTGCCGCTGTGAAAGGTGATGTGGCGCGGATGCTGTTTTATATGGATGTGCGTTATGAAGGTGGTGACGACAGTGGCACCCCGGATCTGGAAATCCCCAACATCGCGCCCACCGGCGGCAGCGCAGCACAAATGGGCAAACTTTGTACGCTGGTGGCCTGGCATCTGGCAGATCCGGTGGACAGCCTCGAACAGCGCCGTAACAACCGCATTTATGAATTACAGAAAAACCGCAATCCGTTCATCGACAACCCGCAGTGGGTCAAAGCGATCTACGGTCCGGCGTGCGGCTTGTGATCGGCAGCAACGGTGATCTGCGCCAGCGCCCGCCGGTTTTTGTGGCGGGCAGCTGTTGCTGCACTTGCTTTTGCTTGCACTCTGGCATGTAATGGCGCCGGTTTAGCGCCATCAGCCGGAGGAAAACACATGCAAAAGGTTGTCAGAGATATTGGATTATTTGTGGTCGCGCCGGTGGTGATTCTGGGTGGGCTGACGGCCTGGATGTTTGCCGCAACCACCCCATCCTGCAGCAATGGCATCACTGGCCAGCTGCCATCGCCGGACGGGCGTTTGCAGGCGGTAGTGTTTGTACGCAGCTGCAATACGGCGCCGGGCTTCAGCAGCAATATTTCCATTCTGGTGAAAGACGGTATTCTGGCAGACGGCCCCGGCAATCTATTTGCAAGCGAGGGTCATCCGGAGCAACTGGGTATCAGTGTGCAGTGGCAAAGCAGCGATAAAGACCACCTGCAGCTGCATGTCAGCAGCAAACAACGGGGCGCTGTGTTGCATGCCGATCCGGTCTGGTCGGCGGACCCGAAGATCACCGCGACCTACCAGCTGGGTGGCGTATCAGGTGATGCCGGGCAATAAGGCCATCCGCGCAATCGACGGGGCAGTGCCCGCAGCTGACTGAGCACAAGCCTCAGCCTAAAACCCGCCAAATAAGGTTTTCAGCTGTTGTACCTGACGCCGGCTGACGTCAATGTGCTGACCGTCTTGTAACATAGCCAGCATGCTGCCGGCGGCAACCCCGGGTTCTAACGCGGTGATGGCGCTGATGCGGATAATGTCGGCGCGGCTGGCTTTAAAAAATTGCTGCGGGTCGAGCCGTTGTTCGATGCGCGACAGCGAACTTAACACAAAACTTTTGCCGTACGGCGTGTAGACCGCGCTGTGATTGCCAACCGATTCAAAACGGCAAATTTCACTTAACCGCACAATGCGGCTGTTTTCGCCGAATTTCAGCAATAAACCGTGGCTGTCCGGCAAATAGTTCTGCTGACTGGTATTGCCGGTTTGATTGACTGCGGCGGGCGCTGCAGGCAGCCGGCTTAAACTTTGCGCCAGCCGCTGCGGCACTATCGGTTTCACCAGATAATCCAACGCATTCAGTGCAAAAGCATCCAGCGCGTAGCTGTCAAAGGCGGTGCAGAATACAAAATGCAGGTTAGGCCTGAGTTCTGCTGCCAGCTCCAAACCGGTGCTGCCCGGCATCTGAATATCCAGAAACACTAAGGCGATATCCGGCTGCTGTGCCAGAATATCGCGCGCACTGTCCGCGCTGTCGGCTTCCGCGACAATCTCAATCTGTGGATGGGCTTGCAGCAAACGTTTTAATTCACTGCGCGCCAGCCGTTCGTCATCAACGATCAGAGTTTTCCACATGATGAAACTCCATTTCAGTGGCGGTGGTGTGGGAAGTTGAATCTGCAGGTTGTTCCAGTGGGCCGGCTTCCAGTGCAATAGTGACCTGATATTGCTCGAGTTGTGGTTCTATATGCAGCTGATGCCGGCCCGGCAACAACGCCAGGCGCTGGCGCAGATTCTTCAGACCAGTGCGGGTGCCGTGTGCGTTGCTAAGGCCAGCACAACTGTTGCCAACAATCAGCTGCCAGCCGTTGGCCACCGGCCGGCTTTTAATCCAGAGCCGACCACCTTGCGGTAGTGGGGCGATGCCATGTTTAATCGCATTCTCTACCAGCGTCAGCAAACTTAACGTCGGCAGTTTTTGCTGCCACAGCTGCTCGTCAAACTGCAGGTCAAGTTGCAGGCGTTGCTCCAGCCGCACCTGTTCAATCTGCAGATACTGTGAAGCAATTTGCCATTCGTCGGCGAGCGTCGACAGCGGTTTTAAATGCGCCTGCAAATGAAAACGGAACAACTCCGAGAGCTGCGTCACAGTGGCGGCGGCTTTGTCCTGATCTTCATAAATCAGCGCGCGAATACTGTTGAGCGCATTAAATAAAAAATGCGGATTGAGCTGATTGGTCAGCTGCTGCAGCTGTGCCTGATGCATTTGTTTTTGCATCTGGCGTTTACTGACTAAAGTGCCCCAGAACACATACGCCAGCGCCCAGAGCCAGAACATCACCGCCTGATTAAAACCGCCAATCAGCTGCAGGATCGGCAGTCCGATTTCCAGCTTCATGGTTTCGCCATTGGTTTTTTGTACCGACATATGCCGCAGGTCCAACTCTTTCAGCGGGGTTAAATCTGCCAGGTTCAGTGAAATAAACATCAACAGCTGGCCCAAGAGCAGGCTATAAAGCAAAAAGCCGAATAAATTGGTGCCATATCGGCCTTGCGGCAGCAATTCCAGTTTCAGGTAAGGCCGAATGAGGAAATGGCAGAACAACGCCATCAGGCTGGTATCGAGCGCGCCGCGCAGCATCGCCATCAGGTAAGTGTCCAGATTTGGCGTTTTAAACATCACGCCGATCGACAGCATATAAAACAGCAGATACACCAGATAACAAGCCAGGCTGACCCAAAGATAAGCTGCAGAGCATTGAAAACTGATGCGCCACCAACGCCGCAGGCGTGGCTGCCAGCCGTTTGCTGCGATTTCGGACATCTGTGCTCCTGTTCTGATAAATTTCAACGGCTTATTCATACCGCAGCGCATCAATAGGTGCAAGTCTGGCGGCTTTCACTGCCGGCATCAGGCCAAATACCACGCCAATAAAAGTGGTAAAACCCAGTGATAACAACACCGCCCACAGCGGCACCACGGCATCTGCGAGGCCTGGAATTAACGCGCCGAGTAAAGCGGCCACGCCGTAACCCAATAACAAACCAAGCAAACCACCAAATAAACTCAGCAGCACGGCCTCTAACAAAAACTGCAGCAAAATCACCTGGGGTGTCGCCCCCAGCGCTTTGACGATGCCGATTTCGCGGGTGCGCTCGGTCACCGACACCAGCATGATATTCATCACACCAATACCACCGACCAACAAACTGATGCCAACCACACCGGCTGCCACCAGCGTGACGGAATTCAGCACCTGATTAAACTGGCTTTTCATTTTCTCGGCGGTGATAAATTCAAAAGGGTCGGCCGCGTCACTGCCAAGGCCACGTTTGGCGCGCAGCACGGTACGGATTTGCTGCTGTAGCGCCTGTTCGTCGACGCCGGCTTTGGCGCGATAGCTGATTTCAACCTGTAGTTGGTCCGGGCCATTCAGCGCTTTGGCGGTCTGAAATGGCGTGATGATGTAATTGTCCTGGTCAAAACCAAACAGGCTACCGCGTTTTTCGCCGACCCCGATAATGCGGAACCAGTCACCGGAGATCAGCACAAATTCGCCAACCGGGTTGGCCGGCAGCTGTAATTTGTTGATTAGCGACGGGCCAATAAAAGCCACCCGGCGGCGGCGTTCGTCATCTTGCGGCAGGATAAAACGGCCAAGCTGCGGGTAAATCCGAATCACATGCTGATAATTCGGCGCCGCACCAATCAGCTGGCTTTGACTGCTGCTACGGCCATAACTGACACTGAGCCCCATGCTGTAGGCTGGCATTGCCACAGTGATTTGCTCAAAGTCGCTGACTTTATTCAGTAAAGCCTCGTAGTCGCTGTCGGTAAGTTTATTGCGAAAACCCAGCAGTTCCTGATCCGGCGTGGTAAAAGCGCGCAGCGTGGTCATGTCAGAACCTAAATCATCGAGCTGGCCGCGAATACCGGCGCTTAAACCCTGCATAATGGCGACCACGCTGATGACCGCCGCTACACCGATAATAATGCCGAGTGTGGTCAGGCCGCTGCGCAGTAAATGCAGCCGGATCGATAACACCGCACTTTGCGCGCACTGACTGAACATTTGCCAGAAAGCTAACATTTTCATTTCCTTATCCGTTTTTTACCGCTGCGCTTTTAAACCGCGAGCGCGCTGTGGCCTTGCTGTTGCTGCCGGTCAGCGACAATACGGCCGTCCACTAACCGCACTACCCGGCGACAATGATCCGCAATTTCCTGTTCGTGGGTCACCAGGATGATGGTCTGGCCCTGCGCATGTAATTCATCAAACAGCGCCATAATGCTGGCTGTGGTTTTGCTGTCGAGGTTGCCGGTCGGCTCGTCGCCAAGCAATACCGCCGGCTCTGTGACCAAAGCCCGCGCTATCGCCACCCGCTGGCGCTGACCGCCGGACAGCTGACTCGGCAGATGCTGCGCTTTGTCGGCAAGGCCAACCCGCTCCAGCACCGCCATGGCATGGGCGAGCCGCTCGGGTTTACTCATCACCCGGTACAGCAAAGGCTGCATCACATTTTGCAGTGCGCTTAAGCGCGGCAATAAGTTAAAACTCTGAAAAATAAAACCAATCTGCTGATTTCTGACCTGCGCCAGCGCGGTTTCATCCAGGCTCGCTACCGGCTGACCACAGAGCAGATAATCGCCTTGGTCCGGTGTATCGAGGCAACCCAGCATATTCAGCAGTGTGGATTTGCCGGAGCCGCTGGGGCCAATCAGCGCGACATAATCGTTGCGCCCGACTTTGAGCTGAATATCGGCCAGCGCAGTGAAGGTCTCGCCGGCCATTTGATAATGTTTGCTGATGCCACGCAGCTCAATTACCGGAGGCTCACTCTTGGTCGGCTCACTTTTGGCCGACACAGTCTGGGACGGCTCCGTCAGCGCAGGAATAGGGACCGCCATCATGGTTTGACTCCGCCAGTTGGCGCTTCAAACCGCACTTTGGCGCCTTCCTTCAGGCTGGCAAAAATCCGCGTTGGCCCGGTGATCACCTGTTCAGTGCCTGTAAGTCCGGCACTGATTTGCTGTGCGGTGTCAGTGGCAAGGCCGACTTCAACGGTTTGCGGATAAGCGCGGCCATCGCGCACCAGCCAGACTTGCCGGTTGTTATTGCTGGCAGTTGCAGTTTTTTCTGCCGAAGTGGCGGCTGGGGCCGGCTGTAGTGCCGATACCGGCACTGACCAGACCTGCGACAGCGCTGCGGTTTGCAGTTCAGCCCGGCAACTCATACCCGGATAAAGCGCGTTCTCAGCATTTTCCAGCAGCACTTTGACTTTAAAAGCCAAGGCCTGACTCTGGCCAAGCTGACGGGCGCTGCTGCTGATACTTTGCACTTTGCCATTCAGCGCCTGATCTGGTGCTGCCGCAGCAAAGACTTTCACATTCTGACTGACAAAAACGCTATGCACATCGGCTTCGTCCAGCCGCAGTTCGGCCAGTAAGGCGCTGGTGTCGGCGATGGTCATCAGGTCGCTGCCCATCATCTGCGCGCTGCCCGGGATCACGGTTTCACCGGCTTTGACATCTACCGCCACAATGACGCCGCTGATCGGCGAGCGCAGTTCGGTTTTGGCCAGTAAATCTGCGGCTTGTTTTTCCGCAGCCAGGCTTTGCGCCAGCTGTTGCTGTGCAGCTTGTTGCTGCAATAACGCCAGCTGCTGTTCACTTTGCAGATTATCCAGCAATTCTTGTTGGATCAGGCCACGACTGGCCAGTTGCTGCTGGCGTTTTAGCTGGCGCTCGGCGTTTTTCAGCCGGGTCGTTGCCATCTGAATATCGGTGCGGGCACGGGCGGTCTGGGCGCGGGCTTGCTCCAGACTGGCGCTGTAGCTTTGCGGGTCCAGTTGCAGCAGCAGCTGGCCGGCTTCGACTTTGTCGCCTTCCTGCACAAAAACCGCATCGACTCTGGCCATCAGCTCTGAGCGCAGCGCCACCTGGGTGCGGTACACCAGATTGCCGGAGGCCAGAATGCTGTCAGTCAAATCGCCTTTGCTGACATGGCTCACTTGCACATCCAGCGCCTGGGTTTGTTTGCGGTACGCTGTGACACCGGCAATAGTTGCCAAAATCACCGCCGCGATCAACAGCCGGCGCCAGAGCGTGGCTGCTGAGGTTGTAGAAACAGTGGGTTCAGTCATCAAAAAGTCCTCAGGCCACCAGAGCCCACAGGCCAAAAATCAGCAGCACCGGCGTGCCCACCACCACAGCTGCACGCTTGGCGCTGAAAGCTGCCGCGCTTTGCAGACCAGCAAATAAAATCCACAGTTGCCAGATTAAAAACACATTGATGCTCTCCGCCCAGCTGTACAGCGCATGGCCGACGGGTAAATCCAGCACCAGTTGATTTAAGGATGCGTAGTTCACCAGCATCAGCGGCTGGTCCGGGCTGTCAGAGAGCAGCACCAGCACGGCAAGACCGAGGATATTGACCAGCGTCGGCAGCTGACTCCAGACCACTAACGCAAACCACTGGCCATAACTCAGTGCTTTTTGCAATTTGCCGGTTAGCAACAGATAACCGGCGGTGATAGCGGTAAAAGCCAGACTGCCGACCGCCACCGATACAGCGCCAATGATTGGCGTGGCACCGGCCATACTGGCCATCGCGGCGCGGATTTGTTCGGTTTCGGCCGGGGTGAGCTCACCGGCATGTAAAATTTGTTGTTCGACCAGCCAGGCCGGGCTCATGCCGGCATAAAACCAATAGATGATGGCTGTGGTCAGCAAAACCTGAAGGGCCAGCAACCACAAGTGACGGCCGGATTGCTGCGGCACTGTCGCCAGCGCGGCAGCCGGGTTTAATAAGGTATTGAGGATTTGGCTGAAAAAGCCGGGGGTATTGGTTGAGGTTGCTGCCGCTGTTGGCGCGCTGAGCACGGGGTCTGTCATCGCAGTCTTCCTTGTTGTGGTTTACCAAGTGGAGTTACTGAGTGCAGAGTAAAATGAGCGGAAGCGACAGGTGAAAAAGATGTGAAGTTCGGCAGTGCTGCGTGACAAAAGGCAGCAATGCCGGATAAAAGGTGAGTGGGGTTGCAGGCGACAGGTTAGTGCAGAGCGATGCGCTCAATACTGCCATCGCGCTGCATGGTGACATAAAGCCAGCGCTCATCCGGTGACAACGCGACATTGGTCGGATATTGGCCATGCAGGCGGAACTCTTTTAACACTTTGCCAGCCGGGCTCAGTTTCACCACAGTGCCTTTGCCATAGCGGGCGATATACAGATTGCCGGCGCTGTCACAGCGCATGCCGTCGAGGCCAAAATCAGCAAACTCAATCAGCAGTTTTTTTGCGCCAATCTCCAGCTGGTCATTCAGCGGATAGGCCCAGACTTTGCGCTGTGCGCTTTCGTTCAGATACAACCAGCGCTGGTCCGGGCTGACTTCGACGCCATTGCTGGTGCCGGTCTGGTCAATTGGTTGGGCTTTGCCGTCGGCACCGATGCGCCACAGCTGCCCCTGGTTGTTTTTCCAGTCCGGATCACTGGCGAAAATCACGCCGGCCTTCGTCAGCGCTAAATCATTGGGCTGGTGCATCTTTGGTTCATGTACATAGGAACTTAACGCGCCGTTGGCATAACGCCAAATGCGGTGCCCGGTGTAGTCGGCAATCCACATCACACCTTGCGCATCGATTTGAATACCATTGCCGGTACTGCCTGCCGGCAGACGTAAATGCAGGCTGGCTTTGCCGTCCGGCGTCACTTTGCCAATGCTGCCTTTGTGTTCATCGCCGGCACCACCGAAGTTCACTGCATACAGATTGCCGGCGCTGTCGGTGTCCGGGCCTTCTACTTCCGCATGAAAAGTGCCGGCAGGGACAAAAATCTGGCTGTCTGGTCCCTGGCTGCCGGCTGGCGGCGTAGTGCCAGTACTGCTGCAGGCGCTGAGCAGCATAGCAAGCAGGGCAGCGTTAAGTTTGTTATGCACGTGTTTACTCCAAAAAATTGTTATAAATTCACATATCAGACTTTAATGCCTTGCGTCTGGCGGAACAAGCCCTGTGGGTCATAACGCCGCTTGATTTGTTGCAGCCGGGCATAATGACCGGCGTAGTAAGCCAGCGCCGGGTGTTTCATCAGCGCGTCGGTATAATTCAGATAGGCGCCGCCGCTGCTCCAGCGCCGCATCTGGTAGCGCATCTGATGGCACCAGGCCGCACTTTGCGCCAGTAAAGTTTCAGCGCTGTGCTCCGGATGAATGGTCAGGTACTGCGCACTGAACAGCGCCTGGCGGTGGGCAAAAGCACTGAAATCACGCGGTTTGGCGGCGATAGCGCCGCCCATCAGTGTCAGCAGTACGGCGCCGGTCTGGCCCTGACTGGCGCGCCGACGCATCGCGGTTAACAGCGCCTGACAACCGGCCTGATCCAGTGCTTTGTTAAACATATCGGAGCTGCCGGCCATCGCCACCCGTTTCAGCCGGCCGGCGGCATGTTGGGTTGGCAATTTACATTGATTGGTATCGAGGCCCCGGCAGTCGCTCAGCATAAAATCCAGATATTGATGGTCCTGCATATCGACTTCGCCCCACAGACTGCTGAGGCGGTTTTCCAGCTGCTGCCAGGCGGCCGTGACCGCAGCCTGATGGCCGATGCTGCAACAGCGGATTTGAATTTCCGCTGGGTTTTTACTGTTGCCATTAACCCAAATCGCCAGCTGGGTCCACACCGTGTCCGGTAGCTGCGCCGCCCAGCGTTGCCATTCGCGCAGCACCAGTTCGCCGTCTTTCAGCGGATAACGGCCGATATAATTACGCACCGGCGCACTGGTAAAAGTCTGCATTTTTAACTGGGTCAAGATACCAAACTGACCACCACCGCCGCCGCGCACGGCCCAGAATAAGTCAGTGTTCTCACTACTGTTACAGCGGCGGATCTCGCCATCGGCTGTGACGATCTCGGCTTCCAGTAAAGCGTCGCAGGTCAGGCCATATAGCCGGTCGGCAATGCCAAGGCCACCACCTTGTACCAGCCCGGCAATGCCGACACCGGCGCAGCTGCCGGCCGGAATGGAGCGTTGCCATTGGCCAAGCGCAGCATAAACATTACCGAGCGTGGCGCCGGCACCGATGCTGGCGACATCCTGGTTCAGACTGATCTGGTTCATGGCACCGAGGTCAATCAGCACACCGGTGGTGGATGACAAACCGGTATAACTGTGGCCACCACCGCGGATAGCAAAGGGCAGCGCAAACCGCGCCAGAAAACGCACCAGCTGTTGCACGTCCTGGCTGCTGGCCGGCCGGGCTATCAGCGCCGGGATTTTATGATCGTAACGGCTATTGGCGGCGCGGGCACGCCATTGGAATTCAGCGTGTTGTGAAAACAGCAGTTCGCCTTGCAGCTGGTGTTGCAGTGTCAGCCAGTCTTCGGCAGAGGGCTGCGGCGCGACCGATTGGATTTGTGGCAGGCGCTGACTGCAGCCGCTGAGCACTGAAAGTGCCGGGATGGCACTGCATAAACCTAAAAATTGACGTCGTAACAATTGCAGGAAGCCTCAGAAAAAAACAACAACATCGGGCAGTGGAACCAGACTTCTGACTCCGGCAGCAGGTTCAGGTTCAATCTAAAGGCTCTGAATGGTTGCGCCAAGCGGCAATTCGGCAGTGTGACGGTGCGGGCGGTCCAGTGGCGTAACAGCGGCTAGTCCGGATGTCAGGTGCTCAGTCCTGCCACCAGCTCCTGACTGATTTGTAACACCAGCGGTAAGTCGGCCTCAGCCGGGTCTTGCTGCAGTTCGTTCAGCACAGTTTCGGCCAGTTGTAGCAGGCTTTGTTTTAATGCCTGCGGGTAGGGATGCTGTTCGTCCAGCATCAGGCCACGGATAGTGACCCAGACCAGCCGGCAGTCGCCGCAGACCTGATTCAGCGCAAAAGCGTCCTTGTTATCCATCGCTCGTTCCAGCGCAAAACAGATCTGCGCCAGCACCTGCGCATCGAGCTGTTTACTCTGCGGTGTCAGTTGCCGGGTTTGTTGATAAAGCTGTATGGCTTTGTTCATGGGAACACTTCTTATGCATTGGTACCGGACGGGAATGGGGGCCGGTCAACCAGTGCAGCAGGCCACCCGGCTGCTGCACCTCAGGTGGGCTGGTTGTGTTTAGCTGAACAACGCCGCCAGTGAATTGACGTTTTTATTGCTGCTGCTTTGTGACAGACCGCTAAATTGTGTTTTGATTTGTTCCCGCGCCTGTTTCGCCTGTTCCAGCGCCTGATCGCGCTTTTCGGTTTCGTCAGCGGATAAAGTGCGGCTATTGCCAGATTTGGCGCTTTCCAGTCGTTGCGCTGCTTTGGCAGCCAGGCTGGCGGTTTCGAGGCGTTTGCTGACGTCGGCGTCGGACTTTTTCAGCCGGGCAGTGGTGTCTTGCGTGGTTTTTTCCGCACTCGCCAGCGAACCGGCTTTTTTGTCATCGCCGCTCAGCAGCGCTTTGGCTTCAGCCGCCGAACCGATTTTTTCCGGCAGGCCCAGTGCCTTGGCCGATTTGCTGCTGGCGACTTCGAGTTCGCCACCGCGGGTATTGGTGGATACCGTCTGGTTTTTGCTGTCGGTCAGCAGATTGGTTTTGCTGGCGCTGTTGCCTGAACCGGATTTGACGGTGGCTTTATCCTGACTGGCGATAATGCTGTCGCGCGCTTTGGTGTAATCGGCCTGCAGTTTTTCCCGATCTTTACCGGTAATTTTCTCGTCGGCCAGTTTAGTGGCGATATCACGCACTTGTTTGAGCTGACCATCAATTTCTTTGTTGGCGGTGCTGGCAGCGCCGATGGCGGTTTTGCTGTTGGCCAGGCTTTGTTGCACGGCGGTGTAACGTTCGGCCTCGGTGCTACGGCTGGTTTTTGTGCCGCTGTTTTCCGGCGCGCTGCTCTTCGCCGGAGTGGCCAGTGTGGCGGATGTCGCGGAGGTACTGCTGCTTTGTTGCGTCTGGCTGATGGCCTGAGTGCTGCCGGAAATTGCGCTGACCATGCTGGTCTCCTGCTAAGGGCGAAAAACTTCTTGAGTGTATCAAAACTTTGCTGGTTTTTCAGCCTGCGGCGGCAAAAAGTTGCCACGCACCGCCACAGGCTGCAGCCAGGGCTTTGCTTAAACCGCAGGTCCTGGTTGACGCTGTCGCTTTCGTCTTTCACACTGAATTCTCAGTCAAAAAGTCAGGCGCAGGTCTGGATCAGGCCGCGTCGACCGGGACGCCAGCCGGATAAAGCCGGGTAAGGTTGTTATGTCAGATGGGGTAAAGGCTAAAATCGCAGAGCTGTCGCAGCAATATCGTGCCCGGCTGCCGCAGCAATTCAGTCAGATGAACGATATTTTTCAGAAACTGCAGCAACGCTGGAGCAGCTACGGCAGTCATGAACTGGTCAGTCGTCTGCATGTGATGAAAGGCTCAGGCGGTACTTTTGGTCTGCCGCAAGTCTCTGCCGCTGCGGCGGATGTATTACAGCTGCTGCAGCAAGACGCCGCAGATGCGGCAGGTTTTGCCGGCGCAGAGCGCAAATTGCAGCAGGCGATGGCGCAGCTGGCACAGGCTATTGCCCTTTGTTCCGTGCCGGCGGCAGCCAGTGACGCGGTGGCCGGACCTGTGCTGTCGCCACAGCCTAAGCTGGTAGACCGGCTGTTGTTGTTAGAAGACAGCGAAAGTCATGGCTATCTGCTGCAAACTAATTTGTCCGAATTTGGTTTTGTTGTCGACTGGGTAAAAACCTTCGGCGCGGCGCAGCAGTATCTGGCGGCGCAAACCCCGCTTATTGCGATTATCGATTTAAATTTGCCGGACGGCAGTCGTCAGCAGGTGTTTGAGCTGGTTGGCGCTTTGCACAAGCGCGGTGGTAAAGCCATCATCATGACCAGCGAAAATAACTTTGCCGTGCGGATGCTGGCGGTGCGGCATCAGGCGGCAGCATTTTTTAACAAGCCACCAAAAATCAATGAATTAGTGGCAAAGATCCGCCATTTGCTGGATATGGAAAACGAAAGGCCTTATCGCATCCTGATGGTTGATGATCAGGAACCGGTGCTGAGTTATTACAAAGCATTGCTTGAACAGGACGGTTTTGAATTTCGTGGCGTGATGCAGCCGGCAGATTTGCTCAGTGCGCTGGATACTTTCAGTCCGGATGTATTTATCCTCGATTACCATCTGCCGGACTATAACGGCGCCGAGCTTGGGCGCATGTTACGGCAAATCCCGCAATATGAAGCGGTGCCCATTCTGTTTATGACGGCCGAGCAAAGCAGCCTGATCAAAGATGATTTGGTCGAGCTTGGTTCTGATGATGTGATCCCGAAAAATATCAGCAGTGAGTCGTTACTGGCACAGCTCAATGCCCGGATCAGACGCGGCCGTCAGCTGCGCCAGCTGATGAAGCAGGACAGTCTGACCCGGTTGCATAACCACGGCTACATTCAGGAACTGGCCCAGCAGCTGTTTGTACTGGCGGGTCGTACCCAAAAAAACTGCAGCCTGGTCATGCTGGATATCGACGAATTTAAGTCGGTGAACGACCGCTTTGGCCATGCCGTGGGCGACCGGGTGATTGTGTCGTTGTCGCAATTGTTACAGCAGCGGCTGCGCAAAAGTGACGCCATCGGCCGTTATGGCGGCGAAGAGTTTTTAGTGCTGCTGCCGGATACCGAACCCGCCGCGGCTTTGCAGGTGATGCAACAGATTTTGACGCAGTTTGGTCAAATTGCGTTTAGTGAAGATAAGCAGATGTTTTCAGTCACTTTCAGTGCCGGTGTGGCCGGCAGCAATGATTTCAGTTCGGCCCAGGCGGCTTTAGATGCGGCAGACAAAACGCTGTATCTGGCCAAAACCAGCGGCCGCAATCGGGTGTTGCTGGCGGAAAAGCCCTGAGCGCAGCGGGCAGCGCAGGGCGTATCAGTACAACCTTACATCTCGATATATTGCGGCCAGCCCAATAACGGATTCAGCATGCCTTGTTTGTGTTCAAAGGCATCCAGCTGTTCCGGCGAGGCTTGCGCCAGCGCTTTTTCGCGGTATTTCACTGCAAACTGCAGCGTTTTTAACATGGCCGGTGCGAAATTCTGCCCGATGTCGGCGCGAATGGCTTCGGCAATACCGGCCGGTAACTCGGCCAGCGCCGCCTCGGTTTGCAGCAGCAGATAATCAGTGCTGAACCAGCGCTCTTGCATCTCGGTCTGGCGAATGCGTTGTTTCAGGTCCTGTTTCACTTTGCCGTGCCCACAAATCACCCGGTAAATCACCACTTCAGCCAGCATGCCCTCGAGATTAAAATGTTCAAAAGGATCAAGTTGTTGTTGCTGGAAAAACTGCTGTTTCAGCAAGTGAATCGCATTGCGGCGGTTGGATTCGAGCAGCGCTTGCTGATACAGCTGCCAGCCTTGCCATTCTTCAGCGTCTGGCGGGCTTGAGATGTCGCTGAGCAGTTGCTCGTCGACATCGCCGTACAGCGATTTGCGGTTTTGCTGTTTCGGGCTGACCGTCACCAGCATGCTCCAGCCTTTTTGAAACGGCTTCATCACGCCATCTGCACCCTGCAGCAGCACCAGCGCGCGTTGTAAATCATGGCCGGATAATTCGGCAAGGCCGAGACTCACCACACCGACCACATCGTGCGCAGCCTGTTCCAGCAAATGCATTTTGTATTTGTTGTAAAACTTGTCGGCGAACTTCAGGCTCATCAGCACCGCTTTGCTTTTTAGCGTGTTGATGTCGGCTTCAGTCAATAACTGCTGTGCTTTGCCAAAGTTCAGCACTTTGCTCAGAAATGGCCCTTGTTCCTGCTCACGTACTACTAATTGCATCCGGCAGTCCTTAATCGAGGAAACTGAACATTTCGTCTACTTCAGCGTATTCGTCGCTGCCCTGGTTCTTCTCTTTGGCCTGCATCACCAGTTCTGTGGCGAACTTGCTGATAATGCCTTCCCAGCCGGAATTTTCGTTACGCACCAGTGCTTTAATCGACTGCTCCACTTGTGGTGTTAACTGGCGGATCAGCGCCAGCAGGCTACGTGGGTCGTCAAAACCCAGGCCGTGTACTTCTTCGTTGAGATGACGTTCGGTGTAGCTGACGGCTTCTTCTAAATCCTGCTCTTCTTCGTGCAGGATATCCTGATAAAAGTCTTCATCTTCAATCACTTCGCCGCGATACAGCTCAATAAACGGAATGGACAGATAAAACAGCCCGGCCGGATCTTCAGCGATACATTCGAGGATCTCGGCTTGTTTTTCTTCAGTTTCCTGGGTGCGGATTAAATAAGTCAGAAAATCAAAGGTATGCTGTTTCAAGTCTTCCGCATTGTTTTTGATTTTCTCTTCCCAGTACAGCGGTTGCTGACAGACGATGTCGCGGATTTTCTCTGGTGTCATCAGCTCAGAAATAATCGACGGGAAGGAGATATCGTGTTGGCTGTTGATTTGCGTCAGCGTGACAATATCAATCTGTTCAATGACTTCGACTAACTGCGCATCTGACATTTCATTGGCAATCAGCTCAAATTTTTTGCTGGCCTGTTTCGGTTCGACAATGGCCAGCTCTTTGATCTCGGCCACAGTAATTTCAATCAGTTGATTCATCAGCGGCCTTCTCCTTTAAAGCGGATATCGTCAAAGGCATCATCATAGCCTTCTTCGTCTTCATCATCGTCGTCCTGACGACCGTTGTAGTCGTCGTCGGCTTCGTCACGCATTTCGTCGTCATCTTCGTCGTAGGATGCTTCGTCGTCGTGATCTTCGCTGCTGGCGCTTCGGCTGCGCGCCGGCGCTTTGCCTTGTTGTTCCAGCAGATACAACACCGCACAGGATTCAATCAGCAGGGTTTCGGAATAATCCCGTACAGTTTTCACCAGCGGCAGGTCGGCATTGTTAAAAGCCACTGTGACTTTAAATTCGTCCCAGCCCGGCAGCGTCGCGGTCTGGACCCACTTGGCCCATTTTAATTTGGCTTCTTTGCTGAATTTGACCCGGCCATAGAGCGCAACCGGCAGATATTCCGGCACTGATTCGAGCATTTCCGGATCGGCCTGCAATATCGCTTTGATTTTGCCGCAGAATTGTTCCAGCGCTTTTGGTGTGTCCGGGTCGTTATAAGAATCGATGTTCTCATAGGCATCAGTTTTTAACTGATTGATTTTTTGGATATTCAGTTTTTTCGTCATAACGTCCTCAATAAAACTGGTCCCACAGCTCTTTCATCGCTGCGGCGGGGTCTGTGACAATGACATTGTTAAAATCTTTGATAAAAGCCGCTTTGGCTTTGGAGTCAGACAGCACTTCATACGACTGTTTGACCTGATGCAGCGCCGCGGCGGCCGCTGTTTTCTCGTCTTCAGACAAGCCGAGTAACTTGTCCGGGTGGTATTTATTCGACAGCCGTTTATAGGCTTTTTTAATTTCATCTTCACTGGCGCTGGCTTTGACGCCTAACACACGGAAATGGTTGATCATAATTCGCCTTAATCGCGCGCTGAACATCAGGCATGGCCGGCTATGATAGCAGAATTCGGCCGCGGGCGAGGGGGGCTGCGGCCTTCAGCGGCGAAACTTTTCACTGAATTTTCGCCGCCGGTGGCGCGGTGGGCTGACATTAGGCTTGTCAGCCCACCGCGCGGCGCGGGACAATAACTGTGTTGCCCACCGGGTAATCGATGATATTCCTCTGAAAAGGCCCGTTATGTCGCTGAATGCTTCTCTATCCCGTGGCCCGGTGCTGCTGTTTGGCGGCTCCGGTCAGATTGGCCGGGCCTTATCGCCGCAGCTCAAAGCACAGGGCGCCTTGGTCATCGCGCCTGAGCGACATCAGCTGGATGTGGCGGATCTCTTTGCAGTCCGGCATTTTTTAGCGGCACACCAACCCGCGTTTATCATCAATGCCGCCGCTTATACGGCCGTGGACCGGGCTGAAACTGAGCCGGTGCTGGCTGACGCCGTTAACCGCGCATTTCCGGCACTGCTGGCCGAATATGCGGCGCAGCAGCAATGCCGCTTGCTGCATTATTCCAGCGATTATGTGTATGGTGATGATGGCGGCGCGTCGCTGGATGAACAGCGGCCTTATCAGCCACAAAGTATTTATGCCAAGAGCAAAGCGCTGGCGGATCAGGCGGTGCTCGCTGCTTATCCGGCCGCACTGATTTTACGCACCAGCTGGGTTTATGCCGCACAGGGCGAAAATTTCATGTGTACTATGCTGCGATTGTTGCGGGAAAAGCCGCAACTGCAGGTTGTTGCGGATCAGGTCGGTGCGCCCACTCCGGCGGCATTGGTGGCACAAGTCAGTCTGCGTTTGCTGACATCATCCGTCAGCGGGGTGCTGAATCTGGCCAGTCGCGGCAGTTGCAGCTGGTATCAGTTTGCCAGGGCTATTCAGGAATTAGCGATACAACAGGGCGTCAGCGGGCTTTGTTGTCAGCACATCAGTGCGATACCGTCGTCGGCCTGGCCTGCCGCTGCGCGCCGGCCGCTGAATTCACGGCTCAATGTCACGGCGCTGGAACTTCTGCTTGGTGAGCCGCTGCCAGACTGGCAGTCAGGGCTGCAGCAGACTTTTCAGCAATGGCTGTTGTTGCAGGCGAAGGCTGGTACCAGCAGTACCCCAGAGGCTTTTCAGGAGTTTTAATGCAATTTCAATCACTTGGTCTGGCTGATGTGAAGCTCATCACGCTGAAAGTCTTTCAGGATGCGCGTGGCAGTTTTATGGAAAATTTCCGCCTCGACTTGTTTCAGGCCCAGTGCGGGCCTTATCCGCTGGTGCAGGATAATTACAGTGTGTCTGACGCCGGTGTGCTGCGTGGCCTGCATTTTCAGTGGCGCCGGCCACAAGGCAAGCTGCTGCAGGTCACCCGCGGCCGCATTTTTGATGTGTTGGTTGATTTGCGTCCGGCCTCGCCAACCTTCGGCCGCTGGGAAGGCATCTGGCTGGACAGCCGGCAACCGCAATTGTTGTGGGTGCCGCCTGGCCTTGCGCACGGTTTTTACGTGGCGGAAGGCCAGGCCGATGTCAGCTACAAATGCACTGATTATTACCAGCCGGACGACCAGTATGTGCTGGCTTTTGACGACCCGCAGTTGCAAATCCAGTGGCCGCTGAGCGGCCCCGTGCTGATGTCTGACAAAGACCAGCAGGGGCAACAGTGGTCAGAATTGTTACCGCTGCTGCAGGCCGGATAACTCCAGCTTGCCGCGCCCGTCAGCTGGTTGCAAAGCAGGGCGGCGTGTGAGAAGGCGGGAGTGATTGTTGGCACAGCGGTTAAAAAAAGTCGCTGTGGGCGGACTTGAAAAAGACTGCTTGCGTCGTTATGTACCGTTCAGTAAGTTAATTAAACCGCTGGCAACCATGCAGTTTGCCGCAACGTCCCTGAACCAAGGAATCCACATGAGTGATTTATTCAGCCCGATGCAGTTGGGCGCCCTGCAACTGAACAACCGTATTCTGATGGCACCGCTGACCCGCACGCGCGCTGACGCCGACCATGTGCCGACGCCGATGATGGCGGAGTATTATGCCCAGCGCGCCAGTGCCGGTCTGCTGATCGCCGAAGCGACGATGGTGGCTGAGGGCAATTCTGCGTTCTGGCGCGAACCAGGAATTTATTCGGCGGCGCAAATTCAGGCCTGGAAGCAGGTGACGGATGCGGTGCACGCCAAAGGCGGCAAAATTGTGTTGCAGATCTGGCATGGCGGCCGCGCTTGTCATCCGGCGCTGAATAACGGCAAGACGCCGGTGTCGTCTGGTACTGTGGCCATTGAAGATACGGTCCATACCCCGCAAGGCAAATTGCCTTACACCGCGCCACGGATGCTCGCCGACGACGAAATCCCAGCCATTATTGCTCAGTTCCGCCAGGCGGCGATCAATGCAAAAGAGGCCGGTTTTGATGGCGTCGAAGTGCATGGTGCCAACGGTTATCTGCTGGACCAGTTCCTGCGCGATGGCGTCAATCAGCGCAGCGGCCGTTACGGTGGCTCGCTGGAGAACCGTAGCCGCTTGCTGTTGGAAGTGGTACAGGCGGTCGTGGAGGTCTGGGGTTCAGACCGCGTTGGCGTGCGGATTTCGCCATTAAACAGCTACAACAGCATGGTCGATTCCGATCCGGTGGCGTTAACCCGCCATATCGCGGCGGCGTTAAACCCGCTGAAGCTGGCGTATTTACACCTGATGCGGGCGGATTTTTTTGGCGTGCAACAAGGTGATGTGGTGACGGCCGCCCGTGAGGTGTATCAGGGCAATCTGATTGGCAATATGGGTTATCAGAAAGACGAAGCGACACAGGCGGTGCAAAGTGGTCAGCTGCAGGCGGTAGCCGTGGGTGCGGCCTTTATCGCCAACCCGGATTTGGTCGAACGCTGGCAACACGACTGGCCATTGGCCGCGCCGGATCAAAGCACCTTCTATACCCAGGATGCCAAGGGTTACACCGATTATCCGGCTTATCAGGGTTAAGCGCCGGTATCGGGCTTTGTAAAAACAACGGCGGTGCAATACCGCCGTTGTTTTTTCTGCTGTAAATGAATTGCAAATTTTCCGCGCGCAGAGCTTCTCAGCAGCAGGCCTGATGCTTTATCTTGCAGACAGACTTTGCCAGCTGACATAACTCCAATGACCGATTTTATTGAGATCTACGATGACGCGTTAAGCCCTGAACTCTGTCAGGCCATCATCAACACTTTTGAGCAGAGCCCGCATCGTACGCCGGGCCGCACCGGTGGTGGTGTCGACCCGAGCAAAAAAGTCAGCACCGATTTATACCTCAACGATCATGCTGAATATCAGGCGCTATTGCAGCAGATCATCGCCGTGACCGGCCATTATGCGGAGCAGTATTTTCGCAAATATCACTTCGCGCTGATTGCGCCGGTGGCTTTGACCGTGCAGCACCCGCAAACGGGGGCGCCGGTAAACCTGACTCACGAAAATTATCAGCAAATAGGCGAAGCCCGCGCCGGCGACTATATGCGTTTATTGTACCGGCTGGGTGCCATTCAGGCACAGAAGTATGACGCCGGCACGGGCAACTACAACTATTGGCACTGTGAAGTCTATCCACAGGCGCCGCTGAACGAACCGCTGCACCGCACCTTGTTGTTTATGTTTTATTTAAATGACGTGGCTGAAGGCGGCCAGACCGAGTTTTATTATCAGCAGAAATCGATCCAGCCTAAAGCCGGCCGCATGGTGATAGCGCCGGCGTATTTCACTCACACCCATCGCGGTTGTGTGCCGGTGTCGAATGATAAATACATTCTGACCAGCTGGATTTTGCTGCAACGCGCCGAACAACTGTACGGCAAATCATCCTGAGCGGCGTTCACGCCGCCGGCCGGATCATCTTCAGATGCGGAATATCATCTTCGAGGTAAGGTTCGCTGGCGGCGACAAAACCCATGCTTTCGTAAAAACGCTGCAGGTAACACTGGGCGGAAATATACAGGTCCAGCTGCGGCCACTGTTCGCTGGCAACCGCAATGGCTTTGGCCACCAGTAATTCACCCAATCCGAGCCGGCGCGCGGTTTGTGCCACACAGACCCGGCCAATGGCCGGATGGTCCGGGTAACTGACACCCGGCGGCAGCACTCTGCTGTAACCCAGGATTTTGTCGTGTTTTTTCAGCAGGATATGCAACACGCCCGGTTGTAAATCTTTGCCGTCTAATTCCGGATACGGGCAGTTTTGTTCAACGACAAAGACATCGACCCGCAGCTGTAACATATGGTACAGCGTCAGGCTGTCTAACTGCTCAAAAGGTACAATTTGCCATTCCATCATCGGTGCGGTTTGCCTCATTGATTGCGCAGAGATGTCTGCACTATACCAGAGCATACGCTTTGCTGTGAGCCTGCCGGCGCGCAACTTTTGTCGTATGGCCTGCGACGCGGCCCCTGTAACAGAGTCCGGTTGTCATACAAATGTCTGGCGGATGTCGCAAAACTGTCGATGAATCGTCACTTGGATGACATCTGCGAAAGCTCTAATACCGGCGGAACTTTTTGAACTGTCACTGCCGGAGCGCTCATGTATAACAAGCAGAATAACAACTTAGATTTCGATAACAGCGGCATCGACCCGCAGACCAATTTCTCAGACAACCCAACTTTTAGTGACATAGTCGCCAGCCGTCGTGGTTTTTTAAAAGGCGGCATTGCCGCCGCAGTTGCGACTGTTTTTGGCGGCACTCTGGCCGGCTGCAACAGTGACACGAAAACGCCGGTCTTGTTGCCGGACGCGGTGAAACCAGAACCGGCGCCAGTGCTGCTGAACTTCAGCGCCATTCCAACCAACCGGCTGGACAAAATCACCGTACCGCAGGGCTATAGCGCCCGGGCGTTTTTGCCGATGGGTACACCACTGACCGGCAGCTACCCGGCTTATAAAGAAGGTGGCCTCAATACCGGCTCTGAGATGGAACAGCAGGTCGGTGCGCACCACGACGGCATGCACTTCTTCCCGCTGGATGCCCGCACAGAAGGTAAAAACAGTGCTGAAGGTTTGTTGGTGTTTAACCATGAATATTGTGAGCCGGCCACGCTGCATCAAAATGGCCCAACCGGCGCCCCGCGCCCGGCCGATGAAGTGCGTAAAGAAGTTGCCGTGCACGGTGTGACGGTGGCGCATATCAAAAAAGACGCCAGTGGCCAGTTCCAGCTGGTGCAGGGCAGCCCGCTGAACCGCCGGATCACCGGTGCCACGCCAATGGAGATCTCGGGCCCGGCGCGTGGCGATGTGAAAATGGTGACTAAATACAGCCCGGACGGCACCCGCACCCGCGGCACGTTAAACAACTGCGGCAACGGCTACACCCCGTGGGGCACTTATTTAACCGCCGAAGAAAACTGGGCCGGTTATTTTATGAATGCCGACGCGACACAACCGCGTGAACATAAACGTTATGGTGTTGGCACCAAAAACGGCCGTTACAGCTGGGAAACTGCCGATTCAGGCGCCGATCAGTATCAGCGTTTTAACGCTTCTACCATTGCCACAGACGCCAATCGCGACTACCGCAATGAGCCAAATACCTTCGGCTGGATTGTTGAAATAGACCCCTTTAACCCGGACAGCGTGCCACAAAAACGCACGGCGCTCGGCCGCTTTGGCCACGAAGGCGTGGTCTTTGCGCCGGTGACCGAAGGCCAGCCGGTGGTGTTTTATTCCGGTGACGATTCGACCTTTGAATACATCTACAAATATGTCTCCAAAGCGCCTTACCACAAAGCCACCGCTGGCGGGCATCTGCTGAACGACGGCACGCTGTATGTGGCTAAATTTAATGCCGATGGCAGCGGCGAATGGTTGGCACTGGACTTACATTCGGAGAAATTCCGCGCGGCGGCCCTGGCGAAAAATGTCGAGTTTGTCAGTCAGGCCGACGTGCTGATCAACACCCGTTTGGCCGCCGACGTGGTGGGCGCCACCAAGATGGACAGACCGGAGTGGGGCGCGGTGCATCCGACCAGCGGCGAAGTCTATTTCACCCTGACCAACAACACGTCGCGCACGGCGGCGCAAGTGGATAAAGCCAACCCGCGCGCCAACAACGCGACTGGCCATATCATCCGCTGGCGCGAGCGTCAGCAGTCGCAAGCGCTTAGCTTTGACTGGGACATCTTCCTGCTGGCCGGTGATGTTGGTACTGAAACACCGGGCACTGGGCTGAAACTGAGCGCTGACAACCATTTAGCCAGCCCGGATGGCCTGGCATTTGATAAAAACGGCCTGCTGTGGATCCAGACCGATATGAGTGGTTCGCAGCAAGCGTCCGGCCCTTTTGGTAATAACCAGATGGTGGTGGCAGACAGCAAAACCCGTCAGATCAAACGCTTCCTGGTGGGGCCTGTGGACTGCGAAGTTACCGGCATCAGCTTTACGCCGGATATGAAAACGATGTTTGTGAATATTCAGCACCCGGGCGACCGCTCGACGGTGACTAAACTGACCTCGACCTGGCCTGCCAATGATGCCACCAGCCGGCCGCGTTCGGCGACTGTGATTGTCACCAAAGACGATGGCGGTATGATTGGTTCTTAAGCGTTCGCGTTTTGTTGTGAAAACCCTGAACGGCTGCTGAAATGCAGCCGTTTTTTTATATCCAGGGATGGATGGTACGCCGGAAATGCAGGAGCAATTTTCGGCGATGCCGGGCCCAAATAAAACCTGGCGGAATGACTGAACAGTGCTACCTGCCGGCATCGCTTTTGCCGTATAATCTGCTGGTTTTTTCTGCGCTGTTGCGCAGTTGTTTTTGTCCTGCCAGAGCGTGTTGTGATCAATTGAAAAAAGTCCTGTTCCGTATCGCTATTTCCAAATTGCTGCTTGCTGCGGTGTTATTGCTGTCGTTGGCGCTGAGTTATATTCCGGATCAGCCTTATCACGTGCCCGGCGCAGACATCGCAAAGCAAAACTTCCATGTCATTGAATTTAATGACGAAGGCGAGCCGCATAATCCGGCGCAGCTGGCCGGCTTAAAAGCCCGTATCAGTCAGAGCAGTGCCAAACCCGAACTGCTGATTTTTATCCACGGCTGGCATCACAGCGCCGCGCCGGATGACGAAAACTTCATTGCCTTCCAGCAGTTTTACCAGCAAATGGCGCAGTCGGACGCGCAGCGCAATCTGATTGGCCTGTACATTGGCTGGCGCGGCGACAAATTTGACCCGCTGTGGCTGGATGGTTCGACCGACGCCAGCAGTCAGGTCGAAGCCCTGGATTTCCCGACAATTTTTCAGCGCAAATCGGTGGCGCGGCGCATCGGCAAAACTGGTTTTTCCGCGTTACTGGACGAACTCGACGGCTTAGTCAGCGCCGGCCAGCTGCAACGATACACTGTGCTGGGCCATAGCCTTGGTGGCGCTGTGGCGCTGCATGGCAGCAAAGAACGCATCAGCAAGGCGATTAAAGCCGGTGAGGATAATCCGAATTTATTTATTCTGTTAAATCCGGCGGTGCGCGCCAGTGAATACCGGCCGATGGACGAACTGCTCAGTGTCGACCGGCAAAAACCGGCGATGGTGGTTTTACAATCCAAAGGCGATTACGCGTTAAAAGAAGCCTGGAGCTGGCTGCGCGACGGCGAGCGGGTGATGGGCAATTCCTGGGCTATTACTCATGATATTGACCGCTGTGTGCGCGGCGATTGTTCCATCGCGCTGAATATCCCCAAAGCGCTGGCCGAGCATGACGCCAGCCCAGGTTGTATGATGACGCTGGCCAAATCCGGCTGGAAAATTCGCGCCCGGCTGCAGGCGCGGCGCACAGTGCAAACTTGCGGTGACGCCAATATGCAGGCGGTCTGGGTGCTGGCCGTCTCCGACGACATCATCAGCGGCCACAACGGCATTCTGACACCGGGCCACGCCGTCGCCCTGTCCGAAATCATGGCGAAAATTGATTTACACCGCAATCAGTTACCGGTGGTCCAACGCCAGGTGCAGGATGCTGAGCGGGCGGCGGAAGAGTTGTTGGCCGTGCCGGGCGGACCAACCGTAGGCGCTGAGCGCTGAGCGGTTTTGCCCATCCCAGCATCAATGCAGCAAAATCAACACAGTACCGCCGACCGTCAACGCTGCGCCTAACCAGGCACCGGCGGCGGGACGGCGTTTGTACACCAGCCATAGCAGCGGCAGTACCAGCACTGGGCTGACCGATGACAGCATCGCGACCAGACTGGCGTCGCCGAGTTTTAATGCCTGTAAAATCAGCGTCATGCCAATCACCATCGATAACAGCGCATTAAAAGCGACCATGCCCAGCACTTTTTTAGTCATCGGCAGATAGGTGCGGGCGACTTTAAAACCCAGCCACAGCAATATCAGATGGCACAGCAGCGCGGTGGTCATCCGCACTGCGGAGGCGGCGATGGCGTCGATGTCGGTTTCCATCAGCGGTTTGAGCATCAGCGTGGAGACGGCCTGGCATAAGGCCGACAACAAGCCCAGGCCAATGCCAATCCCCAGCTGGTGGCTGGAGCTTTCCCAGTGATGTTGTTCACTGGCTCTTTTGCCAAACAAGATGGCGCACATCACGCCGCTGACCAATAAGCCTGAGCCCACCAGCGTCCAGCCCCATAAGGTTTCGCCTAAAAACAGATAAGCCAGCACTGCGGAAAACAGCGCGTGGGTGGCAAACAGCACGCCGGCACGACGTGGTCCGAGCCGGTTCATGGCAGCAAATAACGCGGTGTCACCAATTAAAATGCCGATGCAGCCAGACGCCGCCAGCAACCAGAGTTGGTTGGTCGGCAAGGTTTGCCAGCTGCCGCTGTAAAGCGCCGTCGACCACAACAACAAGCTGGCGAAAGTCATGCGCCAGCGCGTAAAGGCAAAAGCACCCAAATGCGCTGAAGCCGGTGCGGAAATTAAACTGCCAACTGCCCAGCACAAGGCGGCAGCCAGCGCCATCCATTCGAAAGTCACAGCAATCCCTAATAATCAAACAAGCCAGAAGATAAATAGCGATCGCCACGGTCACAAATGATGGCGACTATCACGGCGCCAGGCTGTTGCTCGGCTAAGCGCAGCGCCGCGAACACCGCACCGCCAGAACTGACGCCAGCGCAAATGCCTTCTTCACGGGCTAAGCGCCGCGTGGTGGCGACGGCATCGGCTTCACTGACATCCAGCACCACGTCAACCCGGTTTTTTTCATAAAAACCGGGTAGATAGGCTTCAGGCCAGCGCCGAATTCCCGGTATCGAACTGCCTTCGGCCGGTTGTAACCCGACAATCTGAATCGCCGGATTTTGTTGTTTCAAATAAGTAGAGACGCCCATGATGGTGCCGGTAGTGCCCATGCTGGAGACGAAATGCGTGATAAGCCCTTGGCTTTGCTGCCAAATCTCCGGCCCGGTGCCTTGAATATGTGCGGCTGGATTGTCGCGGTTATTAAACTGGTCCAGCACTTTGCCTTTGCCTTCACGCTGCATCTGCAATGCTAAGTCGCGCGCACCTTCCATGCCCTGCGCTTTGGTGACCAGAATCAGTTCAGCGCCATACGCCTGCATCGAGGCTTTGCGCTCGGCGGTGGCGTTGTCTGGCATGATCAACACCATTTTGTAGCCTTTGATCGCTGCTGCCATCGCGAGCGCAATGCCGGTATTACCGCTGGTCGCTTCGATGATGGTATCGCCAGGCTGAATATCCCCGCGCGCTTCGGCGGCGTTTAACATATTCAGCGCCGGTCTGTCTTTAACTGAACCCGCCGGATTATTGCCTTCGAGCTTCAGCAGCACGGTACTTTGGGTATGCGCGGCCATGCGCTGCAGCCGCACCAGCGGCGTCTGGCCAACAAAATCAGCGATGGTGGGGAACAGTGATTGCGCAGTGTTGGGCATCTGGGGCTCCGGTTCTGGTGGCGTGACGGGGCATTGTAACTGAAATCGTGCGGCGGCTGAGTGCGCAGCCGCTTTTGCTATGTGTTGTGTTGCGCGTCAGCGTGCCGACAACCGCAGCAGATTATCCACAATCACGGCGCCGGCGATGCCGACATTCAGCGATTCGGCCTGGCCAAATGCCGGGATAGTGATGCGGCGGTTGATATAACCGGCAATCGCGTCACTGATGCCATTGGCTTCATTGCCAAGCACAATAAAACCGCCGGGTTTGGCCAAAGCCAGCTGATGCACTGAATCACCGTCTAAAAAGGCGCCGTACACCGGCTGTTGCGCTGTTGCCAGCGCAGTGGCTAAATCGGTGTAATGTAACTTGACGCGTAAAAACGAACCTTTGGCACTGGCGATCACTTTAGGGTTAAAGGCATCGACAGTATCTGGCGAGCAAAGGACATGCCGGATGCCATACCAGTCGGCGATGCGGATAATAGTACCGAGATTGCCCGGGTCATTGACGTTATCCAGCACCAGAGTCCATTCACCGGCGGTTTCCGCAAAAGGTGCATATTGCGGAATGGCCACCACGGCCAGTGCCGCGTTGTTGCTGGTAAAAGTGCCAACCTGCTCCAGTTCACTGGCCGGACACGACTGGCTGATTTCTGCGGCGTAAGCGGTGTCCGGGTAGCGGTCAAAAAAATCAGCAGTGCCAAACAAAGCCTTAACCGGCCAGTGCGCGGCCAGCACTTCCAGCACTGCTTTTTCGCCTTCGACAAAAAACAGTTGCTCTGCTTTTCGAAACTTCTTTAAATGCAGTGACTTAATTAGTTTTGACCACTTCTGGCTAATCATAAAAAACCTTGTTTATTCCCGGAACTGTTTATTCACGGAATTGGTACTTCAGTTCGCCGCCGACATAAGTCGCCAGCACTTTGGTTTGCCACAGCTGTTCCGGTGCGACTTTGACGATGTCACGGTCGACCAAAATAAAGTCAGCCCACATGCCGGGCGCGAGGCTGCCCATCGCCTGGTCCTGGAAAGCGCCATAAGCGGCATCGACGGTAAAACTGCGCAGCGCCTCAACCAACGTCAGTTTTTGCTCTGGCAACCAGCCACCGGCCGGTTGATTTTGCTGGTCCTGCCGTGTTACCGCCGCATGGATGCCAAAAAACGGATTAGCCAGTTCGACCGGATAATCTGAGCCGCCGACAATGCGGTTGCCGTCATCGACTAAAGACCGCCAGGCATAAGCGCCGCGCAGCCGCGCCACACCTAACCGCGCACCCGCCATGTTCTTATCCGACGTGGCATGGGTTGGCTGCATCGACGGCAGTACATGCAAAGCGGCAAAACGTGGCAAGTCTTTTGGCGCAACAATTTGCGCATGTTCAATACGGTGACGGCCAGCCTTGCGCTGTGCTTCAGTTTGCAGGCTTTCAAAGCGGTCTAACGCCAGCTGATTGGCATAATCGCCGATGGCGTGCACATTGGCCTGAAAACCGGCGTCGATGGTCAGTTTCATCACGGCGGTCAGTTTATCCGGCTGAGTGACTAACAAACCGGTTTCTTTCGGTTTGTCGCTGTAAGGGGCTAACAGCGCTGCGCCGCGGCTGCCAAGCGCGCCGTCGCCATAAATTTTCACTGAGCGCACATCGAGGAAATCCAGCGGGTCGTCGATTGGGCCGGCTTTGAGCCATGATTCCAGCGCCGGATCTGTCGCCGACAACATCGGATACAGTCGCACCGGCAGTTGTTTCGCATCACGCAGTTGCTGATAAGTGGCGAGGTTTGCCGCGTCGATGCCAGCGTCATGCGTGCTGGTAATGCCAAGCGATAACAGATGGGCAAATGCAGCATTTAGCGCGCTGACGCGCTCGGCTTCATTGATGGCCGGAATTTGTTTTTCCAGCATCAACATGGCGTTGTCGATCAGCACGCCGGTGGGTTCGCCGTTGGCGTCACGCACAATCTGGCCGCCCGGTGGGTCTATGCTGTCTTTGCTGATGCCGGCAAGGGCTAAGGCTTTGCTGTTGGCCCAGCCGGCATGACCGTCAACGCGGCTGAGCCAGACCGGTTTGTCGTTGATCACTTCGTCTAATAAATGCTTGCCGGGGAATTGCTGGCTTGGCCATAACACCTGGTTCCAGCCGCGGCCTAAAATCCACTGCGCCTGCGGATTGGCTTTGGCAAAAGCGGCGGTTTTAGCCACCGCCTGCGCTTCTGAGCTGCTTTCGCGTAAATCAACCTGACTCAAGTTCTGACCAAGGCCAAGCACATGACCGTGACCGTCAATCAGCCCCGGCAATAAGGTGCGGCCCATGCCGTCGATTTTGCTGGCAGCAGGATAGTCTTTGGCAATGCCCTGGCCCCGTGCCAGCACTTTGCCGCTGGCGTCATCAAACACCAGCTCGCTGAATGCTACCAGCTGACGTTTGTCGTCAAAACCATAACCTTTGATATTGCTGATAAGCACAGGCGCGGCATGCGCCGACAGGGTGAAACAGCCGGAAATCAACCAGGCCAGCAGGGACTGCCGGCGGGACAGACAAGACATCGCAAACTCCGTGTACGTGGGCTTTTGCGCCTTGCGGGTACACAAGGCAAACAGCGCAAAAGACAAACCTGGGTCTGGGCGTCAGCGGCGGTTTTTCTTGGTGCGGCGCGCCCGTTCTTTATCACGCTCCGCTTTTTCTTTGGCTTTGCGGGCTTCCTCTAACTTAGCATTGGTGATTTCTGCTGTCACCATTTCAGGGGTTTCCAGCGTGATAGGGCCAAACAGGCCAGCGCGTAACTCATTGATTAGAATGGCGCCGGCTTTGGTCACATCGACCACACCGCCTTTGGCCATACAGCCGCGTTTGGCGCCGATGGCGTCGAGCAGGGCCAAATCGTTTTCCGGCTTTTCTTTGATTTGATAGCGGTTTAATACCTGGTCGGCATAATGCTCCAGCAGGTATTCGGCGGCGAACAGCGCGATGTCGCCATAGTCAAAAGCGGTTTCTTTGATGGCGCCGGTGATGGCGAGGCGATAACCACAGCTGGCCGGGCTGAGTTTTGGCCAGAGAAAACCCGGCGTGTCAGTTAAAATCACGCCGTTGTCGAGTTTAATCCGTTGCTGTGATTTGGTGACACCGGCTTCGTTGCCGGTTTTGGCGATAACGCGGCCGGCTAAGGTGTTGATCAACGTTGATTTTCCAACGTTGGGAATACCCATAATCATCGCGCGCGGGCCACGCACATCAAAGTTGCGGTCTGGTAATAAGGTGGTGCAGAGGTCAAGTAAAGCGCGAATTTGCGCCGGATCCTGCTGGCTGATCGGAATGGCTTTGACGCCGGCTTCCTGTTCAAAATGTGCCTGCCAGATGGCGGTGACAGCCGGGTCGGCCAAATCGGCTTTATTCAGCACTTTAATACATGGCGTATCGCCACGCAGTTCCGGCACCAGCGGGTTTTCACTGGAAAATGGAATACGGGCGTCGAGCATTTCGATGATGACATCAACCTGGGGCATCACCTCCGCAATTTCTTTGCGGGCTTTATGCATATGACCCGGGAACCAGTTAATTGACATCACACATCTCCAACACACAACAAAGCCGGTTATTTTAGCCGGAACCGGCCTAGAGCGGAAATCTTTCGCCAGACCTTTGCCTTTATTCAGCGAAATAATTGCTTGAATGACTGAATTTGTTACACATTTGTTGGTCTTTAACAGCGGCTTCATCGTATGCTGAGGCAAAATCCCGTTTAATCCATCTGGAAGGAACATCAGGATGCCGCTGAGATCCGCCGTTTATTCAGCCCTTTCTGCAGCCAGGCCACAACGACTGACGCTGGCGTCTGGCAGCTTGTTGCTGGCCAGCGCGCTCAGCGCTATGCCGGCGAATGCGCTGCAACTTAAAGCCAGCACAGTCAAACTGGAACATCCGGCCAATGGCAGTGTGCTGCGTTTGCCCGGTCAGCCGGTATTGCTGGTGTCCGGTCATAACCATGAACACCGCTGGCTCAGCCGGATTGATTATGCCAATAACAGCACTGAACAAATTGCTTTGCCGGAACAGGTGCAGTTTTTCCAGCCGGCGACTTTAGCCGGGCAAACTGGCAGCCAGTTGGTGGCGATGGGGCAGGACGCCTTGTGGCACTATCAAAGCGACAGTAAAAAATGGCGGCAGCTGGCGAGTGCACCTTCGGCTTATCCGGTGACGGACGCCAAGCGTATGCTGCAGCTGGAATTTACCGCCGATTTGGACCAAAACGGCCTGACCGATTTTCTGGTACCAGATTTTCGTGCCCTGCAGGTGCTGATGCAGCAAAAAGACGGCACCTTTCGCACTTATGCCCTGCCAATTACGGCGCAAATGCAGATCTTTGAGAAAGACCCGGATTTTTTCCTGAAAACACCACGCCAGGTCGATTACACGCTGGATGGTCGCACCGATATTGTGTTTAACGTCGACGACAACCTGTGGGTCTATCCGCAGCAAGCGGACGGCAGCTTTGCCACCACAGCAACAGTAGTGCCGCTTGGTGTTGGCCTGACGCCGGACGTACAGGCGCAGCAACGTGGTGGCGACGGTCGCAGCTACGAAGGCCTGACCATCACGCGGCTGGAACGGTTACTCGACTTAAATGGCGATAAAATCACCGATTTAGTGGTGCAACAACAGCATTATGTTGATGTGATGGAGCAGAAATACAGCTACCGCATTCACTATGGCCGCAACGACAACGGCAAGCTGGTGTTTCCGGTCAAAGCGGACCAGCAAATCAACACTACCGGCGTGCAGTTTGATGTGCAGTTTGTCGATTTAGACGCTGACGGCCGCTTAGATTTTTACACGCCGGCGGCGGATATCGGCATCAGCAAAATAGTGTCGGCGCTGTTGACCGGTTCGGCGTCGGTCGACTGGCTGTTTTACAAACAACAGGCCGACGGCAGTTTTGGCACTAAGCCGGTGCACCGCCAGGAAGTGGATGTCGGCATTTCACTTGGCAGTGGCCAGTTTAATCTGCCGGTGACGGCAGTATTAAAAGGTGCCGATGGCAAAGCAACGCTGCTTAAAGCTGAAGATGAAGACACGCTACGCAGTTATGCGCCGGTTGGCGCTAAGCTGTTTTCCGATAAAAGTACGCGGCAGAAAATTAAGCTGCCAAAACGCGCTATTAACTTATTGGTCAATGACTTAAACGACGATGGCAAAGAGGACTTAGTCTTGCCGTTTGGCGCGCAGGAAGCCAAAGGCCAGACCAATCAAATCACCATTTTATTGCAATAAACAAACAGGGACAGGCAGATGAAGCTGGTAAAAAGTGCGGTGTTGTTATTATGTTTAGCTGGAATGGGCGTGTTGCAGGCAGCGCCAACTGCCGTGATTGAAACCACTATCGGCACGATGAAGTTTGATTTGCACCAGCAAGCGGCGCCACAAACCACAGCGCGTTTTATTGAACTGGCCAACGCCGGCTGGTACAACGGCAAATCATTTTATCGTGTGGTCAAAGGCCATGTCGCGCAGGCCGGCATCAATGATGACAATCACCCAGACCATCAAAAATACCGCGTTCCGGCCGAGTTCTCTGACAAATTACCCCACATCCGCGGCAGCCTCGGCATGGCCCGCGACGAAGACCCGAACAGTGGCAGCACCGAGTTTTTTATCTGCCTGGAACGCCGCGCGCATTTAGATGGCAAATACACCAATTTCGGCCAGCTGACCGACGGTGACAAAGTACTGGATGCTTTTGCCGCGCTGCCAGTCGAAGAAAAGTGGATCGACAATCCGGGCGCAAAACCTATTGCCTTCCATAGCCCAAAACAGCAGGTGTTGATTAAGCAAATCCGCATTGAGCCTTGATTGGTGGGGGCGGTGGATTTGTGCCAATTGCAAATGTTTAATCATCCGTAGGGGCAGGCCTTGCGCCTACCCGGATTCCGCGGATTGCGGGTAGGACAATAGTGTGACGACCAGCCCACCCCAACTGTTGTCGGCTTAAAGTACCTTGCTCATAAAATACTTAGCGCCGCCGGCGAAAGGGTAGTCCTGCTGGGTCCACTCCACTTGATAGCCGTGTTTTTCGTAAAAAGGCCGCGCCTGAAAATCTAAAGTATCCAGCACCACATAACGGCAGCCGCGTTCGAGGGCGATTTGCTCGGCGCGGTTTAACAGCGCTGAACCCTGGCCTTTGCCGCGTAATTCTGGCGAGAGCCAAAAGGATTCCAGATAAAACCAGTTACCAAAAGTGCGGCCGGCTAAGGCGCCGAGCAAATTACCGGCGTCGTCATGGATAGCGAGGCCGAGCGGCTGCCGCAGGCTGGCGTCCCAGTGTAAGGCATTGAATTCGGCTATTTTTTGTTTGGCAATGTCGCCAAACTCAGGGTGATGTTGTTCAGTCAGCTGCATTGATGCGACAATCCGCGCGGAAATCGATGCGCTTGTTATACGGGATTTCGCCTAAACCGCCAAGCGAGGCTGAACACAGGCAGTCGTCGGGCAGGAATCGGTAGGTATCGGGTAGGTACCGGCAAGCGAAGCGCCGCCGTACATGCGCAGCCTTACGTTCGAAGAGTCACTGGACATTTATTGCAGTACGCACGAAGCCTGCCACCAGGCAACAACTCAAAAGGAAGCCCATTGTTCAGCAACATTCTTTGGTTAAGCCTCGGCGGTGCGTTGGGATATTGGCTTAGTGGCGAACTGGCAACTTGGCAGCTGTCCTGGCTGACGCCGGCGCTGGGGATTGTTGATGCGCTGTTATGGACTCAGTTAACTCAGCTTATGCTGTTGATTGTGCTGGCGTTTGGTTTGCTGCAACTGGCGAAACGGCAAAAAGCACTGCATGCGCTGGCGGGCGCTGTGTTGCTGCCGCTGGCCGTTATCGTGAGCTGGAGCGGCACTTTATCGCTGTATCGCGCTGAGCTTGATTTGGCTTTGACACCAGCACTGGCGCCGGCCCGCGCCGTCGAGATGGCGCCTGCGCGGCAACTAGAGCTGGCCTTGCAATGGCAACAACAGCATTCACCTGCTGCAGCCCAGCTGTATGTGGAATTCGCTTCAGCGCGCAAACCTTATCTGACGTTACATCTGCAGCAACCGGGTAGTTGGACCTTAACCCGTTATTGGCTACAACTTCCGACAGATCCTGCGCAGACGGGTCTCACCGCCCTTGGTGAACCGCTGGAGCTGACGCCCGGCAACAGTCGGCATAGCGTCGGTGAATTGTTTTTTTCGCTGCATTATCAGCTGGCTGGCTTGTTGCAGCGTGCGGCGCAGCCGCTGTTAATTGGGCTGTCGATTGCGCTGCTGGCATTAACCGGGTCTGGTATTTATCTGCTCTGGCAGCGCTGGCGGCAAGCCGGTACTACGCAGGTTTTCGGCCGCGGGCCGTTACGTTGGCACTTGGTCGGGGCATTGCTAAGCCTGCCGTGGCTTTGCTGGTATTTTGGCTCGGCGCTGCTGACGCAATATGGTAACTGGGCACCGGAACTGATTAAACAACACAGTGCCGCCTACTATTTGGCCCTGTTTCCACAACCGCGGCCACAGCCAGCAGCCGTCGCCAAAGAATCAGTCATGGCAGCAACTACGCCGGATCTGGCGACCTTGCTGGACACGCCTGGCTGGCCCGTTGCTAAAGTGCAGCTGGATCTAGCCAGTGGCAAATGGTTATTCACCGAACAGCCCAACTGGCCACAAACCGCGCCTTATCAACTCAGGCAACAATCACTGAATACACAATTACAGGTGCTGCCGCAGGCTGATTATTGGCAAAGCGCCCCCTGGGAACTGCGAAATCTCGGCTATGCGGCACATCAAAGTCTGTATGCCGGGCCTGCGCTGCGTGCTTTACTGGCGCTTGGCGGCATATTGGCCATGCTGATGCTTTGCGGTGCGGCAGAAGCTTATGGCCGCAAACAAAGCTTGTGGCTGCTGGCGTTGCTGCGCACGCTGACCAGCGGTTTTGTGCTGGCGACATTCATATTGATATTGCTACAACTACTGGGTTTGCCGTCTGCCGGCCTGGCTTTACTGCCACAACTGGGCCTGTGCTGGGGAATTTGCAGTCTGCTGCTGTCCGGCTGGACCTGCTGGCAGTACCGGCTGCAACGCTAACGCTGCGAGCATAACTTTTGGTTATAGCTCTGCACTTTTTGATTCTTTTTATCTTGACCGAATTGTTTTAGTCTTACTCCCATCAAGAGATGTTCAGACGTCTGTATATCTGAAACTGCCGGAGCCTCGCGACCGGCGGTCAGCCCTGATTGCGGAGTACAAGTTGCAATTATTCAGTTCAGCCCTGCAGGTCAGCGCGACACGGCGCCACCTGCAGTTACTCAAGTGGCAGTTATCCAAGTTGCAGGTATCTGGGCGTAGCAGCGTCCTGCGCCGCTTTTGCCAGCTGTTGCCGGCTTTATTATTAACAGTCGCAGCACCACAGCTGCAGGCGAATGCGCAACCGCAAGCCAAAGAAGTGCGGCTGCTGAATGTATCTTATGACCCAACCCGCGAGTTTTATCGCGATATTAATCAGCACTTTGCCAAAGTCTGGCTGGAAAAAACCGGTCAGAAGCTGATTGTTGAACAGTCGCATGGCGGCTCTGGCAGCCAGTCCCGCGCGGTGCTGGATGGCCTGCGTGCCGATGTGGTGACTTTAGCCTTAGCCGCGGACATCGAGCCGCTGGCGCGCGTCGGCAAGCTCATTGACCCGAACTGGCAGCAGCAATTACCGCATAACAGCGCGCCGTACAGTTCAACCATTGTATTTCTGGTGCGTAAAGGCAATCCGCTGAACATCCATGACTGGAACGATTTGGTTCGCGACAACATCGACGTGATCACGCCCAATCCAAAAACCTCTGGTGGCGCACGCTGGAACTATCTGGCGGCCTGGGCTTATGGCCTGAAAAGTAGCGGCAGCGAAGCTGGCGCTAAAGCCTTTGTGCAAAAGCTCTATCGCAACGTACCGGTGCTCGACAGCGGTGCGCGTGCCTCGACCGGCACCTTCGCCCGCCGCGGTATCGGTGATGTGTTATTAAGCTGGGAAAACGAAGCCTATCTGGCAGTCAAAGAATTAGGTGCTGATCAGTTTGAAATTGTGGTGCCGTCGATTTCAGTGCTGGCCGAGCCGCCGGTGGCAGTGGTGCAGAAAAACACCGAGCGCAAAGGCACCACAGCGCTGGCGCAGGCTTACTTAGAATTTTTATATACGCCAGAGGCGCAAAAATTGGCGGCTGAGCATTATTTCCGGCCTTTGCAGCCGGTGCCGGGCGTAGCGGCGTTGCCGCAGCTGGAACTGAAAACCATCGCAGATTTTGGCGGCTGGGATCTGGTGCAGCAACAACACTTTGCCGAAGACGGCATTTTTGACCAGATTTATGCGCGCTGAGTCCGGTAACAGGAGCATTCGTTTTGTTTAAAAAATCGACGCAAAAGCCGGTATTGCCGGGTTTTGGCCTGAGTATGGGCTTCACCACCTTTTACCTGAGCCTGCTGGTATTCTTGCCGCTGTCGGCGCTTATCCTGAAAAGTTTTGAGCTGGACTGGGCCGGTTTTGTCAAAGTGGTGGCGAGCGAACGTGCCATCGCCAGCTATCAGCTGACCTTTGGCAGCTCTTTTATTGCCGCGCTGATAAATCTGGTATTTGGCCTGCTGGTGGCCTGGGTGCTGGTGCGTTACAGCTTCCCGTTTAAAAAAGTCATTGATGCGCTGGTCGATTTGCCATTCGCGCTGCCAACCGCCGTGGCCGGTATCGCGTTGACGGCGATTTATGCGCCAAACGGCTGGATTGGCCAGTACTTTTATCAGTGGGGCATCAAAATCGCTTATACGCCGATTGGTGTGACGCTGGCACTGGTGTTTATCGGTTTGCCATTTGTCGTGCGCACCGTGCAGCCGGTGCTGGAGGATTTAGAGCAGGAACTGGAAGAAGCAGCGGCCAGCCTTGGCGCCAACCGCTTGCAAATTTTTTGCCGGGTGATTTTTCCGGCGCTGATCCCGTCCTTGCTGACTGGTTTTGCACTGGCGTTTGCCCGCGCTATCGGTGAATACGGTTCTGTGGTCTTTATCAGCGGTAATATGCCGTTTCGCACCGAAATTACGCCGCTATTGATTATGTCGCGGCTGGAGCAGTTTGATTATGCCGGTGCTGCGGCACTTGGTACCGTGATGTTATTGATTTCGTTTATTTTATTGTTATTGATTAACGCGTTGCAGCACTGGAGTCAGCAGCGGCACGGAGGTGGACGGTGAGTGCTTCAGGACAGTTCCAACCAAGGCGCGCCACTACAGAGCCGCTGTGGCTGCGCGCGATTTTATTAACTCTGGCGCTGGGTTTTCTGGCGTTATTTCTGCTGTTGCCGCTGGTGATTGTCTTTGGCGAAGCCTTCAGCAAAGGCTGGCAGGTTTACCTGGCCGCTATTACTGAACCCGCTGCGGCGCATGCGATTAAGCTGACGCTGATTGCTGCGGTGATTGCGGTGCCCTGTAATGCGATTTTTGGTCTGGCGGCGAGCTGGGCCATTGCCAAATTCCAGTTCCGTGGCCGGCAGTTTTTAATCACGCTGATTGATTTGCCGATTGCGGTATCGCCGGTGATTGCCGGTTTAAGCCTGATGCTGATTTTTGGTGCGCGTGGCTGGTGGGGCGAATGGCTGAACGACCATGATTTACAAGTGATGTTTGCCGTGCCGGGCATAGTGCTCGCCACCATCTTTATCACTTTCCCTTATGTGGCGCGCGAGCTGATCCCGTTGATGCAGCAGCAAGGCCGTGAAGCGGAAGAAGCCGCGCTGACCTTAGGCGCCAGTGGCTGGCAGACCTTTATCCGCGTCACTTTGCCTTCAGTGAAATGGGCACTGCTGTACGGGCTGATTTTGTGTAACGCCCGTGCCATGGGTGAATTTGGCGCTGTGTCTGTGGTGTCCGGCAAAATCCGCGAGCAGACCAATACCATGCCGCTACATATCGAAATTCTGTACAACGAATATCAGTTTGCTGCTGCTTTTGCCGTGTCATCTTTGCTGGCCTTACTGGCGCTGTTCACCTTAGTGCTGAAAAGCAGTCTGGAGTGGCGCGCGGCGCGCGATTTAGCCGAAGCTGAGGCGTGCCGGCGGCCGGAGTAGCCGCCTACACTGTCTGAAAGACGGTATGCGGCAGATCTGATACTGACTTGATAGGCGGGTGTGCGGATCCAGCACCGGCAAAACAGATGCTGTGAGTTGTTGCAGAAGGCGGCTGCGTAGCCGCCTCATTTCAAGTTGCCATGCATAGGATCACTGGCGCAGCCGCCGGCACCAGACGAGCCCACTTAACCACAACAGACTGATAAGACTATTACTGCCACCTGCTGATCCGTCGGTTTTTGTGGGTTGTGCACTGGTACCTCCGGTCGAAGTACTGGCGTTTACTTTGACACTGACCTGAGTCTGATGCTGGCCACCATTGCCGTCGCTGACGGTCACTGTAAAGCTGTCGTCACCACTTTGTGTTGGCTGATAGCTGAAGCTGCCTTCGGCATTCAGCAGCAAAGTACCGAGTTTGGGTTGAGTCAGCGCGCTGAAACTGAGCTTGTCTCCATCCACATCGCTGGCTTGCAGTTGCCCGTTGTATTTTTCATTCTGCGTCACACTAAACTGCAGGGCTTCAGCCACAGGATGGTCGTTCACTGGCACGACAGTGACTGCGACGTCTTGCTCAGTCACATTGCCTGCGGTATCAGTGACTTTAACACCTATGGTGTCGGGTCCGTGGTAATTGGTTTTGGGGCTGTAGCTGATTTGGTTGCCGAAAATACCGGCGCTGCCCTGAGTGGCTGCTTTGGTGATCTGCAGCGTCAGCGTGTCGTTTTCTACATCATTGAGTGCGACCAGCGGCATCGTCTGGCTGTCTTCTTTTACTGTGACACTGGACGGAAAGGTCGGCGCAAAATTTTGCCGGTACCGGAACAGGCGGCCGTCGTTGCCGACAACCCCATACAGCTCGTTGCCGTTGAATTTAAACAGGCTGTCGCCGGTCGCTGCGGTAGGTAATTCCAGCTGTGTCTCAAATTGGATCGGGTTGCTGCTGAGGTTATAAATACACAGGAAGTTGCGCCGTTGTGGCACCAGCGACGATTGCCAGTGCATGACGACGATGGCCTTTTTATTACTGATGCTGAGACTCGTTGGTTTTGCCCCGGGAGCGCAGGCGGCGGTTGTGATGGCTCCGGTCTGCACATACTGCTGAGTCTGCCATTGGTATTGGCGTAGCTGGTTGTCAAACGCGACCAGCAGTTTGTCGTCATCACTGGCAAATCGTTGCACATCTGGGATCCGTTGCAGCACCTTTTCACCCGCCGCCTGCATCGACAGATAAAGCAAATGTGGTGCTGCCGGTTTAAACAAGATGTTGTCGAGATGGAAGGCTTGTTGCTCATAGCTGGCAAAAGGCTGTAAGGCAACCCCGTCGGCGGTCTGCAGTGCTGAGGCTGGTATTCTTGCGACCACATTGCTGTTCCCGCCGTCGTGCTTAAATACTTCGAGATGTTGGGCAAAATTGGCAAAATAATGTTGGCCGTACACAGCGCCCGCAGCGTTGTACGCTTCAGACATCATCAGTTGCTGGCCGCCGGTCTGGGTAAACTGGTCTTGCTGTGCACGATGGACCTGCCAAAATAATTGCAAGCCCTGCTGCCTGCGATAGCTCATCAGCTGATCAGCAGAAAAAAACAACGGTGTTCTGCTTTCACCAAGCGTGGCTGCGGCTGCAATGCCGGTGGCTTCACTGAGACTGTTGTTCGCCGGATCTTGCCAGAAGTAGCCTTTGTCTGACGATACAAGTAATTGCCCGTTCAGCCAGCCAAACTGGCTCAATGCAGGCTGACGCAGCCATGGTCGCATTGACGGCGGCTGGCCTTTGTTTAATAAAATCAGTTGATTTGGCGTCGCATAGCCATAACGCTGGTCGCCATAATATGCCGTTTTTCGCTGTTCATGTTGTGGTGCGTCCTGACATTCTGCTGCAGTCGGACCGGAGTCTGTCAGCGTCGTCTGGCACAGCTGCCGCTGATCAGCAGATGTGTAGAGCAGCCGGCTGTCGTCGGCGCGCAGGATTTTTGTCAATTCGATGGGCATTGTATAAAGCGGTGTCAGTTTGTCGGTGTCAAATTTAACGATGTTGACGCGAAAAGGGGCATCCGGGTCTAAAGCATAAAAATAGCCGTTGCCGGCATGCTCCGGGAGACTGATTTTGTAATTAGTGGGGATGGAGTGCACTTCGTTATTGTCGATGCGGATCCGATGCACAATGTGCGAGGCACAGGCATCGCAGGCCGCGCGGTCAACGATATATACATAACTATTATCCAGTGTCAGTGGTCTGAAGTTGCCGGCAGAATGATACTCCAGTGTTTTTTTCAGACTGATGCGCTCATCGACCTGATAAATCTCAATTTCTGTCGGGCCAGCACTGAGTGTTCTGCGCAGGGCCAGCTGGTTGTTATAGATGGTCGCCTGATAAGCGAAGTCCTTGACGGGCTTCAGCATAACCACACCCAAGGAGCGCTCTCCTTGGGCAGATAAACGCAGCAGTTCAACATGATGCGGGTATTTGAGCAGCAACAGGTCGCCACTGAGGCTGATTTCACGGACCGGCTGATCCAGCTTCAGCCGGCGTAGTGGCCCTGCTGAGGGGGCCGCTGTGATATCAAACACATCAAGGAAATAGCCGCCTGTATCTGACCAGCTTGATTTGCCAGGAGCAAACAGCAGGTTTTGAAATAACACGCCCGCTGGGCCTGCAGTTGCACCTGTTTGTGTCTGCAGCTGCCAATGATATGCCGAAGTTGCAGTGGCATCAGCAGCAGACAATATCGCAAGCAGTAAAATCGAACTCATTCTTAGCTTCATAAAATTCCATTTTCATTTAGTTAACACGGAGTTCAATATAAGCTAATTCGGAGCGATTTTCTGTATGTTTTTGCTGAATAAAGTGGCAGAAAGTGCGATTAGGGCCTGATGAGGCAGCGAGGAATTGACGCATCCAGTTGTCTTTTATTGAGCAACACTGGGGGCGCACAGTGGGTGGTGAGATGACGCCGGGAGTCCGTCGCTGGTATTGCCGAAGCGCCAATGCTTTGAGATGGAGCCTCTACCCAAATGGTTGCCCGGCATCGCTGCTGTCATGGCTGAGTTTTGTATCGAAGCGCTGACAGCAGCGCATGACAAGGCGATATCAAAGCATGGCCGGGCATCCGTTTGTGATAAAAATCAGCACCGCAGCAACTACAGCCTTAACCCCCAATCCTCAAACGCCTGCCGCGCCAGCTGTTCGCGAAATTGCGGTGCGGCGATGTCAATGAGTGCTCTGGCGCGCTCGTTCAGGCTGCGGGCACGTAAATTTGCCACGCCATATTCAGTGACGATGTAATGGGCGTGGGCGCGGGTGGTGACGACGCCGGCGCCAGGGCTTAACAACGAGCTGATGCGCGACACAGTGCCGCCGGCGGCGGTGCTTGGCAGCGCGATAATGGCGCGGCCACCTTCCGATAAACCAGCACCGCGGACAAAATCCATCTGACCACCCACGCCGGAATAAATCTTAGTGCCAAGCGAGTCGGCACAGATTTGGCCGGACAAATCGACCTGCAAAGCGCTGTTAATCGACACCACCTGCGGGTTTTGCCGAATGACCGCGGTGTCGTTGGTGTAAGCCACATCGAGAAACACCACTTCCGGATTGTCGTCGACAAAGTCGTACAGCGCCTGACTGCCCATGGCAAAAGTGGTGACCACTTTGCCGGGATGTTTTTTCTTATTGCGGTTGTTAATGACACCTTTTTCCAGCAGCGGTAATACACCGTCGGAAAACATTTCGGTATGCACGCCAAGGTTTTGCCGGTCGCCCAAACAAGCCAGCGCCGCATCCGGAATGGCGCCTATGCCCATTTGCAGGCAATCGCCGTCGCGAATAAGGCTCGCCACATTGGCGCCGATTTGTTGCGTGATTGGGTCCTGTTCCGCCGGCAGATGCAGCGGGATTTGCGATTCCAGCTCAACGTAGGCGGCGAAATCCTGCAAGTGCACAAAAGAATCACCATGGGTGCGTGGCATGCGCGGATTGATTTGCGCAATGACACGCCGGGCGTTTTGCATCGCCGCCCGGGTGGCTTCCACCGACACGCCGAGGCTGCACAGGCCATGTTTGTCCGGCGGTGACACCTGCACAATGGCGGTGTCGACGCGTTGTTCTTTGCTTCTGAATAACTTTGGAATTTCTGATAAAAAACAGGGCACGTAGTCGGCGAGGCCGCAATTGACCGCCGGGCGGGTCGGACCGCCGACAAAAAATACCCGTTGGCGTAAATGGCCGGCCAGTTCTGCCGCACATAAAGCGCCGCTTTTTTCGGTATGCAGGCTCAGCAGCGTCAGCTGCTGTTTGTCGCGCGCCACCTGGGCTAAGGCGTCCAGCATGCTGTACGGGGTGGCAGCCATCGAATGGCTCCAGATGAACTCATTGTTACCAATCAGATTTAAAGCGCTGGCGGCGTTTGGATATTTCATGGTCAGGTCCGTGTTGAAAAACTGGGGGCTAAAACTGGAATGAGTGTAGCCGGTTCTTTGATACGGAATGCTGACCTTGATCAACAACAGCTTCAGTCGGTCTGCAGTGCCAGCCAAATCCGGCTGTGCGCCTGATGCGCCGGCACATCCGGGAAAAACTGCACCCGCTCCAGCAACAGCGGCACATCGGCGGGCAACCAGTCGCGCGTGGGCAGCAGTTCGGTGTATAAGGCGCGGATCACAGCGTCAAGCTGCACATCAGGCCCGACGTGGTCGTAACAGGCATATAAACCGGCCGGCACTGTCACCATGCTCAGCTCCGGCTGCTGCAATAATTCCGGCTGTGCTGCGCTAAGCTGCAGTGCCAGACCAAACCGGTAGTCATCCGGCACGCAATCCTGTGGGTCGTCATACAACAGGTTAAAGGTCGCGAAGCGGCTGGGATGCAATTTATTGCTACGGCGAAACTCAATAAAACGCCGGATGCTGTCGCCAAGACTTTCCGGATTTCCCTGATGCAGCCATTGCAATAGCACTGTGCTGTCGCGGCGCTCGGTTCTTAAGCCCGAATCGGCAAGATTTGTGGTATCAGTGCGGGAGATTTGATTCAGCGGTTCAGTCTGCTGCGCCCAATATTGCCAGTCCGGTTGCTGGCGAAATTGCGCCGGCGCCTGGCCTAACCAGCGCGCAAAGGCCCGGCTGAAACTTTCGGCATTTTGATAACCGGCTTCAAGTGCCAGTTCGGTCACTGGGGTTTGCCGGTAGGCCAGCGCGCTGGCTGCGCGTTGCAGCTTTAGCAACCGTTGATAACTCTGCAGCGGTAAACCGCAATAGAAGCGGAACTGCCGGTGCAGATGCCAGGCGGAATAACCGCTGCGGGCGCTTAATTCGGCCAGTGACAAAGGCTCATCGGCGTTTTCAATCAGCTGGAGTAAACGGGGCAGCAGCGCTAAAAATGGTTCTGACATCAGCAAGGTCCTTAAGCAAGAAGTGGTCTTACTGTATCAAAGTCATCACATTGCCGCCTGACCGTTCTTGCTTTGTACAACAACCTCTTATGGCTTGAGTTTTTCCACCACTGCGACGAAATTCGCCACGCCCTGACCGACATCTTTAATGCCGGCGGCCACATCTTCCACCGCATGCTGGCCGTGCGCGGCGATACCGCTGATGGCGTTGAGTTGCTGGTCAATGGTCTGGATCAGCCCCGTATTGGTTTGTACCACTTTAGCGATTTCTGCCGTGGCTTCTGCCGTGCGACCGGCCAGTTTACGCACTTCGTCAGCCACCACAGCAAAACCGCGGCCGGATTCGCCGGCACGGGCTGCTTCAATTGCTGCATTTAAGGCTAACAAATTAGTTTGTTCAGCGATGCCGCGAATGGTGGTGACAATGTCGCTGATATTTTTCGCCTGCAAACTTAACTGCGCGCCGTTATTGGCGGCTTGTTGCACCTGACTGGCAATTTGCATGGAGGTGGCAACAGCTTCGCCCAGTACTTTGACGGCATTGCCGGTGATTTGCGAAGTTTCCTCCGAAGTGGCAGCAGCCACTTCCACTGCCTGACGGGCGGCATTGACGCGCACGCTGATGTCGGAAGCGAACTTAATCACCTTACACACCTCGCCACGCTCGTTGCGGATTGGATTATAAGTGGCTTCCAGCCAAACCTGCTGTCCCTGCGCATCTTTGCGTTCAAAGCGACCGGAGAACAGCTGACCACTGCTGAGTTTTTGCCAGAAATCGGGATTTTTCCGGTAAAAATCGTCAAAACAAAAGATTTTGTGATGCTGGCCGCGGATTTGCTCCAGACGATAATGCACAGTATCGAGAAAGTTCTGGTTGGCGTGCAGGATATGACCATCCGGGCTGAATTCAATCACCGCCAGAGATTTGTCCAGTGCAGTTAAAATGGCATTTTTGTCGCGTAGCAGCTGTTGGTCGCGGGTGACGTCAGAGGCAATTTTAATCACCTTGCTGACTTTGCCGCTGTCATCCTGTACCGGGAAATAACTGGCCTGCAGGTATAGGTCTTCACCATTTTTCCGCCGGCGCAAAAAAGTTCCGCTTTGCGGCTGGCCAGAGGCAAGTGCACGCCAGAACTGCAAATAATCCGGACTTTTACTGTAGGCTTCGTCACAAAGGATCCGATGATGCCGGCCGACGACTTCGGTGTAGTTGTAACCGGTGGCGTCGAGGAAGATTTTGTTCGCGTCCAGAATGTCACCATCCGGGCTGAAGCTGATAAAGGCGATATTACTGCGGATGGCGTTGAGTTCATTTTCCAGCTGGGCCTGATTGGCATTAAACAGCATCTGCGCTGGCGTGGACGTTTTGTGTCTGGAAAAAAACATAGGATCTCCGTATCAGGGCAAACACAACTGAAGATGCAACGTCCTGTTGACCACGGTAGTCACTGACTCTGGCTGCTGGACAGCGGCATCAGACGATAAAGCCGGTACCTGGCCGGACACACTGCGCCGGCGATGCTGTTCATCAACGATAGCAGTGGATCTATTCGGAACAAGCCGGCTGAAAAAAAATATTCTGTGATAGCCGACCAAGGCCAGCTTTGTACCGGCATGAGGTTCTGAGATGGCAGACCTGAGCGACAGTGAAGCGAACTATTGAACAGGCAGCTCTAGTGTGCGGACAGACCAAATTTGCGTTTGAGGATTTTGTGCAACAGGCTGGCGGGCAACAGCGCTTTTAATAGCGGCAACAACCAGCTGCCGCGGCCAACCCGAATGTGTAGCTGACGCTGTGGCGTTTGCAGCGCTTTAGCCAGCGCTCTGGCATATTCAGTGGCAGGGGTCGGAAAATCCTGCGACGCGCGGGCCCGGCGACGTACGCCGTCGCGATAAGGCCACCAGCTGGAATCTTCCGACAGCACCTGCTCAGCCAGCTGACTGGCGCGGTCGGCAAAGCCGGTGTCCACCGCACCGGTCACGGCCAGCGCCACCTGCACGCCCAGTGGTTCCAGCTCCATCCGCAGCGCTTCGCTGATGGCATGCAACGCGGCTTTGGACGCGCAGTAAACACCGGCAAAAGGCGTGACCAGACTGGCACTGACACTGCCGATATTCAGTACGGTGCCCCGGCTTTGCTGCAGCAGCGGCAAGGCGGCTTTGGTCATCGCTACCACCGAAAACACATTGGTCTGAAACTGCAGCGCCAGCCGCTCCGGGCTGATATCCAGTACCGGACCTATCGCACCATAACCGGCATTATTGACCAGTAAATCCAGCCGGCCATGCAGCGCGCTGAGCTTTGCGATGGTGGCATCAATTTGCTGTTGGTCGTTCACATCCAGCGCAAAGACACCAAAACCTTCGGCCTGCAACCGTGCCAGATCGCCGGGCTGGCGCGCCGTGGCAAACACCTGATAACCCTGGCTTTTCAGCTCCCGTGCTAATGCCAGACCAATGCCGCCGGAGCAGCCGGTGACCAGGGCGATTTGCGGCGAATGGGTTTGTGACATCAGAAACTCCGGCAAACAGAAGGGACGCTTGCGCTGTACCTTAACTGCTTTTTTCATTGACAGGAAGGGTGGCCGCCAGTTATCACAACGGCGGTATCCATGCAGTTGGTCAGAAAAACAGATGCAAAACATCGCGATAGTGGGTGGGGGTATAGCCGGCATTTCAGTGGCTATCCAATTGATTCATCAGGCAAAGCCTGGAATGTCGCTGACAATTTTTGATAAGAGCGGCCAGTTTGGCAGAGGTCTGGCTTATCAGCCACGGCAAGTGGCGCATTTACTGAATGTACCGGCCGGTAAAATGAGCCTGGACCCAGCCAAACCAGATGATTTTTTGCAGTGGTTAGCGCAGCAGCCAGCCTTTGCTGCAGATGAACCGACCGTATTGGCGCAGGCTTATCTGCCCCGCGCCTTGTTTGGTGATTATGTGGCAGAGCGCTGGCAGGCAGCGCTGACCTGGGCCGCGCAGCAAGGTGTACAGGTGTTCTTGCGGCCGCTGGCGGTGACGGCGCTGGAGCTGGCAAACGCCAAGGCGCCACAACTGCAAAGTGACGGCCAGTGGCTGAGTTTTTCAGCGCTGGTGCTGGCTTGTGGCAATGAATTACCGCGCCATCCGGCTGGTGTGTCGGCCCTGACTCAGCATCCGGCTTATGTACACAATCCCTGGTCGGATACCTGGCTTGCCAGACTCAAACCCGACAGCAAAGTGCTGATCCTCGGTAATGGCCTGAGCATGGTCGATACGCTGTTATCGCTGCGCGCCGCCGGTTTAAAAACGCCGGTGTTGTCAGTGTCGCCGCATGGTTATGGCATGTTACCGCACCGCCATCCGGGGCTGCAGCTGCGCCAGTTCAGCCAGGCCTTGCCAGAGCAGGCCAGCCTGCGGCAGTTATTGCGGCTGTTTAACCGGGCGCGGCATCAGGTACGGCGCTTAGGCGTTTCGGCCGAGCCGTTGATCGACGCGTTAAGACCGCACACCCAGCGCTATTGGCAGCAATTCAGCACGGCAGAAAAAACGCTGTTTATGCGCCGCTTACGGCATTTGTGGGGCGTGGCAAGACACCGGGTGCCGCTGCATTTACATGATCAGCTGCAGCAACAACGCTTGCATGGTTTATTGGAAGTGCACGCCGGCCAGGTGGTGCAGGCCCGCGCGGCGGGTGAGCAGCTGAGCCTGCAGATTTGCAGCCGGGTGCATCGGGATGTGGCGGCACAAACCTTTGATTATCAGGCTGACTTAGTCATTAACTGCACAGGGCCGGAGCAAGACTACCGCAGACTGGCTGGCCATCCGCTGCAACAGGCGATTGCAGCCGGCGCGCTGGCGGCCGGGCCATTAGGGCTGGGCCTTGCGGGCGATGTCACGTCTTTGCGGCTCAAAAACGGTGATGGTGCTGTTTATCCGGCTGTGTATGCCATCGGTTCTTTGCTGCGTGGTGAATTATGGGAAAGTACTGCGCTGCATGAAATTCGCCAGCAGGCAAAACACATCGCCGCGGGGATTTTGTCACTGTCGTCCGCGCTTTAGCGCGCAGCAATAGTGGCGGTGATCGCTTTGGTTGCCCGTTTCTGCGCATACATGCGTAAATCTGCTTTATGTAACAGCCCTTCCGGCGTTGTTTCCTCTGACGGATACAACGCATGCCCCACGCTGAGTGTCAGGTGCTGACTGCAATCTTCAAAGAGAAAGTTGAGGCTGGTCTGCGTCTTAAGCCGGAACAGCACGGCGTCCACATCTGGCTGCGTGGCAAAAGGCATCAGCACCGCGAATTCGTCACCGCCGAGGCGGGCAACAGTATCTTCCGGTCTGAAACAGCCTTTCAGCTGCCGGCTGATCTCGACCAGTGCCTGATCGCCACAGCGATGACCATAGTTGTCGTTGAGCATTTTCAGGTCATTCATATCCAGCACGACAATCAGCAGACACTGCCCGGAGCGTTTTAAATGGGCCCTTAATGCTTCCATAAAAACCGAGCGGTTCGCCAAATCGGTCAGCGAATCATGGGTTGCCTGATACAGCAGATTGTCGGCACCATAGCGGCTGCAGTAATACATCACAGAGCCAAGCTGCTCCGCAATTAATTGCAGGAAAGCAATCTGCCGTGCGGTATAACGGCCGGTGCGTTTTGACATGACCTTGAGCACACCAACTGGCGTATCAAAATACTGC